>JBCCTI010000007.1:0-140548 GCA_039198955.1 Bacteroidota bacterium | reverse complement strand
GGGATGAGGACGACTACGTAATTGTGGCGGAATGGCCGAAGGCCGATACGCAAAAAGATCGTCAGCAAGCCGACCAGACTTTGCTACAGGGTGGCGTAGCCGTGTTTGACGTAGTGGGCAACGTGCGTAATACGCGCAATACCCGACAGGTTTCTCAAAAGGATACATTATCACTGTATGTAAAAACTGATACCCCAGAAGTCTATCGGAAATTCGGTAGTATTATTGAAAAGCTGGCGAATGTAGCTGCTATTGAATTTACTGACGATAAAATAGAAGGAGCCGATAGCTTTATGGTGACTACGGCGATTGGTCAGCCCGATACATTCTTTATTCCACTGGGTGATGCTATTGACGTGGATGCTGAGATAAAAAAGCTGGAGAAGGACTTAGAATATCAGCTAGGCTTCAAAGCTTCGGTAGACAAAAAGTTAGGCAATGCCCGCTTCGTAGAAAATGCCCCCCAGCAGGTGGTAGATAACGAAAGAAAGAAACAGGCTGATGCTGAGGCCCGAATCCAAGCCATTCGGGAGCAGTTAAAAAGCTTACGGGAAAAATCCTGAACAGCTTCTCAGAGTTTACCCATTCTTTAGTTGCTGACAGTTGCCGGCATCAATAGTGTACGACAGGTTCACGATTTTCCAATTAGCATTTGCCTTGATTAAGGTAAAGGTATCTACTCCGCAATGGGAGAATTTTCCATTTACGCGAAATTCATAAGGTACCCAGGCAATAGCGATCCCTTTATGAACTTTTACATCGAAGCTCAGTGGAATTTCCTGTAGATTTTTTTTCGGATCAAAAGTTTTTAAATCGTCTCTAAAGTACCGCACTGAATGACTGGCTGAATCACGCTTATTATTAATCCGCCAAATCTGGCCTTCAGGAAATACTATCTGCTTGTAAAGTACAGTATCCTGTGCTTCTAGAGATACAAAAAACTGATTGATTACATCCATGACAGCTTGTTCCTCAGAGTTGCCAAGTTGCTGAGCATAACACTGGATGTTTACAGTGAGTAAAATTAGAAGTATCAGTTGTTTCATGTTTGTTCAGACGCCTGCGTCAATTGGACAAGTGTAGTTTTAAATTCGGGAGCTTTTCGGTGCTGGGTAGCCTGCTCAAAGGCATAAGCAATTTGAATAAGCTGGGGTTCTTGATAAGCCGAGGCAAAAAACGATATGCCCACGGGTAAGCCATGCACAAAGCCCGCTGGAACCGTAATGCTAGGGTAACCTGCCATCGCTGCTGGAGAAGAGCTTCCTCCTAGAAAATGGTCGCCGTTCACTACATCAATGGGCCAGGCAGCACTACCGCTGGGGGCGACGATAGCATCTAGCTGGTGTTCGTTCATCACTTTATCAATTCCATCCTGCCGGGAGACGCGCTGCACGGTGGCTAAGGCTTCCAGGTATGCTTCATCGTCGAGACCTCCTTTTGCTTGGGCGGATAAGAATACCTCTTGGAGAAAATAGGGCATTTCCTGATCAGCGTGGTTCTGGTTATAGGCGATTAAATCTTCTAAGGTTTTTATGGTTGGATGATTTCGTTCAGCCAGGTACTGATTCAGGTCGTGTTTAAATTCGTAAAGTAGCACTTCGTAACCAGCTCCGTTGAGTTCATCTTGAGGCATCACCGTTTCCAGATCGACCAATGTAGCTCCCTGTTCTTTCATCGCGGCCAGAGCAGCCTCCATTCGTTCGTCTACCACTTCGTGAAAGCTGAAATAGGACCGCCCCACTCCGATTCGCTTACCTTGTAATCCATTCACGTCCAAAAACTGCGTATAATCATGGTAAGCCCTTCCTTCACTTTTTTGGGTGATAGGGTCGCGAGCGTCAGTTCCGGTAAGCGCACCCAGCAAGATAGCTGCATCAGTTACGGTGCGGGTCATCGGTCCGGCAGTATCCTGACTGTGGGAAATAGGGATAATACCTGAACGGCTTACTAGCCCGACAGTTGGTTTGATGCCCACAATGCCGTTCGCCTGAGAAGGGCAGACAATAGAACCGTTGGTTTCCGTGCCGATAGCGACCGTGCATAAATTAGCGGATACGGCTACGCCCGAACCAGAACTGGAACCGCAGGGGTTACGATCTAAAATATACGGGTTTTTCACCTGTCCGCCCCGCCCACTCCAGCCACTTGAAGAGCGGGTAGACCGGAAATTAGCCCATTCACTTAGGTTGGTTTTTCCGAGTAATACCGCTCCGGCTTCCCGCAGTTGTTGCACTAAAAATGCATCCTGAGCGGGTTTAGAACCCGTCAGTGCCAATGAACCAGCCGTAGTTTCCATCTGGTCAACTGTGTCAATATTGTCTTTAATCATGACTGGAATACCATGCAGTGGACCGCGAACTTTTCCCTGTTGACGTTCTTCATCCCGTTGGTCAGCAATAGACAAGGCTTCGGGGTTTACCTCAATCACTGAGCGTAGGGTCGGCCCTTGTTGGTCAATTTCCTGAATGCGCTGGAGATAGACTTCTACCAAATCACGGGAAGTATACTCTCCTGCTTCCATACCCGCTTTCAAGTCGGTAACGGTGGCTTCTATAACATTGAGCGCGTTGGGAGGATGGGTTTCTGAGGAACAGGCTGAAGGAAAGTAGGCGAAGGCTGTTGCTATGCCACTTTTTTGAATAAATGTACGTCGGTTCATACGGGCAAGATACCCCAAGGAGTGAGTAATGCCAAACCGCCTACTCAATTAGCACTCGCCGTTGAAAAGTACGATTGGACGTCTGAATTTCTAATAAATAAAATCCTCGTGGCAGCGAAGAAACGTTGAGTTCAGTGTTTCTTTGAGTATTAAATCGTTGAGCTTGTAGCACTTTCCCTTTGGCATCTAGTAAGCGGTACGCGATTAACTTTCCCTCATCTGATCCAATTTCTAACCACATAGTTTGAGTAGCAGGGTTGGGGTACAGTTGTATTCCTTGGGGCAAATCATCACCTAAACTAGTAACAGGATTGCCTTCGGCTACGGTTAGCACAAATTCATCACTTACACTGGTAGCAGAAGTATCGGTAGCCGTGATTTTTATCGTAAAATCTCCTGCCTCAGGAGGAGTACCGCTTAGGGTGCGGGTGGCTGAATCAAAAGTAAGCCAGTTAGGAAGAGCAGTGTCGTCGGACAACGTAACCGTGATGGTGAGGCTATCGCCTTCATCAGTATCTTGAAATGTATTATCAGCAATTATCAAACTGAACGTTGAATCCGTAGTGACCTGCTGATCGTCAATGGGGTTAGCTACGGTTGGAGGCGAGTTTATTGGCATTTCCTCCGCTTGGAAGGCATTGTTACGATACCAGGCCAAATCAGTATCGGATAGCACTACCAGATCAGTATCTGTATCCCGGTCAATATCGTGCTTGAACAACAAAGGAGCAGACTCAAATGAAGCTAAAGCGGTATATTCTCCGAAAGAAGTAGAACCGTTTAGGTTGCGCAGGTAAGCTAGTTCTTGGCGGTCACTACTGACGTTCACAAACACCAAATCTTGGTCTAAATCATCGTCGATATTAAGAAACAGCCAGGGAGTTTGCGTAAAATCATAGCTCTCACCAAATGTTAAGGTTTGTTCCTGGTACGTTCCGTCGTTATTGGTAAGATAGAGCGTTACCTCGGCTTCGGAAAAGAACAGAAAGTCGGTGAGACCATCCCCGTTAATATCCTCGATATGATTGAACGGAAATTCTGGAGTGGGAAGTAGATCAAAGTTTCCGGCAGAAGATTGAGTGTAAATATTTCCTTCTACGATCAAATCCACCTTTTGATCCTGATTGACATCATAGGCAGCTTCAATAGTGCCCACAATTTGGGTATCAACCAACTCATAGTTACCATCATTGCCTACTAATAAAAATATTTCGCCGTCTTCGCTGCGCGAAAAGTCAGTGAAAGCGACTTCGCTACGACCATCACCATTAAAATCTCCAGGATAGAGTGTGCCATCTATCTGACCGCTGTACAGCGTATCTTTTTTACCAAGGGTGAAATCAGCTTGGGCTGGGTAGCGGAAAATATTTTGTCCCTCGCTGGCTTCTCCACCCAGCAATAGTAAGTCGGCACCGCTCGAAGTTGGGATTACCGCAGCATCGCCCGGAATTAGGGTGTTAAGAGCCAATAATTGAGCAGGAGTAGTCAATACGCTATCCTGGTTGGCAAAGGCTAGCACTTTATTACTACTTCCTTCAGTAACGATCATTTCAGAAAACCCATCCTGATTAAGATCGCCGAAATTGATGTAGGTACCAGATTCGCCCGAAAAGGCGGAGGGTAAAGCCCGGCGGGTAATTAGATACTGAGGGGAAGAGAAAGTAGCGGCACCCAGGTTTTCCTGCCACACTAATTCATCGGGAGTGTTCAATACAATGTCGGGCTGCTGATCGTTGTTGAGGTCGGTATACATTCCGGTCAGCAGGGCGTCGTCCAGTAGGCGGGGGGTGAACTGGAAGTTTCCTGTATTTTCGTACCAGCCCACGTACTGATCGAAGATAGATTCAGTGCGGGCGAATGCCAGCGCAAAAGTGAAACTAGCCAGTATATCTAGATCGCCATCCTGATCAATATCATTAGCCTGCATACGTTGGGGTGACAGATCAAACTCTTCTAACTCGACCAGGTTGCCTTCCAGTACAAAGCCGCCAACTTCGGTAAAAGAATAAATTTGAGGAGATATAATGAAATCATCCACATCAGCGGCGTAAGCAGCGATTAGCTCATTCGTAGCATCTCCTGCAAAGTTGCCAATGAGTAAGTTTAAAGAGGGGGATTGACTGATAATACCAGTAGTATCAGCAGAAAATGAGCCATTGCCCTCGTTACGTTGCCATACGATCTTACTGGTAGATTCATCTACAGTGAACAAATCACGTTGTCCGTCGCTATCAAAATCACCAATGTGAATGAGTTCGCCCCCAGCTACCAGAATAGGCGCATAAAAAGCCTGATTCCCCTGATTAATCAGTAAAAACGATTGGGTTTTGTCACCAAATGAGGTGTACACGATATCAGCCTGATCATCTCCGGTTAACTCAGCTACTTCAAAAGTGCTACCAGTGTAGTCAGTAACAAGTGGGGCAATAGGAGCAAAACCTCCGGTTTCCTGATTCTGAAGCCAGCTAATCGTATTATTCTCAGGTTGGTATACGATAATATCCGGTATTCCGTCACCATTTATATCGCCCGAACGGATGTTTTCCCATTCAGCTACATCAGTAGTCAGGGATATTTCTTCGGAAAAGTTTCCACTGCCATCATTCAGCAAAATAGCGTAGCTACCGTTGCAGCAGTC
The DNA here is from genome assembly GCA_039198955.1 of Bacteroidota bacterium. Classification (GTDB taxonomy): domain Bacteria; phylum Bacteroidota; class Bacteroidia; order Cytophagales; family Cyclobacteriaceae; genus Tunicatimonas. The sequence goes on along the minus strand of JBCCTI010000007.1, from coordinate 135,251 downwards.
ACCAGTATTGGTATTAAGTCGGAATACTAATAAGTCTTGCCCGGCCTCCCCATCAAAATCTTCTGTAAGTGCTAAAGTCTGCTGCTCACTATCATCAACCAAGGTGATTTTAGGTTGAAAAGCATTTTGGGCTATTATTCTTGAAGGGACTACCAGGATAGATAGAATTATGAAAAAAGTAACTGTTAAGCGCATACTGGTCAGGTTAGTGTAGCGTCAAACTACAAAAATGCACAAATTATAAATAGTGGGTATCACTACCTCAAAGCAGGCGACGCCCTACGGCAAATACAGTCTTACTTGGTGGGTTGAGCGAAGAGATGTGGCAAGTAAAGCAAGGGACAAAAAATATGACCCTCGCCCAGTAATGGATCAGATACAAACTTAGGCAAATAATACAATATAGGCAAAGTGCTATTTTCCTGATTTACTCAATGAGAATGCGCTTTCGGTAGAATCCTTGGTGGGTCTGTATTTCCAGTAAATAGATACCTTCTACCAGTGCGGTAACTTCTATTCTAACATTCGTAGCTGGAGTTCCATTCATCTGGTTAAACCGCACGGTTTTGCCCTGAGCGTTGATTAATCGATAGGATTGTAGCGGAACAGTAGCTGTTTTGGCCTCAATAAGCAAATAGTCTCGGGTAGGTACTGGATATATTTTCCATTGTCTAAATACTTCATTGCTCAAGGAAGTGACGCCTTCTATCGTGAGCATAAATTCATCGCTTACCGTATCTCCCTGCGGGTTAGTTGCCGTGATTTTGACAGTTATGGATTCATCGCTAGCAGAAGGGGCACCATTTAGGGTATTGGTGGCAGAATCAAATGTGATCCAATTGGGTAATGGCGATCCGTCAGATTGAGTAACGGTTAATGTTAGTGAGTCGCCTTGGAATACATTTTCAGGAATAACCAGGTTAAATTCTTCATCCGGCACTATTTGCTGATCTTCAACTGGGTTATTTACCCCCAATGGCGTCACATTGTTGGTGGGGGTTACCGAGATAGCAAAGGTTCTGATGTGAGTGCCACCCCGACCGTCGTCCGACTGAACCTGAATAAGGTAGCTTGCCTGGGAGTTATAGTCGAAGACGAGGGCACTAAGAAGTTCGTTGTCATCAATTGAGAAAGCAGCTTCATCATTACTGCTGAGTAACTGGTATTGGTGTTGGTCAGCGTTGTCGGGGTCAATAGCACTTAATATACCGATGCGGGTACCTACCGGTTGTCCTTCTTCAACAGTCGATCTGTTGAGTAAAATGTTGGTAGGGGGGCGGTTGGGCTGATCTTCGACATCGCTAATTAGCACCGCAAGTACTTTGCTGAAGGTGCCACCTTGCCCATCGTCGGTCTGAACCTGAAGGCTGAACTGGCTTTGGGTTTCATAGTCGAAGCTAACTGTCGATCGTAACTCACCGTCGCTGATCGCAAATAGTTGGTTATGCGTGCTGCCACTACCATCAACTAAGGAGTAAGTAAACTGCTCACTATCAATATCTTCGGTAGTCAGATTTCCTATTAATGTTCCCCTGGGCTGATTTTCGTTGATGAGGTTATTACTCAGAGTAATATCGGTGGGAGACTCATTGGGATTATCCGCTTGATCGATAATCTGAATGGTAAATTGAGCGACAAATATCCCTCCTTTTCCATCATCAGCCTGTACCCGGATGGAGTACTCCTGCTGCTCTTCGTAGTCCAGGCTACGGATGGTTTGCAGTTGGTCGCTTTTAATCTGAAATAGACCGTTTCCTGCATCTCCTTCACCTTCTACCAAAGAGTAGGTATGCTCATCGTCGGTATCAGCATCCGTAGTAGTAAATGTTCCGATGATGGTATTAGCCGGAAGATTTTCTTCTACTTCCCGTTTATCTAGTGCGATAGCGGTAGGAGTACTATTGGTGCTTTCGTCTACATCGTTAACTGTAATAGATAGGTCTTGAGAGTACGAACCACCCCGATTATCCACAGCCTCAATCCGAACACTATATTCTGATTTTGTTTCAAAGTCGAATACTTCTTGAGTTAAAAGCTGATCGCCATCAATAATAAAGTCATTGTTATCATCATCACCTTCACCATCTACTAGCTTAAACTCATGGGTGTCTTCTTCATCAATGTCTTCAGTAGTTAACGTACCTACTACCGCGGGGGCTTTACTATTTTCGTCAATAACGTTAGACGACAAGCGGATCGCAGTAGGATTATTGTTAGTGTCATCCACATCATCTACTTTTATCTGGAATATTTTTGTAAATGCCTTTCCCCGGCTATCGGTGGTTTGTACCCGAATGCTGTAAAGCTGTTTGGTCTCAAAGTCAAGAGTTTGGTTGGTAAATAAGGAGCGTTCGTTGATGCTAAAAGTACCGTTGTCATCATCTCCCTCGCCGCCCACTAATGTATAGGTAAAGCCACTGCTGTTATCAGGGTCAGTAGTACTAAATTTGCCTACCAATGTTACTTCTGGCTGGTTTTCTTTCACTGAGTTATTATCCAAACTAATATTGGTGGGGGCTTCGCTTTCTTTGATTTCAAATTGGGTGTTTTGCGTAGCAAGGGAAACAGTTTTTCCACCCGAATTAGTTGCCGCCTGAGCTACAGGTTGGTTCGTGAATGATACTTCAGCACTACTGTTTTCTTCCCCGTTGAGAACCAGTAATAGTGAAAGAAAAGTACTTCCTTCGGATTTATTCGCCCCACCGCTATTTTCCCAGGTGATACCGACTTGACCGTTGTTAGTGCTGCCAGTTTCTAGAGTTAATGTTTCGGTACTTTCTACTCCGGCATAAGTAGCTACGTCAGTATTCCAAGCTAATGAGAACGACAGCGAAGTGAGGTTGGTAAATCCGCTCTCAGCTTTTAGCGGTACTTTGATGGTATCTTGCTGGAGCCCATCGGTTTTATCTAACTTTAGGGATAGCTTGGTGTCAGACTCATTAATGGATAGATTTTCTAATTTTATCAACCCATTACTCGAGTCAGTAAATAAATCCTGGTCGCCATCCCCATCAGCATCATTAAACCGGAAGCTGTAGGTACCCTCATTGAGGATGTTCTTAGAGTTCTGAAAGTCACCCTTGCCGTCGGTGTTTTCCACCCACGATAAGGCATTATTTCCATCGGAAACAGCGTCGGCGTCACCATCGCCATCTACATCAACGTACTCAACTACTTCAACAAGCTGGGTTAAGGATTGCAGGGTAAAACTGCCGGAGCCGTTGTTTTCGTACCACTTATCTCGATCGACAACATCAATGTCGCCATCACCATCAAGATCCACCGGTGAACCACTGACTTCGCTGCGGGCGGTGAAATTTCCCTCTCCATCATTTTCGTACCACTCATTTTCACCGATAATGTCTATTGCCCCATCGCCGTCAAGATCAGCTACGGCTTCGGGTTGAGGGATGGGTGGCCCTTCTTGAAAAACACCTTGGTTATTTTTGTAGAACCCCGTGAAGGCGGCTACTTCTGGGTAGCCATCATTGTTACTATCAAATACTTCAAATGTATTATCGTCAAAATCCTCACTACTACCTTCACCTATCATCTGACGCTTGCCAAAAACGCCGTTACCATCATTCTCGTACCAAATAACTTCCCACCCATAAAACACCTCACCATTGATGCTGTAGAGCAGTGCGACAACATCTTGATCATCATCATTATCTATATCGGCAAAGCGTAGCGATTCGGGCAAAATGACCGATGTGCTATTCAGCAGTTGAATATCGTAGCCCGATGAGCTAGATAGTAGTACCGTGATAGCCGCCGCACCACTGTAAGCACCTTCTGTACGATCGACATTGTTGTAATTATTGCTAAAAAACAAAAAGTCGGTACGACCATCGCCGTTCAGTTCGGTGGTATGTAGATCAGACAAAACATCAGTACTTGTCCACTCGAATAGGCTCTGAGTATTGAAGCCCGTTCCTTGTTGGGTAAGCAAGCTGATTCCTTGAGGCTTCCAACTTATAACATCCGCTAATGCATCTTGATTATACTTTCCTACATCTAAAGCGTACTGCTGTTCCGCAATAGTTTCAAACGATAAATCCCCGTTCTGATTCTTAAGCCACACTATCTGGTCGTCCCCTGCTTCATCGTAGCTTTCGGTAGCACTTTCATATTTGACACCGATGACAATATCTAGATAACCATTATTGTCGTAGTCCACCACATTAGCTCGGGATGCTACTCCATTAATCACTCCATCGTAGCTAAGTACATACCCTGCTGATTGCTGCTTAAAAATCTGAATTTCGCCCTGACGAGCTAGCTCTGCCCCATAAAAAATAATATCAACGCCCCCGTCATTATCCAGATCAATAGTTTGTGCCCACTCACTAGACCCGAAGGAGAAAAGTTCCTCGCCAACTAATGCTAAAGGTGCTCCGAAACTATCGCCTTGATACTCGTATCCAACCAGCCCTACCCCCTCACTTTTAGTGGCTACAATATCTGTAGTCCCGTTCTGCCCGATGTCAGCCGCGAATAAGACCCGACCAATTTTATCATCAATGGTGGGCGACTGAGTAAATTCTCCTTGTCCATTATTTTCATACCAAGAGTTACTACACCTGCACAAAAAGTCTAGATCACTGTCGCCATCAATATCTTCAAACATCAAGCTGTTTATGCCTCTGTTGGGAAGGAAATTAATATCAGTAATAATATTAAAGCGCCAGGAGAAATCCCGGCTATTCCCTTCATTCCGTAACCAAGCCACTTGGTTATCTATGTAGGCAGCAAGGTCTAAACGACCGTCTGCGTCTATATCTGCAGGAATAATATTTTTCCATCTTTTTGGTCATTTTTAATAAGTTGTTCACGGGTAAACTGTCCGGTACCGTCGTTGTATTTCACGTAATGTCCACCTAAGAACTGGTTATCCGGGGATTTATCGGAGCGAAATACAATAATATCTTTAAAACCATCTTGGTCGAGGTCAACGGAAGCCTCGTACCGTTCGTCGGGAATGTTACTGATCAATAATTCTTTATCTCCAAACTGAGCATGGACAGAGAAAGTAGTCAAGAAAAGTAATAAACAGAATAATAAGTAGTAAAGATTGTGTATCATAAGGTCGATTAATATAGAGAAATCAAAATTTAATTTGAATAAAAAATAGGTGATGTACTCAACATAAGGATAAATTCTTTGCTAATCTCTCGAGATTGTGGTGTACTAAGAAATACTTAATCGCCAAGTACAGGCTCTCCCAGGTCTTGGAAAAAGATAATGTCCTCTGTACTAAACGGGCACATCGTTGTCGCAGCGTATTGCGGTCCGCCGCGCGGTAGTCATATTATATAAGTTTTATCCATCGTGGCACGACGAATCCAACAATACGAACCAGTATTCCATTGCCAAATTCTTACTTCTTCCACCCTTACCTAAAGTACACTACCAAAATAGAAATGTCACCTACTGGAGTAAACTTTTTTCTAATTATTCACAAATAAAAAAAGTTAAGAGAGCAAATATTTAGACAAAATACGAGAGAAAATAGCCCCGGCAGGACTTGAAACGAACTGTCAATAATTTACAATAGTTTACAAAAAATGCTGTATATCAGGAGGTTATGAATATGATTTGCAATATTTGACCTATCAATAATAATGTTTTCAGAAAAAGTTTACAATAGTGTACTCTCCAATAGCTCTCCATTTGTATCTTTGGGTATGGGGACAATTAAAGCCACGCTACGCACAACGAAGGGCATACCTCGTACCAATCAGCAGGGATTAACGACGGTGTACATTCTCTATACGCACAAGGGAAGAAACTTGTACTTGAATACAGAGGTAAAGATTCCCCCTGAGTACTGGAGAGGTGAGAAAGATCAGATCAAACCGATTGGTGGAGAGCTGAAAGGCCGTGAAGGTAGAAACTTACGGGTTGGCGATGCTAGAAGAAAAGTGGAAGGTATTGTGAACGAGTTGCTGACCGAAAAAGTAGAGCCAACCATAGAGCGGGTAAAGCAGCGGTACAGTCTAGCGAATACCGATCCCGAAGAACCCGAGGAGATTAATCTCTATACGCTGTGGGAAGAGTACTACAACGACAGTGCTGTCACGAAAGCAGATAACACCTTGAAAGCAATTAAACACGCTAAGATGGTATTTACCCGCTACTGGAGTAGAAAGCGTAGTGAGCCAACGCTAGAGACGTTAAACCTAGACTTCTACCATGCCTACCGAAAGCATCTATTGCAGGATTTAAAACTCAATAATAATTCGGCGGGCAAAGAGATCAAGAACCTGAAAGCCTTTCTTAATTACCTGAAAGACCGGGGGTATCCGGTAAGTTCCGATGTGGGTAGGTTTAAAGTGCTCAAAGAGAAAATGCCGATTGTCTTTCTAACGGAGGATGAGTTACAGCAGCTCTATGAGCATCATTTTAAAAATGAACGGCTGACTAGGGTACGGGATTTATTCTTGGTGCAGGCGTACACAGGTCTACGCTGGAGCGATTTATCGAGGTTAGGGCCACAACACATTCACAATGATATTATTGAGATGACAGCCTACAAGAATAAGCGTACTACGTTGGTACCGATGGCTCCGATAGTCCGGGAGATACTTGCTAGGTATGATAACCAGTTACCCCAGATGACTCCCCAGGAACTGAACCGGATGATCAAGATATGCTGCCGATTGGCTGGGATTACCCAGGTGATTGAGAAGCCAGTATTCTCCGGTGGTAAAAAGTCATATAGGATGCTACCGAAGTACGCTGAGATTTCGTCTCACACCGCCGTGAAGAGCTTTATTAGCAATTGCGCGGCTAAAGGCATTAGCCCGGCAATCATCGCTGAGATTACCGGGAAATCGCTGGCGACGGTACAGGATCATTACTTGGGGGTTAGCCGAGAGAGTATTATTCGTCAAATGAGTAAAGCGTTTGGTTGATGGATCAAAAGCTAATTTACCATCCAGATAAAAATGTAAAGTTGATTCATTTCAATGAAGACAGGGTGAACCTACATCTGGCATCGGTTCTGTTATTTGACTTGCTTTACCCTAACCGATGTTACATTCCAGACGGATTTTATTTGGAAGACTTCGTAAAGCATTTTGATATTGGAATAAAGCAGTCACCCCCCGATACATATATTCCGGTTACTCGCTTTAACACAAGTCAGATTGTTTACCTTTTTGATGAATTACTCAACAATAGGTTTATTACCCAGGGTAGATACTGGAGATTAGTAGCAGATCACTTTTTTGATTGTCGGAAGATGTGTGAGTATAACCCTAGTCACTTAGCTACCTATAGCCATAGGAAGAAAACACAAACCAATTTGAAAGGGCACGAGAAAGTAGATATAGATCAGTTCATTTTTGATTTAGACAGTTACGATGAGTTCAATCTGCCACCTACTGAAGAACGGGAGGAGCTGGTTAAGCAAATGAAAGGGTTAAATCGGAGGTAAAACAAATGAGCACCTGACTTTTACTTTATTTGAGTAGAATATTTAAAGTTTAAAATACTGATAATCAATAATTTAAATTATGATACTTAAATTTGGCTACTCCAGGAATGTATAGAGTTTTATTGACATCTTGTCACTTACAATCGATTGCCGTATAATTGCACTTGTACACAATAGAACACATTTTAATAAAAAAGCCATGCAGTCAAGAGCATTCTCTTACGTGCCAATCAATCAGGTATGTACCGAGTTAGGTATATCCCGCACACGGGTTTATCAATTGATTAAAGAGCACAACATTAGCTTGATGAAATTGGGAAAGAAAAGCCTGCTGTCTGTTGAAGATGTAGAGGCACTGATTACTGACCGTTCGTCTGAAGAAGCATAGAAAAAGCCCGACCGGGGTAGGTCAGGCTTAATGTCTGTCAGCACAAACGGGCAAGCGATCAAATAGAGTTTAATACAATTCGAAGGTAATGAAATTTGTCCAAAATTACACACTGTCCAAAGTGTGTCCCAATCAAAAAATTTGGCGATTATTCAGAAAGGGGGTATCTGATGGATGCTTCTGATACCCAGAAAGAATCCTACGGAGCTTTCCGGAATAGCGGACGGCCTGCCATAGAGAAAAGACTTGTTCTGAAAGCCCTAAGAAAGCTAAATAAGCCCGTTACCCGGCGACAGCTCTCAGCTATTACAAAGCTACCCCAAAATCACTTAACGCGCGTCCTGTACGACCTACAGCGCATTAAACCACCAGGTAAGCCGTTGGTGGAGATTGCATTTGAGAAGAAGTGCCCTACAACGAATGTGAGGGTGCAATGGTATCAGTTGATTGATAGAGAAAAGCAGGTGCCATGAAAATTTCACTTTTTTACGAGACGCTCGAGCCTGGGAAGGTTAGAAAAAATCAGAAGCCTGTAGAGACTATTTCAGTTGAAGAGTTTGCTGACCGGACTATTACCGGAATATACAAAAAAGAAACTGATTCAGTACGTAAACATCCCTACGGGTCTGATGCATACAAAAAAGCCAAGTTGGCTAAACGCCATTACGTGACAATGGGTGGTGTTTTCGGTGTGCGAAAAAATGCCGGAATACGAGAACCCAGCGGAGTTTACTGTCTGGATATTGATCATGAAATAAATCAATCTGTTGATTTTAAAGGACTGTACAAGGAGTTACAACTAGATAAAGAACTACTGTTCGTATTTCGGTCTTTCAATGGAATAAAAGTCTTATTACGTGGGGAGAAGGCAACAAACTCTAAAGAGTACGAAGCGCGCCACAAGTTCTACTCCGATATTTTTGGTAAACGTTATCAGGTTGCTTTGGACGATAGTATGGTAAGAATATCCCAACCCTGCTTTTGCTCCTACGACCCCGAAGCCGAATACAACGAAGACGCTCCATACTGGTCTTATCAAAATGTTAAAGCCGTTGGATCTCAGAAACAGCAAACCGCCATTGCTCGAGAGCAAAATATTGACGATGTATTGAGGTTTTGTGAGTTTCTTACTTATAGAGCTGGGTTAAAACCAATAGAAGGTCAACGACACAATTTTATTGTGAACATGGCTTTCTTAGCCAATGAGTACGGCGTTGAAAAATCACAGCTTTATGAGTGGACAAAAGCCTATTGCCCAGAATGGTATGATAACCCTACCAATGCGATTGATTGGCCTTACGAGAATCGCAAAGAAGCGCATGGTACTAAGAAGTTTTTACCTAGAAAAAAGCAGTCAGCAGGCAATGATGAAGATGATGAGAAACCTCCTAGCAAACTAGAATTTTTGCAGGGGTTTATTCCTGACAACTTTGATATCCGATTTAATGAATTTACTAGTGAATACGAATTTGATAAACGACCGATTGAGGATAAAGATATTAACGATATCACCAATGCCGCTTCCCAAGAATACTATGATAGTTATGGACGAGAGATTAATAAAAACTATGTTTTTAGCATCATAGAATCTAGCTTCACTGAGAAATGCAATCCAGTCAGAGATTACTTTGAGTCAGTCAAGATAACCCCGCAGGGAGCGATTGACGAGTTAATTTCCACTGTTGAAACGGATCACGATAGCCGAGGCAACGAGAAGTTAATAAAAAAATGGCTTATCAATGTCATAGCTCTTGGGTTAGATGGAATTAATAATCCGTTGCTTCCGGCTTTGCTGGGGAATCAAAATACTGGTAAGACGGAATTTTGGCGGAGGCTAGTTACACCTGAGCTGAAAGAATACTATACCGAGAACCCTATCGAGGCTACGAAAGATAATTTAGTAGCATTCTCCCGGTATCTCATTTGGATGGATGATGAGCTTTCGGGGAAAGCCCGAAAAGATGTAGAGAAGTTAAAAGCAATCCTAAGTAGAGAAATCATCAAACTACGAAAAGCTTACGGGAGAAAAGACTCAAACCTTCTACGTAGAACCTCATTCTGTGGCACAGGTAACGAAATGAGTATACTTCATGACTATACCGGAAACCGCAGAATTATTCCTGTGCATGTGAAAAGCATTGACCATGCTAAGTATAATGCTGTGAACAAAAATGACCTATGGGGGGAGGCCTACCAGCTCTATTTAAACGGTGAGGACTTCCGTTTGACTAAAGGAGAGGTAATGGGTTTAAATAGTCGATCTACCCAATTTGAGTATGTAGAGTTAGAGATTGAGCTAGTCAATAGTTATTTGACACCAGGGGAGGTGCCTGGACCTAACCATGAATATCTATATACGACAACAGACTTATCATTATTATTTGAAAGGTACGTGACGCGTAAACCGATTAGCGTGGTCAAACTGGGCAGGGCGTTGAAAAAGCTAGGATTTGAGCCAAAACAGGTTAGAAAAAATGGAAGCAATCCTGCTCAATACTACACCATAGACGATGGGAGTAAATTGATTGAGTTGCAGTATGAGGAGCAAGCTGAACGAGATCATAAAGCTGAAGAAGAGGCGAAAGATAAATTTATTTCTGGACTTCGTGCTTCTTAGTGTAGTAGGTGTAGTAAGTATGTAGTAGGATAAAAATAAACTGTCCTGCTACGGCAAAAACTGCGAATGGAGAGAGTATAGTTGCTTTTGTATCATTTTGTAGTAGGTGTAGTAAGATGAATTAGGTAAAAACAGTAGTAAAAAATTTTTGGAAATAGGTAATCCCTTAATAGTCATATAAATCACGGAGGGATGCAAACACACATTTCCAATTTCCACCTTATATAAAGTTTACAAAAGTACCTACTACATCCCCCTACATCCTACTACAAAAAGTAATAAGTCAATGATAATCAGTGATTTGTATTTACAGAAACCAAATTTCCAAAAAATGCGAGTAATTTACAATCCTCCGCCCGATATACACACGCCATCCGAATTACCTGATAGAATTCTGGAAAAGTTGAATCTGAAATTCTGGGCATCCCGAAAAGCCTATTGGGAATCTCGACCGCAGCAGTATTGGCCGCTAGAATTTCAGCAGTGGCGGGATGCCGCCCAGCATGAAGAACATCCCAAACGAAAAACACCATGAAACACTTTAAAAAAAACCATTCCCTTTGTATCCAGCACGAACGCATTACCTGGAGCTTAGACTTACGGTCTGGCGTAGCTATCCGGGTCCGGCAGTACTTGCTATCTTTATTAGACAAGCAGGGAGTGGATATAGAACTCTAAAACAGAACAAAACAGAATAGATTATGCCATTTGAAAAAGGAAGAAACAAGACCGGAGGCCGTGCCCCTGGAACCCCTAACAAGGTCACCAGCGAGCGCAAAGCCCGACTGAATGAAATCCTCACCCAGATTGAGGATAAGCACTTGGCGGCTGACATTGACAAGCTCTCACCCCGTGATAGAGTACGGCTGTATGCCGACTTGCTGGAATATTCTATCCCTAAGCTGACCAGAGCGGAACGGCCGCCGACAGATTTGGAGACCTTTTATCTAATGAGTCCCGAAGAAAAGAAAATGGAAATAGAACGATTAAGAAATTTGAAAGATGACTAACAAAGAAAAACTCAAACTTCTAGAAGAGATAGAGGCAATACCCAACCCTACTAAGCAGTGGTTAGAAAAGGTAGTCAAAGATTTCTTTGGTTACGGTACCGAAGACTATGACGAAGAAAGCCACCGAGAGGCTTTAGAAAATTTACAACACTTCAAATACGCGAAATAAAATGAACAAGCAAGACAAACTAGCATTGCTCAATGACTTGGAGATGCTAGACCTATACGAAGAGATTACCCCCATCGGATTAACCGTGCTCCCCGACGAAGATATTCGCTATCTCACCGACACCCCCGCTATTGACGGAAAGCCCGCCTGGACCCCCGAGATAGTACAGCGGTTTGAGGAAGGGGTTAAACGGTTCGCTAGCTGCTGTAGTAAGGTGGGCGGACTGAAAGGCTTCTATGACTTTCTTCCAGAGCATCGCCGGGGGATTAGCTTATCATTTATCTCCTGTGAAGAAGCAATCCACTTTTGTGAAACCGTAGAAAAAACCCACGGCTATGAATAGTAAAGACAAGCTTAAATTACTTGAAGAAATCGCGGCCACCGAGGCATTTAGTGAATCCGTATTCATCTTTGATGAGCAAGGCAATCACTGGCCTGTTAATCAGCCTGAGCACATTATCACCCGAGAGCAAATAGTAGCAAACGTTAAGGCTGATCAGCCGCTATTCTTTTTACCGGATAATGGGCGATCAGTTGACAGTGCAACATGATTGATATTACCCTCCTTCAGCAGCTCAACGCCCAGTACGAACGCCGGGAGCACTTGGTGCTGGTATTTGGTTTTCATGGATATTCCTATCACCGTGAACAGAAGGCTAGGCCAACACAGGTAGAACACTTCATTTTAGAAGACAGGGTGTCCTACGCCGAGTACCTCCAGCAACTGTTTGATAAACCCTTACCGGAACGGCGAATCGCTGAGGTGTGTACCGATCTGCGGTTGAAATATCGGTTGGTTCGTGAAAAAAAAATAGGCGGATAATCACTTTGACATTTTGACAAATAGAATAATTTTTTTATCTTACGTACACAAGATTAATAACAAAATTTTATGTACATGGCGATTGCCAAAAAGTCAACCGCGCGGAAGTCGGTTCACACCACGATTGATGCTTTCTTGTGGGATGTTGAGCTAGCGGACTTTTGCAAACGGCACAAAAAGGATAAGAATGAAGTGATCGAGCAGGCAGTACGACTGCTGATCTATGAGCATCCAGAAAGAATAAAATCATGCAATATCAGCATTTAAAAGAGTTGTCAGCCAATGACCTTACAGAGGCTACGGAAGTAATCCGTCAGGCTGAACAGGAATATTCTGATTGGAGTAAACCCTTCACTTCAAGCATTGAACGAAAAACCAGACGGTTCAAGGCGGAGGATGGCAAGATTACCACAGACCACAACGCTAAAGTCTATACCGGTATCCAGAAGCTACATACAGCCGAAACCCAAATAACGTTAAGCAACTACCAAGCGAACATTAACCGTCTGAAACAGCAGTTTCTTACATTGAAAAGTTATCACGGGCTAAAAGCTGTCGCTGCTAAACTCCCCAAGCCTTTCCAGGCGTTGGCACTTGAATGTGCTGACCTACGGTTGTCTATCGATCAAAACAAAGAGTTAATCCAGCTTCACCACTTATCAGCCCAAGAGTTACTCAAAAACTCAGCACGGCTCCAAGAAAAAATCGATGAAGCTCGACGTTCTGGAGAAAGCGCAACAGTCTTTCCACTCTCTGAGAAGCAGCGAGCCAATGATAAGAAGAGCTATGAGATCAGCATGAAGATCAAATCCTGCCAACAGAAAATCAGAGAGGCTACTGAGCTGCAAAAAGAAAAGCAACGAGAGTTAACCAAGTTACTACGCGTTCACCTAGCTCCGTCCCTGAAGAAGCTCTCCCAAGCCAAAAAGCTATTAGATGAAGTTGATCAAGCTTACCAAGCTGAGGTAAGGAATGTCGGTAGGTTTGGCCATGTCCACAAGGTCTCTTTAAAGAAGGAGATTTCCCTGTTGTCCGGTGAAATTGAAAGGTTAAATAAGTTTATTGAAAGACAGTAAGTATCATGATTTCGTATCTCAAGTTAGACACCAAAGCAGCCCTGCAAGATTACTGCAAAAGAATAGCGGTGCAGCAAGGCTGCGAGTTGGAGGAGGCTGTTGACCAGGTAGGCCAGCGTATGAAAGACGGGACTGGCTTTGCCCGCCAAGTAGCCAGCGACCTCAACATTGAAGAGCACTTCCAGCTTATACCCATTACCAAAGCTGAAGACGCTGTAGGACGGTTTAACTACCTAACGTGTGAGAATGAGATTGGCGGCCGCTACAACCGCAAAGAGCGCAAGGTCTACTGGAACATTGATATTGAAGATGAAGATATCCTAAAGCACGTGTTAGCCCATGAAGTAAAACATTGCGGCCAGCACTTAGTCGATGACCGCTCGTTCTCTGCCAGGACAATCAGTCTGCTAGAAAAAGAAGCCGACCTGTTTGCCGATCAATACCTGAGGGAAAATCCAGGTTCGTGGAAGTCGTCCAGCTCCTTTCGGTCGGAACGCCGAGCGGATGCTTCCCAGAAAAGTAATCCTGATGAAGTTACCTTCAATCGTGGTGCCTTCAGTTACACGGTGGATACAAATCTTACAGCCGATGAGATGGGTTACAAAACGGTTTTTTTTATAGAGAAAGACCGACGCACTGAAAAGACTAAAAAACTAAGGCTTACCATAGGCCCTAATGACTATACCTTTAGTATCGCAGGCAAATTATTTTGCATTAACGCATAGTTCAACAATATACCCAAATACCCATGTTTACCCCTGAAGCATTAGAACAAATGACTGAGGCAGTTAGGTTGTTCAAGGAAACAGAAGCCGAAATTAATGAGCAGCTCCAGCAGGTAGCTATTCGGTTTGCCGAGTTAGCCCGGAAATACCCCCTCGACGAAATCAAGCAGGTATCCAATTTACTCAATGAGTGCTTACGACTTCCGGCTGACTTTCAGCAAGCGATTGTAGACGATTTAAAAAAATCTGCCCCAGATCACCTTCCTAAAAATTAACCATGCACCTTACAACGAAGCTGAAGGGCATCAAAAAAGCCAAGCTTGGCATTAACCGTTACGGCAATCATTACACTCGCAGCGTTCAGCAGAAAGTGTTCAAGGCTGGAGTTACCGCTGTACGTACAGCCAAAACAAGGTGCCCCGTAGACACTGGGCGGCTACGATCATCCATTCAGTTAAGCATGTCTAATGACAGGCTGGTTGCGAAGATGCACACCAACGTCAGTTACGCGATCCCAGTGGAGTTTGGTACGGCCAGCCAGGGGTCACAGCCGTTTTTTCGGCCAGGGGCAAGAGCAGGAATAGAAGAATTAAATAAATCATTACGATGAGCCATTTACTAGAATTAGATGGAAAAAATTACCCTTTCAAGATTGGCATTAGTGCCTTAGTCCGGGCGGAGCAGATTACGGGCAAGTCCCTACTGACTGGCTTTGAGCCATCCTTAGAAGTTTTTGTAGCAATGGGCTACGGCGGCATCTTTGCTTACGATAACAGTTTTAGCATGCCTTACGAGGATTACTTGGATAAGCTAGTCCCTGAACACCTGGAGGTGATTATCAACGCTTATAAAGAGGCGATGCCCGACCAGTCGTCCGGTAGTCCAACCAAAAAAAAACGAACAACCGCTCAAAGGAAGTCCTCACCTGGGAAGAAATCTACCGCTTCTGCTTAGGGCGGCTCGGTTGGTCGCCCCAGCAGGTAGGGCAGGCAACACTGAAAGAAGTATTACTGGCTATGGAAGGCTATTTCCAGCACCGACAGGAAGACATGCGCCAATCGTGGGAACAGACCAGGACAATTGCCTATACCAACGTCCTACCCTGGATGGGTAAGCGGGCACATGGGATGACCCCCGAGAAGTTTTTACCCCTTAGCTGGGATGGTGAGATTCCCCCAGCAAAGAAGAAAGAAGCCAACCAACAAGAATTAGCCAATTGGCTGATGAGTATGACCGATAAAGAAAATAGCGACCCAGAAGCTGTAAAAGAGGCTGAGCAGTTCCTCCTGGGGCTAGATGCTATGACAGAAGACGAATAAGTATGATAGGAAGTAATGTTCAAGTACGGGGCTTAGAAGTTGAAATTGGGGCAAACCTACGAAGCCTGGACAAAGGCTTAGATTCCGCCAATAAAAAGGTAGATCGCTTTGGTAGGAAGTTCAACGACCGCCTGAACCTGCGGGGCACTGACCAACAGGTGAAAGGGGTGACCAGCTCATTAGGGGGGTTAACCAAAGCGGTAGGGGTGGCTTTTGCCGCCAATAAACTCAAAGACTTTGCCGTAGAGATTACCAATGTCCGAGCCGAATTTCAAAAGTACGAGGCCATCCTCACCAACAGCTTAGGCAATTCAGCCCGAGCACAAGCCGAATTAGCCCGGCTCGGGGAGTTTGCTGCTCAGACCCCCTTCCAGATAGACCAGCTCACCGATAGCTTTATCAAGCTCACCAACCGGGGGCTGGTGCCTACCAACACCCAGCTTCGGGGGGTCGGTGACTTTGCTGCCAGCGTAGGCAAAGAATTTGGGCAAGTCAATGAGGCCATTTTAGATGTGACCAACTCTGAGCGCTGGAATGAGCTGGGTATCAAGGTAAAAGCCTCCGGTGATAAGATTACCGGCTCCTTCCGGGGGGTTACGTTAGAGTTTGAACGCTCTGAGCGAGGGGCACTAGAGATGGTTACCGCCTTCGGGCAGCTTCAGGGCGTAGCTGGCACAATGGAAAGCGTATCAAGCACCCTGGGGGGGCAGATGTCCAATCTAGGGGACCAGGTGCTTTTCTTAAAGAACAACTTAGGCCAATTGCTAGAAGGCCCTGCTAGCGGGTTCTTGTCGTTCCTATCGGGGGCGGTTGCCGGGCTGAATAAGCTAATAGACCGCTTTGACAGCGAGATCGAGGTGCCCAGCTACTTAATCGTCAATGATGACCTACAGCAGGCTGAGACCCAGCTTAACCTACTCTCCCGCAAAGCTGCCCAGCTCCGTGAGATCGTAGAAGAGGGTGACGCGACCGACCGTCAAAAGGAATTATTTGAAATCTACAAGAAAGCCTTTTCACAGCAAGCAGCAATCTACGCTGACCTGGCTAAAAAGCAAGTTGAATCCAAGCAAGGGGTTGATGCCCACACGAAGAGCATTGCAGGGCTACAGCAACGCTACGCTGAGCTTGAAAAAGATATTAGCACCTCCTTAGACCCTGAAGAGCTACGGAAGTACCAGGCGCAACTCATTGAAGTAGGGCGTGCCTTAGACCGGATCAGTAACCCCAAGATCAGCAACGTGCTAGGAGACTTGAGTATCCCTAAAGTAGAGCAACAGGGCTTTTCCGGGTTGCCCAGTGCTGAAGGCAGTTTAACGTCCTTGCCCGACACCTTACAGCAGGTCACAGTAAATGCCCAGCAGGCGAACCAGCAGATGGTGCAGTTACAACAGAATGCCGCTGGCATCAATCAGCCGTTCATGCTCATGCAGCAATCGGTACAGACGATCTTCTCTTCTATGTCCTCAAACCTAGCCAGTGCGCTTCAGGGATGGAAAAGCTTTGGGGATGCCTTGAGCAATATTATTGGTAGCTTGGTGGGCGAGCTAGTCCGGTTGGCCGTTGCCCAGGCGTTTACCAACTCACTGAAGTCAGGGGCGATACTGGGCCCAGGGGCACTGGCGGTGGCTGCAGCGGCCGGGGTTGCAGCAAAAGCCTTGATTAGTAGCCTAGTCCGTTCCGTGCCTGCCTTAGCGGAAGGAGGTATTGTGACGGGGCCTACCTACGCCCTGATTGGGGAAGGTGGCCAGCCGGAAGTCGTATTCCCACTCTCTAAGCTCAGGCAGTTTATTGGGGAAGGGGCTAGGGGCAAAGACACGCTAGAATACCGGATTAGCGGACAGGACTTGATTATAGTCATGAAACGGGCACAACGGGCTAATACTAAGCTTTATTAATTCCATTGGGCGACATTCACGAAGGGTAATATATCTCTAGGGAGAAAGCCTGCTGTCGTTGATGGTGGGTTTTTTTTGTGTACCGCCAATTTTAAGCTACTCAAGAAAGCAGCGGTACGCCAAATTGATGTTGAAGAGTTTGGGTTTTATGGGAGAGTCTTGGGAATGCTTTTATCGAGACGGGGGACAGAAAAGTAATTAGTCTAGAGTAACTTATACTCTACCACTTTTTATGCTGTAACATACCCACGATCTTCATACGTAACCACTTCTTTTTTAAGCTTATCTTTTTTATGCTGACGATACTGCTTGATAGTGCGTGTAACGAAAAAACCGACAAATAGTACCATACCTACAAGGAAAGTAATAACAACCGTTTTTAATGTTATGTCCATAGTTCAATCATTTAGTTTGTTTAGCAATCGTTCGCTATCTAAATACAATAGAATGCAAAATGCTAAAATTGAAAGTACTAATATAACGAATACCAATAAAAAAGTTATGCAAACTTCTTGCTGATCCTTACTCAAATCATACTCGCCTAGATACATGTCCCTAGCAAAAGTGAATGTTCCTACACCAATAGTGATCGCTATTAAAGCGAAAATTCTAATAAGTTCAAAGTTTGATTTTGCCTTCTCTTTGACATAATCCGATGTTAGTTCAGCCATAAATACAAATAAGCGATTTGGTTAGTTTATATTCTTAGTTAGCTAATCCTCCTTCGTACTCACCAACAGCTCCCGAATATCCACGTCCAGGTAATCAGCGATTTTTTTGAGGTCATCCACACGCGGTTGACTTTTATTATTACAGAAAGAGGCCACAGTGTTAGCACTTTTGCCTATGGCTACTGCCAAGTCAATTTGTTTAATATTCTTTTCAGCTAGTAGCACCTTAATACGATTAAGTCGCTCCATTTCAAGTTCTTCTATTACGAGCATTCTAATTCATTTAACATTACAAATATACCAAAGTATTGGTAGTCCTACCATAGGATAAATAAATATACAAAAAAATTTGTATAATACTTCGCTATTTACAGAAATACAATTTTATTTGTATAAATACAAAATAATTAACATAAACCAATCGCTATCATGAGCACACAAACAAAATCAGTAGCCCAAGCCAAATCTAGTTCCGGCGCATCCCTCTACGAACCTGACCAAATGGTTCAACTAGCAGCGCACCTGCAAACCTTCTTTGCGGAGAACAACCTGCTGTCTGAAATCCAGGGTAAGCCCTACGTGAAGGTAGCTGGCTGGCAGTATGCTGGTACCAAGCTGGGTATCATCCCGATGGTAGAATCAGTAGATGATGTGTCTTCAGAGAAGCATACCCAGTACCAAACCCGTGTAGCCCTACTGAACATCAAAACAGACACCTACGTCGGCTGTGGGGTTGGTCTATGCTCTTCTGCTGAACCTGGGAAGAAGAATAAGCCAGCCTATGCTATTCAAAGCCTTAGCCAGACTAGGGCGATTGGTAAGGCATACCGGAACCTACTCGGGTGGGTGATTGATCTAGCTGGATTTGAAAGTACCCCGGTGGAAGAGATGTCAACCAGCTCAAATTTGAGCACGTCTAACGGCCAGAATAATTTGGGCATTCACCATGATGGTGAAAACAAAATTGTATCCACCGCCACCAACGCCCAACGTACCGACTTACTCATTGCCTTGAACCATGAGTGCATCAGCCAGGACGAACGGGATCAGATGTTCTCTTGTATCTATAGCATGTCTTCAGAGCGTTGTGAGAAGGCTTTAGCGAAGGTACAGCAGAAGATTAACCAGTATGATTTAGATAACCATTAATTCAATAGCTATGACAGAGAAATTAGAAAAACTCGATCAGATTCTGAAGACAACAGAGGACATTCACAATACTCTTGATGCTGCGGTAGAATACTACCTCGATAACTATGAGGTGCAGGAAATTATTTTTGACAAGCTCAAAGAGATCACCAAACTAGCTGATGAAGTTAGGCGGTTAGAACTGTCGGACGAAAATCCGTCTTACCGAATAAACACGGACGATTTACCTTATTAATTCACCTTTTAAACGATTAATTATCATGTCAGAACAAAACAAAGATTTATTCAACGGTCCTATCAACGAAGGAAACATCGGTATCCGGTTAGAACACCTTCGGCAAGGTCTCAAGGAAGAACAGCAGAAAGAGGAACCCGACAAAACAGTGATTGCTGAACTTAGCTACGAGATAGAGCGGCATGAACAGGCAGAGAAGGAGCTCGGGTTTACCCAATCGCTTACCCCCGAACAGCAGCGTATTCAGGATTTGGAAAGAGAACAAAAAAAGCTGACGTTAGAGAACGCCTATTTGAAAAAAGAAATGGCAGCTACAGCCTCTATCGTAGATACCGTTTTGGAGATGAAACGCCCTTCGTTGCTGATGCTAGATAACTTGCACCTGAATAAGATGCGAGCCGAGGCGGAACAGCATATTGATTGGATGAAGGCAAGGCACCCTGATTTACCTTCAACGCACAACTTAGGCGACCCCTCCACCTACGATGCGATCTGTCAGGACATCCATGACCTTTGGACAAACCTGGCACTGGATATTGAAGAGTATAACCGGGTGATAGGTGAGGCCGATAAAAGATATATACATTTCAAAGTGAACAGAAGGGATAAAAAGGGGGAGGGTCAATAATAGCAAATGCTCCAATAGCTCACCATTGAAAAGTAGCTTATCTATAACAACCTGATATACAGTATTATACAGCAAAATTATAAACTAGAAAATAGCCCCGGCAGGAATCGAACCTGCATCAAAAGTTTAGGAAACTTCTATTCTATCCATTGAACTACGGGGCCAGAAAATGGCTGCTCTTTCTTCAAAACAGGAAAAGAAGAGTTAGCCAATAGAACAGCACGACAAAGTTAGTGAAATCAACGGCAGGGGGCAATGAATACCTCCTATTTCCCCGAGCTACTTATACTCTGGTGCATTAGAAAGCTCAGTATACTACATACTTTCAACTTTATTTTGAATATCGGTGAGACAATTTTAGGGATAGTGATTCGTCTACTATTTCGGAGGAAAATTTATGGCAAAAAAAACGCAATCAGGTCGCTCACCGCAAGATGTTGCCCAGCGGGGTGCCGCCCAGCGAGGTGTCGCCCAATCGGAAAAGCTTTCCCTGCAAGAGCGCTTTCGGGCGTTACGTACCATTCCGCCTTTCTTTCGCCTAATCTGGCAAACCAGTCCGAGGCTATTCACAGCTAATGTTATTCTACGGGCGATCCGGGCGGCCGTTCCGGTAACGACCCTCTATATTGGCAAGCTGATTATTGATGAAGTGGTGCGGCTTACTCAGACTACGGGCGATACTGATGTAACTTATCTGTTTACCCTTATCGGAATTGAGTTTGCTATTGCTATCGTATCCGATGCCATCAATCGGTCTACCGTGTTATTGGATAGCCTATTAGGCGATAAGTTTGCCAACGAAACGTCGGTTCGTCTGATGCGGCACGCGGGTTCATTAGACCTACAACAGTTCGAGGATGCTGATTTCTACGATAAAATGGAACGCGCCCGGCGGCAAACCAATCGGCGGACGAGCCTGATGTCGCAAGTGCTGAATCAGTTTCAGGGAGCGATTACTATTACCTTTCTGGCAGTTGGACTTATCGCGCTCAGTCCTTGGCTAATCGTCCTGATTGCTGTAGCGGTTATTCCAGCCTTTCTGGGTGAAACCCACTTCAATGAGCGTAGCTACTCCCTGAACCGTCAGTGGACTCCCGAACGGCGCGAGCTAGATTACTACCGCTACCTTGGGGCGAGCGACGAAACAGCTAAAGAAGTCAAAATTTTTGGGTTGTCAGATTATCTGGTCAAGCAGTTCGCAGCTTTAGCCGATAAATACTATCAGGCTAACCGGAAAATCGCTATTTCCCGGGCCCGCTGGGGTAGCTTTTTGGCAGCCATCGGCAGTGCGGGCTACTACGGGGCTTACGTATTAATTGTGTTGCAAACGGTTAATGGGCAATTGAGTATTGGTGATCTGACCTTTCTGGCAGGATCATTCGCCCGGTTGCGAAGCCAGTTAGAATCCATTCTAAATCAGTTTTCCAGCATGGCGGAAGGGGCATTGTACCTGCAAGACTTCTTTGATTTCTTCGAAATGAAGCCATTAGTGCAGCAGCAACTAAATGGGAATAATCAGCCTTTGGTAAATTTTCCGCAGCCTATTCAGCAAGGCTTCGTGTTTGAGAACGTAGGTTTTAAATATCCTAATACTGAATTATGGGCGGTAAAAGGCCTGAACTTTAGTCTGAAGGCTGGCGAGAAACTGGCATTAGTTGGGGAAAATGGAGCGGGAAAAACTACGTTAATTAAACTAATTTCCCGCCTGTACGATCCTACTGAGGGACGAATATTACTCGATGGACACGATTTGCGGGACTATAACCCGGAAGAGCTACGGGCGGGTATCGGGGTGATCTTCCAGGATTTTGTCCGCTACCAGATGACTGCTGCTACCAATATTGCAGTAGGAAACATTAATGAGCGTAAGGATTTTAGCAGAATTGATGACGCTGCTGACCGGGGGATGGCGAGTAAAGTAATTGCAAAACTTCCGCAGGGCTACAATCAGATAATCGGTCGTCGCTTTGCCGATGGAGTCAACCTCTCCGGTGGGGAGTGGCAGAAGGTCGCCATTAGCCGGGCGTACATGCGGGATGCTCAGTTGCTTATTTTGGATGAACCTACGGCGGCGCTGGATGCCCGAGCCGAATACGAAGTTTTTCAACGCTTCTCTGACCTCACTGCCGGGAAAACTGCTGTACTCATTTCTCACCGCTTCTCTACAGTACGAATGGCTGATCGGGTATTGGTACTGGAGCAAGGTCGTCTACTAGAAATCGGAACCCACGACGAACTATTAGCTCAAGAAGGTAAGTACGCCGAACTGTTTAGCCTACAGGCGCAAGGATATTTATAGAGCTGGGTTTGCCCCTTCCGCTGGGAATCTCTAAATTTGCACTTTCATTCAGGTCCCATAGCTCAACTGGATAGAGCAACTGCCTTCTAAGCAGTAGGTTTCAGGTTCGAGTCCTGATGGGATCATCTCTCAACAGAATTGTGGTAAAAAAAGCACTTATGAGAAAGTCGTGAGTGCTTTTTTTAACAACTTGCCTCACCTACCCGCCATCAGCATTCATCGGATAATCAAAACACAGTATGAAAATACAATAATTCTTAGGATGTAAGAATCTGAGTAGGTTTATGTGTTTTGGCTGGTTGGCTTTTGGTATTTTTACTCACAACAGTAGGTCATTTCTGGCGACTCATGTATCAGCTTGTATGTCTGTGGTAAATTTATTCACAAAAATCAGTAGAGGTGTTCTTAGGCTCACCGTACTCACTGCATTACTGCTGGGGATGTTGATGGGAAGTAGGGTTGTAGGGCAAACACTACTGGTAGATCAGGCATATACCCTGCTCAAACAAGGTGAGCTAGATAAAAGCCGACAAGCCATTGATATTGCCGTAGAGCACCCCAGCACGGCTGAAAGTGCTAAAGCTTGGTATTTGCGTAGTTATATTTATCAGCAGTTAGCTGAACAGCAAGCAGATTCTGCCCGCAGCTTACGCCATGTAAGTATTACCTCGGCCCGGCACTGTCTCGAGATAGATACCCAAGCGCAATTTACTCAGGATTGTCAGTCACTGATTACCCATGCTTACACTAGCTTTTTGAACGAAGCCATTGCGGCTTTAAATAATCAGAAATTTCGTGAGGTACTGCCGGCCCTGCAGCCTATTGTTGAGAGTAATGGTGAACTAGCCCAGGCTTATCGACCCGAGGCATTCTTTTATTACGGGTACGCTCAGCTACAGCTAAATAAAGAAGAAGATGCCCGGCAATATTTGTATGATGCCCTACAAGCTGGGTATCAGGATGCCCTTATCTATGAAGTAGAGGTGAGGCATAGAATTGTCTCAGGTCAGTACGATAGTGCCCGCTGGTATCTTTCCCAGGGGCGGCGGCAGTTTCCTAAAGATGCTAACTTACATATTGCTGAGCTTAACTTCCTGATGCAGCAAGAAAGCTATCAGGAAGCTGAGCAATCAGTAAAGCAGTATTTGGAATATAACCCGAGTAATGTTGAGGGCTTACTATTGGCGGGTACCATTTACGAAAAACTGTTGTCTACTGAGAAAAGTGACTCATCCTACTTTATAAAGCAGAAGAAGGTGTACGAACGGATACTTCAAATCAACCCAAATCACGTTCAGGCAAACTACAATCTAGGTATTGCTTATTATAACCGAGGGGTCACGCTGGTTAATGGTGCTGCTCAGAATTACGAAATTGATATTGTTCAATTTAACCAGTTACTTGAGAGGTGTAGTGGACTGTTTCTTTCGGCTCTACCGTACCTAAAAAAGGTTAACCAGCTAGACAATACCAACGTAAATGCACTAAAGGCACTTCAGGGGGTGTACTATAATATTAACGATTACGAGCAGTATAATCACGTAAAAGAAAAGCTGCAGAAACTGTAGATTTCTCAAAATATACAAAATGATGCGAGGCTTACTACTGCTTATGTTTCTGCTTTTGTCTGGCCCATGTATCCAGGCTCAGTCGTTAGATGAGTATCCGAAAACCCAAAATCAGATACACACCGTTTATCTCTATAATTTTTCCCGCTATTTTGTGTGGCCCACCGCAGTCAAGCAGGAATTTATTATTGGTGTAATGGGTGAGCACAGTATTTTGGAGGAGTTGAACAAAGTAGCAGATACCAAAACTGTTAGCGGAAATCCCATATCGGTTCGTACGTATCAAAACCCTCAAGAAATAGACGCAAATTGTCACATCGTTTTTATCCCTCACGAAAATAGCTATTGGCTTAGCGAGGTATTGTCGGCAACTAATGATAAGCCTGTATTGGTGGTAAGTTGTAAGCCAGGGCTAGGGCAGTTTGGTAGCTTACTAAATTTCGTGGCAGACCAGGGTAAAATCACCTTCGAGATTAATGAGGAAGCCATTCAGGGGCGCGATTTAAAGTTTGCCCAACAGCTAAAAGCTATCGGTCTGACGCTCTAGAGAGAGGTGTTTTACGTTCTTCCTGAGGTAAATCGCAGCTCAGTACTGGAAATATCAGTTTAAAACGGGTATGGTCTAGGTCTGGGTGATACTCCACAGTCCCTTGCAATCGTTCGGCGGAGAGTTGGGCGATATATAAATCAAGGCCGGTGCCACTTTTGGTTTCGTGACCCCGGAAGAACATAGTAAATAGCTTATCGTGTAGTTCAGCCAAAATGCCTTCGCCGTTATCGTCTACGGTAATTTGGGTGCCTTGTTCTTCAGAGTGCTCAACAGTTACCCGAACGTAGGAATCTGGTAGTAAGAGAGAATACTGAATAGCGTTTTTCAAAAAACTTTGTAGAGCTAGAGCAAGCAACTCAGTATCGGCTTCTAGATGTAGGTCGTCATCACATTCTAAATAGAACTGTGGCAGAATAGGCTGTTCAGCAAATAACGATGCTGTTTTTTGATAAAGCTCACTGATAAAGCTATGCAGATTGACTAAAGAATACTGAAGTACGTGGTGACGCACATGGTGAATCTGTAGTACTTTTTGTAAGGATGTACGTGCTACCCGGCAATTATCCAACAACTTACTCAGGTAGCCATCTACAATGGGCTGACCCTTTACTTCCATTGAGGCTACCTGACATAAACCTTCTATTCGGGCAATGGGGCCAATAATATCGTGGTAAGCCCGGTACACAAATAAATCTAACTCGGCATTTGATTGTCTTAGGGCCTCGTTTGTTTGGGCTAATTCTTGGGTACGCTGCTCTACTCGTTTTTCTAAATCCTCATTGAGTAATATTAAATCGTTATTCTTATGGTCAATAACGGCTTTAGCTTCTTCTAGTTGCTGATTCTGCAGGGTAATATCCTGGTGCTGCTGTTCAATAAACCGGTTTTTGTCGACTAACTCCCGGGTGCGTTCCGCTACTAGCTCTTCTAGTATTCGGTTGCGCTTCTTCACTGATAATATTCGGTAGTAGTACAGTAACGAGAACAATAGTATAACTGCTAAAGCAACTAATACCTTAAACCAAAGCGTTTGATACCATGCCGGGTGAATGATAATTAGTAGAGGGGCAGTTTCTGCTACTTCGTTTTGAGATGAAATGGCCTTAATCTGAAACTGATATACACCCGGATGAAGGTTAGTATAGGTCGCTAGTGTGCGCGTGCCTACGGGTTTCCACTGCTCGTCCAAGCCTCGCAGCCGATATTCATACTGATGCTTGGTCTGGAAAGGGAAATGCTGCAATATGTAATCAATCTCCAGGGCATTCTCATCGTAGGGTAGCTCAATACGGGAAATCGTCTCTCGAGGGCTGGTTAACTGGATGGATCGTCGACTAGTAGTGAGCCGAGTGGCTATGAGGGGTAGGGTAGTACTGCGCTGCGGAGCTTTGGCTGTACTAGTAATCTGGATAATCCCGTTTAGGGTACCGAAATAGTAATTCTTATCGTCGCGTACAGCGCAGTATTGCACGAGTTCTGCGTCTTGCATAAACTCACTACTAGCGTAGTTTCTAATATGGCGACTGACTTCATTATAGCAAGATAAGCCTTTAAGGGTGCCAATCCATATTTCGCTATTGGGTCCCGAAAGTACCGAAGTAACTCGGTTACTGACCAGGCCTTCATTTTCTGTAAACGGTGTCCAGGTGCCACTACGGGTACTTAGGCGACCCACCCCCTGATCGAAAGTGCCTACCCATAAGAAACCTGATCCATCCAGGGCTAGGCCCGTAATCTGATTGCTAGGCAAATTATTTTCCTCAGCTTCGGCTAGGTTCTTGTAATGGACAATCTTTCCGGTGGAATAGTGTAGCTGTAACAGGCCATTTTTCAGCGTACCTACCCAGAGATACTGCTCATTTTCAGCGTAGGCTTTGGGGGTAAACGTAGTCGGGACGGACTGGAACAAGTGGGCAGCCGATTCTATCCGGTCAGTTTTTCTATTCCAGAGATACAGCCCTTTTTCCAGTACACCAATCCAGAGGTTACCCTTTCGATCCTGGTAAATAGATTCAATCCCATCAGATACCAGATTGTTCGATCGGTCATTAATAAGGTAGGTTTTCCATTCACGCCGGGAGGGGTTCCAGCGCACGAGGGTACCGTCCGACATACCAACCCAGAGGCCTCGCTCACGATCTTCAGCCAGGGCAGTGATAATTTTAGGGGAAAGTAACTGGTTGTTACCAGGTGCATCAATGGTGTGGTTAGTCAGGGTCTTGGTCTGGTTATTCCACTGATAAAGTAGGGCATTGGCTGTACCAAACCAGATGCTTTCGTCCTGGGTGGGAGTGAGTGCCGTAATAGGTTGCTGTACTTCTGTTGAATCGCTAAGAAAAGAAAAATCAAAGCCTACCACCAAAGCAGTGCTAACCTTACTTTTACCTACCGCCCATAAAGTCCCGTAATTGTCTATCGTGGTAGTAGAAATGTGATTATCCGCCAAGGAATAAGGGTCGTTACGATGATGAACAAATTGGTGCACTTCCTCTTTTTGGATATCGTAGCAAAATAGCCCCTGCCCCTGAGTAGCCACCCAGAGGGTTTCATTATGAAAGTGCATATCCTGAATGTGATTATCAGATAGGGTAGAGACAGGATGGTAAAAGGTTTCAGTCTGACGATTGTACTGAATTAGTCCGCTTTGGAATGTTCCGACCCACAGCGTACCCTCACCATCTTCCTCGAGGGCAGTGAGGTCACTGATATTTACCGATGCTCCAACTGGGGTTGGTACGTACTGTCGTAGGGTTTTATAAAAAGGATCATACCGTAACAAACCATTGCCAAAAGTAGCTGCCCACAGCATTCCCTGCTTGTCTTCGTGCAAGTCCATAATTACCGAGGTAGCTATGGTCTGACCCGAATCGGCAGGTAAGTCAAGCGGCGAAAAATTATTCTGGAGCGAGTCATAGTAAAAGATGCCACCTCCAAACGTGCCCACCCACAGCTTTTTTTGAGTGCTTTTACAATAACTGAGTACGGAGTGTACATTGCGTTTGGCAGGAAACTCCGCTTCTAGGTTATATCGGTAAAAAGTCCGGGTAACTGACGAGAACCGAACTGCCCCGTAATTTTTTGTGCCTAGCCATATATCGCCCTGAGTGTCCTCAAACAGCGTTTGAATAACCATGCTACTCAGTGGCGTACCATCTTGAATGGTATCTTTAATAGTAATCAGTTCCTGACCGTTGTAGTACAGCAGCCCCTGTCGGGTACCAAACCAAGTGCTGCCCTGCTGGTCGCGCAATAAACAAAGGACTTTCTTTTGATCCAGACTGTCCTGAATGGCCGCTCTGAGGGGACTAAACCGTATAGTTTTAGCCCAATGAGGGGCTGATTGCCCCCAACTAACCTGACTCATCAGCAGGAAAAAGGACATTATTATAAGTCTATTTCCCATTGGCAGTCCGGTTGGTTATTACTCTGATGAGCGAGTAGGGTGGGGGCGAAGCGGTTAGTCCTGGATTTTGCGCCATAAGCTCTCGCACAGAAAGTCCGTAGCGGGAAGCAATCGCTGGCAAGTCAGGGTCAGCAGGTAGTAAGTACACCTGACGAGTGGGGTTGTATTTGGTATTATTTCCGGTAATCACAAACTCAACCCGGCGGCTATACGCTAATGCCTGGGATGAACGGAAGGCTTCCTTCCCTTTTGCTGTAACTTTAACTGCCGAACGATTTACTCCCTGATCGATCAGATATTGATAAACTGTCTGACCCCGCTGCTTACTTAACTGATAGTTGAATTCACTGCTTCCTACTGAGTCGGCATAAGCGTGTATTTGAATACTGATATCGGGGTGCTGGCGGTGAAAGTCAACTACCCGTTCTAGGGCTGGCAAAGCTGAATGAGTAAGGTCATACTCATTGGTTTCAAAGTAGATATTATCAAAAGGTTCTACGAACTGGGAGTCTTGCTCTACGGTAAGTTCTAGCTCCTTCAAAGACGCTGCCAGTAGTTCAGACATACTTCCTGAAGCTGGTTCTAGAAATAGCTGAGACGAACCCTGATAAGAAATTTTGTGAAAAACAAATGAACCATTGGGTCGAAGAACAGTGCTTACTTTGTTGTCAGCCGTGCCTAGAGATATCAGGGTAGTGTCCCGGGTTGGTGAAAGCATCTTCATTTTGCCCCGTAGTGTGAATACTTCGGGGTTGGATTGCAAAATGGTATGTAAACTAAGGGCAGGTGATGGTTCCTCGGATAAGGTAATGTCAGTTAGGCGTTGGGTCGTAAACGTGCGATACTGGTACGCTTGGTCAATAGAGTTTTTAGCCTCACTAGGGAGGGTCTCCCACTGAAACTGATCCACGTCAGCTTCCGCTGCGTACTTTTGCTTCATCTGGGCTGTCCGGTAAACCACCAATTGAGAGATCATTTTCTGTTCTTCAGGAGGATAGGTTTGTAACGAGAACGATCCCTCGTTGAACGATACCGCCGCTTGGTCTTTATCAGAGAAGAGTAAAGCGTTAGCGAGTTGATCAATTTGTAATTGCTGTTCGGGTGAAAGTTGTTCGTACTGGTGCTGAAGTACCTCAGTGGGTTGATCGGAGGTGGCCACCTGGGTAAAATAGCGGATACTCAACTGGCGTTGTAGCTGTTCTTTTTCTTCGGGCTCTAAGGTCTGCCATTGTTGCAAGACGTCTAGATCTACGGCTTGTTGAGCAGCTTGTTGGAACTGGCGAACGCCGCGCTCGGTGGTTTCGTCAAGCCATTGCTGCTGATCCGAAGGTAGTAAGTTGTACTGAAAGCCTTTATCTTCAACCAACGATTGGCTGGTCTGATCAACTAATGCTTGCTGCAGTAAAAGCCGGGATGCGCTTTTTATTCCCTCCTTTTCTTCAGCAGGCAGGGTGCTGTACCATTCGTACACTTCTGCGGGCCAGGCGACTATCTGAAAGTTCTGGAGAAACACAAGTTGGCTCTTCACCAACCACTGTAGCTTATCCCCGTGCAACTCAGTCAGACGCTGGGCTTCCTCAAAGCTAACCAGTGAAGATTCTTGCTCATCTTGTAGGGCTTGGAAAATACGGCGAGCGGCTGCCCGTCGGAGTGCTCTCTTTTCTTCACTGGGCAAGGTGTCGAAGAACTGGGTTTGGATACCTTCTTCTGGTGTTCCTACTAGTTGGGTTAGCTGATTTGCCCAGTTCTCCCACCAGGGCTGACTGTTTAGCGAAAAGAGCACATTCTTTCGTGGGGTGTACTGGTAATAATAAATATCGAAGCCCTGATCATCAGCACCCCGGTTCGAGGTTATGTACCCCCAGCGGATGCTGCCCTGACGTTCAGTGCCCCAAATATAGGTATCGTCGTAGGAAGAGTTGAGGGGACGTCCCAAGTTTGCCACTGCGCTCGGTAGATCGGGTAGGGAAAGTGTCGCCACAAACAGATCGTAGCCGCCCCAGCCCGGATGCCCGTTGGAGGAAAAGAACAAGGCTTCCTTTTGACTGTCCCAATAGGGCGAGGTCTCCTGAAAGGGGGTGTTAACCGAGGGACCCAGGTTGATGGGCATCTGCCACTCATTTTCTTCCCGGATACTCATCCAAAGATCATGCTCACCTAGCCCTCCCGGTTGGTCAGAAGAGAAAAATAGGGTATCGCCTGAAGTAGAAATAGCGGGGTGCTTACTGGTGTAGCCGGGAAAATTAATAGGTTGAGGCAACAACTGTGGTTCCCGCCACCTTCCATCCCGGAACTCACTGGTAAAGAGTTGATAATAACCTTTTACCACTCGGGAAAAATAGTAAGTTTGCCCATCAGTACTAATTGACCCTGGACCCTCATCAGAAGTGGTATTAATGGTAGAGAACCCGTGCGTACCGGATCGGTTTTGCCACTTTCCCGAATCCAAGGAAAAGATAAAATTATCGCTAAAGGACTCTCCGTGCTGGGGGTGGTATACATTTCCCTTACTCTCTGACCGGGTAGAAGTAAGCAGCATTTGCTGAGGATTGCGGTAGGCAATAGCGGCAAAATCGTGTTGGGGGGAGTTAACTGAAGAGGGAAGGCGGTCGACGGTAATATCTACTGTAGGACTAATTGGCGGGTTTTGTGCCTTTACAATACCTTGTAATTCAATATTGGCCCGTAGTAGCCAATACTGGTAGCGTTCCTTTTCTGTCCCGGTAGCAAACTGGATAAACTGCTGTAAAAAACGCTGAGCTTCGGTATAGTTTCCTAGCACTTTATAAACAAATCCCAGGTTGAATGCCAATAGCGGGTATTTGTCAGTATCACTTTCTACCTGCTGATAGTGGCTCAGGGCTGGTTGGTATTCAAATAAGTAGCGGAAACATTCGGCTAGATAGTAGTGGGCATCGCTATGGGTACTATCAATAGTGAGCACTTTTTGGTAGAAGCCGACTGCTTCAAAGTAGTGACCCTGATTGTACTTCTCGTAAGCAGTTTTTAACAGCGGGCGGATTGGGTTAGGTTTTCCTCGGCCAGAACCTGGCACTGCCGTAAGCAAGATAAAAACATACGGAAGCAGCTTTTTCATATCAGCGGAGTAGAACGTCGGTGGTGAGTAGATTTTTTAGAAGGAACAGTAAATACGATGGCGGCCTCCCAGGCAGCACCCGCACTACGATAACCGGGACTGGGGGAGCGGGCAAAGTCGGCACTGAGCGAAAACTGTAGGTTTTGGTGAAGAACTCCTCCCGAAACAGCAATAGCATCGCCCCAACGATACCAAAGTCCACCTATTAGTATAGTGTTTGCCTGATTTGGTCGAGTTTTTCTGATCTGATACTGACCGTAAGCTCCAACGTTCAGGTGGTAGTTAGCCCCTTGCCACATGACCATAGCCTGTGGATGAATTTTCCAGTAATATTTACTGTATGAAGCCCCGCCGTGCCAGGTGAACGCAATGGGTAAAGACTGGGCTTGGTCAGTAAATGAAATATCGGGGCGGTTCATGTTCGATATCGTCAAGCCACTCATCCACTGCCAAGGACTCATCAGTATATTCTTAAAGCTGTTGTACGACCACACAATACCTGCTTCCGCTGACATGTAGCCCCGGCGGTCGCGGATGAGCCGTACCGATGGATCAATACCAGGATTGTAACCTGCCGTAGCGTCGTACTGCGAGCCCCAGCGGATATTGTCAACATTCAGGTTGCGCTGAAGGTAGCTGGTGGAAATACCCAGCGAGATGACGTGCTTCTGGCGAAAATCTAACGGAAGATTATACGCTCCGGCTAACTGTATTTCGGTATGGGTTAGCCACCCCTGCATCCCGGTGGATTCCCGAATAAGGGCTGCCCCCAACCCACCCGTCTGAACGCGTGGTGAGTAAAGTTGACTGATGGGGTAAATGGCGGAGGCAATGCTTACCGGATAGCTATTGGCAGAAGTATTCCACTGCGATCGGTGCTGGGCAATGATGAGGGGTTGGGTAGAACTGCCCGCTAACGCTGGGTTCAGGTTGATGGGAGAAACGTAGTACTGACTTAGGGGGAATTGCTGAGCTGTGGTAAAATAGGGAATGGCGATCAGTTCGAGAAGGAAAATCAGCTTAAACCAGTAGGGTAATATGTCGGTTGCCCCGTCTACCATCAGAACTTTACTATGGTATCGGAGAGTTGGAAAGGCGTGCCCGATAAAAAATACCCTGACACTACGTACCGAAACTGGGTGGGATCGGAATTGACCTGAGAGCTTGTCCAGCCCGAGCCCATGGCATTTTCTAGGGACGTAGTTTGGTACACCCACCTTCCCCAGGTGTCTTGAATACCAAAGTAAAAATCATCATCTGACAGGTATTTTCCGTAGACTTTAATCGATCGGTCCTCGGGGTCGGGGGCTTCAGGAGAGAAGGCGTTGGGTACGTAAATTTCTTCCCCCTCCGAAGAGAATCCTACCGAAATCCAGGGAAGTACGGTGGATGATGTACTGGCAAGCGTGATTCTTGGCAGGGCTACCTCTTGCAACTCACTGGTTAGGGTGGTTTCGGTTTGCTCCTGGCTAGTCCCGGCAGTAATGGCTAGCTGCTCGGGATAGGCTTCGTAGTCGGAGTTTTGAGTCGGAAACGTAACTGTGATGGGCGAGCCTTGGTAGCTTCCGGATAGTTGGGTTTGTGACCAAAAGGACTGGTCAGCCACTGGGATGTATTGTACTCGCACCAGCGGGTTATTTCCCTGGACATTAGTAAGAGTAAGTGGGGCGTAGGCATCTTGAGTGCCTACCGGGAAAAATTTATTGCCCGTGCCCCGGTGGCTCATGCTACCCCAAATGTAGGAGTTTTCGTTATTCTGAGTGACTGTAGCATTTTCATTCAAGGAAAAACGATAGAGATCGTCTACTCGCAGTAAGCCTCGCCTTAGATGTAGATTTTTAGTAACTTCCAGATTTCCTTCTAGGGTTTTGATCCCCCCTCCGGTAATGCGTAGTCGAGCTAGTACCAAGCTATCGGTCAGTATCCGCTGATCTCTTCCTTGTAAAACCAGGCTCATTTCAGTACCCTTGTAACTTCCGTAGTTCAGTAAATCACTATCAGTAATTAGGGTTCCCTGCTGAATAATAGTACCATAGTTGATGAATGAAGCATTGACTGTAATGAGTGGGTCTGATCCACTTATGTGAATGCCCCCCTGCTGTACATTAACCTGAGCCGAGTTTACTAAGGGAATTATGCCAAAGTACAGAAGTATTGCGACTCGGTAATTGCTCGTCATAACTCTCTCCATATAATTGTACTCCCGTCGTTGTACCGATAATACATTCTTTCGCTATCCCGGCTGTAATAAAAATCACCATCTTCTCCAAAATCGTCACCATCGTTTGGGACACCATCACCAATAAGAAGAACCGGGGTGCGGTAAGAGTCTGCTAAACCATTAACTTCACTTACTGGGTTGACTCTGTTAAATCCACCTAGTTCCGTCCAGCTTCCGCCTTCTTTGTAGTATACAATTTGACTATCAGTCTCGTAGTAAAAGTCGCCATTCTCGGCGTCAAGTGGGTTGAGCGCTGTAGGTGTGCCAGTACCTGAGTACCACTGATCGCCTCCGCCGATAAATGGTCCACCGCTCATATGGTCGGGCACCCAACTAGAACCATCCCATGTAAGCACCTCTCCACTCGAAGGCGCGGTACTGCTCACTGAGCGGCCTTGTAGCCCTTCTACCGTAGTGCCACCGTCGGCAGCTAGGATAACATCTCCGGAAATTGCTCGGGCGGCTGCCTGGGTGCCTTGCCCAATCAAAATCTCGCCGCTGGCCGTGTTAGAGGTTTGTAGGCTACCGTTAGCGGCTTGGTTTAGACCGCTTCCCGCAACATTACTATTTATCTTTTCCCGAGTCACTGCGTTGTTGGCTAACTTAGCCGTGGTAATTGCCTGATTGATAATTTTATCAGTAGTCACTGCATCCAGGGTAATGGTCAGTGTGCCATCGGCATTGAGCGTGGCATCGCCCGACAAACTTACTGGAGTAGCAACTCCCGAGACATTTCCTATCAACAACTCCCCCTCGGGCAGTGCCCTCTTTTGAAATCTCGATAAATCAATAGTATGGTTGGTTCCCGCTTCTTCGATACGGAGTATGTCATCCGCCTCTAAGCTCGTAGAGGTAATGATTTCGTTGGTCGGGCTGTTATCGGCATCATCTACCGAGTCGGTACCACTAATTGTGAAGTCAGGATAGGTGCCCCCGATGGTAACTGAGCCGTTGCCACTAAGCGTTACCGCCTGGTCGGGGGCGGTATTAATAACTTGATTACTTCCGTCGATGGAAATACCGGTGCCCGCCGTATATGGGGTTGCCCCCGGCACGGATCTCGACTCCCATTGGTTAGAGGCATTAATCCAGGTGAGTACCTGTCCATTGGAAGGTGTAGTGGCAGACAGGTTTACCGGGGAGCTATTGTCGGTAAACGATAGGGTATTTCCCTCCATTAACAAATCTTGTTGTTGTTGCAGCACAAATGCCCGGGTGGCTACGTCCTGACTGTCGACTGGGTTTGCCACATTGGTAATGCGTTGTTGGTTAGCATCAGCCCCCTGGTTCAGAACCGAAGCAAGACTCTGCAATTCGTTGGTGCTATCTAGGTCGCCTGTGTTACGAACGGTTTGACCTTCAATGGTAATGCCTTCGCCCGATTGATACACTGGGTTTTCGGGGGTTGACGGACTACCAGTACCGCTTTCAGAAGTAACGTTGAGCACGTTCCAGGTACCGTTCCACCAGTAGCAAAACTTACCCTGTTCTTCAGCAAATATCAACAAGCCCTGATCGCGAGAAGTAAGTTGTTGTGCTAGGGTAGCTATATTACTTTCAGAAAGCCGAGGAATTAATAATCCCTGATTTTTATCTTTAGCTACCAATTCTAACACGGCATTGGGATTGGGCGAATCGGTCCCCATGCCTACTACCGTTTGCCCTAAACTGGCTTTCCACGGAAAGGTGATGGAAATTGATGATGTAAGGACAAAAATAGCGAAGAATACTCCTATATCTTTTCTACTTCTCACAACCCAAATATCTATTCCTCAGCGTTCTGATTCAGTAGTAATTCGGGTAAAACATTACTTTGTACTTGATTACAGCTAATATTTCTTTTTTAGGCCGGATTGCGAATGGCGGGTGTAACCTTCTTCTGTCTTGGGGGCAAAAAAAAGGCTACCGAAGGCAATGATATGGCTATCGTTTTCGGAGAGAAGTATGGTAGAAAAGAAAAGCCATTTAGAAGGTTCTAAACGGCTTTCTGTGAATCAGCTGGGGCTCGAACCCAGGACCCACGCCTTAAAAGGGCGTTGCTCTACCAACTGAGCTACTGATTCTAAATCGCAGGTCGAAATTGCTTTTCTATGAGCGATATCCGTAATTGCGATGCAAAGGTAAGAGGCTCATGATGAATTTCCAAAAGGTGCTTCGCAAATTTGCAATCGCCTTCGCCTTGGTGTATGCTAACACGTTGGGAACCCAAATAGTTTGGGCAAATCCTGACAACAATCCGGTGCTCGGGCAGGCCGATTCGCTTTATCAGCTTCGGCAGTATACCGAGTCGTTTCGTTTGTACGAACAGGTATTTTTTGAGCAGCAACAGGCTTCCTCTGCCATGTTACTCAAAATGGCGTTTATCCAGGAAAGT
Source organism: Bacteroidota bacterium (assembly GCA_039198955.1). Lineage (GTDB taxonomy): Bacteria > Bacteroidota > Bacteroidia > Cytophagales > Cyclobacteriaceae > Tunicatimonas. The sequence goes on along the minus strand of JBCCTI010000007.1, from coordinate 99,593 downwards.
CTGGGCGAATACAGCGAAGCCCTGTACTATCTAAATGAGTATTATCTGGCTTCTTCTGACGAAATGGCTATCGAGAAGATGCAGGAACTCTCGGCAGAACACCAACTGAGCGGCTACGAATATACGGACTATGACTTGTTTCACAATTTAATTCGCAAGTACCGTTACTACCTCATTTTCGGAATCTGCACCCTGTTGCTGATATTGCTAGCTTACGCCGCCTTGCGTAAACCAGCAGAGCGAAAGCTGCGTCCTTACGGTCTGGGACTAGGAATGCTGTTGTCCACCGGACTACTGTTCTACGTAACTAATTACTCGGTCACTCCATCGCAGGCCATCATTATGAATGACTACGTACCGATTATGAACGGGCCATCTTCGGGGGCTGATGTGTTGCATATCAGTGAGAAAGGGCACCGGGTCAAAATGAGAGGACAAGATGATGTCTGGGCTAAAATTGAGTGGGATGGCGAGACCGCCTACATTCGTCAGAGTAATCTCCGGCCGATATGATACGGTTTTAGGGTGTTATTGTGTTTAGGTGTTCGTGTGTTTAGGGTTTTGAGTTTGTGAGTTCAGAGTTCATTGATTTAGAACACAAGAATACATTGGTACTATAACACCCTAACACTACCGCACTATGACACCAATTCCTGAACTTTATTTCGCTAAACTTTTTTCTATAATTAGAACATTGTAGCATTTGATAGAACTGAATGATAGAACCTATTTCAACCTCTCACAAAAAGGAAACGGCGGTGCTGGTCGCTTTGATTAATCAGAAACAGCCGGAACATAAAACGCACGAGTATCTGGATGAACTGGCATTTCTGGCCGAGACATCGGGAGCAATTACGTTGGAGCGATTTACCCAACGGCTGGAAAAGCCCGACGTTACTACTTTTGTAGGTAAAGGAAAACTTGAAGAAATAAAGCAGTATGTGAAAGCTCACGAAGTAGATATGGTCATTTTTGATGATGATCTTAGTCCATCGCAAGTAAGAAATATTGAGCTGGCACTCAAGTGCAAGGTACTTGATCGTAGCCTGCTCATTCTAAATATATTCTCGATCCGGGCAAAAACAGCTCAAGCAAAATCGCAGGTAGAACTCGCTCAGTATCAGTATATTTTACCCCGGTTGACCAAGATGTGGACGCACCTTTCCAAACAAAAAGGGGGAATTGGTATGCGGGGGCCGGGAGAAAAAGAACTGGAAACTGACCGCCGGATTGTCCGGGATAGGATTGCCCTATTCAGTAAGAAGCTGGATAAACTGGATAAACAAAGTGCCACCCGACGTAAATCGCGCCAGAAGGTAGTGCGGGTAGCACTGGTCGGATATACCAACGTAGGTAAGTCTACGCTGATGCGCTTGCTTTCTAAATCGGATGTATTTGCCGAAGATAAGTTGTTTGCCACGGTAGATTCTACCGTGCGTAAAGTTGTCATCAATCAGATTCCATTTTTGCTTACTGATACGGTAGGGTTTATTCGAAAACTGCCTCATACCCTAATAGAATGCTTTAAATCTACTTTGGACGAGATTCGAGAGGCGGATATACTGCTGCACGTAGTGGACGTTTCCCACCCTTTGTTTGAGGAGCAAATTCAGATTGTGAACAAAACATTAGCTGAAATTGGTACTGCCGATAAACCCACGTTACTGGTATTTAACAAAGTAGACCAACTACTGAACTCTAAGCACGAAATGAACGGACAGGATAATGGTGAGTATGATTACCAGCCTCCGGTCACATTGGAGGAACTGGAAAAAACCTACTTAGGGCAAAATGGGGAAGAAACTATCTTTATCTCGGCCGAGCAGAAAATCAACATCGACAAACTTCGTCAGGCGATCTATGAAAAAGTAGCCGATAAATACTTCACCATCTACCCCAACTATACTCGCACCGATTACCATAATATGTACAATGGTTCTGGACTTTGACAAATAGGTAACTACATGAGTGTCCCGTTCATCATAGAACAAAATATCGCTAACCTTAACGAATTGTGTGAACAGTTTAAAGTAAAGCGGTTGTATGCATTTGGTTCAGTCATTACCGAGCGGTTTGATCCTGAAAAAAGTGATTTAGATTTATTGGTAGAGTTAGAAGAAATGTCACCGATAGAACGAGGTGAGAAATTGATTGCTTTGTGGGAATCCTTGGAAGATCTGTTTGCTCGAAAAGTTGATCTACTAACAGGTCAACCCATAAAAAATCCGTACCTAAGGGCTAGTATAGATAAAACCAAGCAACTGATTTATGAGCGAGGAAGCGAAAAGTTTTTAACTCCGAGTAGTAATAGATGGACGTAACTTATAGACTAAGGAGCTATCTTAACTTAGGAGTAGTCTTCTTCGTAATCGGACTTATTCTGACTGGAATCGGAGAAGAGTTCACTGTTTTAATTGCCTTAGCTTTTAATTTGATGATTTACCGTAAACTGAGTGGCTTAAAGCAAAATAAATGGACTGGGTGGATAGCAGTAGTTTCAATTTTAATAACTTTTTCGTCCTTCGTAATACAGTACCAGTATCGTAGAATTATTGATTGGGGCAGTATTAAATTTATTTCTGATTATCAAGCCAATACAAGTTACCTTCTTACAACTCTTCTATTTTCAATTGTGACTTGGGAAGTTGGTGTAGCACTGGTTAATAGGTTATTTAAACAAAATTCAGAACGTAGCTAAGAACTATGTCTATCAAAAACTCAACTGAAGACCATTGGTAACCCGATACACGAATTTGGGGATCGGCACAATCGGGCGGTTTTCGTAAGCTAAACCCGCGGAGGTTTGCAGGGCAAGTTTGGAGGTGATGTTGACCAGAATATTCAAATCGGCACTGATGCGGTGACGGAAGAATTCCCGGTCTGGGTCGTAGCCTGTCTGAAAATACACAATAGAACCGAATGCAATATTTTCACGTAGCTGTAACCGACTGGTAAGATAACTACTGCTTTTCCAGAGTGAAATTTCTACCAGACCACCCTCGCCATCGGGACGTTCCCATTCTTCCCGCTCGCGCATAACGCCGGTTCCAGCAAACAAGCTCGACTTTTCTTCACGATAAATGCGAAATCGTACTCCGCCTCCAACTAGCTGTCGAGCTCCCATGCCCCGTCCTTGGTCGTACTGAACCTGGGCAAAACTTTCGTAAGAAATGATATTTTTCCGTAGCCAGTTGATACGGAAGTGACCATAGCCTGCGCTGTTGATGGCAGCTTCGTTGGTAGCGTTGTACTGTAACTGACCTATTAGTAAGAAGTTATGGTAAGTGGAAAAATACGCTACATCGGAGTTTGCAGTGAGACCTACAAACGTCTGTTCGGTTCCTTCAGCAGTTAGGCTCTGATTGTTGGCGTTGAAACTTAGTCCTATCGTACCCAAAAAATAATTGGCTGAGTCACCCTTTACTCGGTTTTTCTCAACATTCAGTATTTGACCGAAGCAGTGGGTGGTGCTAAGAAGACCGAGTAAGGCAATAATGAATTTACAGCACGTAGCTTGGCGATGGATCACTACAATTGTGGTGCGTTAGGATTTCCGTTTGGCAAAGATGCTAATTTTAATCAATGGTACAATCTCCCCTAATTTATCATACTAATCCTGGCAGTGCCCCGTAGGTGATGATCTAAAAGTGTAAATTTATCAAAACCGGATACCGTCGGGCATAATGTACCGCTTTTGGATGATTTCATCGGGCTTAGCGTTCCTCACGAATAAGATTCTGCCAGAAAAATGTAAGTCTTTTCCAGCCATTGCGTGGTTTAAGTCCACTTTCAGATGCGTTGGTTTTTTCTCTACTACCAATCCGTTGCGCTGTTGTCCATCTTCCCCGGTTACGGCTACGTACTGCCCCACATCCCGAATGGTATCTGCCATTTCATCGTCTACCACAAACCGTTCAATCGGAATATCTATCACATTTTCTGACTGATGTGATCCGTAAGCCTCTCTACTAGGGATGATAAACTCAAACTCTTCACCCGCTGGAATCCCCCGAATCCGGTCTTGAAATGACTGTAGCAAGTTATTGGAAGGGTAGAAAAAGATAAAAGGGTAGGCCGTATCCATCACTTCCATTACTGGCCCCTGCTGATCGCGCTCCCGCAGTTCATAGCTCATCGTCACAATGGTATTATCGTCTATTTGCATAAATTAATCAGTTTGCTTATGTGCTAAGAACCTGCCATATTCGTCATTGTTCGTCAACCAACTCATTTCCTGATTTTGATACTGGCGGTAGACATTGGTAATTCAAATATCGCTTTTGGTATTTATAACCAAGGGTGGATACACCATTGGCGGTTAAGTACGCAGCCCAACAAAACATCAGACGAGTACGCAATACAATTCAGGGCACTGCTGGCTCATGCGGGAATTCAGCCCGACACTATGAAACAGGTGGTGATTAGCAGCGTGGTGCCACCGCTTACTACTGCTTTTGAGCAGATGCTCGGCCGACTTACCCAGCAGCAACCACTGGTCATCAGTGCTCGGCTGCGAACTGGGCTTACAGTGGCTACCGATAATCCACACGAACTAGGAACTGATTTATTGGCGAATGCTGTAGCGGGTCATCAGCTTACCCATGCTAACTGTGTTATCGTAGATTTTGGGACAGCACTTTCTGTTATTACTGTCAGTAAAGTGGGGGAGATTCAGGGGGTTTCTATCGCTCCTGGACTAGAGTCAGCCACGAAAGCCCTCTCCACTAATACAGCTCAGCTTCCGTTCGTTCCCCTGGCTCCACCGCCATCGGTGTTGGGAAAGAACACTACCCACGCCATTCAGTCGGGTATTGTGCTGGGGTACATAGGCTTGGTAGAAGGGCTAGTGAGCCGAATTGAGACCGAACTAGCTGATTCGGTAGAAGTCGTTGCCACCGGGGGGCTAGCCGAAGTAGTTGCCCCACTAACCCAGCGTTTCAACCGGGTAGAACCCTGGCTTACGCTGGATGGATTGCGATTGATTGCCGGGATGAATTAATCCTAAGCTAAAACTATAATACAATAACACTTTACAACCACGGCACCAAATTAGGGAATCCACTTAATGTCTTTAAAGTCAGGCTTACGCTTTTCTAAAAAGGCATTGCGCCCTTCTTTGGCTTCATCGGTCATGTAGGCCAGGCGAGTGGCTTCTCCGGCAAATACCTGTTGTCCTACCATACCGTCGTCGGTGAGATTGAAGGCGAATTTGAGCATTTTGATGGAGGTGGGTGACTTCTCTAGAATTTCCTGCGCCCATTGGTAGGCGGTATCTTCCAGTTCGTTGTGGGGCACGACGGCGTTGACCATGCCCATGTCGTAGGCTTCCTGAGCAGAATAGTTTCGACCCAAAAAGAAAATTTCCCGGGCGCGCTTTTGCCCTACCATCTTAGCCAGATAAGCTGAACCGTAGCCCCCGTCGAAGCTGGTGACATCGGCATCGGTTTGCTTAAAAATAGCGTGTTCTTTGCTAGCCAAAGTTAGGTCGCAAACTACGTGCAAACTGTGGCCGCCGCCTACTGCCCAACCGGGTACCACGGCAATGACTACTTTAGGCATAAAGCGGATGAGTCGTTGGACTTCCAGAATGTTGAGGCGAGGCATGCCGTCATCGTCTACGTAGCCTTGATGGCCACGGGCCCGCTGGTCGCCACCGCTGCAAAAAGCGTAAACTCCATCCTTGGTAGATGGCCCTTCTGCCGAAAGTAGCACCACGCCGATAGATGTATCTTCCCGGGCATCCAGAAAGGCTTCAAACAACTCGCCTACCGTTTTAGGACGGAAAGCGTTTCGCACGTTCGGGCGATTCAACGCAATGCGGGCGACACCACCCGATTTTTGATAAGTAATATCTTCGTACTCTTTAACCGTTGTCCAGTTTGCTTGGGTCATGATGTTTTTTATTATTAGAAGTTTAACTCTAATTTATCAGTTGGGTTTAACTAAGCTAAATTGATTTTTTTAAAAGACTAAAATGACGATCCTATTTGCAAACCAATTTAAAATAGTTAGTGATGCGCAAGGTAAGTAAGGCATTTACTAAGATGCTCAGAAAGATAGGTTTTGAGTTGATTCCAGTAATACTGGGAATACTGATTGCTCTTCTCATCAATGACTACCGACAAAATTTGAAAGAAGAAGAGCAAACAGATACTTTACTAGAAAACTTAGTGGGGGAATTTGCCAAACGCCGGGATGATATGGAGTATATAGTTCAGAGTCGGCAACAGCCTTTACTTGATACTATACGATCCTATTTGCAAAATTCCGAGCTTCCAGCAATAGAGCTATTCTATAAGGCTGGTGGTTTTGGTTTTCCAGAGGTGTACACAATCTCTTGGGAATCTACACTGGGTAGTCAAGATATTAATACGCTAGACTTTGAGCTACTCGTAGCTTTATCAAGGATTAGCTCTGGCCAAAAAGATGTTGAAGTACGTTCTGAAGCATTCTATAATTTTTTGTATTCGCCGGAAATGGCAATAAGTGATCGTAGAGTTGATAGAAAAAATCAATTGAATATTATCATCTCTGACTTTATTGAAAGCGAAAAAGAATTAATCAACAGATATAATAACTTTATATCCTTAACGGATAGCCTTCAAAAGCGGTAATTTTTCAGCTAAATTAAGTACCCGAGTCTGAGTTAATCTACTGCGTTAGCACTTGCCCATCTTCAATAAGCTTCGCCTCTAACTGTCCGTAGTCAACTTCTTGAACCGAAATATTATTATCGATAGCTAATACTGCTCCGGTGGCGGCACTTTGACCAAGGATCATGAAGACCGGTTCCATTCGTATGGAGCCAAAGGCGATGTGGGAACTGGAGACGCAGACTGGAACCAGCAGGTTCTGGCATTCTTCCCGCTTGGGAGTGAGGGCATCGTAGGAAATACTGTAGGGGCGGTCGGGTTTTACGCCAATATCGCCCTCGTTCTGTACGTAACCATCGGGTTTAATGTAACGCTGCACGTTGTGGGAGTCCATTGCGTAGGAACCCATGCCAACGGGCTTGGGCACTTCGCGTTTGCCCAGCACCTCCTGCTCGGTCATCACAAAGGAGCCAATCATCCGGCGGGCTTCGCGTACGTAAATTTGGTGAGGCCAGTTTCCGTTATCGGTAAACTCATCGGCGGCCAAACCCCACTGGCTCATATCCTCTCGTACCTCTTCGGGCACCTGCGGATCGTTAGCAATGAAGTACATTAGCCCTTTCTGATAATCTTCGTGCTGCTTGATAATTTCTTGACGACGTTCGTAACTACCTTCGGGGTAATCGTAATTCATGCCGATATTATCGGTACTGAATGGGCCGTGGTTGTTGGTGTCGGTTTTACGATTAGGAATGGGGTCAAATTTATTAAAGGTACTGCGCCATCCGCTATCAAATACCCGAGCGAGCAAGGCGTACTGACCCGGGTCGTAGTTATCTGGTTTGGGAAAAGCTACCCGATTATCAGGATGGTTAGACAGACACATACGAAAACAATACGCCTGAATTTTATCATCGCCTGAGCCGTACTCACCCGGATGTTCAGCGGAAATAAGCGGTAGTAATCCACTGCTAGAATCGCCCGGAACGATGTAGGGGCTGATATCGGCAGCAAACCAATGGTGATGATGCAGCACTCCAGTCTGCACCCCGTTCCATTCTTCATCATATACGCTTTTTGCCTCTCGCCCTACGTGGTAGCTTACTCCGGCGGCAGCCAGCAGATCGCCTTCGTAGGTAGCATCAATAAATACCTTTCCTTCATAACGCTGCCCGTCTAGCGTTTCAATAGCGGTAATTTGTCCGTTTTTCATCGTCACACCACTTTCCCGGTTTAACCAGGCATCACGGTAAACCGGAATTTCATACTCTTTTACCAAATCTTCAAAAATCCGTTCAGCTACGTTAGGCTCGAAAATCCACATCGTTCGTTCCTCACCATCCATCGCGGGGTTACCTTGTCCCCGGTTGCCATACTCCGAGCGTTGCTGCCACTGCCAGGCTGAATCCTGGTCGTAGTGTTGGTATACCCGATGGTAAAATTCCCGGGCTAGTCCACCGATCACCGACTTGTCACCCGTATCCGTCCAGCCTAACCCGCCCGCAGTGAGTCCGCCGAGGTGCTTATCGGGTGAAACTACAATGACTGATTTATCCATCTTCGCTGCCTGAACTGCGGCGGTCACGGCAGCCGAAGTGCCGCCATAAACAATAATATCTGCCGAACGAACGGCTTTTTCTTCTGCTGCCTCCTGCGAGGTTTCCGATGGGCTGGAGCACGAGAAAATAAATAGAGTAGAAAGTAGTCCACTGAGAAGAAAGGTCAGAAATCTAGTCATAGCATAGTTAGGTTGTTAGCCAATACTAATCAAATTGATCCATTTTTAATAGTCGAGAACTGATTTGTCGTCGCTTGTCTTATAAGGAATTCCTCCGTAAGCTTGCAGCATGGAGTGGAATTGGATCGAATTTTTCGCGGTGGTCTTCGGATTGGTGGCGGTGTACTTCAACACTAAGGAAATTGTTTGGGGCTGGCCGACGGGCATTGTTGGGGTAGTTTTAAGTGGAATTCTATTCTACCAAGTCAAGCTTTATGCTGATCTGGGATTGCACGTTATCTACGTCGTTTTAGGGTTCTACGGCTGGTACCAATGGTTGTACGGAGGAAGGAATCAGTCGGAATTGCGGGTTACCCACATCAGTACTGCTCTGCTTATCTCACTAATAGCGATTGGTGTCCTAGGTACTGCCGGAATTGGATACTTTTTTCAACAGACCACCGATGCAGATTTACCCTACTGGGATGCTTTTACCACGGCGTTTAGCTTGGTTGGCCAGTATATGTTGGCGAAGAAAAAGCTGGAGAATTGGATTCTCTGGATTGTGGTAGATGCGGTAGCGTCGGGTATCTACGTAGTGAAAGAACTATACCTGTTGGCATTGCTGTACTTTTTATATTTGGGATTAGCGACTTACGGTTATTACCAGTGGCGTCAATCTTTAGCTATTGCTCATGATTAAAGTAGTAACCACTGGCCCGGAATCCAGCGGAAAAACTACGCTGGCAAAGGCATTAGCTGAGCACTACCAAGTGGGTTGGATACCCGAATACGCTCGCGACTACCTCAACGACTTGGGACGTCCGTATCAGGAAAAAGACTTATTGCAAATAGCTGAAGGGCAAATAAAGCGGGAAGATGAAGTAGCAAAAGATAAGCCTAGTCTACTAATCTGCGATACCAGTCTTGTGGTTATTAAAATCTGGAGCGAATACCGCTACAAACGCTGCCACCCCTGGATTCTAGCGCAAATTGAGCGACGCCCGGTTGACCTGTATTTACTCTGTGCCCCTGATATTCCCTGGGAGCCTGATCTACTGCGGGAGAATCCGGCCGACCGGGATGAATTGTTTAAATTTTATGAGCGGGCTTTAGCGGGTAAACCCAATCTGATAATTCAAGGTAGCCCTTTGGCTAGGTTGGTTCAGGCTACAAATGCGATTGATCACTTGCTTTCTTAACATTTCTCCTCTACTTTCGCATTTCAGTTAGCTAACTGCTATTCGGCGTTAGTTGCAGCAAGGGGTGCCTCAATACAACGGGCTGAGATTATACCCTTACCACCTGATCTGGGTAATGCCAGCGCAGGGAAATTGAGAAGGCTAAGTGCCTTCGTTGTTCAACATTTTTATCAAAACGTACTATGAGAATCCTAGCTACTTTTTTGCTAGTAGGTTGCTTGTTCTCCGTATCCACCTGGGCGCAGACCTTGGTATACGGCACGGTGACCGACGCTTCCACAGGTGAACCCTTGGTGGGAGCAAATGTCCAAATTTCTTCTACCCAGCAGGGTACTACTACTGATCTTCAAGGAAAGTATCAACTAGAATTAACCACAGATGCTGCCACATTACGAATCAGCTATGTTGGTTATCAGGTTCGGGAAATTAAAGTGAACGGAGCAGGGGAAGCAGTTCAGCACTCAATTTCATTATTCCCCTCAGCTTCGCTGGAAGAAGTGGTGATTCAGGCGATTCGGGCCGACCAGCAAGCTCCAGTAACGCAAACAACTGTAGAACGAGAAACCATTGAGCAGCAGTACGTAGGGCAAGATGCTTTATTTGTATTGGAAGAAACTACCCCCTCAATTCTAACCTACTCAGAGTCGGGTACACGATTGACCAACTACGGACAAATGCGCTTGCGGGGCATCGATCAAACCCGCATCAATATGACGCTGAACGGAGTGCCGCTTAACGATATGATCGATCAGGGAGTGTTCTTCTCTAATTTTACCGATTTTGGAAATAGTATCTCTTCGGTGCAGGTGCAACGCGGAGTGGGAACTACCACCAATGGCACCGCTTCTTACGCTGGTTCTATCAACTTTGAATCGGTGAACCTGGATGATAGTGTCGCCAGTGCTGAGATTCAACTGACAGGGGGCTCATTCAACACCTGGCGGGCAAGTGGCGAAGTGAAAACCGGACGGTTGGATAACAATCTGGCTTTTTACACCCGCTTTTCACGCACTACTTCCGACGGCTATCGTAACCATACGGGCACGGATTCTTACTCATTTTTCTTTTCCGGTGGTTATTTCGGTGAGAAAGATTTGCTCAAACTAACTGCCTTTACAGGAAGAAGTAAAAATGAACTGGCCTACTTACCAGTAGCTCTTCCCGACATTGAGCGCGACCCGAGAACCAATTATGTCTCCGAGAATGATACCGATGATTTCGGGCAGCAGTTTATTCAGCTACAGTACACTCGTATTATTAGTCCGCGTACTTCTTCAGTTTCTTCAGTGTACTACGGTGGAGCTGGGGGTGATTTTCCGGCGGGCTTTACCGATGGGGATGGAAACTTTACCCAAACCAACTTCCCATTATTCAATGACCATTACGGATTAATGACCTATCTTAATCATACGTCTTATAACGGGCGACTGAATGTTAACGGTGGTTTGCATGCTTACACTTTCCGGCGGGAAAATTTGGAAGCTGCCGTACCTACAGTAGCTGAGCCTTATTATCAGGATCAGTCGCAAAAGGATGAGTTAAGCGTATTCGGAAAAGTGAGCTACGAGTGGAATCAACTTATGTTCTTTGGTGACCTTCAGCTCCGTACGGTTAGCTTGAGCCTTATCCCTGACGAAGCTTTTCTTCAGCAGTCCGCCAGCATTCCCGACCGTAACTGGACTTTTCTGAACCCGAAAGTAGGGGTAACCTACCAATTTACTTCGCTACTTGATGCGTACGCTTCTTTTGGGCGCAGTGGTCGGGAACCTACCCGCTTTGATATTCTGGGCTCTACCCAAATCAATACATCCAATCTGGCCAGTGTGCAGGACGAAAATGTCGTGAAAGCCGAGTATGTAAATGATTTGGAAGTTGGAGTGCGAGTTCACCGAGGAAAGTTAGTGGGGCAAGCCAATATCTTCTACATGCAGTTTGAAAATGAGATCGCCCCGATTGGTGAATTTATTCCTGAAAACTTTGTGCAACTGCGAAAAAATGTGCCGAATAGCTATCGGCGTGGCATTGAGCTGGATGGTAAATATGTCCCGACGGATAAGTGGACTATCGCAGGTAATCTGACCTACATGCAAAGCAATATTGACGAGTTTGCTCCCGAAGGGGCTGATCAGGTTTTCCGTGATGTAGAACCGCTCGTTAGCCCTGAATGGTTAATCAATGTTTCGGCAGGTTATGAATTGACGGACTGGTTAGCTGCTGCTGTGAGCGGACGCTACGTTAGTGAATCCTTCCTAGAACCTACGAATCAACCTGATTTGATTTTGCCTTCGTTTTTTGTGATGGATGCTCAGCTAACCGCGAAATTCCGCAAGCACGACCTCAGTATTCACGCCAATAATCTGTTTGATACTGAATACTACAGCTTCGGTCAGCCCGTACAGTTTGAGGGAAGAACCGTACCTGGCTATTTTGTGCAACCCCCTCGCCATGTATACGCCATCTTACGCCTTCGTTTTTAAAATAATGACTGATGAATAATGGAAAACGGAGAAGGGAAAAGGGAAGACGGAATTTATGGTCTTCCGTTCTCGAGACCAGTAACGGTAACTAATGACAACCAGTTAACTCATTCATTACCATAACACCTAAACACAATAACACTTAAACACCCTAACATCGTGAAACTAAAAGTAGCTCTAGACTGGACACCCAACGTGATTCACGCTGGACTGTATCTCGCACAAATTGACAATATATGGGAGGATAGCGATCTGGAAGTGGAGTATATCTCGGTAGAGATTGATAATTATCAAAAGAAAACCACCCAGCGACTAGCCGAAGGTGAGGTGCATGTTGCGCTTAGTCCTTCCGAACACTTGCTTGATTATCGGCTGCTACAAAAAGAACAATATCCGATTAAAGCCATTGCCACGGTGATGCAGCAAGAGACATCTGCGTTTGTGACTTTGCCCGATAGTGGAATTACCCGCCCAGCTCAGCTCGACGGAAAAGTTTATGGTGGCTACAAAACGCAGTTAGAACGAGAATTATTGACCAATCTAATCCAGCAAGACGGCGGAAAAGGTGATATTGATTTGATTACTCCGCCTCGGCTAGAAGTGTTTGAAGCATTTCTCCAGCAGCAATTTGATGTAGCCTGGGTCTTTATGCCCTGGGAAGGTGTAATTGCCGAGCGAAGAGGCAAAAAGCTTAACGCTTTTCATTTACACGATTACCAAATCCCCTACGGCTATTCGCCTATTCTGATGGTGCGGGAGGAAACGATAGAAAGTGCATCAGAAACTTTACAAGTTTTCCTGGCAGGGGTAGCTAAAGGTTATCAGCAAGCAGCTAATGAGCCAGAAGCAACTGCTCGAGAGCTAGTAGAACACATAGATCATCCCAATTTTGAAGACATAGGTTTTATCACCCAAGCCATGCAGGTTATCGCCCCTAGTTTTCTGAATGAGCAGCAACAGTGGGGAGTCATGAAGGAAGAACGCTGGAGTGCTTACATGCAGTGGCTAAGTGACCACAAGTTGCTCAATCACTACGATGGTAGCCCACTGTCTATCGAACAAATTGATATAGCATCCCTTTACAATAATGAAATATTGGTGACTGTTGATAATTGATCTAACCTGTAGTTTTCACAAATGGAATTTGATATCAGAAAAGCCAATCCTCCGGATTTTAATGATATTCACAGACTTATAAAAGAGTTTGCCACCTTCATAAAGCATCCTGAGAAAGTAATGATTACTCCTGAGCAAATGCTAAGAGATCAAGATCATTTCAAATGTCTTGTGGCTACTTATGAAGAGAAGATAGTTGGTTTTGCCACATACTTCATCTGCTACTATTCATGGACTGGAAAGGCTATATACTTAGATGATTTGTATGTAGTAGAGAAATACCGTGGTTTAGGCATGGGAAATAAATTGTTTGACCAAGTAATGAAAATCGGTCGAGATGAAAATTGTTACAAAATGAAGTGGCAAGTTTCAAGATGGAATGAAAAAGCACAAGAATTTTACAGAGGTAAAGGAGCAACAATTGAGGATGTGGAAATAAACTGTGATTTGGCACTATCCTCCCTTTAAAAAGCTGTCATGTTAAACTATCAACTGAAATAATTATGAGACTATCCCTAGCCTTAGATTGGTCACCTAACAGCTTACACGCGGGTTACTTTGTAGCCGAAGCGCAAGGATTATACAAAGATGAATCGCTGGACGTTATCTTCATCAATCCTGAAGACGATAATTACGCTACTACCCCCGCCAAGAAGTTGGCGAATAAGGAGGTTCATTTGGCAATCAGCCCATCAGAGAGTGTCATCAGTTTTAATACACTGCAAGAATCAATTCCGCTAACGGCGGTGGCAGCGGCTTTGCAAAAAGATGCTAGCGCCATTGTGGTTAGGGAGGATAGTACTATTGAACGTCCCGCTCAGCTCGATGGAAAAGTCTTTGCCTCCTACAATGCCCGCTTTGAGGACGATATTGTACGTCAACTTATAAAGAGCGATGGCGGACAAGGCGATACTCAAATTTCTAATCCGGCCTATCTAGAGATGTGGCATACGGTGGCCGATCGGTCCGCGGATGCCACTTGGGTATTTCTACCCTGGGAAGGCCCTAAAGCAATGATTGAGAAGAAACTTTCGTTTCGGTCGTTTGTCCTTAGTGACTACGGTATTCCCTACGGTTACTCGCCTTTGTTAATCACACACACAGACTTTATTACTGAAGAATTTTCGGCGATTCAGGCGTTTCTGCAAGCCGCGGAGAAAGGTTGGCGTTACGTTGCGAAAGAACCGGAAGAATCAGCCGAATTATTACACCAGCATTTTGATCACGCTAATTGGCAAAATCTGCCGATGATCAAAAAATCACTACAAATGCTGGCTCCGTATATCTTGTCAGAAGATGGTCAGTGGGGATTTATGGATGGTACTCGTTGGCTGAATTTTGTAGAGTGGATGATCGAGACCAAAGTTTTGAAGGACGTAAGCGGTGTGCCGATGAATATCGGACAGATTGATACCTCCATGTTCTACACTAATGATTTCTTCAAGTAGCTCCGCGCGAAAAAGTGTAATCTTACGCTAAACCTTTCATGAGCTAATCAATCGGTTGTATTTATACCCGCTTTGTTGGATTTTTAAGTCCAATGATCAACCAAATACATGCGGGTATTTGTACTCAGTATAACGTATTGGCTCACCTTAGGAATTAGCCTGGCTAATGCTCAGTGGCAGTTGCAAGTAGAAGGTAGCGAAGCTGAATTGGCATTGTTAAAACCTTATCTTTCTTCGTCATATTTTCCTAGTCAGGCTGAGGCTCATCAGGCTGCTAGTAAAGTAATCACCGATCTTCAGCAAGCGGGCTATTTTCAGGCACATTTTGAACCCCTTACCGCAACGGATAGTCTGGCTTACCGAGTCAGGATTCACCCAGAAAAACCGTTCCAGTGGGCGTATCTCCGTTCTGGCAATCTTGATCCTATCCTTCAAGCTAATTCTGGTTATCGTGATGAGCTTTTTTTGCAGCAGCCCTTTCGCTACGCAGATTTTCAGAAGCTGATGGATAATTGCCTGGAATATTCCGAAAACAACGGCTATCCATTCGCTTCAATTCGCTTGACAGATGTTGCAATTAAGGATGAAGAAGTATCCGCAACCCTAGATTATCAACCTGGTTCACTAATCCGCTTTGGAGAATTGAACATACAGGGTACGGATAAAATTAACCCCGAGTTTCTGGAAGCTTACTTGGGCATTCGTACTGGAACGATATACAGTGAAAAGAAACTCACCCAAATTGCCTCCCGCTTACAGAGGTTACCATTCCTGTCATTAACTGGTTCGGTGGAAACTCGTTTTCAAAACGAAGTGGCTGATGTGTACCTTCCCCTTGTTTATCAAGCCAGTAGTCAGGTAGATGGTATATTGTCAGTACTGCCTACCGAAGGGCAGGGTGGGGAGATATTGCTGACAGGTGAATTAAATATTCTGCTTCGCAATCTGGGTCGTTCAGGAAAAATGTTTGCGCTTAACTGGCAACGGTTACAGGTTGCTTCCCAGCAGTTATCGTTAGAATACGACCATCCTAATGTATTACGCTCTCCTCTGAGTTTAGGGGTGAATTTCAATTTGTTAAAGGAAGACACTCTCTTTCTAAATCAGCAGGCAAACCTAACCATGTCGTATTTAGTTAAGGGCAACCACCGAATTAGAGTTTTTGGCGACTGGCGCCGTAGTCGGCTCATTGGAGAAAGTACAGTGGTTACCAATGAGGAGCAATCATCTTTAGCAAACACATCGGTACGAGGTGGTGGGGTTGGTTATGATTGGAATCAGGTTGATCAGTTACTTTTTCCCCGTCGGGGTTACTTACTTTCAGTGAACGGGCGGGTTGGTCAAAAGAGTACCTCACGTTGGCAAGCCAGGGATATACAGCAGAGCCCACAATTTTATCAAAATCAGAGAAGTACTCAGTGGGCGGGTGAACTTTCTTTTGCTCAATATTACATGCTTAGGCCTACGCTAGGAATATACAACCGATTGAAAGCGGGTGGCCTGATGGATACACAGTTATTTACTAATGAGCTTTATCGCTTAGGCGGGCTTAAAAGTTTGCGGGGCTTTGTCGACAACTCGCTATTTGTATCCCAGTACGCACTCTCCAATCTTGAGCTGCGGTGGCTGCTGGAGCCAGAAAATGCGCTTCCCTCGTACATATTCGCGTTTTACGACCAAGCTTGGGTAAAGCAAAATAATCCAGAAGGATACTCAACGGATACTCCTTTAGGGCTAGGAGCGGGAATTAGCCTCAGTACCTCAGCCGGATTGTTCAGCTTGGTTTATGCGCTAGGCAGATCGAGTAATCAGACTTTGAGTTTTTCTGCTTCTAAGGTACATTTTGGCTATATTAGCCGTTTCTAAACCGAGCCCTTTCAAAAACTTACGTGTAATTAAGGGGTAATTATCAGGCGCGGTATGATTCGTGTATTCAGATTAAGTGAGATGACCACAAAGTATAGCCTTTTACTAAACCTATTATTGGTACTGAGTAGTCCTTTATTGGGGCAGTCTGGCGAAGGACAGGCTGAATATTTTGTCGTAAAAGATCTGCGTTCCGAGTGGCTTACAGTAGATGAAGATAATCGTTATATTCCTCATATTACTGGTCAGAAAAAAGGGGTAGTCATTGGGGCTCCAATTAATTTGTCCCGATTTCAAGGGAATTACTTACGCTGTTGTGTTCCCCAAAATAGCTCTTTACTCATCGATCAGCAACTAGTTGAAAACTTTGACCGTCCAGACTGTGTGCTCCTTAGTATTGATAGTTTACAAAACCACCATGCCAAATCAGTTTTCCTGGCTATATTTCAGGCGCAGAGGGATTTTGAGAGAGTAAGTATTGAAGTTGTAGGCATGGGACAGTATCAGGCAGAGGAAAATTCAGTTGTAGCCCGAGCTGCTGCCATTAAAATGAATTTTTTTGTTATGGGCTTGCTAGTATTACTAACTTTTTACGCAATACTTAAATATCAATATGGTAAAAATTTTAAGATTATATATAACATACCGCGCATTTTTTCTTCCAAGGTACGGGAAGATGATACCCGGATTAAACTTGTAACCGAAGCTCATATTGCCTTCCTGATACAATACTGTTTACTGATTGCTTTTTTGCTAATCATTATTGTGCCTTCAACTACTGAACTGTCTTTTGCTTCTTCTTATATCGCGTGGCCACCATCTTCTTTTTCCCGATATTTACTACTATGGGGGGAACTAGCACTTATCATATTTACTATCATCTGGGTAAAATACCTGTTACTAATGTTATTGGGATCATTGTTTCAGTTACGTGCCATGAAGTACTTGCACATGTTTGACTTTATGCGAATGTCACTAGTGTTCTGGACAGTAGTGTTCGTAGCCGTTATGTGCTTCTTCCCTAACCTTCAGTTTGACCAGGAAATCTACCTTCGAGGTCTAGTTTATGGGTTTTTGCTATTTGCACTATTCCGGATTATAATCTTGTATTTCCGGTTGTCCCGGAATGCGTCGTTTAGAAATATATATTTATTTTCATACATTTGCGTTGCAGAAATTCTCCCGCTATTGGCTGGGTTTAAGCTACTTATAGGTTGAGTGTTTATTCTATAATTAGTAGAATTAATTTGAGCTGGATTTCGTTTCGCTCAAATGAAATGGTTGTTTGGTATATGGGGTCATCGCTCTACTTAAGGGCTTTGCTGCAAAATGTCACTGACCCGGTAGTTTTCGATAATTTGTAATAAAACAAGAGGTATAAGCATGAGTGATAGCAAGATCAACAATGACAGACTTTTTCCAGTAAATAGCATTCTCGTGTCTCAGCCTGAGCCACAAAACGGTAAATCACCTTACTTCGACTTAGCTGAGAAATACAATATTAAGGTCGACTTTCGACCTTTCATTGAAGTAAAACCCGTTAGTGTAAAGGATTTCCGTAAGCAGAAAATTGAGATACTCAACCACACTGCCATTATATTCACCAGTCGTAATGCGGTAGATCATTTCTTCAATATTTGCTCCGAACTGAGAATAGAGATGCCGGCTGATATGAAGTATTTCTGCATATCAGAGCAGACAGCCAACTACCTACAAAAATACATCGTGATCCGAAAGCGTAAGATTTTTACAGGGTTTCGTACCGCGCAAGACCTAATTGAAATACTTAAGAAGCATAAGGACGAAAAGTATCTGTTTCCGTGCTCAAGTATTCGGAAAAATGATATTCCTGACTTTTTAAAAGGTGGCGGATACCAGCATACTGAAGCAGTGATGTATGAGACCGTAGCTGCCGACCTGTCAGATTTGGAAGACGTATACTACGACATTATCGCGTTCTTCAGCCCATCTGGAATCAACTCCCTGTTAGTGAACTTCCCCGATTTTAGGCAGAATAAAACCCGTATTGCGGCATTTGGCCCCACAACTGCGGGTGCGGTTCGCGACGCTGGCCTAGTGTTGGATATTCAAGCCCCCATGCCAAATGCCCCTTCTATGACGGGTGCGCTCGAATTTTATATCAAAGAAGCAAACAAAAAGCTTGAACAAGAAGTGAAAAAATAATACTGAAAGGCTAGTACAATTCTACGAATAAGCATACGTTGTATGGAAAAGTATCTTTCTGCTAGAAAAAAATGAAGGTAGAGTTTTACTTTTAGGCCTAATTTTGAGTCTTTTAGGTATGAGAAAACCGCTTATTGTACTCGTCTTTTTGAGCATTGGTTCCACTCTGACGTATGCCCAACAGAGTGCCCAGTTCAGTCAGTACATGTTTAATACCTTATTCTATAACCCGGCTTACGCTGGGGTAGAGGGGGTTACTACCATTACGGCATTTCACCGTACCCAGTGGGCGGGCTATCAACCAACCACCGGCGATATTGGTGGTGGTATTAATACTCAGGTAGTGAGTCTCAACGCACCCATATTAAAATTGAGAAGCGGTTTCGGGCTACACATTGTTAATGATCGCATTGGGCCATTGACTAATCAGGAAGCTCAAGCCTCTTTTGCGTATCATTTAGGAGTGGGGCAAGGAAAGCTAAGTTTAGGTATTCGGGTAGGTGCGTTCTCTCAAACTATTGATTTCGATCAATATCGCTGGGTAGATCCAGATGATAGGTTGCGTCGGGCTGGTCGGGACTCCCAGATGCGGCCTGATTTCTCAGCCGGAGTATTTTATCGTGCTCGTCAGTTTTACGCTGGTATTGGCTTTAAACACTTACTTGAGGCTCAGTTTGATTTTACCGGAATAGATACATTGAATAACCCCCTTCAGAATCATATGACGGTGATGGGGGGCTTTGATTATGAACCAACGTATAAGCTTCGCCTTACCCCATCAGTATTGGTGCAGTCAGACCTTAATACATATTCATTTGATATTGGTGTGATGGCGACCTACGATGATACTATGTGGGGAGGACTATCCTATCGCCAGCAAGAATCTTTAATTGCCATGATTGGGTATAGTTTTTTCCGGGATAAATCACTGAAGTTAGGCTATGCATTTGATTATACGGTAGTAGCTCCTGAAGCAAAAGCCACTTCATCACACGAAATCATGGTAAGTTACAGTTTACCGGTTTCTTCAGGTGGGGAAAAGAAAATTATAAGGACTCCTCGGTTCAGACAGTAATTATTTGAATTATACAATACTATATTTGTATAGTTAAATTTTTGTGCTAAAAACAGGAAAATATTACAACGCAGGAATTCTGGTGTTTTTAGTTCGTTCTTATTGAGAACATTTACAATATTTGTGTTCGTATTAACGTGTATGTTATAAAACAATTTGTGTTATGTGTAAATCTATTCGATGCAGCAGTGCTGTCTTATCTATCTGTGCGCTATTAGCGTTGCAGGGTTGTGGCCTTTTTGGAGGTAGCGGCGAAGACTTTGGGCAGCTAGTCGGTGTGCAAGGTCGTGAATACGATGGTATGCCTACACCATATGGCATGGTACGAATTCCTGCTGGAACATTTCATATGGGTCAGGCTGACGAAGACCCCATTGCCACCCAAGTAAGCTTCAACAAGCAAATAACCATCGGGGCATTCTTTATGGATGATACTGAAATTACTAATAACGAGTATCGCCAGTTTATTCAAGAACTTCAAGAAGGTGAGGGTGAGTATGAGTTCCTGATTGGTAGGGGAGCTAACTTCGTGGAAGAAGAACTTTACCCTGACACTACCGTATGGCAACGGAATTATACTCACCACATGGGTGATCCTCTAGTGCAGTATTATTATTCCCACCCGGCATTTGATAATTATCCAGTGGTTGGAATCGACTGGGAAGCTGCCAAAGTATTCTGTCAGTGGCGTACCGCTTACCTAAACGAGTACCGCGAGAGTAATGGTATGTTCATTATGCCTGACTTCCGCTTGCCCTCGGAGGCTGAGTGGGAATACGCTGCGCGGGGTGGTCGCGACATGGCTAAGTACCCTTGGGGTGGGCCTTACATCCGTAACTCTAAAGGATGTATGTTGGCGAACTTCAAGCCTGGACGGGGTAACTACTTTGATGACGGATTTGCTTACACTGCGCCCGTAGCCTCTTACTTCGCGAATGACTTTGGTTTGTACGATGTATCAGGTAACGTTGGCGAATGGTGCGAAGATGCCTGGAATCCCGCCTCTACTGCAATTGTCTGGGATTTGAACCCTACGTATAATGATCCTAACGAATTCCGGAAAGTAGTTCGTGGCGGATCGTGGAAAGACGTATCTTTTTTCCTGCAAACCGGAGCACGCACTTTCGAGTATAAGGATTCTACCACGGCATACATCGGATTCCGATGTGCAATGACCTATATCGGCCGCTCGGCAGGTAACGAATTCAATTAATCAGATAATCAAATATTAACATTCTATTTCTAAAATTCTTACATCATGGCAAAGAAAAAAGGTGGATTTTCAGAATTATTGTACGGTAGCATCATGCCTAAAATTTATGGAATTGGGGCTGCTATTGTTATTGTTGGAGCAATGTTTAAGATCCTACATTTACCCGGTGCGGGGCTAATGTTAGGAGTAGGGCTTACTACTGAAGCGATAATCTTCTTATTCAGTGCGTTTGAACCCAAGCATGCTGAGTATGATTGGTCATTGGTTTATCCTGAACTGGCGGGTGATGCCCAGGCAACTACTCGCAAGCAAATTTCTAATGGAAAAGACTCAGTTGCTAACAAGTTAGATAACATGTTAGAGAAGTCTAAAGTAGGTGGTGAATTGATCGATAGCTTGGGACGGGGCATGAAAAACTTATCTGAATCGGTTAATAAGATCGGTACTATCACTGATGCTGCCGTAGCTACTAACGACTACGCTAAGAACGTAAGAGCTGCTTCTCATTCACTAACTAATATGAACAAGTCGTACGAGACGACTATTACCGCTATGTCAGAAATGACTACGGCTAGCAAAGATGCGAAGGAGTATCATGCCCAGGTTCAGGCAGTAACTAAGAATCTGGCTTCTCTGAATGCGGTTTACGAAATGGAGCTTCAGGATGCTAACAGCCATTTGAAGTCAATGAACAAGTTCTACTCGAATTTGAGCGGAGCTATGGAAAATGTGGCTGAAGCTAGCAAAGATGCTGAGCAATTCCGTACGAATTTCTCATCGTTGACCGGTAACATTGCTTCGTTGAATAAGGTGTATGGCAACATGTTGAACGCAATGAAGGCGTAATTGAGAAAAATAATTAATTTCTAAACGCTAAAACAGGACAACATGGCAGGAGGAAAAGAAACCCCCCGGCAGAAGATGATCGGTATGATGTACTTAGTACTTACCGCCCTTCTCGCCCTACAAGTAAGTAATACGATTCTGGATCGCTTCGTATTTATTGATCAGAGTCTTGATCAGTCAGCCGAGAGTTACAAGATCAAAAATAACGGTACAGTAGAGCGAATCCAGAAAGCAGTAGCTGACGCTGGTGATCGTGAAGAGGATGTAGCCGTTCTCAAGAAGGCTCAAGATGTTCGAGCCAGAACTAATGGAATAGTCAATAAATTGGACGAATATCGTGCAACGTTTATTGATATTACTGGCGGACCTGAAGAAGGTGGTGGATATAAAGGTGGTAAAGACGAAGACAAAGTTGCTGATTTGATGATACGTCAGAAGCAAGGTGATGAGTTACAGAAGCTGTTGAATAGCTATGCTCAGTTTATTGCTAAAGAAACGGAAACACAGTATGATCCATTAGCTTTGAATGGAAACGAAAATCCAGTTTTCAAGGATAATCCCGATCAGAACAAGAAGAGCTTTGCGGAACTTAACTTCCAAAATACTCCGATGGTAGCTGGTTTGGCAACGTTGAATGACCTGAAGACGAAAGTGTTAGCTCGTGAGACTTCTGCCTTAGATGATCTGGCACGTAAAGTGGGAGCGGCTGACCTGAAGTTTGATGATATTAAAGTGATGGTACGCCCTAAGTCTAATGTGGTAGCGGCTGGAACTACGTACGAAGCTGATTTATTTATCGCGGCTTCTTCTACAGGAATGATACCTAAGATGATGGTCAATGGTAAGCCAGTTACGGTAGAAGGTGGTATGGGAAAAATCAAATTCCCGGCTAGTGCAAGCAAGTACGATAAAGACAATCGGGCTGAGCAGAAGTTTAAGGCTACTATCCAACTTGATCAAGGTGGAAAGTCAGAGACTTACGAAGAGACGTTCTCTTACTTTGTAACCAAGCCAGTAATTCAGGTACAGTCGCAGGCAATGCAGGCGCTTTACTTGAACTGTGCTAACGATCTGCAAGTGAACGTACCTGCTTTAGGTTCTACCTACAAGCCTTCGTTTACCGCTAGTGGTGGAACTGCCATTGCTGGAGCTAAGACTGGACAAGTTACAGTGATCCCTAAGGCCGCTAAAGTTAATTTAACAGTAAGTAGCAACGGTTTTAGAATCGGTACCGAGTCTTTCCGCGTGAAGCCAATTCCTAAGCCTACCATTGAAGTTTACGGACCCGGTAACAAGCCAGTGAACTTGAAGCAAGGTGAGGCCGCTAACCGTCTGCGTAGCATTACGGTAAAAGCCGTTTCGGATGAGGATTTCGCTAGCGTACTGCCTAAGGAGGCTCGTTACCGAGTAGTTGATGCTGAGATCATTTTGGCACGAGGAAGTCGTCCGGTGGGTAAAGCTAACTTCAGCAATGAGTCAGCAAACCTGAATAGTATTATCAGTAAGGCTAAGTCTGGCGATCGGATTGTAGTAGATGTGAAAAAAGTTCAGCGGATGAACTCTCGTGGTGAGCGGGAAGATGTACGGTTGGGATCGTCAGCTTCAACAATTACCGTCCCTATCAAATAAACAGTATTCAATAGAGACTGGCCGAAAGGTCAGTCTACTTTATCAGAAAAAACAGGTGTTATGAAGAGTATTAATCAATTGGTAAAACAGTTCGTCGGGGCAGTAATCATTGCGCTAAGTACCATTAGCGTATCGCAGGCCCAAACGAACGATGGTTACAACGAAGAAGGGTTCAACGATAATTCTATCCGGCCAATCCATACTTCAGATCAGTTGTACCGAACCCGAGTATGGCGACGGATGGACTTGAAAGAAAAGCAGAACAAACCATTTTTCTCCGAAAACCGTCGGATTACTCGCGTGATTATCGAGTCAGTGATGAACGGAACCTTGTATCCGTACACCAACGATTCAGTATCAACCCGTATGTCCAAAGAACAATTCATTGAGAACCTTACTATCCCGATGGATGGTCCAGCCTTGAGTGAAGAAGAAATTGCAATGGGCTTTGGTCAGGACGATTCAGCTGACGATGGTTGGGGTAGCAGCGATGATGACGGATGGGGTAGCAGCGATGATGATGGGCAAGGAGCAGAAGGAACTGATATGGGGGGGGCAGAAAATGCGGCACCCCAAGCTGAGAGCTATTTGTTTGCCCCTAAGGATGTATCAATTGTTGAGATTGTTGAGGATGTGATCTTCGATAAGGAGCGAGGGCGACAGTACTACGATATTCAGGCAGTTACCTTGATTCTCCCCCCGGAGAACTTCCCAAATACTGGACTATTGAAAGAAGTAGCTTCTTTCCGATACAAAGACTTAGTAAAGGTATTTCAGGATAACCCTGAAGTGGCAGTATGGGTAAACCCTCGCAACGGGGCAAAGCATCTTAACTTAGAACATGCATTTGACTTGCGTTTATTCAATGCTCACGTAGTGAAGTATTCCAACCCAGATGACGAACGGATTGTGGATATGACTGATGGAAACAAGCGTCAGGCTCTGTTAAAATCACTGGAATACGAGTACGATATGCTAGAGCGCGAACACGAACTTTGGGAATATTAATTTTCTTCCATAGCACAAATGTTTTTCTAAGAAAGGAGCCTTCGGGTTCCTTTTTTATTGCCGTAGTGCTTCTTTAAGGGTTTTCGCCTTAGAGATTCCTACCAACTGAGCCAGATCTTCTTCAGAAGCTTCCCGAATATTTTTTACTGATTTAAAGTTCTTGAGTAGTGATAGAGCAGTTTTTCGACCAATACCCTTAATATCCTCTAATTCGCTACGCAGGGCAGCATTAGAGCGTTTTTTCCGATGAAAGGTAATGGCAAAGCGGTGGGCCTCGTCCCTTACCCGCTGAATCAGCTTTAAGGATTCAGATTTCTTATCAATATGCAGCGGGTAGGGGTCTTCGGGGGTATAGATTTCCTCTAACCGTTTGGCAATGCCAATAATGGGAATATCACCGTAGATTCCTAAGTCTTTTAATGCCTGACAGGCCGCCTTTAGTTGGCCTTTTCCGCCATCAATGACAATCAGGTTAGGAAGTTCTAGTTCTTCCTCTAATAAACGTTTATATCGGCGGAATACGACCTCGTGCATAGAAGCAAAATCGTCGGGTCCCACTACTGTTTTGATATTGAACTTCCGATAATCTTTTTTAGAAGGTTTCCCATTCCTAAAGCAAACCATTGAGGCTACTGGGTTTGAGCCTTGTAGATTAGAATTATCAAAGCACTCAATGTGCATGGGAGGCTGTTTTAAGCGTAAATCTTCCTGTAGCTTAAGTACCACCCGGTTTACCCGTTGCTGATATTCCTGTACCCGATTGACTCGTTCTCGCTTGTAGTACAGTGCATTTTTGATAGATAAATCGACTAGTTTGCGCTTATCGCCGATTTTAGGAACGGTAATCGCCACTCCCTCCAGCGAAATGGGAATCTCAATATTGGTCAAAACCTCTTTGGTAGCACTCAGGTAGCGTTCCCGCAATTCCACTATCATCAGGGCGAGAATATCTTCATCGCTTTCGTCTAGCTTCTTCTTTATCTCAATAGTTTTAGTCAAAATAATTGTGCCTTTATTAGCTTTCAGATAATTGATATAAGCAATCTGCTCATCTGAAACAATAGTAAATACGTCGGTGTCGCCAATGTGGGTGTTTACCACAATAGATTTTGCCTGATACTTCGTAAGCAGCGACATCTTTTCTTTATACTGTTGGGCTTCCTCAAAATCCAGATTTTCTGCTGCCTGCTGCATCTTTTCCTTAAAATAGTTGCGGGCAATACTCATATTTCCCTTTAAAATATAAGTAGCCTGCTCAATATCGTGATTATATTCATCCTCCGATTGCTTTCCCTCGCAAGGGCCTAAGCAGTTACCGATGTGGTACTCCAGACAGACTTTATATTTCCCAGCCTTGATATTTTCTTCTGACAAATCGTAGCGACAGGTACGTAGCGTATAAAGGTTTCTTAGAAGTTCTAGTATATTATTCATCGCCTTCACACTGGCAAAGGGGCCAAAGTACGTTCCTGCATCGGGAATACGCTGTCGGGTAGGAATTACGCGGGGAAAACGCTCGTTGGTTAGTAAGATGAACGGATAGCTCTTATCGTCTTTTAGCAAAATATTATACTTCGGCTGGTTCTTCTTAATTAGGCTATTTTCCAGCAGTAAGGCATCAAACTCCGAGTTGACAATCGTGAATTCAATGGTGCGAATTTCCCGCACCATCTTGATCGTTTTCCGGTTGGTATTTTTAGATTTGGTAAAGTAACTGCTTACCCGCTTTTTCAAGCTTTTGGCCTTACCTACATAAATGAGGGTACGGTCAGTATCATAGTATTTATAAACCCCGGGCTGGTCGGGGAGTAGGTGAACTTGGTCAGGAGTGTAAACCGGAATTTCCATAGTCAGTCTGAAAAGATGGTGAAGCTACACCCAAATTGCAATATCTATCTACCTCTGCCACCGTGTTTCATATACCTAAGCGATAAGTAAAACCGATTTGACCGGAAGTAAGTTGCACAGAAGAAAGAAGTGAGAAAAGCTCTGGGCTGGGTTGGTGCAAAAAGGTATAGAGCAGTGCGTCAAACACCAGCAAAAAACCCCCTTGCAGCAGCAGCGATTGCCCGTAGCCTTTCCAGCGTTCAGATTGAGGGGAATCACGACGGCTACGCTCGAGTAAATAAAATCCACCCGCCAGGTAAGCAACATCCAGTCCGGCATTGAACAACAGCAGTTTTTCTATGCTATTTTGTTCTTGGATTGACTCAGCTAACGAAAAAGATGCCGGGTCAGCAGTGGCGGCGTTGTAATAGCCAAATCCGGCTAGGCTGATGTTGACAACATTCCAAAATACGTTTATTTGGTGAAAGTAGAAACGACTGCCCGAGTTTTGGCTCAGTAATATACCACTAGTTCCCATATTGGCAAGTGCCCAGCCACCCAAAGTAAGCATTCCGATGCGGGTAATCTGCAAACGTTGTTCGTTATAACGAATCAGATCATTAGATTGGGCGTTAGCCTGATTGATCATAACAATTAAAAAGAGTAGTAAGAAATATTTCTTCATAGCAATTGTATAGCGTAAAAGCGCACAAATAGCCTCAATAGAACTCTATCGTTCGCTGATTGTTAGTGAGAAAATGAATAGCTTTGCGTATGAATATTGCAGAAAATGTACAGCAGTTAGAACAAGAGCTGGCACCCAGCCAGTGCAAACTGATTGCAGTGAGCAAAACCAAACCTATCAGCGTACTCATGGAGGCCTACGAAGCTGGCGTACGGGACTTTGGTGAGAATAAAGTGCAGGAGATGGTTGAAAAATATGAGCAAATGCCCAAAGATATTCGTTGGCATATGATCGGGCATTTGCAGCGGAATAAAGTCAAATATATTGCCCCCTTCGTTCACCTCATCCATTCGGTAGATAGTATCCGGCTGATGGAAGAAATCAACAAACAGGCGGCTAAACACGATAGGGTAGTCTCCTGTCTGCTGCAAATGCATATTGCTGAAGAAGAGAGCAAGTATGGCTTCTCCGACGAAGAGGTATTTCAACTTATTCGGAATGAGACAATCCAACATCTGAAGTACGTGCAAGTAGTGGGCGTAATGGGCATGGCGAGCTTTACCTCTGATAAATCTAAAGTACAAAAGGAGTTTGAGCATCTCAAGCTGCTATTTGAAGCATTAAAGCACAATGATGACCTGCCTGATCAGGTTCAGATGAAGGAAATATCAATGGGCATGAGTGGCGACTATGCCATTGCCGTAAAGGAAGGGAGTACAATGGTACGCATTGGTACTTCTATTTTTGGTGAACGCAATTATCAAAATTAATATGCAGAAGTTAGTACTCATGACCGCTGCTGGGTTGGGCGCATTATCCGTTATGATCGGGGCTTTTGGTGCGCACGCTTTACAGGCGACCCTAGAAGCTCAAGGACGAATGGATACCTTTGAGACTGCGGTAAAATACCAGTTTTATCATACGTTAGCATTACTATATATTGGTCTACTGATGTTTCGGGTTCAGGATAAACTGCTGGACTATGCGGCTCTATCGATGATAGGAGGTGTTCTGATTTTTTCCGGCTCGCTCTACATTCTCTGCCTAAGCGGAATACGGTGGTTAGGAGCAGTTACGCCAATTGGTGGCTCACTGTTCATTATAGGTTGGGTGTTATTATTAGTCGCATTAGCCAAAAGCAATTTCTAATCTATCCTTCGTAGGCTTTCCGCCCGACGATACTGCGTCCCAGCGTAATCTCATCCGTATACTCTAGTTCGCTGCCGATGGGTACCCCGCGGGCAATGGATGTGATTTTAATATCTGAGGATTTTAGCTTTTTAGTAATAAAGAAAGCAGTGGTGTCCCCTTCCATC
Source organism: Bacteroidota bacterium (assembly GCA_039198955.1). Lineage (GTDB taxonomy): Bacteria > Bacteroidota > Bacteroidia > Cytophagales > Cyclobacteriaceae > Tunicatimonas. The sequence goes on along the minus strand of JBCCTI010000007.1, from coordinate 71,391 downwards.
GTAGCACTAAGGGCCAGTAATACTTCCTGCACTTCGGAATCCTCGGTACTGACTCGTTGCAGCAGACTATCAATAGTCAGATCACTAGGGGAAACTCCGTCCAGCGGGGAGATAACTCCGCCCAAAACGTGATATAATCCGCGGTATTGGGAGGTATTTTCAATGGCAATCAAATCAGTGGCGGTTTCTACCACACAGATAATGCTACGGTCGCGCTGGCGGTTTTGGCAAATGGAACAGATGGGGGCATCGGCAATGTTGTGGCAAACCTGGCAGTACTGGGTTTTGGTACGAAGGTTCACCAGCGAATCAGCTAGCGACTGAGTGCGGCCTTCTTCCTGTTTCAGCAAATGTAAAGCCATCCGCAGTGCTGACTTTTTACCAATACCCGGTAGTTTGGCAATTTCGTTAACAGCGTCTTCAATAAGTTTGGAAGGGTATTCCATAGAAGAGGTTAGGTAAACCAGGGCTAAAGCAACCCTTTTCCTAAAAGATAAGTGTGGCGTAATTACTACTGTATTTCGGCTCCAATACCCGCATCATGAATAGCATCGAGCATAGGTTTCAGCTCCTCAAGCGTGCCCTTTTTCACCGCGCACTTACCTTTATAGTGAATAATAAGGGTGCACTGTTCGGCCTGCTCAGTAGTATGCTTACACACCCGAATAAGCGTATTGATTACATGATCGAAAGTATTGTAGTCATCGTTTAAGACCACTAAATCCCGTAAATCTAATAATTCTTCCTGAATGTCGGTTTCTACTAAAACGTCTTCCTGTATATCGTAATCCATCTTCTGAACGTTTTTTGAACTAGTAAATTTAAAAAAAAACTGTCACTTTTACGCGCTTACAAACCATTAACTCATGTCGCCAGGATTAGTTTTCGCCGTTATTGCCGGGTATTTCGTACTGTTAATAGCTATATCTCACTTCACTTCCCGCAATGCCAACAGCGATACTTTTTTTACTGGAAATAGGCAATCACCTTGGTACCTAGTAGCCTTTGGTATGATCGGTGCAACGTTATCTGGTGTAACCTTTATATCAGTGCCCGGCGATGTTGGTAATAGACAGTTTGCGTACTTCCAGATGGTATTAGGCTATATTCCGGGTTATGCCTTTATTGCCCTGGTACTCATGCCATTGTACTATAAATTAAATCTGGTTAGTATTTACGGATATTTAGAACAACGTTTTGGCTTCTACGCTTATAAAACTGGGGCATTTTTCTTTTTACTATCACGATTAATTGGAGCCTCGGCTCGCTTGTTTTTAGTAGCTGGAGTATTACACCTCGCTTTTTTCAAAGCTTTTGGAGTGCCTTTTGTACTGACGGTAGTGATTGCCATTGTCTTAATTTGGCTGTACACTTTTCGAGGGGGGATTAAAACGATTGTGTGGACCGATACCCTCCAAACCTTATTTATGCTTTCAGCAGTGGTTATTAGCATTTCCCTAATTGGCAGTGAGCTTGACCTATCGCCCGGTGAATTAGTAGCCACCGTTCGGGAGAGTGATTTTTCTAAAGCGTTCTTCTGGGACTGGCAAAGTGGTGAAAACTTCTTTAAGCAGTTTATATCGGGGGCGTTTATTGCTATTGTAATGACTGGGTTGGATCAGGATATGATGCAGAAAAACCTGACAGTTAAAACGCTGAAAGATGCTCAGAAAAACGTGTTTTGGTTTACAGTGGTATTGGTAATAGCCAATATTCTCTTCCTCGCGCTGGGAGCATTATTGTATATCTACGCCAACCAAACGGGTATTAGTATTCCTGATAAATCGGACGATCTTTTTCCCACCTTGGCGGTTAATCATTTTAATATTTTTGCCGGTATCGTCTTTTTACTAGGAATTACGGCGGCGGCCTACTCTAGTGCCGATTCCGCACTTACTGCGTTGACTACTTCCTTTTGCGTAGATTTCTTAGGCATTGGACGCGATCGCCATGAGGCGCGGGATGCGGCGAAGGAAAAAATCGATAAACAAACCCGCATGCGGGTTCATCTTATGTTTTCAGCCTTACTGCTCATTGTTATTATGATTTTTGAATGGCTCAACAACGATAGTGTGATTGTGGCTGTATTTAAAATAGCAGGATATACTTATGGCCCTTTACTGGGATTATATGCCTTCGGGCTTTACACCAAGTGGAAAGTGAAAGACCGACTCATTCCCTGGATAGCAGTATTGTCTCCGCTAATCAGCTTTATTTTGGATATTAACTCCGAGGCTTGGTTCGACGGTTTTAAGTTTGGTTTCTTTATACTAATCGTAAATGGGACGATCACATTTTTAGGCTTATTTTTAGCTCGTGACCGAGCTGCTGAGGCTAGTGCTTAATGGGTTCGCTGCCACTGCTTCTGATGTAATTTGTTCACAGCTAACTCTCGGTTAGAATAAAGAACCTTGTAAGTATCATGATCTTCTAGCAATGTTTTGTCCTTACTCATATACTGAAAAACCTGCTCAACCACATCTTTCGCTTGATGACGAATACGGTAGTAAACAAACTGATCTACCTGTCGGCTGTATACCAAACCTGCGTTGCGTAAGTAACTAATATGGCGCGAAGTTTTGGTTTGGGTAAAATCCAGTACGTGTTCCAGATCAGTAATACACATTTCGGTTTCTTGATACAGCAAGTGCAGTATACGAATGCGAGACTCCTCTGAAAAAGCTTTAAATAATTGTAAACCAAATCCTAAACTGAAGTTTTTGACGCGCATAGGCCAGTTATTGAAACTCGAAAATTGTAATTTTTTGTGTTATCTTTAAGAAATGTCCTGCGGCAAAGCAACAAAAAAAGTGTGTGGCTATGAAGAATGAGGATAAAATCATAGAGTCATTGACAGAAACGGTTCAAAAGTCATTCTGATTCATTGAATAGAATTGTGCGTATTCTAGAAACATTTTCAACCTGATTACCGGGAGTTGATGATCTCAGAAATAGAGTTGAAAGAATTGAAAACATATCGGTTTAAACTGAATAATTAAGATAAGGTAGACTTCATCAAGAAAATAACAGCTTTTCGCACATTTTCGTGACTATTTGGGAGAAAAAACCGTTAGAAGATACGAAGAAAAAGAATTTGGTTTGAGATATTTTACTATTCTAGGTGGATTACTGCTCGCATTAGTTGCTAACCAGTCAGCTCACGCTCAGGGGCGTAGTCAGGTGGTTCAGCTCTCGGGTTTAGTACTGGGGGAGGATAGTACGTATGCCCTACCCGGTGTAAACGTTTATGTCCCTAGTGCCGGACGAGGAACCTCCACTAACCAGTATGGCTACTTTTCTATGCCAGTGCTCCCTGGCGATAGTGTATTATTTAGTACGGTGGGCTTCAAGCGACAGTATTTTCTCGTACCGGAAAACCGGGTGGAGAGCATGACCATCATCGTAGAATTATTAGCTGATACGACCTATCTTCCGGCTATCACGGTGTTTCCTTATCCGAGTGAAGAGATTTTTAAGGAAGCACTACTAGCCTTGAATCTACCAGATGAAAATCAGTATGCCAATATGCGGGATAATCTAGCAGAAGATGTGCTGGCGCGCATGTTTGACGCTATGCCAATGGATGGTAGCATGAACCACCGCTTTTTTATGGATCAGCAGTTTAATTATATTCAAAATCGGACGGGGCCTCGTCCTAATCCACTACTTAATCCATTTGCCTGGAGTGAGTTTATTAGATCCATCAAACGGGGCGATTTCAAGCGGAAGAAAGAATGAGCAACTACGCTTCACTGTCCAGTCCGGAGCGAATTCCTGAAGTATTTACAGAAGCCTGGAACCGACGAGATGCCGCGCGAATTGCGGCTCTGTTTGATTCCAATGCAGATTTTGTCAATGTTACCGGACTTTGGTGGCAGCGACGAGCTGATATTGAGCAAGCCCACGCTTACGGTTTGCAAACAATCTTTAACCAATCTACGCTCACGCTCATCCGGACCAAAACCAGGTTCTTGACTGATCGTATTGCAGTGGTACACGCCAAAATAAAACTGAGCGGGCAAACGCCAACGCCTGAAGTGGCTAATCCGGGAATGCGGCGTACTATTTTTACTTTTGTGACTCACAAGAAAGGCGAAGAGTGGAGCTGCGCCGCGGCTCAGAATACTGATATAGTTCCCACGATGGAAACCCATATTCGGGATGAGCGAGGCCAACTAAGTGCCGTAGACTACCGAAAGTCAGACCAATAACCACCCTGTTTTTATGTCATCGGGCAATCAACTTTTTCCAGTATTTTTCAAGCTACATGAATTGGATGTTTTAGTGGTGGGTGGAGGCTACGTAGGTTTAGAAAAACTGGAAGCCATTCTAAAAAATAGTCCCGAAACCCGGGTAACGCTAGTAGGGCAGGAGATCCTACAGCCTGATATATTCCGCTTAGCCGAGGAACATCCGAATATAACTATCGTAGAACGGCGATTTCGCTGGCGTGATTTACGCGGTAAAGACTTGATTTTTCTAGCCACCAATGATCGCAGCTTGCACGAGCGTATTAAAAAACGTACTCGCCGTCGGCGTATCATGACCAATGTAGCCGATACGCCGGATCTTTGTGATTTTTATCTAAGCTCAGTAGTAAAGAAAGGTGATTTAAAAATTGCTATTTCCAGCAACGGAAAATCACCCACCTTGACCAAGCGTATTCGGCAGTACCTGGAAGAAGCTATTCCTGATGATGTACAAGCACTATTGGACAACCTGTTAGAAGTCCGTAACCAACTACGAGGTGACTTTGAGTATAAAGTAAAGAAACTCAATGAAGTAACCGCTGATTGGCTCTCGCAAGAAAGCAATAAACCCAATAAATAAGTAGAAGATACTTATGGGTCTGTGCGCCCCGTTGCTTAAGAAGCTACGGGTTTAGCTAAGGATATTAGCCATTCTTGGGCTTGACTTTTCTCAGCAAAGTAACCAGTAGACATTTTCTGGGAAGTTTTATCGGTCTTTCGCGATACGATACGTCCGGCTATCTCATCGAAGATATTATTGGCTAATACAATAGCAGTAAAACTTTCCGTGATTTTCTGCTCAAAGCGAGGCTTCCACTCTTCGTTTACCCACTGCCAGTCTTCGTAATTAACCCCTTTGAGTTTAGTCTGGTCAATTAGCCAGTAGTTGAGTTGGTGCTCTTCAGCAATTTTCAGCGATTCCTCCCATGCCTGACGGTAGTCATCGCCTTTGGCAAATCCCCGCCAGGTTTGAACCAAGGCTTGTAGTTCCGAATCGATCTCTATGGTCACGTATTGATTTTGAAAGCAAATCATAGGCCTGCTTAGTAAATTAGTAAAACTTAATTGAAAAGTACTAAGCAAATATGCAGATCACGCAGCTACAAAACCTGTTGGAAAAGGACTAAAACTTAGATGGTAAGGATTTGAGAAAAATAGTGCCAATGCAATGTCAGCGTTCTCGTGCGTCCGTCGCCCGGTGTTCAGGTATTGGGTTTTCGCGTAATTTTAAACACCTACTCCTCGCCAATAGTGATTTTCTTAATCTTATCGCCCTGCCGAATGTTATCAATCACATCTAGCCCTTCTACCACTTTTCCAAAGACGGTATGATTACGATCTAAGTGAGCGGTATTATCGCGGCTGTGGCAGATGAAGAATTGGCTACCACCGGTATTACGCCCGGCGTGAGCCATCGAAAGTACCCCTCGGTCGTGATATTGATTAGCACCGTCCAATTCACAATCTATGGTGTAACCCGGTCCACCCGCGCCAGTACCATCGGGACACCCGCCCTGAATGACAAAGTTTGGTATAACTCGGTGAAATGTGAGGCCATCGTAAAAACCTTCTTTAGATAACTTTACAAAATTATCGACATTGTTGGGGGCATCCTCTTCAAAGAACTCTACTTTCATAACTCCCTTATCAGTGGTGATCTCTGCGGTTTTCATAATTCTAAAATTTATTGGTAAATATTATGGCCTGCGAAGTTATAAAAATTACCATAGCTAGGTGGTGACTAACCATGAAAATTCAGAATAGATTTGGTTTATCACATTTTTATAGGAAATTAAGTACTCTGATTCTTATTATCATAAATTCTACCTATGTACATTATTGAATCCTCAAAAATTTACGATGTCATCATTGTAGGCTCTGGGGCAGGAGGAGGGATGGCTGCCAAAATACTTGCTGAATCAGGACTTTCCGTAGCTATTGTAGAAGCAGGGCCCTTCTTCGATCCAACTAACCCTGAGCACATGACCCAACTCAAGTGGCCTTACGAATCGCCTCGCCGGGGCGCAAGTAGTACTCGGGCTTTTGGGGATTTTGATGCCGCCTACGGTGGCTGGGAGATTGAAGGTGAGCCCTACACTCGAGCCGAAGGAACTGAGTTTGACTGGTTCCGATCCCATATGGTGGGTGGGCGAACCAACCACTGGGGACGGATTTCCCTGCGGTTTGGGCCTAAAGATTTTAAACGAAAAGATATTGATGGATTGGGCGATAACTGGCCGATTGGTTACGATGACGTTAAGCCTTACTACGATAAGGTAGACAAACTCATTGGGGTATTCGGAAGTAAGGAAAACCTGGATAACGAACCAGATGGTTATTTTCTTCCGGTTCCTAAGCCCCGCTTGCATGAGCTTTATTACATCAAGGCAGCCCGGAAGGCGGGGGTTACGGTAATTCCATCCCGCTTATCTATTCTTACCAAGAAAGTCAACAACGATCGGGGTATTTGTTTTTACTGTAGCCAATGCTCGCGCGCCTGTGTGGCTAAAGCTGATTTCTCTTCTGGCACCTCCCTGGTTTTCCCTGCCCAAAAAACCGGGAACGTCGATTTATTTGTGAATTCTATTGTACGGGAAGTCACCACCGATAGCGAAGGGAGAGCTACCGGAGTTTCTTACGTGAATAAGGAAGACCGCCAAGAGTATCAGCTTAAAGGAAAAACGGTAGTATTAGCTGCTTCGGCCTGTAGTTCTGCCCGTATCTTACTCAATTCCAAAAGCAGTCAGTATCCTAACGGCCTGGGTAATAGCTCGGACATAGTAGGTAAATATTTGCATGATTCTACCGGGAGTAGCCGGGCTGCGTTTGTGCCAGAATTGATGAATCGTAAAGTAACTTACAACGAAGACGGGGTAGGAGGAATGCACGTGTACAGTCCGTGGTGGTTAGACAATAAGCAGTTGGATTTTCCGCGGGGCTACCATATCGAGGTGTGGGGTGGGCTTCGAGTGCCTTCTTATGGCACTGGTTTCGGAGTCACTGAAATGAACCGTTTTGTCGGCGAACAGGTGGGTGGCTACGGCAACAAACTGCGGGACGATGTAAAGCGTTTTTACGGCGCGATTATGGGTATTTCTGGTCGAGGCGAAAGTGTAGCCCAAAAAGATAATTACTGCGAAATTGATCCTAATGTGGTTGATGAATGGGGAATTCCGGTACTACGGTTTCATTACAATTGGACCGATTATGAGCGGCGACAAGCCAAGCATATGCACGAAACGTTTGAGGAGATCTTCGATGCGATGGGGGCGATCCCACTAGGTGAGGCACCCAGCAAAGAGCAAGACTATGGTTTAGCCGCTCCCGGACAGATCATCCACGAAGTGGGCACTACTCGAATGGGCAATGACCCCAAAACCTCAGTGACGAATAAAAATCATCAATTACATGAAGTAGATAATGTGTTTGTAGTAGATGGCGGCCCGTTTGTATCCCAAGCCGATAAAAATCCTACCTGGACAATTTTAGCACTTTCCTGGAAGACATCAGACTATATTATCGACCAATTCAAAAAACAAAATATCTCATAATGGACAGAAGAGAATCGATGAAAACCATGCTGCTTGGTTCGCTGACGGGCGGCTTAATTGTCAATGGCTGTGCTCCCGAAGAAACCGTAGAGCAATCAGTAACCCCTGCCGAAGCTACTAGGTACGGTCGCACCGAAGCGGAGAAGTTACGGGATAAAATGCTGATGGAAGCGGAGTTCTTCACTGAGCAGGAGGTAGATACCATTGCCACCCTGTGTGATCTGATCCTGCCCGCTAATGCGGATTTTGGTTCGGCTACCGATGCGGGTGTGCAAGAGTTTATTGCCTTTATCGTCAAAGATATTCCGGACCATCAAATTCCGTTGCGGGGGGGTATGATGTGGCTCAACCATCGGGCGATCAAGAAGTTTGGCGATGTGTTTACCAACTGTACCGAAGCCCAGCAAAAAGAACTATTAGATGAAATTGCCTACCCAGATAAAGCTACTCCCGAAGTTGCGCCAGGGGTAGAGTTCTTTGAGCGTATGCGTAACCTTACCCTGACGGGATATTATACCTCCAAAATGGGTATTGAAGAGCTGGGCTATCGTGGTAATCGCCCCAATGCGTGGAATGGGGTACCCGAAGATATTCTAAAAGAACACGGTTTGTCCTACGAGGAAGAATGGCTCGCCAAATGCGTCAAACACGAAACCAGTGGGGTGATGGCTGAGTGGGATGAAGATGGTAATTTGATTACTTAACCGTTTTTTAGTTACCCAAAAAAGTTATTTCAGATTATTTTGTTCGTATCTCTAACACCTAGTTACTCGTACACAACAGATAAAATGAAGAACAAAGAGATTACTATTGACCCAGAAATTATGAGTGGAACACCCGTGTTTCGGGGTACGCGGGTACCAGTTCAATCATTATTCGATTGGTTAGAAACCGAGACATTAGATGAATTTCTGGAAAACTTTCCCTCTGTATCTCGTCATCAGGCTACTCAAGTACTACGAATGGCTGAGAAATTGGTAACTAGTGAACGGTTCGTCAATGAAACTTCTGCTTGATGAAAACCTACCTATAAAATTAAAGCACCATTTTTCTAATACTCATGAAGTTTCTACAGTTAGAGAGCAGAATTGGAGTGGAATAAAAAATGGTAGGTTACTGCAACTGTTAACTGACAATCAATTCGATGGGTTGGTAACGATGGATAAAAATCTGAAATATCAGCAGAATCTTGACGATTTCAATATTCAAATTATTGTGCTAGTTGCTAATGATAACAAAATCAGTACTTTACAGCCTTTAGTAGAAGAGCTAGAACGAGAGCTAGCTCAAGGCAAAGAAGAAAAGGTGATAGAGGTTAGGTCTGACTTAAATCGATATTTATGACAGTAGGCTTCTAAGTTAATAAGCCCTTACCGTCTTTCCTTCCATAAAGTTAATGAAGGATTTGTTTACTACTAAGTTGCCACCTAGCGTAGGATAGTCGCCGGTGAAGTACCAGTCGCCTTGATGGTCAGGGCAAGCTTGGTGCAGGTTCTCTACGGTTTGATACACCACTTCGTAGTCGCAGGTGAGGTCAGCCGGGCGGGTGATTTCACCAATCATTTCGGAGACTTGCTTATAAGAGAAGGGCTCGTAGAGCTTTTTTACAAAATTAGGTGCACCCTTCTTGAGCCCTTCGGCTACGCAGAGATCGTATACTTCGTCAATTAGGTTATCTAGTCCGCTATTTTTCAGTAATTGTAGCACCGCTCGGAACGCGACAAACTCGTTCATCTTGGACATATCGATACCGTAGCAGTCGGGGAAGCGGATTTGAGGGGCCGATGAAACAATAACGATTTTCTTTGGGTTAAGCCGATTGAGCATTCGCAAAATGCTTTTTTCTAGCGTGGTACCCCGCACAATAGAGTCATCGATCACCACGATATTATCTACGTCTTTCCGGATCACTTCGTAGGTAGTATCGTATACGTGAGCCACTAGGTCATTCCGATGATCGTCATCAGTAATAAATGTGCGTAGCTTGGCATCCTTCACGACCAGTTTCTCTACCCGGGGGCGAAACGCAAGAAGTTTGTTGAGATATTTCTCATCTACTTTGCCACCTTTGGAACGCTCACTGATTGCCTGAATACGCTCGTTACTCAAATGGTCTTCTAAACCTTCTAGCATTCCCAAGAAAGCCGTTTCCGCACTGTTGGGAATGTAGGAAAAGACTGAGTTCTGTAAGTCGTAATCGATCGATTCCAAAATTTGCGGAATAAGTAGCTTGCCTAAACTCTTCCGTTCACTGTAGATATTGGGGTCTGAAGCTCGGGAAAAGTAGATACGCTCAAAGCTGCAAGATCGTTTTTCTAGCGTATCGATAAACTGGTACTCATCGTAGTTGCCCGCTTTGTCAATCACTAGGGCATGACCGGGTTGAATCTCCTTAATTTCGTTATAAGGAACATTAAAGGCTGTTTTGATAGGAGGTTTTTCCGAAGCTACCACAACCACTTCATCGTCAGCGTAGTAGTAAGCCGGGCGAATACCTGCTGGATCGCGGGCTACGAAAGAAGAACCGCTGCCGATTAAGCCCGCCATCGTGTAGCCTCCGTCAAAATCTTTGCAGGAGCGTTGTAGCACCCGCTGCAAATTCAGGTTATCCTCAATAATTTCGGTAATCTGTTGGTTAGTATGGGTGAACTTGAACTGATCGAATAAGTCTTGATTTTCCTGATCCAGGAAATGGCCGATCTTTTCCATCACCGTAATGGTATCGGCTTTTTCTTTGGGGTGTTGCCCCAGACTGACCAGAATATCGAAGAGTTCGTCAACGTTGGTCATATTAAAATTTCCGGCCATCACCAGGTTGCGACTACGCCAGTTATTTTGGCGAAGCATAGGGTGGCAGTACTCAATAGAATTTTTGCCATGAGTACCGTAGCGCAAGTGCCCGAGCCACACCTCGCCGGTAAACGCTACATTTTCTTGCAGCCACTTGGCATCCAGTAATCGTTCGGTTCCCCAAGTTTGCCGAACTTTTTTATATTTCTTGTTAATCTTCTTGAACACATCCGAAATGGGGCGGTCGGACACTGAGCGGTAGCGGCTGATATAGCGTGAGCCAGGAGAAATGTCAATCTTGATATTGGCAACCCCTACCCCGTCTTGTCCCCGGTTATGTTGTTTCTCCATCAGTAAGTACAGCTTATTTACCGCGTAGAGCGGAGTTCTGTACTTGTCGATATAATGTTGAAGGGGCTTACGGAGGCGGATCATGGCAATACCGCACTCGTGTTTGATAGACTCGCTCATAGATATGGACTAAATGTTATTAAACAAGAAGGCTGCCTAGTTGCTACTAAAGTACGCTGATTATTTGACTAATGATAGCTAATAACCAATCTGCTTTAAAAAACAATAGCAGTAACGGGGTGACGAGCAAAAATGTGCCAATTTTCCCTAAAATTTGTGAGAAATATGTTGGCGAGGGAGAAACATCCAGTTCAGGTGATTTTTTAAAAAAGAGGTAGTATGGGATTTTTAGATAATAGAACAGGGCAACGATGGTGTTTAACAAGCCTACTGCAAAAACGTAGAGCAACTGCGGCTGTGATGTTTGCTGATATGCATCCCATAAAGCCGAAAAAATAAACAGTTTGGCGGTAAACCCAGCGGTAGGGGGCAATCCGGTGAGGGCAATCATCACTACCAGCATGGCAATACCCAGGGCAGGAAGACGCAGCCCCCAACCCCGATAATTAGCGATTTGGTAGGAGTTGGTACGTTCGCCCAGCAAGTTGATAAGCCAGAAGGCTGCCAGGTTCATCGCTAGGTAAACAGTGGCGTAGAAAAGTACGGTGTGCGATCCCCATCCGTCAGCCACTAAAATACCTGCTAGTAAAAAACCCGAGTGGGCAATAGAAGAATACGCCATCATTCTTTTAGCATTAGTTTGGTGCAGTGCCGCTACGTTTCCAGCAATCATTGTCACCATTGCGATAATTCCGAGTAGCCACTCGCCCGGAAAAGAAGAGGTAGAAAAAAACAAAATAGGGGCAACTCGTAGCAGTAGCCCGACCCCAGCTAGTTTGGGTACAACTGAGAAAAAGGCAGCTACCGGAGTAGGAACACCCTCGTAAATATCAGGAACCCAGATATGAAAGGGAACTGCTGATACTTTGAATAGAAAACCGCTGATTGTCAGCCCGATAGCCAAACTACTTAGTAACGGTGAGGCTGCCTGCAACCCTTCCTGAAACACAGTATCAGTCAGCAGTAGCGTGCCCGTGAGGCCGTAGAGTAGCGACATTCCGTAGAGCATTAGCCCCGAGGCAGCACTGCCGTACAACACGTATTTCAGGCTAGCCTTAGCACTTTTACGGTCAAAGTTGAAATTGACCAGCACATACGAACTCAGCGAAACTAGCTCGATAGCCAGATAGATGATTAGTAAGTGAACACTACTCACCATCAGCGATGCCCCCAGTGTGATGCCAAGTAGCATCAGATAATATTCGCCAATCTGGTCTAGTCGTTCAAAGCCTACCTGTTGGGAGCCAATGCGGGTACGCAGAGTTATCAGGCTAACAAAAAGTAAGGTAAGGCTAAACAGGCTTTTTAGGTAAATACCTAGCCGATCTACCAATAGTGTATTTAGGAAGCGGGGTAATGATTCGTCTATTGATAATAAACTCCACTGTTGCAGCAGAAAATATCCACTAGTGAGCACAGTAAGTAATAACACTCCGATAAATAACCCACCTCGTTTTTTACGCATCACCAGATCGGTGAGTAAGAGTACCATAAGCCCAATAGCTAACGTCACTTCTGGCCACAGCCAGGTAGCACTGCGTAAGATTATCCGCAAATCATTTGCTAGGTTAACTGTGATTTCCATGATTACTAAACTCACTTACCGACTCATCATTTGATCCAGATACTGTGTCCCTTGTCCGTTCATATAATCTACCCAGTAACGTACCGGCTCCCCAACCATATCCAAGAATAAACTAGGAGCAATACCAAACACAAAAGTCGCTGCCGCCAAAGGAACGAGCATGATGTATTCACGCCAGGTCAAATCTATCAATCTCTCGCTCCAAGCTTCTTCCCGCACGTAGTACTTGCCAAAAAACATCCGTTGTAGTGTCCAGAGATAGTATCCCGCAATTAGAATCAGTCCTAAGGCGGCAAACACGGCCATCCAGCGGGGTAATAATTCGTTTACCGTAGCTGAATTGAATGCACCTAACAGTGTCAAAATCTTCGCTACAAACCCTGAAAAGCCCGGTAGCCCCAGTGCGGCAAAGAAGCCGATAATGACTAGCACAGTGAAATAAGGCATCTTTTGTGTGAGTCCCCCGTAATGAGCAATCATTCGGTCGTGGGTGCGGTCGTAAATCGCCCCTGCGATTAGAAATAGCAAAGGCGAAATTAGGCCGTGACTGAACATTTGATACAAGCCGCCACTAACCCCCTCAGAGGTAAGCGATGCCAGCCCCAGCAGTACAAAGCCCATGTGAGATACTGACGAGTATGTAATCATCTTTTTCAGATCGTGCATAGCCAGGGCATTAAACGCACCGTACAGAATAGAAATTACCCCTAAAAAGCCTACCCACCAAGCAAACTGTAAGGCCGCCTCGGGAAACATGCTGTAGGCCGTGCGGAAAATACCGTAGCCCCCAATTTTTAGTAAAAGTCCTGCCAACACCACCGAAATAGCAGTAGGAGCTTCCACATGAGCGTCGGGCAACCAAGTGTGCAATGGCACCGACGGAAGCTTAATGATAAAGCCAATCAGTAATGCCCAAAAGGCTAGCCAACGCAGAGGCAAGCTTCCGACATAGCTACCTACTGTGGATAAGCTACTGTTAGGTAAATAATTATCCTTATCGGTCATGGCAACCATATCAAAGGTTCTCACCCAATCTGATTGATCAATGTTGCCCTGCTGTAACTGTTCTTGTACGTAATCAATCTCCACTGCCGACGGATGGTTACCGATCAAGCCCGTTATTTCCCCAGTGGCAACCGGATCAATTACACTGAGGTAGAGGCCAATCATGGCAATTAGGATGAAAATAGACCCTGCCAGGGTATACAAAAAGAACTTAATAGAAGCGTATTCTCGTCGTGCTCCACCCCAGATACCGATGAGAAAGTACATTGGCAGTAGCATAAACTCGAGGAAGAGGTAGAACAAAAAAAAATCCAGGGCCACAAAGCAGCCTACTACCGATGTACTTAATAGTAAAAATAGCAGACCGTACCCTTTGACCTGCTTTTGAATTGTCCAAGAGGAAATAGCTGCAATCAGCAACACGAAGGTAGATAAAATCACCAGAGGCAGGCTAATTCCGTCTACTGCTACAAAATAATCAATCGATAAATGCCCTAGATTACCTAGATTAATGCTAATCCAGTCGGTCCGCTCTACCAGTTGCAGATTATAGTAAGCAGTACCTTCGGTTATCTCAGCTACTTTATTGGCATCAAACTGAGCATAAATAATTAGTGTAATAATAAGCTGGACAGCAGTCGCGACAATCATCCCAACCCGATGAATGAGTGAGTAGACCGGGGGCACTGGTAGTAATAGCAATGCTACTATCAACGGACTGAAGATCAGGAGTGTAATTAGGTTCTCAGCCATGTCGGCGGCAAATTTCTTATTTTACCGAAGAAATACGAATACTTAGCGGGTAAAAGTACAGACAATCCTTGCTAGGTTCTATATTGTAGAGACTTCGGTAGTTTGGACAATAGGTTTAGCATTAAAATGTTAGTGTCAAAACTTCTGAAGTCTATATGAGCTAAATCATTTTTTCTATCCTCCTAAATCTATTACTTTAGTCGCTCAAAGCTGATTTTATGGATGATCTACAACAAGCTGCCCAAACGTTTTTGTATCAAATCATCAGTCAAAAATCTCATCAGGAAAGCCTGAACTGGCTCAACCAGCAAACCGATAAATACCGAAATCAGCCGAGTAGCCGTACTTTTAACCTGACCTTTAGCACCATTTCCCGACACTTCGAGAAGGGCGATTATGTCCTAGACGATAAAACGCTACAGAAGGCCAAGCAAATCCGTGGCGGTTGGGATACGAGCCAATGGACATTGCGGCAGGTAGCTCGCACTTACTGGCTGCTGCAATTGTCACATGAGTCGTTTGAGGATTATCGCTTGGTGCTAGACCGTTTGTTTGCTACGGCGGATGTGGATGAGCAGGTGACGCTATATGCCGCGCTTCCGCTGTATGATTATCCTGACCAGATGGCCTATCGCGCTTCGGAAGGTATTCGCACTAATATTACTGATGTGTTTGATGCGGTGGCGTTACGCAATCCGTACCCGGCGGAGCGTATGGCTGAAGAAGCCTGGAACCAAATGGTACTGAAAGCCATTTTTATGGGTCGCCCACTGTATCTAATTCAGCAGCTAGACCAACGACGTAACCCTGAACAAGCCCGGATGCTAATTGACTTCGCCCACGAGCGCTGGGCTGCTAGCCGTCCGGTAACTCCTGAACTATGGCGAGGTGTAGCCCCTTACCTTATCGATGAGCATCTTCCTGACATTCGTCGGTTACTGGAGCAAGGTAGCATACTGGAAAAACAAGCTGCTGTATTAGCTATCAAAGAAAGTGAAAACGATACCCTACAAAAACTGTTAGCTAACTATTCACTATCCGATGAGGAACTTGATTGGAAAACTATCGGAATAATGAGTAATGAATAATGGCACTACAATCATTAGTCATCACTCATTATTCATTAAAAATTCAGCCATTTAACAATCTAACATTGAACAATTGAATTATGATGCTTATTGATCCCCATATTCACACTTCTTCCCGCACGACTGACGATTACGAAGCGATGCAACAAGCTGGCGTTGTTGCTGTTATTGAACCGTCTTTTTGGATGGGACAACCCCGCACTCAGGTGGGTAGCTTCCTAGATTATTTCAGTAGCCTAATAGGTTGGGAGCGGTTTCGGGCCAGTCAGTTCGGCATTAAGCACTACTGCACCATCGGCCTTAATTCCCGTGAGGCGAATAATGAGGCGTTAGCTGATGAAGTAATGGAACTATTACCACTATTCCTAGCTAAAGAAGGCGTGGTAGCGGTAGGCGAAATTGGTTACGACGACCAGACCCCGTTGGAAGATAAATACTTTCGGGCGCAGTTAGAGCTAGCTCGAGAAATGGATATGCCAGTGATGGTCCATACTCCGCACCGCGATAAGAAAGCCGGAACCTCCCGCAGCATGGACGTTTGCGAAGAACACGGCTTAGCTCCCTCTATGGTGGTGATAGACCATAACAACGAAGAAACTGTTAAGGAGGTACTAGACCGAGGCTTCTGGGCTGCTTTCTCTATCTACCCTCACACTAAAATGAGTCCCGAGCGCATGACGGCTATTGTACAGCAGTACGGCCCTGAGCGTATTATAGTAAATAGTGCCGCCGACTGGGGTATCAGCGATGTACTCTCGGTACCTAAAACTGCTTCCTTAATGAAAGAAAAGGGTTTGCCCGAAGAGCATATCCGCCTTACCTGCTACCAAAACGCCCTGAATGCCTACGGCCAAAGCGGACAAATGAATGAAGCCGACTTGCAAACCCCTGAACTGGTTGATCAACGTAAGAAATTCTCTGGCAATTCTATCCTGCGTGGTGGGCAAACCCCGAGAGTGGATGGGGCCAACTCTTAGAATTTTTTGAAAGACAACTCGCAAAGGGTTATCTTAAGGTTTGGCTAATTAGAAATCTTATGGATTTATTGATTAAAGAGGAGATTTTAAATAAAGCAGAAATAACTGCTCAGGAGCTAATTATTGAGATAGCCGTCCACCTTTATGATACGGAGCGTCTTTCAATCGGGCAAGCCCGACGTTTAGCCCAATTAGATCAACTTTCTTTTCAAAAAGAATTGGCTAAACGAGATGTCTACATTAAGTACGACAACGAAGACTTGGAAACTGATCTTGCTAATCTAAGGAAGTTGAGGAAGCAGAGAGACTCCAAAGGTCACTAGTAGGGTCAATAATGGTAATAGTTAGTGATACCTCAATAATAACAAACCTGATTCAGGTTGACCATCTTGAGTTTTTGCAGGATATATTTGGTGAAATAGTTATTCCGGCTCAAGTCTTTGAGGAGCTTTCCAAAGTTCCGGGACAATTGGAAATCATAGAAAATACCGAATGGATTGAGGTCAAAACCATAGCCAATGAAAAGCAGCTTGAAGAGTTAACAGTAGTACTAGATCCAGGCGAAGCTGAAGCGATAGCGCTAGCCCTTGAGTTGAAAGCAGATGCCCTCTTGATCGATGAAAAAAAATGTAGGAAGATTGCTCAGAAGTACGGAATAGTCGTAACTGGACTACTCGGTATTCTAATAAGTGCCAAGGAAGAAAATCTCATTCCTGAAATAAAACCAATCTTAGATAAGCTCATCTTCGAGATAGGATTTAGAATCAGTCCCAAATTATATCAACAGATACTGGAAAAAGTAGATGAAGCCGGTTCTTGATTGATCGTATTGGTTAAATAACATGCCGATTGGCAGACGAAAACTACATATCAGTAATAGACGCTTCCGCAAAGATAGGAGCAAACAAGCAGACACTATTCAAGTGGATAAAGAAATTAGGACTTAAGACTATCAAGTCAAAAAACTCTTCTCACAAAGGCCAAGCGATTTCTTATATAGACCTAGACGATTTTGAAAAATTGCTTGAGTACAAGCAACAGAATGAGCATAATTACACTCAGACGCAGAATTTGGGTAAAATCGATCATGGGGTTTTTTATCTAATCCAGCTTGAGCCCCAATTTGATCCAGGACGATTTAAGTTGGGTTTTGCGACAAATATAGCTGAGAGGCTAAGATCTCATAAATGTTCTGCTCCATTTGCTAAAATTATAGAAACTTGGCCATCCCATGCTTTATGGGAAAAAACAGCGATTGATAGTGTGACAAGAGGCTGCGAAAAACTGTATACAGAAGTATTTAGAACAGATAACATCGAGAAAATCAAAACTAGATGTAATGAGTTCTTCTCGCTCATGCCTAATCTTGATAAAATAAAAAGGTAATTGTAGTGATAGATACGAACTGTTTAGCCAAACTTTAGATCGTAATTCTAGTACTCAATCAATAGCCAAGATGCCCCTTTCCCGAAAACTACGAGCCTACCTACAACTGATGCGACCCGCTAATATTGTGACCGCAATTGCGGATATTATGGCGGGAGCAGCCGCTTCGGGGGCGTTTTTAGTCATTTTAAACGATGCTGGTGAAAATAACGATTACCTCATCAACCTACTATGGCTGGTATTAGCTACCATCGGATTGTATGGTGGAGGAGTGGTGTTTAACGATGTGTTTGATGCCAAGCTAGATCAGGAAGAACGCCCGGAGCGGCCTATCCCCCGAGGAGATGTTTCGGTAACGGAAGGAGCCATATTAGGGGGAGTACTGCTAGCTGGTGGAATTCTATCAGCCATGCTGGTGTCCATGGAGAGCGGCATTATTGCCGTAGCCGTAGCAGCTTGTGCCCTGCTGTACGATGCTTGGGGCAAGCACCAACTTATTTTTGGCCCCATCAATATGGGATTATGTCGGGGCGGAAACTTGTTGTTGGGCATTAGTCTCGTTTCGGCAGCAATCGCTGATTATTGGTATCTGAGTCTTATTCCCATCGTTTACATTGCCGCTATTACGATGGTAAGCCGGGGTGAGGTGCATGGGGGCAATCGTTCCGCACTATGGGGCGGTGCTGGATTGTACACTATCGTCATTCTAGTGTTGGCGGCGCTGGCAATACGGGAGCAAAGTGGCTGGGTAGCGTTTGTGTTTTTAGCACTTTTCGCCTCCCAAATTTATCCCCCGCTATTTAAAGCCATCCGGCACGCTCAACCGCAGTTTATTGGAAAAGCGGTTAAAGCCGGGGTAATCTCGCTTATCATTCTCAATGCCGTTTTTGCCAGCATTTTTACCTCGGCACTATTCGGGTTGCTGGTTCTCTTGCTACTACCGTTGTCTATCGGACTAGCCCGTTTTTTCGCAGTCACCTAAACAGTGAAACCATTTTTTACCACAAATTGTAATATTTGAGGATGAATGAATAGTGAGTAATGATTGATTACCACAATTTATTCCCTATAGATTGCTTTCATCCTTTTACTATTCATTTTTCATTAGTCATCAATCATTAGATAAATGAGTTCGCTATCCCAATCATTTTCCGTTACTTTTCAATATCAGGTACATTTTACCCATTGCCTATTTAATGCCGAAAATTCACTGCTGAAAGAAGTTTTTCCCAAAGATCGTCTGGCTAAACTATTTTTTGTCGTAGATCAAGGAGTAGCTGAAGCCCATCCAAAACTGTTGGGCGAAATAAAAGAGTACACTAAAGCCCATGTTGACGATCTTACCTTGTTTGCTGATCCACTGGTAGTTCCTGGGGGAGAAGAAGCAAAGAATGATACCAAATATTTGCAGCAAATTGTTGAAGCTGTAGATCACTATCGCATCGATCGGCATTCGTATATTGTGGGTATTGGCGGTGGGGCAGTGCTGGATATGGTAGGAATGGCCGCCGCAGTGAGCCATCGGGGCGTGCGTCACGTTCGCATTCCAACCACCGTGTTATCGCAGAACGATTCAGGAGTGGGAGTGAAGAACGGGATTAACTACTTCGGAAAGAAAAACTTTCTAGGAACTTTTGCTCCGCCCTACGCCGTCATCAACGATTCGGCTTTTCTCTCCACGCTGGATGACCGGGATTGGCGAGCCGGTATTGCCGAAGCCATTAAAGTAGCCTTGATTAAAGATGCAGCTTTCTGGGAACGGCTGGAGCAGGATGCCACGGCATTAGCTAACCGTGATCAGGATGTGATGAGCTATCTCATTTATCGCTGTGCCGATATTCACTTGCAGCATATTGCCGGGGGCGATCCGTTCGAGATGGGGTCATCGCGCCCACTAGATTTTGGGCACTGGGCAGCGCACAAACTAGAACAACTTACGGATTATCAACTGCGTCATGGAGAAGCTGTCGCTATCGGTATTGCGCTGGATGTTACCTATTCCTACCTAAAAGGAATGCTTCCCGAAGCCGATCTACACCGAATTATTAAGCTGTTACTACA
The DNA here is from genome assembly GCA_039198955.1 of Bacteroidota bacterium. GTDB lineage: Bacteria > Bacteroidota > Bacteroidia > Cytophagales > Cyclobacteriaceae > Tunicatimonas. The sequence goes on along the minus strand of JBCCTI010000007.1, from coordinate 51,474 downwards.
GCTAGGTTTTGATATTTACACTCCTGAGTTAGCCGAACCGGATTTGCTACGTGGACTGGATGAATTTCAGGAACACCTGGGTGGCCAGTTGACGATTATGCTACTGGAAGAAATTGGCAGAGGAGTAGAGGTGCACGAAATGGATAAAAGCCTAATTCAACAGGCAATCGGTCAGCTTGCTGAACTGCGAGACAGTAAAGTCCTTGGTTGATTTTTTATCATACACTGTAAGAAGAAACGGTATTCAACGACTAACCTGAAAAACGGTGCTATATTTAAATAGCCTTTAACAAAACATGATCGGTTCGGGTAAAAAGCGTGACCAAACTATCTTACAAAACTACAAGCTGGTAAAGAAGGATGGTTTTGATCTAGACCGAATATCGTCTTATTTTCTATCAAAGAATTCAGATAATCACCTTCAAGTAATTTCCGATAACACCTGGGTTGATCTGGATTTCGACGAGGTGTTCATGTACGTAGATCGAACCTGCTCCAAAGTCGGTCAGCAGTACCTGTACGAGATACTTAGAACGCTAACCAAAAATGGAGAGCGATCCGCCCATTCGGAGAAAATTATAGCCTTTTTCAAGGAAAATTATTCTATCAAAGAATCAACCGTACTAGCACTGAGTCGGCTCAATAAGTCGGCGTCTTACTATCTGAAAAATCTCTTCTTAGGCTCATATACTCAGAAGCCTAAGTGGTTTTGGGTCATTCCACTGCTATCTTCATTAGGCGTACTTACGCTGATCTTAGCTTTCTATTTTCCAATATTCTGGTTAGTTCTGGTTGTTATTTTAGCTACCAATTATCTGGTGCATTACTGGAACAAGAACAACATGATGCAGTATTCCAATGCTGTTTCTCAATTGCTTACCCTCAATCAGGTGGCTACTAAAATTCTTCATTCCGGCATACCGCTGAAAAATACGGACGAATTACAAAGTGCTATCAAAATACTGAGAGACGTTGAGAGAAAAGCAGTCATCTTTAAAATGGAGGCGAGGGCACAGAGCCAGTTGGTGGGTGAGTTAGGCGCATTACTCTTCTTTTTCGTAGAAACAATAAAAGCTTTATTTCTGATAGAACCACTATTACTATTTGACATAGTAGAAAAGTTATCCCAAAAGAAGTCGGCTATTGAAATAATTTACTGTGCGGTAGGAGAAGTTGATGTGGCTATTTCGATTCATTCTTTCCGAGAAAGTCTGCCATATTTCTGCGTACCCGCATTCGCTGGCAAACAGAAAAGTATCTATGCTAAAAGCATGTATCACCCGTTGTTAGCGGAGCCAGTAGCCAATACAATAGATCTTTCTAATGGTAGATCAGTTTTAATTTCCGGCTCAAATATGTCGGGAAAAACAACCTTTATTAGAACCGTGGGAATTAACACGATTTTAGCGCAGACAATCAATACTGCCCTTGCGCAAGAATTCATTATTCCACGCATAAGAGTATATTCAGCTATTAGAATAGCCGACGATTTGCTAGATGATAAGAGCTATTATCTGGAGGAGGTCGTAAGAATGAACGAGCTACTTCAAGAAAGCAAAATTGACTATCAAAACCTGTTTTTACTAGATGAGTTATTCAAAGGAACCAATACTGTAGAGCGAGTTTCTATCGCTAAGGCAGTGCTATCGTATCTGAATCGACACCAAAATTTAGTGTTTGCGTCTACCCACGATCTAGAGCTTACCAAATATCTGGCCGATTCGTTTAACTATTTTCACTTTTCAGAGATTATTGAAAATGATAGGCTTTCATTTGATTATTTGCTGAAGGAAGGGGAGTTGACGAAGACGAATGCTATTCGCATACTGGAACTGAATAAATATCCCGAAGAAGTAGTTCAGGAAGCGAAGGAAGTGGCGAGACAGATTAGAAGCTTAAAGGATGAGCCAGAGACTGAGAATGTACGAATAAAATTTCCTGATAAGCAGCAGAATTGACAAATTAGCGTCGTAACAACGTACAATGAAATTATCTAACCAATATCACCTTACCTACTGTACCAATATTCATCCGGGCGAAAGCTGGGAGGAAGTAGACCGAAGTCTGAAAACTTACGTACCGACAGTTAAATCAGCCGTAGCTCCCGATCAACCCTTCGGGATTGGTTTACGATTGTCGCAGCAGGCGGGAGAAGAACTAGCCCACCCAGCCGCTCTGGCTGCTTTTCAGGAATGGCTGTCGGAGAATGATTGCTATGTGTTCACGATGAATGGTTTTCCCTGCGGGGGGTTTCATCGGCAGGTAGTAAAAGACCAGGTGCATCAGCCTGACTGGACTACGCTTGATCGGCTAGCCTATACCCAGCAACTGTTCTCAATTCTGGCGAAACTACTTCCTTCGGATATGGATGGCGGTATTTCTACTTCTCCACTATCGTACAAGTACTGGCATGCTGATGAAAAAGCGAGAGAAGAAGTTTTTAAGAGGTCAACCGATCATTTAGTGCAAATGGCCGCCTGGCTGTACCGACTTCGGCAAGAAACGGGTAAGCTACTGCATCTGGACATTGAACCGGAACCAGACGGAATGCTGGAGAATACTCAGGAAGTGATTGACTACTTTAATGACTGGTTACTGCCCCAGGGCGTTCCAATTCTGCAACAGCAGCTAGGGTTGAGTGCTAAAGAAGCAGAAGCTTGCATCAAAACTCATATTCAGCTTTGCTACGATGTGTGCCACTTTGCGGTGGTGTACGAAAAGCCGCAGGATACTTTTCACCGCTGGCAGCAAGAAGGCATCCGCATCGGAAAAATTCAGATCAGTGCTGCGCTCAAAGCCGACTTACCGTCTGATAAAGCTAACCGACAATCGGTAATCCAAGCGTTTGAATCACTGGTGGAGTCTACCTACTTACATCAAGTGGTAGCCCGTCAGGCTGATGGTGAGCTACTTCATTATCCTGATTTACCTCAAGCACTGGAACATATCGATGGCCCCGAAATAGTAGAATGGCGAACGCACTTCCACGTACCTTTATTTGTGCCCAGTTACGGAGTGTTGAACTCTACGCAGGATGCTATCTTAGAAATACTGAGTATTTTGAAAGAAACACCCATAGCCCAGCATCTAGAAGTAGAAACCTACACCTGGGAAGTATTACCCAAAGATATTCAGGTAGGATTAGCTCAATCTATCACTCGGGAATTGCAATGGGTGCAGAATAATTTCAAGTGAGGAAAGTATGCAAAAAACTGTCGTAATAAATGTAGTCGCCCTTTCGGGGCGAGTGTTGGGCGAGCACACGCCTTTTTTAAAGCGTTGGAGTGAACAGGGAAAGCAGGTTGCAGTAAAACCCGTGCTTCCGGCAGTTACTTGCTCAGCTCAGTCTACTTATTTGACCGGAAAGTGGCCGACTGAACACGGTGTGGTCGGTAACGGTTGGTATTTTCGCGATGAGTGCGAGATTAAATTTTGGCGACAGTCCAATAAGCTAGTGCAAGCTCCCAAAATCTGGGAAGTGGCTCGTCAGTCTGATCCTGATTTCACCTGTGCTAACCTGTTTTGGTGGTACAATATGTATTCGTCGGTAGATTTCGCGGTTACCCCACGTCCGCTTTACCCCGCCGACGGACGCAAGTTGCCCGATATCTACACCCAACCGATGGGTTTGCGACATCGTTTGCAGCAAGAACTGGGACAATTCCCGCTCTTTGAGTTTTGGGGACCGAATGCTAATATCAATTCTACCAAGTGGATTGCCGAAGCAGCCAAAAAAGTAGATGCGTGGCATAATCCTACGCTCACGCTAATCTACCTACCTCATCTGGACTATAATCTGCAACGTTGGGGTATTGATTTCTCCCGCATCGGTTCGGACTTACAGGAAATCGATGCTGTTTGCGAAGACTTAATTACTTACTACGAAGCGCAGGGAACCAATGTCGTCGTATTATCCGAGTACGGAATTACCTCGGTTAGCCGTCCGGTTCACATCAACCGGGTATTACGGGAGCAGGGTTACATCACTGTAAAGGATGAGCTAGGGCTAGAAATGTTGGATGCAGGAGTCAGCCGAGCGTTTGCGGTAGCCGATCATCAGTTAGCTCATGTCTATGTTCAGAAAGCTGAGGATATTGCAAAAGTAAAGGAGTTGCTAGAAAACACTCCAGGAGTTGCCCAAGTATTAGATCAAGTTGATAAACAGGAAAACCATTTAAACCATAATCGGGCGGGTGAATTGGTAGCGGTCGCCCAAGAAAGTGCCTGGTTTACCTACTATTACTGGCTAGACGATGACAAAGCCCCTGATTTTGCCCGCACCGTAGACATTCACCGCAAGCCCGGTTACGATCCGGTAGAGATGTTTATCGACCCTACAATCAAGTTGCCAATGGCAAAAGTTGGTCTAAAGCTACTGAAGAAGAAACTAGGCTTTCGCTACCTGATGGACGTTATCCCACTGGATGCTACGTTGGTAAAAGGTTCCCACGGTTGCATTCCTGCCTCCGAAGAAAATTGGCCTATTTTTATTACTCAACAGACGAATTTGCTGGCCAATAAAAGCTACTTATCTACCGAAATACACGATATTTTACTATCTCACTTAACTCAAAAAGCAGAAACAACGGTTTGATTTCCAATGCTTTAATGAGTAGGTTTTAGAGAATAAAAGATATTTTATGTAAGTGAATGGGAACAATTTGTGCAGAATTTGCGGAAAAGCTATTTGTCTATGAACCAAATTCTTCGCATTGCTCTAATCTCGTTCCTACTGCTAAACATTAGTTGCCTGGATGATGGCACTGACTGTAGTTCATCAGGCAGTCAGTATATTGATGTTCAAGGAGTTTCAGGCACTAATGTAGCTATTGGCAATAGTTTCTCCGATTTTATTCTGTTGGGTGAGGGAATTGCGGTATCCTACCTTGAATTTGGCATTCGAGCAACTCCCGATGTAGTATACAATAGTGAAATAGCTTCCTATGGAGGGTTCAATGCCTATGCTTGCTCACCTATTCCGCCTCAGCCTACTGAAAAAATTTCCAAGATAGCTGTCTTTAGCTCAGCTAAGTATGCTCAGTTGACTAGTAATAAAGTGTTTGCTGCCGGTGATACACTGAATGCGATTTTTAAAATCTACGACCCCAACAGTGGTCGTATCGTAGGCTTACCTGACTTTTTTGTAGGGGATAGTCCGGTAGCCTCTGATCAATCGTTTACCCTACAACTGACTGCTACCCCATCGGAGCCTTCCACGCAGCAGTTTACAATACATTATCGACTGGAAAACGGTGAGTTTTATCAGTTTACTACTGATGTGGTGACGATTACTCCCTGACTATGTAGCAGTCTGGCGAGGGCAAATGGAATCAACAGTAATAGAATGAAGTTTTGTACCCGATTTTCATTACTCAGCAAGCTAGTATGCCGAATCGTGTCTGTCTGGCACCTACCGAGGTATGTGCTATTCTGATGTCTCACTTGAATGAGGGGAAGAATCAAATGATCTAATTATTAAACGGCTACACGAAACAATACAGGTAATCTCCCTCTACAGTCTTTTTGAAGAAGAGTGTGGGCTACATTGCAACTTGTGATGGTGGTTATCTTTATGGTATTGGTCAATCGTTATGCCTACGCAGTGTGTCTTTTTATTACTATATTTCCGAACTTCTTCAAAATATTTATCTAGTTTATCTGCAAATTTCTCAATGTTATTCTCATACGTTTTCTTCCACTCGGTTTCTGTTAACCCTCTTTTTGGTTTCTTAAACAAGGGGGGAGTATGAGTTCGCATGTACTGTAAGTAATCTGCCCCATGTTGACCTTCGTGAAACCTTAGTGTCGATGTCTTAGAGCTTTTCCGGTCGGCTTTGGTTGTCCCCCTTCCATAGGCTGATAGACTGAGTTTGTTTACTCCTTTTCCGTATGCAGTTTGGATGGTAACTTGAATTTTTATGTAAACAGTGGCTTTGGTCACTTTACCGTTAGAGGCATTATATTTATAATTGCTAGTGTAAGAATGCTTTATGTATGTTCTTCCATATTTTATTTTTGCTTCTATCTTATCAGGAAGTATCGCCACTATCATGCCTTTGATCGTAAGTCTTGCTTTTTCTTGTCGGTAGATGCTGGCATTTCTGGGTATAGGAGTGCTCGTTTTTGTCTGAAATTTTTTATGTTGGTCAGCCATGTAATTTTAGGTTTATCAAAAATTATTAGTAATGAATATAAGAATCAATGTAACCTTTTCCTTACTAAATTTAGGATTTCTGATTGCCTGTCAATCCAATTCTGATTTTGCTATGTCAAATGATAACGCTGAAGCCCCAGACGCTCTTCAAAAAGACTCTGTGCTTTCTATTCACGGTGATACCCGCGTCGATCCTTATTTCTGGATGCGTCTTACTGACGAACAGAAACGGGCAGAAAACCCTGATGAGCAAACCCAGCAGGTGCTTCAGTACCTGGAAGATGAAAACGCCTATACCAAGGCTGTGATGAAAGATACGGAAGAGCTGCAAGAACAGCTTTACGATGAAATTGTGGGGCGCATTAGTCAAGATGATTCGTCAGTGCCCTACTTCAAGAATGGCTACTGGTACTACACTCGTTACGAAGAAGGACAGGAATATCCTATTTACGCCCGGAAGAAAGAAACCCTGGAAGCTGATGAAGAAGTTTTGCTGAATGTGAATGAGTTGGCTGAAGGTTACGACTACTATAATGCTCGGGGGCTAAAGGTAAGCCCGGATAATAGGCTGCTGGCCTTTGCCGAAGATACCCTGAGCCGCCGCATTTATACCATTCGATTCAAAAACCTGGAAACCGGAGAAATGCTCCCCGACCAGATTCCCAATACGCAGGGTGACGGTGCCTGGTCAAGTAACAATCAGTACTACTTCTATACTACTAAAGATGAAGTAACGCTATTGTCTAACAAAATCTGGCGACACCGACTGGGCGAAACGGTAGAACGGGACATGCTGAAGTACGAAGAAAACGATCCTTCTTTTTACATTGGCGTATATAAGTCTAAGTCGGATAAATACATTATTATTGGCAATCAGAGCACATTATCTAATGACTACCACCTGCTTCTAGCTGATGAACCTAATGGTGATTTTCAGCAGTTTACTCCCCGGGAAAAGAAACACCGCTATTCGGTAGAGCACGTAGGCGATAAATTCTACATCCGCACCGATTGGGATTCTCCGAACTACCGTATTATGGAAACTTCGGAGGAGGCGACGATCAAAGAAAACTGGCAAGAAGTAATTCCGCACAGGGAAGACGTATTTCTAGAGGATATGGAAGCGTTCAGGCAGTATGTAGTGCTTACTGAAAAATCCAATGCCTTGCCCAAGCTGCGAATAATGAATACTGAAGCTAACGAAGAGCACTACCTTGAGTTTGACGAGCCCACTTACGTACTATCATCGGCTACCAATCCGGAGCTAGATACTGAAGTGCTGCGCTACGGTTATTCTTCACTAACAACTCCTATATCCATCTACGATTACAACATGCGTACCCGCGAGCAGGAGCTGAAGAAGCGACAAGAGGTTGTCGGTGGTCATAATCCCGATGATTACGTCACTGAGCGGTTATTCGCCCCCGCCCGTGACGGTAAGCAGGTGCCTATTTCATTAGTATACAAAAAGGGAACAAAAGAAGAGGTAACCCAAGATGTTTCTACGCCACTGCTACTGTACGCCTATGGTTCTTACGGTAGCTCTACCGATCCTTACTTTAGCAGTACCCGGTTAAGCTTACTGGATCGAGGGTTTACCTTCGCAATTGCCCACATACGCGGTGGTCAGGAAATGGGGCGTGAGTGGTATGAAGATGGTAAAATGTTTAATAAAAAGAATACCTTCACCGATTATATTGATTGTGCTAATCACCTTATTTCCGAAGGCTATACTGCTCCCGAGAGTCTTTACGGAATGGGTGGCAGTGCCGGGGGATTGCTGATGGGAGCTGTATCGAACATGGCTGCGGATCGTTTCAATGGAATCATTGCAGCGGTACCGTTCGTAGATGTGGTTTCTACTATGCTGGATGAGTCCATTCCGCTCACTACCAACGAATTTGATGAGTGGGGCAATCCTAAGAATTTAGAGTCGTACCAGTACATGCTATCGTATTCACCCTACGATAACGTAGCCGATCAGGCCTATCCCAATATGCTGGTGACTACCGGGCTGTTTGATTCACAAGTGCAGTACTGGGAGCCCGCCAAATGGGTAGCCAAACTGCGGGACAAGAAAACTGACGATAACATTTTGCTGTTGGAAACCAACATGGATGCTGGGCACGGCGGGGCTTCGGGTCGGTTCCAACGCTACAGAGAGACTGCGCTAGAGTATGCGTTTATGCTGAAACTAGAGGAAGAAAATGTACGGACTGCTGATTAAATTACTTTTGAGGTAGCGATTTTGGTCGGTGTCCAACGGGAGCGTAGCTCCTCAATGTGCATGTTTTCTCGCCCCTTCTGCAAGTGGCGCGGACTACTCTCGAACGATAATGAAGAAGGAAGGATACTATCGGCGTAATGGTCTTCTACAAAAGCCAGTATTTGCGAGTAGGATGGATAAAACGAGGTGTTAGTAGAACCTTCTAACTGATATTTTTTGCGAAAAGCGGCGGAAAACAATCCGGTGCCATCATCAAAGAAGCGTTCGGTAGATCGTCCGTACTTGTCGTAGGGATAATAATGTACGTCTTGCGGAGCTTGGTGCGCTACCCAAGAAGCGTATGCCCAAAACTCGCTAAATGTTCCAAAATCATTTGCTGAACGCATCATCAGCTTAATCCAGTGCTCACTAGTACGGTAATAATCTTGCAATCGCTGCTGAAATGAGTGAAGGTGCTCTTGCTTGAACCACAGATGGTGAGGAACAAATGTGCCTTCCGCATCGGTAAGGGGCTCCACGTCTAATACCTGCTGAATCCACCTAGCCCACTTATTGACAATTGCCTCATTACCGTACTGATTATGCTGAAGCAGGGCAAACCAGTAGCTTGTTTTATTATTTTCGGTTTGAGTGATTGGCCAACTGGCTACGGGCAGTAAATCGGCATCCCATACCAGATACCATTCGCTTAGTGATGGGATACCCTCGTAGGCACCCAACTTCAGTAGCTGCTGATAGAACCAGCCCGGCGGATATAGCGATTTTTCTAGTTGTAACACTTCACAAATTCCAGCTTTACTCAAGCCCAATGGCTGAAAGAAAGATTCTTCGGCATGTGTAACTAGCTTAGGAATGTCCCAATTTTTGGCTAAGCTAGTGAGTTGTTGGGCTTGTTCAGCCGGGGTGATTACGTGGATTGTATGTGGCTGGTATTTAGATGCGACGCCCTCTAGTACGGCACGAGTATTCCAACGTGCTTGGAAGAGTGGTAATACGAAATCGTAAGCTAACATAGAGACAAGCAGCAGATCAAAAAGAAAAGATGCAAAGTACGTTGCTAGCGTACTTTGCATCCTAAGTGAGTCACATAATGGTTTCTTCCAGTGTCCCTTGCTCAATAACGGGTTTGGTGTAGACAGTGGAGGGGTCTTCCAAGCCTACGTCACTGCACAGAGGCTCTATCCCTAAACCTTTGCGAGGGAACCGCTGGCATAGTTCGCGGTATTCGGCCGTAGCTTGCCGTAATTCGTCGCGTGTCAGTTGGTTCAAGTAACCACACTGACCGATACTCCCTTTCGGTAGTGGGGCTACTAGATTGCCCCCTCGCTTCTCGATCATCTTCTCCTGTGCTGCCCATAGGGTATCTTCATCCAATAGAATATCGTGCCACAGGCTTAGCTCAAAAGTGCTGATTAATGTTAGTATACGTTGCAGACTTGCTTCGTCAATCCATTCGTTTCGGTAGCTCAAGTACGCTCCCCAGCCCATGCCGATACCCACCGCGTGGCCGTGCAGCAAACCGGCCTTGATCTCAAAACCTGGCGACCAGGTGTGCCCGTAGGCATGAGGCCGGCATTGATGGGTTTCGTACAAGTTATCGTACTCGGCCTCTACGTAGCTACGCATAGCGGCACCCAGTATTTTTTGGGATAACTTATTGATATCATCCTCTTTCTGGCAGTTTTCGGTTCCGAACGAAGTATCCAGGAGTTGGGTATTGGCCTGTTCCAGATAGCCGAAGAGCTTTGCATCTTTCACTACGGCCATTTTAATAATTTCGGCAATACCGTGCCGGAGCCATCCTTTGTGCAAAGTAGAAAAGAAAGCACGATCGGTAATAGATAAAACCGGGGCGTGGTACGCTCCAAACAAGTTCTTGTAGCCGAAGCCATCGCAGCAAGTTCGGGGCGAGGGGCCAGCATCAATGCCCGCCACGATAGAAGTAGACAGCATAACGTAGGGAGTGTTACGGTGGTATAACGCGCACGCTAGCCCGCCCGTATCAGCAATAACTCCCCCTCCGACGATCAGCACGGGTTCGTTGCGCGACACGCCTAACCGTTTAAAGTCGCCGAGCATCTGCTCTACTGTATTGATCCCTTTATCGACTTCCATAGCACGATAAACTAGCTTCTTAAACGCAATATTATGGTGGCTAAAGTAGTTCGTCAGTTGCTCACCGTAGTAGTGTTCCACGTTTTTATCTACCAGGCAGATACAGCGTCCTTTCGGAAGAAATTTATCTAGCAAGAGCGTGTTTTCTACATCCAGGGCGTTTTCAGTAATACGAATCGAGGTAAAGGTAGAGCAGCTCATTACGGCCTCTACCGCCTGGTCGTCTTCGGTACTAACGGTGTACCCTTTGCTTTCCCGATAGTTTGATGTGGGGTACACTGCGTGCGGATTTTCCTCGATCAATCGTTCAGCCAGATCATGGTAAAAGCCGGATTCACCACAACCCCGTAGGCGGTCAAGTAATTTAACCTCGGCTTCAGGGGAAGTGTATATATGCTCTGACAGTAGCTTCCATGATTTACCTTGGGTAGGATCAAATGCTAGGGCTACTTCAGCAAGCAGGGCAAAGAATTCTTTAAGCTTTAGGTTGAAGGAACTCCGCAGCTTTCGGCAGGCTGATACGCCTTCAATAGCTCCCGCAGCAGTGAATTCATCTCCTATTTCCTTGGAAAAAGCAGGAGCCTGGGCTAGCTCCATGAGTAAGTTCTTAAATGATCGTTGGCATAGTAAGTTCTCTAATTCTACTCGGTTTTCGGACGTGATACATTGGTTAGGATCGGTTTCGTGTAGGAAACTTCGGATAGATTCGGTAATCTGACTCATTGAGTGAAGGTTAATAGTAAAAAGTAAATTGTTAGTTGGAAAACTAATCACACGAAATTAATCTGCCCAGACGTCACTTGCTACCGACTTTTCTACTGATTATGACCCGAATTATACTCTAATTTCAGTGAGTATAACTTACTAAGTAGGCGTAAATACTCTCTATTTGGGTAGAGATGCCCTAGCCTAATATGCGTGCTTTTGTTCGGGTAGGTAGACAGACTTAATAAAAAACTCCAAAAACCAAAGAAAGCTAGAATGAGAAAGATCTGAACTTCTTAAGTTTTTTGTTTAATGGCCAACTGTCCGCAGGCGGCGTCAATGTCTTTGCCTCGGCTGCGACGCACATTCACCGTTACGCCTTTGCTTTCTAGAAAAGCGGCGAACTGGTCGAGGCGGTCTCCCTCGGTGTTTTTAAAGTCGGCTTCGTCGATGGGGTTGTATTCAATGAGGTTCACTTTGCTGGGCACGTACTTGGTGAATTTCCACAGTTCTTGGGCATCTTCCAGCGTGTCGTTAAAATCGTAGAAGACAATATATTCGAAGGTAATACGAGTACGGGTTTTCTGATAGAAATACTGCAAAGCCTCGCGTAGCACTTCCAGATTATTAGTTTCGTTAATTGCCATAATCCGGTTGCGCTTTTCATCGTTAGCAGCGTGCAGCGAGAGTGCCAGATTAAACCTTACCTGATCGTCGCCTAGTTTTTTAATCATCTTGGCAATGCCAGCCGTAGACACGGTAATGCGCTTGGGCGACATATTCAGTCCCTGCGGTGAAGTAATGCGCTCAATGGATTGCAGCACATTGGCGTAATTCAACAATGGTTCGCCCATGCCCATGTACACAATATTGGAAAGGTGCATCCGGTAATTTTGCTCAGCCTGCTGATTAATTAACACTACTTGATCGTAGATTTCAGCGGCATCGAGGTTGCGTTTACGGTCCATGTAGCCCGTAGCGCAGAACTTGCAGGCCAGTGAGCAACCTACTTGCGAGGAAACACAGGCGGTCATCCGCGAGTCGGTAGGAATCAGCACTCCTTCTACCAGATGGCTGTCGTGCAGTCGAAACATGGATTTGATCGTTTGGTCACTACTGATCTGCTGATCGTGTACCTGCACTGCGTTGATCGTAAAATTATTCTCCAGAAGCCCTCGGGTTTTCTTCGATAGGTTGGTCATCTCAGCAAAACCGGTGGCTGATTTTTTCCAGAGCCATTCCTCTACCTGCTTTACCCGGAAGGGTTTTTCTCCGGCTTCAATCAAGAACGCCTGAAGCTTCTCTGGTTTGATTTTACGAATATCTTGCTTTGGTGCGATTGTGGATTCCATACGGCAGTAATGGCGATTGCATTTAGGCAACATTCAAAGTCTTAGAGAAAGTTTATTCTTGGCTACTGATTTATTATCTTGTAAAAAAGATTGGTTATGGAAGTGCATGAAGTAGTTTCCCCAGAAACGCCCGTAAAAATACCCGAGCCTCTAATCTATGAAGTATTAAATGGACAGCCCATACCGTATCGGGGCTTTCAGGAAGTAATGGCAGGTGACAAAAAACTAGAAGACATTATGGGAAGCAGTGGCTTACAATCGTTCGTTGTATCTGATATATTATTACGTTTTTTATTTAAGAATTTACCGGAAGATAAATACTATATATTAAGCAACGAAGCGGGATTACATTTGAGTAAGAAAAACAATCTGTCGACAGATATTGGCATTTATCCTGCCGATTTGCTCATACCGAATAAGCTCACTGATAAATATCTAAACATTCCCCCACTCATTGCTATCGAGGTAGATACTAAAGCTGATCTTAGCCAATTCAACACCCCTCAGGATTACCTTTATCAGAAAACCCAGGCGTTGCTTGATTTCGGAACCGAACGGGTAATTTGGATATCGACGGCTAGCAAGAAGGCAATGATTGCTACGGCCCAGGAAGATTGGGTTACGCACGACTGGACGAAACCTGTCGTTCTGCTACCCGATGTTTCCTGTCCGCTGGCTGACTTACTGGCCAAGCGAGGAATCACTTGAGGTTGAAAGTGAAAATTAGTAGTAACTTCAGCAATCTTTATTCCGGCTTGATTTTACGAATGTCTTGTTTTAATACGATTGCGGGTTCCATACGGTCGTGATAGCGATTGCACCTAGGCAACAACCAAAGTCTGCTGGAAAGTTTATTCTGAACTACTGATCTTCCTCTTCCGTATCTGGATAGATTATTTTCAATGCTTGGTTAATTTCAGTAATTGTTGATTGTTCTGTGCTGATAAGTTCTCTGATTTGCACTGATAAAATATTAATCGTCTTGATTTCATCGTCAACTGGAGCGTAGAATATCTCAATAATCGGGGTTATCATTTCTTCGGTAAGAAATCTTTGAACGGTGTATGCCTCGTTAGCAGCAGTGACTATATCGTAATCAAACTCAGAGATGATACCAATAGTCGCTGCCGCATTCCAAGAAGTACTTTTAGGAATCTCAGGAAGAAACGAGCTATTATTGAACAGAAGACCGAACGCATCCGGGTCAAAGTATCCTTGCTTAGCCAGGTGAACGCGAAAGGAATCCCGCTCGTTAGCAGAAGCCTTTTGAAGGTTACCCAAAGCCGTTCGGTGTATTTGTACTACCGAATCCAGAATTCTTCGATTGTCTTTCATTTCTTCTACAATGCGCTCCAGGGCAACTTCCTTTTGCCGTTCTGTCTTCTGGTTTTCCGCGTAGCGGTTGATAAACAGCGCGAACAAAACACTGAATACAATCAGCGCACTTTCTATTAGTAATCGTCTAAACCCTTTTATTCTAATTTTCATGAGAATCTATTATAGTAAATATCAATCTTTACCGTTACTATTCAACGCTGCGCCCAAATTTAGCTCGGACAATTTTGTGCCGCCTTTTATACCAAAATCCAGCGTGCGGATCGGGAACGGAATGGTAATATCGTGGGAATCGTACGCCTGTTTGATGACAATGAATACCTGATTGATAATTTGTAAAATAGTCGGCTCGCCCGGAAAAGTAATCCAAAACCGGAGGTTAAAATTGATGGAGCTATCTTCAAACCCGTAGTAATCGAAAATAATATCCTTGTCGATCCGTACTCCTTCCACCGTCTTAACCGCACCCAGTGTTACTTGCTGCACTTGCTCTAAATCTTCGCCGTAGGAAATACCAATTTTCAGGTCAATACGCCGCTCGCCGGTAATAGAATAGTTGATGATTTTCTTCTGAATTACATCCTTGTTGGGAATATACACTTCCTGCCCCTGAAAGGTACGGATAACGGTTAGGCGAAAATCAGTACGGTCGAGATGACCAATAGTTCCGTCAATTTCTACTACATCGCCCACGTTGAAGGGTTTTTTAAACGCTAGAATGATTCCGGCAATGAAGTTGGCCGCAATATCCTGAAAGGCGAAACCGAGAGCAATCCCGACAACTCCTAGTCCAGCAATGAGGGATGTAACCGCTTTTTCCAACTCCAAAATTTCCAGCATCACAAATAATCCTATGCTTAAGCAGATGTAGTATATCAGTTGGGTAAGTAGCCGTTGAATACTCAGATCCTCAATAGCTTTTCCAATTACTCTCGCAAACAATCGTCGCGCCAGCCGGGCTAGGTTGAGGAAAATGACAAAAACTAAAATCGCCAGTACTACATTAGGCAGCATATCGGCAATTTTTTCTAACCAGGTTTCTAGTTTGGTTAGAATGGTTTGTAGGGCAGCATTTACGTCAAATTTCATAAGTAGTATAGATTGAAATTACATCGGAAAGTTAGAAAAAACTTCCCGGTCGCGGAAAAATTAGATAAGGGACGGCGTTGTTAACAATACAATCACCATCGGGTTCCAATTCTCACATCCATAAAATCAGCTACGTGACCATAGGCTTTTAGCGAGGTGCCTACGTGTAGTCGATCTCCTAATTGATAATATAAAGCGTAGCGTTGGAAGAAAGATTTATCAATCAGGGCAAAGGGCTGATACAGATGATAGCCAACTTGTTGGGTAAACGAGAACTTACCGAATACTAAGGCGTGTCCTAGCATGAACGACCAGCGCAGTGGGATGGTCTCTTCATTATACCGCCGGGCGTGTTCGGCCTGTACACCATTGTAGTATAACTCAATGCCACCCGATAACGCGCTGATATTAGTGATTGAACGCATAAACCCGGTTTCTATTCCTGCATTTAAATGAGTGGTTTGGCGGTGCAAGGGGTTGCTTTCCAACGTTCGCCGGGATAATCCCAGAAACAAATAGCGGTACCAGTTACGCTTTCGCAACCCCAACTGTTTAGCGTAGTGCGGAAATTCTGACTCCCCCAAGTGCTTCTCAAACCCTAACGATAGGGTAGGGAAATTCATGCCTTTGTTAGGGTGACGCATTCCGCCGTTGCTGATATGGTTGTAGTTAGCCGATAGGCGAAAAACGTAGTTATCTGTTAGACGATAATTCAACGTAAGGCTAGTTGAAAGAAGGAAACTGAGAGGTGAACTAAAGAACGTATTGCGGGGATTGGTCGCTTCATCGAATACTCGGGTTAAGTAACTTACGCCAGCTTCCCCTCGAAGGGTTAGAAACCAATTACGCCTAAGACTAAGGTATGGTTCACCAAAAATAGTGAGGTTGTACGACTCACCCAACTCCCGAGGGTTGCGATAATTGAAATAGCTGGCCCCAATGCCTACCCGTGAGAAGCAATTGCAGTTTGCCCAAGCCCGCTTGGTTTTGAGCACCCGTCCTCCTTCCAGCCCAATCCCCCCTAGGTACCTATCCGATACATTGCGAAGCCTAGCGGAGTGGGGAATGATGAAGCCAATGTGGCTTTTAAACCCTAAAAACGAAGTGTTTTTCTGAGCCCACCCACTCGAGGTACTTAGGGTAATTATCAAGATGATTATACTTAGAACCGTTAGTGCTTTCATTGCTCAATGTGTGATATAATGATAGCGGTCTGGTAGTTAGTTTCATCCTGGACAATTAAAGATAGAGTAAAGGTAATTTTTGCAAAGCAAATTTCATCGGTAAATCTGCTAATATTGCCCCCTTTTGAATCTTCAAATAAGTGCTATCTTTGGACAGCTACTAACCAACCGATCCATCTTGAAAAAACTTCTCATCACTGTCAGTCAGATCATTGAGCGGCTTAACGAAGCGGTGGGGCGGGGAGTAGCTTGGCTCACTACTGGGCTGGTGCTAGTAATTGTGTACGATGTGGCAGCCCGTTACCTGTTTAATACTTCCTCTGCCGGAATCGTGGAGTTGGAGTGGCATTTGTTCGCCATCATTTTTTTACTGGGTGCAGCTTACGCCCTCAAGCACGACCGCCACGTGCGGGTAGATGTGTTTTACCAGAACTTCAGCCCGAAGCAGCAAGCCTGGGTCAACCTGATTGGGACAATACTATTTCTTATTCCCTTTTGCGTAGTGGCTACGGTAGCTTCTTGGGAATTTACGATTAATTCTTGGGCTATTCAGGAAGGCTCACCTGACCCCGGTGGTTTACCCGCCCGCTACGTAGTGAAAGCGGCTATTCCGCTGGGTTTTATTCTACTATTGCTCCAGGCAATTTCCTTGCTCATAAACTCACTACTCACGCTTACCGAACCTACCGTCCATGATTGATGCGCTGCCGCTAATTCTGTTCTTACTCATTTTCATCCTGATTTTATTTGGTTTCCCAGTGGCGTTTACGTTGGGTGGGGTTTCGGTACTTTTTGGTCTGTTCGTGTTTGATGTTGACTTCTTCTATCTGCTCTCCTTGCGGGTGTACGGCACTATGACGAACTACGTGCTGATTGCCGTTCCGCTCTTTATTTACATGGGCATTATGCTAGAGAAGTCGGGGTTGGCGGAGAGTTTATTGGAAACGATGGCACTGTTGTTTGGAAAGTTTCGGGGAGGCTTGGCGATTGCCGTAGTGGTAGTAGGAGCTATGTTAGCGGCTTCTACTGGAATTGTCGGCGCTACTGTGGTGACGATGGGCTTGATCAGTTTACCTACCATGCTCAAACGGGGTTATAGTCCCGAGTTGGCAACTGGAACCATTGCCTCCGCTGGAACGCTGGGACAGATTATTCCGCCCTCAGTAGTATTGGTTTTACTGGGTTCGGTACTGAATGTATCGGTGGGTGACTTGTTTACCGCGGCGTTGATTCCCGGTTTGGCGTTAGTGGGTTGTTATTTGTTGTATGTGGTAGGTATGGCGTACTTCCGTCCACAACAAGCCCCACCGATGCCAACCGAGGAAATCGCCCGCTTTCGTGAGGGCAATATGGCCGGACAGGTGGTGAAAGCTTTTGTATTGCCCTTTCTACTGATTGTAGCCGTTCTTGGTTCTATCTTCGCGGGTATCGCCTCACCAACCGAAGCAGCGGCTGTAGGAGCTTTCGGAGCCTCCGTACTTACGATTATTCAGGGGAAGTTTACACTACCAGTGCTGAAGGAGGTAATGCGTGAGACCACTCATCTCACCTGTATGGTATTTATTATTCTGGTGGGGGCTACTGCTTTTGCGTTGGTTTTTCGGGGCTTAGAAGGCGATCGCTATCTGGTAAGCTTAATAGAAAGTGCCAACCTAAGTCCGATGGCTTTTCTGGCCATTGTAATGATTGCGGTATTCATTGCTGGCTTTTTTATCGATTTTATTGAGATTATTTTCATTATCGTTCCGGTAGTTGCCCCCATTTTTAGTCGCATGGGCATCGACCTGATCTGGATTGGTATTTTATTAGCACTCAATCTACAAACCTCGTTTCTTTCCCCTCCCTTCGGCTTCTCCCTCTTCTACCTAAAAGGAGTAGCCCCTCCCCAGATTACTACGGCTCACCTCTACCGAGGGATTGTTCCCTATATCGTCATTCAGATTGTCTTTCTCGCTATAATTATCCTATTTCCCGAGGTAGTAACGGTGTTGCTGGATTAGGAGAACGGAGAACGGAGAACGGAGAACGGAGAACGGAGAACGGAGAACGGAGAACGGAATTTACTGCAGGGATAGTTAAAAACCCCGAGGTGGATAAGATAAATTTGCTCACTGCTTCACCACCCAATTAGGCGATGGTTCGTGG
The DNA here is from genome assembly GCA_039198955.1 of Bacteroidota bacterium. GTDB lineage: Bacteria > Bacteroidota > Bacteroidia > Cytophagales > Cyclobacteriaceae > Tunicatimonas. The sequence goes on along the minus strand of JBCCTI010000007.1, from coordinate 33,168 downwards.
GCTTCGTCCATAATTCGGATAATGTCTTCAACTACTTCGGGGTTTTGACTGGCGACATCGTTAGCTTCACCAATATCATTTTCCAGGTTGAATAGCTGAATATCGCCCGTCAACATGGGTTCCCGAATGCCTTTCCAATTACCCATGCGAACTGCTTGCCGCGAACCCTGCTCATAAAATTCCCAATACAAATAGTTATGGCGACGTTGGTTTTCGGATTGACCTAACAAAGTCGGAGCAATGCTAACACTGTAGGTATTTTCTGGATAATCGGTCTTCGCTAGTTCAGCAAAGGTAGCCATCATATCACCGAAGTAACCAATGTGGTCGGCGGTGACCCCAGCCGGAGTGTGAGCAGGCCAGCGGGCAATAAATGGTACTCGGATTCCGCCTTCGTGCATGGCACGTTTTATCCCCTGAAGTGGACCGTTAGAATCAAAGTAATCCGGGTCGTTACCACCTTCGCGGTGCGGACCGTTGTCTGAAGTGAAGAGGATTAGCGTATTTTCTTCAATTCCCTGAGCTTTCAGCATTTCTACTATTCGCCCAATGTCTTTGTCCATTCGACTAATCATTGCGGCAGTTCCTTTTTGGGCTTCGGGCCAGTCACGATCGGCGTAGATACCATAGTCAGGTACTTCCATACCTTGGTTCCTGGCTTCGTTATTAGCGTGGGGAATAGTGAGAGCTAGATATAAGAAGAATGGGTTGGAACGGTCTTGCTCGAGAAACTCTAATGCTTCGTCTACAAACAGATCGTGACTGTAAGTAACCTTTTTGGTGGCGTAACCACCCAGAAAACCACCTCGTTCACTACCCACATGCTTTACTTCGTTTTCTAAAAATGTGGAGTCGAGATTGTCCCATAAAAACTCAGGGTAATAGTTATGAGCGTGCCGTTGGTTCAGGTAGCCGTAGAAAGAGTCAAACCCCTGTTTGAGCGGATGACCCTCCTGGTTTACTTCACCCAATCCCCACTTACCTACCAAGGCAGTTTGGTATCCAACGTCTTTCAGTACCTCGGCTAAAGTAACATCTTCAGCACGTAACGACTGCCGATCAATATTACCCCCGGCATTGCCCCGCACATGCGTTTGTCCAGTATGCTGTCCAGTCATCAGCACGGCGCGGGAAGGAGCACAGACGGTAGACCCAGCGTAAAACTGCGTGAATTTAATACCTTGGGCAGCTAGTTTATCAATGTTAGGGGTTTGAATTTCGGATTGTCCGTAGCAGCCTAAGTCTCCGTAGCCCAGATCATCCGCCATGATAAAAATGATATTGGGTGGATCAAAGCTGGTTTCTTCAGAGCTTACTTCGCTAGTGGTGGGAGTGGTGCTGCAAGCAGAAATTAGTAGGAATGAGAGAAATAGAATAACGAGGTTATGCATAGAAAAAAGTAGTTAGGTTGTGCCAATAAGTTAGGGAAACTTAGGAAGCGAAACAACTGAGGTGATGAAGGCGCGAAGGCGTGGAGGATGGAAGTGGGAAGATAGAAGTTATGTTACGCACAAGCGGATGCTTGCGCTGGATAGGGGGCAGAAGTTGAAAGCTAGAAATATTATTCATTTTCCGTTCTTCGTTCTCCGTTCTCCGTTCTATGATACACTACTATACTGTCATTACTTCGGGCAAATAGCAGAGAGGATTGCTGGGCATTATCCTGATAAATAATGTCCCGAATATCGCCTCGTACTATAATTCCACTTTGATCAGGGTTCATCACTTCAAATTTCTTACCTAGGTTATAGGTAAGCACTAAACCATGACTGGCATCATAGCGCCCGGTACTGACCCGGGTGAGTGATTGATTACCACCTAGAATTAATTCTAGTTGTCCGTTCTGATTGATGTCTGCTGATGTGATGGCGTACACCGGGGCAAATTGAGCTTCTAACGGCAAAGGCTGAATGACAAATGTGCCACCTCGGTTTTCTAGATATACCGATTCAAATAGCGTAGCTGAGAGTGTATCGGCTTTTGTCAGTTGTTCAGCAGTGAAGTATTCGCTAGGTGGGGTTTGGGCAAAGGTTTGGTAGTCGGGAAAGCGTTTTTTTAGCTCAATAATCTGACTGAGCAGCTCGTCTTTGCTGTAGGCAAATACTTCTTCTCTTTTTAGATAGTGAGTGAAAATAGGGTCAATTGAGCCGTTCTGATCGAAGTCGCTGTAGACGAGGCGAACAGGTTGATCAGTTGTGGGGCGGTACAGATTATTTTTTCCGAAGTTTCCGGCTACCAAATCAGTATCGCCGTCTTGATCTAGGTCAGTCGCGTGTAGTGTATTCCACCAACCACTGCTATTAGGAATTTCAATAGCTTTCAGTTGTTGACCAGCTTCATTGTAAAATAGCCGAATCGGCAGCCATTCGCCCACTACTGCTAAATCGGGATAATTGTCATTATCCAAGTGGGCAAAAGTAGCATCGGTAATCATTCCAGCATTTACCAACGCCGGGGCGAAGCTCTCGGTAATATCAGTGAAGTTTCCCGTACCATCATTTTCCAAAATATAGCTGCGAGGTGAAAGTGGATATTTCCCAGGAATTAATCGCCCACCAACAAATAAGTCCTGATCTCCGTCCTGATCTATATCAGCCACACTTACGGTAGCCCCACTAGTCAGCATACCGGGAAGAGCTTCTGTATTTCGGGTGAAATTACCCTGCCCCTCATTGAAGTACAAACGGTCCTGTAACCCTTGATCTTGTTCGGTAAAATCGCTGCCACCACTTACAACGTATAAATCTAAGTCGCCGTCCTGGTCAGCATCAAAGAAAACGCCGTCAGTATCCTCTGAAGGTGCATCGACGTTAAGAGTTGGAGAAGAAATTTGAGTAAAATTTCCGTTAGGTTGCTGCTGAAAAAGTACGCCCGCTTGCCCTTTAGCTCCGCCGATATAAAGGTCAATTAATCCATCTCCGTTAAAGTCACCCTGACTGATTTTTGGGCCAAGATTAGAAATCCCCTGGGGTAGCATCTTGTCCCGCTTAAAATCTAGAAATGAGTTTTCTTGATGATGGAAGTCTATTCCTAGTTTACTAGGGATAGGAGCAAAAATAGTATTGGCTTCGGAAACTTCGGTAATTCCCGGTTTAGCCAGGATTTGTTCAAGAACTAGTGTTTGATTGACCTCGATATTTTCAAACGATTGAACAGAGCTATCGGGCCACACGACGGTCAGCTGCTCTACGGTAGTGAGTGTATCCAAGCCAAACACTAGTTCGTAAGGAACCGACGACTGAAAACCGCGCACCGGAATCATTTCTTGATATTGGGTTTGACCATTATTTTCCAAGTATACCTTGGCACCCACTCCGAATTTGTTTTTCTCCCTCCCCCTTAGCCGTACTTTGAGGTAGCTTTTCTGACGTTGATTGTTACGATAGATAAAAGCTTCCTCGTTCACGTTGTTCACCACCAAATCTAAATCACCGTCGTTGTCTAAATCAGCGTAAGCGGCAGCATTGGATAACGATGGTTGTTCCAACCCCCATTCGGCGGTACGATCGGCAAAAGTAAGGTCTCCCTGATTACGGTAAATATAATTCGAGACTTCAATAGCGGGCATATTTTCTACCAGTCCCATTAGCTCTACATCGAGGTTTTCCCGTTGGGCTTTTACCTGCTCACCAACCACATAATTCATAAAATCCATATCCAGGTAGTTGCGGGCGTAACCGTTGGATATAAACACATCTTTCCAGCCGTCCAGATCGAGATCTGCCATGAGCGGCGCCCAACTCCAGTCAGTACTGGAAATACCCGCCAACTGACCAATCTCCCGAAATCCAGGTGAATCAGTTGTTTTACGGATGGGATAACCTGTTTCGCCGAACTTCAGTGGCTCAGAAGCATTAAGTTGCAGCATATTTCGCATGGTCTGGTAGTGAAAACCGCTGCGAATTAGCTTCCGGTACTTATCGTAGTTCTCCGAGCCAAGCGACATTTTTAGGCGGTAGTTATCTTCGGGTAGCATATCCAGCGTGATAATGTCGGGGCTAGCATCATTGTTAATATCAGCCGCATCGCATCCCATAGAAAAGAGAGAAGTATGCTCCACATAGTTTCTTAGTGATTCTTGAAATGTGCCATTTTGCCGATTGATATACAGATAGTCTTCTTCATTGTAGTCGTTAGTCACATAGATATCAAACCAACCATCACTATTCACGTCAGTTACGGCTACGCCCAACCCAAACCCCAGCACATTCTGGATAATTCCGGCTTCTTGGCTTATATCCACGAACTTTCCATCTTCATTCTTGAATAGCTTATCGCCCAGTTGGCGATTGATTCTTTTTTTATGCTGACTAACCAGATTACTAAAGCTAGCAAATTCCTGGGTAGAATGATTGAGCAGGTAGACATCCAGATCACCGTCGCGGTCGTAGTCAAAAAAGGTAGCTTGGGTAGAGTAACCGGAATCAGCCAAACCGTAAGCCTCGCCCTGCTCTGAGAAAGAAACCTCACCGGAAGTAGAGGTAGTATTGATAAACAGTAGATTCTTTCGTAAGTCAGCACTAGCTGCTGCCGAGCGACAAACGTAGATGTCCAGCCAACCATCCCCGTTCACATCTGCCATGGCTACTCCAGTATTCCATAGCCCGGCAGCGGTTACTCCGGCTGATTCAGTTATATCTTCAAATTTCCACGGGGCAGACCCTCTGTCGCCTTGATTGACATAGAGTTTACTTGCTACTAAGTTTCCGCTAAAATAAATATCAGGCAAACCATCGTTATTGATATCGCCTACCGCTACGCCACCCCCATTATAGAAATAGCCGTACTTCATCACGTTAAATTCTTCACTCTCACGTAAGATATTTTTGAATTCGATTCCGGTTTCGCTAGAAGAAAGAAGGGTGAATAGTTGCTCATCGCTGGCTTGCTTGGCGCAGGACGACAAGCCAATTAGCGCAGTAGCTACAAGGTAAATAGTTAGGTTTTTGATAAACATAATCGGAAATATAGGCAAAAAAAAAGTGCCAGGGCTAATGGCACTTTTCAATAAATATCAGAGGGAATAGGCTATCTAGCATCCCACCATAGTCTGGTAGTTCCGTTGTCAGGGCCGCCGAGTTGATTGTCTATTGCAGCGTTAACTGCCTCACCGTTAGTGGTAAACTCACCATCCACAAAAGTTACTCGTCGTGGAACAGTGTTTACCGGAATACTCGGGTCATCAGTATTTAGGCGGTCGTAGAAGGCAGGGTAGCCGGTCCTTCTCTTTTCAGCCCAGGCTTCCTGAGAATTGGGATAGAGTGATATCCACTTTTGAGTGATAATCTGCTCAAGCTGTTCTTCAGCACTGCCACCAGTATTGAAGGCAACGGGTGCCTCTGAAGGAGCCGGATCAGATCCATTGTAAGAAGCAGGAGTGTTTGTACTTTGAACGTAGGGGTTGCCGGATAAATTGTTCCCATCTAAACCGTATTCCTCATGAGAGGTAACAATGCCTTGCTCATAAAAATCTTGGGCAGTTCCTCCCCCCATATTCCAACCTTCCAGTGCACCTTCAGCGCGTAAGAAGAAAGATTCAGCGGCGTTCATCGCTACGTAGTTGGGACCGGGCGCGCCGGGTGCGGTGTAAGCCGGTGCCATATCCGATGCTAACGCATTAAAATTATTTCCCTGTTTTGCTACCTGAGACTGTCCATTTCGCATACCTTCAAAAGGAAACTCTACTCCTGCGGGGTCGTCGGATGGGTCGGCCTCGGCAGCCGGAGCGGCGTAGAACTGCATTCTAGGATCTTCATATCCCTTGAGAACGCTTTCCATATCGGCACTTATGCGGAACTCTCCCCACTGTGTGATGGTATTGTAAGGGTTTCTAAAGTCAGGGTTAGTTTCTATGATAGCGTTGTCAGCATTGGCTTCAATAAACTCGCCGAGTGATGCCGCCTTTTCTGCTTCAGTTTGGCTTAAGGTAGGGTCTACGTACTTTACCCGGATAGCTAAACGAAGACGCAGTGTATTTGCAAATTTAATCCATTGATCTACGTTACCTCCGTAGATCAAGTCATTACCTGCCAAGAAGGAAGTACCACCAGCATTGCTTTGTAGTACTGAAATCGATTCATCTAATGTAGTGAAGAAATCCCGATAGATACCTTCCTGTGAATCATAAGGCACCGAAAGCTCACCGTTTCCGAATTCAGAGTACGGGATAGGCCCCCAGTAGTCAGTAACCCGGTGGTAGGCCCATACGCGCCATACCTTCATCATGGCATTCTCTAAGTCCAAACCATTCTCAGCGGCAAAGTCTTCGGCAAACTTAATCTGAGGGGCGGCATTCGCGTAGAAATAGTTAAAGGCCCCGTTAAGCCATCCCCCTACTAAGATAAATTTATCAGAGTTGAAGTTTGGGGCGGTAGTAGCAAAGTAGCCACCGTAAATATCGGAGAATAGCGACTGCGTAAGCTGAAATGCACCCCGGGCAGGGTCACCCAAGAATGCCGGAGTGTACTGGGCCGCTTTTACCACTGCGCCGTATTCACTCTGCGTAAGATTGTCTACGGTTAGGTTTTTAGGATCGGTATTCAGCTCGGTAAAATCATCAGTACAGCTATTGGCCAAGAAGATAATGGCCAGAGCTGCAATACATAACATAATACGATTCATCTTCATTATAATTTATAATTAAAAACTAAGGTTTACAGACACCCCAAAGCTTCGGGTGGTAGGTAATGCAAAAGAGTTTAATCCTTCCGCATTATTATTTACCGATTGAACTGCTTCAGGGTCAAAATATTCTGTTTCGTTGCGTAAGAAAAATAAGTTTCGTCCTACAATAGAAACACTGGCACTTCGGAAGGGAAGGTTAGATAGCGCACTCTCCGGCACAGTATAGCCGAAAGACAGTTCTCTTAGACGGATATTAGACGCATCTCGAATAAATGCTTCGCCAACCGGGGTGTTTCTACCGCCTAAGCGGTTCCACAAATCTTCGGCACTTACTGATATATTGTTAGGAGTGCCAGTAGGAGCACCAGTCTCGTCTACTAACACCGCTGATTCTCCAGCAAAGATATTTTCACCAAAGATCAATGATCCGTCTCTTCCCTGGGCAGTGTAATCGAGCAGACCGCTACCTGCCATAATAGCCTCAGTGAATACAGTAACCTGTCCACCCTGCCGCATATCTACTAATGCTCGCAATGAGAAATTCTTGTATTTGAAAGTATTACTAATTCCCATCAGCCAGTCGGGTTGGAAGTTAGCCACAGGTACCGTTTTACCCGCAGTAATAACTGGTAAACCCGTAGCATCAATAAGAACGTTCCCGTTATCATCTCTTTCGAATCCGCGAGAGAACTGATCACCGAAAGGCTCTCCAGCTCTAATCTGGTATTCGTTTAAGAAGCCACTGCCTTGGATTAGTACGTCGACATCATCCGTAATTTCTACCACTTCACTAATATTTCTAGCAAAGTTAGCCGTCAGGTCCCACGAAAAGGTAGGGGTAGACACTGGGGTAACGCCCAATACTATTTCTACACCTTGATTCTGAATATCGGCACCATTCAAAAATACGCTACGCACGCCAGAGGCTACGGGTACGTTCGTGGGGAATAACTGATCAAAAGTATTTGACCTGTAATAAGTGAAATCGAGGCGTAGATTATCTTCTAAAAACCGGAGGTCAAACCCACCCTCCCAGGTAGTAGTCGTTTCCGGTCTCAAGTCTGCTAGCGGGAGAGTAGGACTTAATGAAATAGTACCAAAGTTTACGTTAGCCTGTCGGGAAAGACGGTAAGGGCCGGTATCATTTCCTACCTCAGCCCAAGAGCCTCGTACCTTAAAGAAGCTAATAGCAGAAGGTAGACTTACCAAATCACTTACGACAGCGGTTAAGCCTACCGAGGGATAGCTGTACGAACGATTTTCTTCTGGCAGGGTAGAACTCCAGTCATTTCGGAACGACCCGCTGAGGAAGATTGCATTATAAAAGCCAATTTCTCCGAAGGCATACACCGATTGTTGCTCCCTTTCTGCAAAATCTTCAAAAGGACGTGGTTGCAATGTATTGCCCAGCGCAAATAGGTTTTCAACGTTGAAGTTAGATCCACGACCACCTACCTCCTCAAATCTGGCTACTCTTAAGTTAGCTCCCGCGCTCAGGTTTAGTGAAATGTTTTCGTTCAAATCTTTCTGATAAGTTGCTAATAAATCTGAGTTCCACTCTAGATCAGAGTTGAAGCTTTTTTCGTACGAACCAAAGTCGGCGGTAATATAGGTGTCTACAAAGCGTATAAATTCGTTGTAATTATTCCGGCGATCTATCCCAGAGCGAGCCAGTATGGATAGCTCCTCAGTAATCTGATATTTTAAGGATAGCATACCTAGTATCCGCTCGTTTACGCGAGGCTGCCTTACGTTGTTTGCCGTCCAGTAGGGGTTACCCGCTTCGTTAGACCGGGGTACATAGAAGTGTTGTCTTACCTGACCAGCGTCATTGGTAAACTGGAAGCGTTCTAAATCTTGGGTGCGTAAATTTCTCGGTAATATGTAGGCGTATCTTGCGGGATTATCGAAACTCTCACCGCCGACCAATACATCGGAGAAATTACTGCGGATGTAATTCACTTTGGCGTCTACCGTCAATTTATCGAACAAGGTAGTTGTGTTTCTTACATTGAGGTAGTGGCGGTTTAGATTATTTTCAGGGACAATACCTCTACCATCAGTATTTGTGTAGTTAATATTGGTATTAGAATTTTCATTCTTGATATTAACCCCAGCACTAACAGCGATGGTATGTCCGTTTTGGAAGAAATCACGAACGTTATCAGGTTGGGCGGTAAGTGGATACGTACCCCCGATTGATGCCAGATACTCAGGGTCATTTGACCAGTGGTCTACTATCTGTCCAGTCATTCGTGGTCCCCAGGAGGTAAATGCCGTGGGCGAATATACTCCAGCAGACCCTTGTGCAAACTCATCTTGATACTTAGTCAGTAGTATGGGGGAGGTTACCTGATAGTTAAAACCAAGGGTAGCCGTAACTCCTTCGGGGACACCTTCCCCTGATTTAGTGGTTACGATGATAGCTCCGTTGTTCGCTCGGCTTCCGTAAAGGGCAGCGGCGTTTCCACCTTTCAGCACCGATATACTAGCAATATCATTAGGAGAAAGATCATTGATATCTCCCCCAACTGGGATACCGTCGATGACATACAGTGGCTGGCTACCGTTGCTTTGCAGGGATCGGTTACCACGAAGAACCACTTTAGTGGGAGCACCCACTCCAGCACCCGTGGTAGTAATAGCAATACCCGCCACTTTACCACTTAAGGCCTCCGTGATATTAACCGGGCGGGCTTCCTCAATACCCTGGCTAGATACCTCTTGGGTACTGTAAGTCAAAGTGCGTTTTTCTTTGGTGATACCTAGAGCAGTTACTACTACTTCAGTAAGTTCAGTCAGATCAGCCGTCATAGCTATATCAATAGTGGTACGGGCACCCACGGTGACTGTTTCAGATTCGTAGCCCACAGAGGTAAATACTAATATTGGATTTTCACCTTCAACGGAGATACTATAGTTACCGTTCACATCGGTAACAGTACCGATGGTTGTCCCTTGCTGAAGTACATTGACTCCAGGAAGACCTTCGCCATCATCGGTCACAGTACCGGAAACAGTTTGGGCTTGGGCGTACGCAATCTGCAACTCGAGCAGAATCAGGGAAACCAGGAAAATTCGAGAGAAAAATGTAAAGGGTATTCTCATAATGGTTAGGGGGTGTTAGAAATAAATTAAGAAAGAACTAAGGGTAGGTAAGTAGTAGAATACCGGTTTAGTAAGTTGATAGAGACTTAGTTATGCGGCTGCTTTTGCTAAGAACGCACCTTTAGTATACACTGTAATTCGGTAAATCTACGGATTATTTTATTTTTTGCAAATGAGTATAGCTCAGTCTAATCAAATAAAGCAGCATGCTGTGATTGACAATGTGAGCAATTTACTGCTATCTTCAACAGCATTTACTTAGATTTATAGATATGGAACACAACCAACGTACGGCAATTATTACGGGGGGTAGCAAAGGCATTGGTCGGGCTACCGCCGAGGTGATGCTGCGCGAGGGGGCTAATGTAGTTATATTGGATAAAGATCAGTTGCAAGGCAAAGTCTTAGAAGAGGCTGCCAAAGAACGGGTAAGACTAATCCGCTGTGACGTCTCGATAGAACAGGAAGTAGAGTCGGCGATTGCTGAAGCCGAGCAAACCTTTGGGCAGATTAACTATCTGGTAAATAATGCCGGAATTCAACGTTACTCCACGGTTACTGAAACTAGTGAAGAAGAGTGGGATATGGTGATGAACATTAACCTGAAGAGCGCTTTTCTATGCGCAAAGCACGCTATTCCTTATATGCAAAAAATTGGCCGTGGGGTAGTAGTCAATGTTTCCAGCGTTCAGGCTATGCTTACCCAGAACAATGTGGCACCTTACACTACCTCTAAAACTGCCATGTTGGGTTTAACCCGTAGTATTGCCGTTGATTATGCCCCAAATATTCGCTGTGTAGCGATTTGCCCTGGAACAGTAGATACCCCAATGTTACAGTGGGGCATTGCCCAATCGCCTAACCCCGAGCAGGTCTATCAAGAGTGTGTAAATATGCATCTGACCGAGCGGGTAGCCCAACCTCAGGAGATCGGGGAGTTCATTGCCTACTTGTGTAGTGATAAAGCGGCCTTTATGACTGGGCAAGCCTACCGCATTGACGGTGGTTTAGGGGTGATGATTCCGGGTAGTAAACGGGACTAAATTCCCCATTTGGGAAAAAAAGCAACACTTTACTGCTGCGCTGAAGATATTATGCACACCGAAAAAAAGGGTATAGCGCGCTTTTAATCCATGTTTTGAGATTTTTTTGTGTTTTAGGTAGAAATGGTACATTCTTCGTACTAGTAGTGATTATAAGTTGGTAATTAAAAATTGTGAGATTATGGATACTAGTAGAAGAATAGAAATAGCAGTTAAAGTAACCACTATACTAGCCGGATGGGCTATATTCTGCATAATCTAATTGCGAAATAGAATGACAGTTTATGAAAGCACCTCAAGGGTGCTTTTCTGGTTTTAAGGGGTTTTCGTACCAAATCACCCCCAATCCACCCTGAGTAGCACTGTTGTTATTCTCTTCGGAGGTAAGCACATCCAAATCGCCATCCTGGTCTAAGTCAATCAGCTTAGCAAAATCAAATTTACGACCTAGCGTATCACTGATAGGATAATGCTGCCAACCAGAATCATCTGCCAAACTCAGCATAACTCCGTATTTCCGATCAGCCCCTTCGTAGGTTGTTACCAAATCGATTGAGCCATCATGATTAACATTACCCACAGCAACTGACTTTCCTCTGGTTCCGGCTTCTGCCGGAAAAGTAATACTATCTTGAGCCCAGTCATCGGATGTGGCGGTGAAATGGAAAATATAATCAGATAGGCTGGCAGCGTAAATATCAGTTAAATCTGCCTTAGAAGTTACTACGGTAGTAAGAAACATAGGCTCGCCTTGCGTTAATCCAATAATATGATTATTCCACTGCGCCCGTAACTTATCCTGCTGGGCAGGGTACTCTAGCCAGCGAACTCCCCGGTTATTTCCTTTACGATCAGAAATCAGTATATCGGAATAGCCGTCTCGGTTAACATCTACTATTTCAATGGACATGATCCATCCGGCGGGAGAAATTTCGTAGAACTGCCATTGGTCTACTATTCGCGGATTAGCCGGGGCTTCCAGCCAGCCTAGCGTTCCTCCTTTGTTCTTTGATCCAACAATTAGATCAAGGCCATTCACACCGTCTACCTGATGAGCTACTCCAAACATCCACTGAGTAGTATGCACCGTACAGGGAATATCTACGGACTGCCAGGCGGATGATTGTTGGTACTGTTGCCAATTGTTGGGTGCCCAGTGTACCGTAATTCGCTGATGCTGGCCTTCCGAAAGCGTGATAATGTCGGGAAACCCATCTTCGTCTAAATCAGCAAGCAAAGCATCTTCTACTGCCGGAGACAGAACCTCTATGTAAGGCCACTCCTGAGTAGGATCACCGGGATGAAAATACAATCGGGTCACACCGCCTTGCTCCCAGCCGCTGATGACGTCGGGTAAAGAGTCCTGATTCGCGAAATAGACTTTAGTGCCATCCGCCCCCCATGAAGTATTATCAATGGTGTGGCGCGTCCAGGGGAAGGTCATTTGAGCGTAGGCAGTGGTCAATAGCAGGCTACAGATCAGTGTGCTCCCAACTCGAAGTGCATTTGGCATATGACCAATGTACGGTTTTCTGCTGATAACTCAGGTCACTTTAGCTACTTCAAATATCCTTTTGTATTCAGCAACTGACAAAGTTGTTCTTGAGAGTATTGTTCTAAATTCAGCAGGGCTTCATAAGGATCACCGGGTAAGCCTAACAGTTGACTGAAGGCGGGTTCAGTCTTTACTTCATCCCGTTTTAGCTGAATAATTTTCTCTTTAAAACGGGAATTAGCCAAGTCAAGAATCCGGTACTCAATTAACATATGCTGATAAGCGTACTGCTGTTGGGTAGAAAGCGCCTGCCCGAATATTTCAATAGGCCAGTGCTGGTACTTGAATGAAATAATGACTGTAGGTACCGACTGATGCGTAGATGACCGATACTTAAATTCTTCGTGGTATCCATACTGTCCTCGAGCTCGTTGGATAAATTGTTCTATGTCGTAAACTTCACAGCAGATATCCAGGTCACTGGAAGGAGTATCAATTCCCAGAGGAATCGTGCCCGTCAACATAGGCTGATAATCAGCTAGGTGGGTGAATAGTTGTAGTTCATTCAGTATCTGATAAGCTGCCTTCTGTCGCTCATTTCCTACTCGTAGGTACGCCAGATCGGTAAAGTCCACTGGCTAGACGGAAAATCCGGGCATCACCAATGCCTTATATTCCGGATGACGGCGGATGTACATAGCTACGTAGGGGCAAAGGGGCATAACGGGTTGATTAGTTTCTTTAGCGTATTCTAATCCGGTTTTAGCTAAGCGGGAAGCCAATCCTTTCCCTTCGTGTGAAACCGGTACTTCAGTGTGGGTGAACACGATAAATTTTTTGGCGGGAATGTACTGTAGCACAGCGGTTTCACCATCCAGTGGTATCGCAAAACGTTTTTTTTCGGGTTGATGAACGACAGTAAACTGATCAGTTGAGGAAGACATAGGCAAAGATGTGTTGGTCAAAAATGGGAGTGATCGATTGAGTGAATGATAGAATGGTATGTATTTTATTCTATCATTCACTCAGTCTTTCATTCGTTAAGGAAGTAAAACTTAGATTGCAGTGTATTTAGCGAGAAAGCCATAGATTCTAATAGTATTCTCACCGAATCGTACTAAATTAGAAGTTTGAAAGTATCTATCCAAGTGCAGTGACACAGCCTTTTCATAAAAATTTACTTGCGAAATTCATAGGAATATCGGTGCGTTGGCCTGAAAATTCAGCGGGGTGTGCGCTGGCCCTGTGCGAGGAAGCTTTGAATTTTCTTGAACTTTTTGGCGGCCGCCGCTGCGGTTCGTTTTTGTTTCAAGACAAAAATGAACAAACAATAGTGTCCATTTTTGCTTTATCAGGTTTTTATGAAAAAAGACTGTCCAGAAACATAACCTGTACCTTCTTATTGCCTTTCTTTTTTTTGACGATTGATTCTGGTTGGGCGCAATCGACAACCAATGTTTGGAAAAACCTGTCGGATGTGGAGGTGAAAGATCGCTACGATGCTTCGGTAGGTTACGAAGTTTCGTATCCCGTTTTTGGTGACCGGGCTCAAGTTCTAGATGGACAGCAGGTTACGGTAAAGGGGTATATGATTCCCTTTGAGGCGTATCTCAAGCCTAACTACTTTATTTTATCAGCATTGCCTATCGCCGCCTGCTTTTTTTGCGGAGGGGCAGGGCCCGAAACCGTGATGGAAGTATTCAGCCAAGAGAATATTGAGTTATCGCAAGAAGTGATCGAGCTGCGGGGAAGACTAGAACTTAACCCCGATAATCCTGACCGTATGATGTATATCCTGCACGATGCCGAACTGGTTGAAAACTGAAAACCTGATTAGAGTCAAACATACACACAACATGTAAGGTACTGATAAACAGATTAATTTTCAATTATCCCTTGTCAATCGGCCGCCGCCGCGGTTTCAACTAGTAATTATTATGAAGAACTACTTATACTTAACTATCGGGCTGCTTTTCGTCGCTTTGTCTCCAGCCCTGTCTCAGTCGGAAGGTGATGCCACTATGATCCGAAAAATTTACGATGAAACTCTACTACGGGGCGAGGCTTACGAAAACCTGCGTAGCCTGTGCAAAGATGTGGGCGGACGAGTAAGCGGATCACCCGAAGCAGCGGCTGCTGTGGAGTGGGGGCGACAATTAATGCAGCATTATGGCTTTGATAGCGTTTTCCTCCAGCCCGTGATGGTTCCGCATTGGGTGCGCGGAAAAAAAGAAGTGGGGCGTATCGTCAACTCCAAAAAGCTGGGAAGCCACGAAGTAAATATTACTGCCTTAGGCAATGCGGTAGGTACGGGCAGCGATGGGGTATTAGCCAATGTGGTAGAAGTACACACATTTGAAGAACTGGCTGATTTAGGTAAAGAAAATGTACGGGGAAAAATTGTCTTTTTTAACCGTCCGATGGATCAAACCCAGATTCAGACCGGGTCTGCCTACGGGCTGGCAGGTAACCAACGTCGGGGTGGACCTTCCGAAGCGGCAAAGTTCGGGGCCGTAGGAGTGATTGTCCGCTCGCTTTCCACCGCCTTCGATGATTATCCGCATACCGGAAGCACGGTGTATTCCTTCAATATACCCAAAATTCCAGCCGTAGCGATTAGTACGAACGATGCTGATTTGCTGAGTAAAACACTAGAGGAAGAACCTGACCTATCTTTTTATCTAGAGACTCACTGTCAAATGCTGGATGATGTACTCTCGTACAACGTAGTAGGGGAAATTAGGGGAAGTATCTTTCCTGACGAATATATTGTAGTAGGTGGCCATATGGACTCTTGGGATTTAGCCGAAGGAGCTCACGACGATGGGGCTGGAGTTGTCCATTCTATTGAAGTGTTGCGGACGATGAAATCCATGAATTACCAGCCTAAGCGAACGGTTCGGGCAGTCCTATTCATGAACGAAGAAAATGGGTTAGCCGGAGGTAAAAAGTACGCTGCACTAGCCGAAGAGAATAGTGAAGATCATTTGGCTGCCATAGAATCTGATGCTGGCGGGTTTGCCCCCCGAGGCTTTGGATTAGATGTCAGCGACGCTGCCTACGAACAAATTCAGCAGTGGAAGCCACTATTTGAGCCTTACGACCTGCATAAATTTAACAAAGGGGGCAGCGGAGCCGATATTAGTGCCCTCAAACCTCAAGGGGTTGAACTCATTGGCTTACGCCCCGATTCTCAACGCTACTTCGATATGCATCACTCGGCGTTAGATGTTTTCGAGATTGTAAACCGCCGGGAACTATTACTAGGGGCTGCTGCTATGACTTCACTGGTTTATCTAATTGATCAGCATGGGCTGGCTGAGCCGTCACCAGCTTCAGTAGGCACTGGGGAGTAAATTTAGAGATGATTGGTTGATGCGGAAAGTGTGGGGCAATTTTTCTCAAAATGAGGCATAAATATTACACTCGTATTAAGTCTCTTTGTAGCAGTCGGAAATAGTCGAGCTTTTCTTGGAAATACGCCTTAGTTAGGATCAGAAGAAATGCCTAAAATTATAATCAGATTGCTTAAGTAGTTTAAAAATTATAATTTTTATTTTAATAATTAAAAAAATGATGCTTACTTTGTATGTTTATTGCTAGGAAATAGCGAGCTGTAATATCACATTAGGTTAGTATGTATCAGTATATCAAGCAGTTAATTCTGCTTTTTTTTCTTCTTAATTCCAGTTTTTCTTACGCCCAATTTACCGGGCAAACTTTAGTGGAAGTTGAGGAAGGCAGTGTTATTAAAACGCGTCCACTTCGGCTCATCACTACTTTGGATGCCGATCAGGATAATGATCAAGATGTAGTTGGAGAAATTATTCCCAAAACTGAGTTTCTCCCCATTCAGGTTAATTTTAATGCGTTACTTGAAGATAATGCTAAAAATTGGAGCAATCTCCAGCAAACGCCAATCGCTAACACCAGCGTAAATCTCACCAACATTCAGGGCGAAAATAGTGGAGCTACCCTAACCCTAAAAACGGATTGGGATGGTGACAGTCAGAACGGATATGATGAACATCAATCGGGGTTTTATCCCCGAGCGGTTACCCGTTCTTACTATTTCACTAGAGGTACTGAGCAGCTTACGATTTCGGGACTGGCAGTTGACCAGATATATAAATTCAGTTTCTACGCTAGTTCCTTCCTAGAGGGCGAACGGGTGACTACTTACCGTATTGATGACCAACAGGTTGAACTTAATGCTGCCTTCAATACGACCGAGATTGTTACCATTAACAATGTAGAGCCCAATGAAAATGGTGAGGTTACGGTAGAAGTTGCCAAAGGAGAGGCAGCGGAACTTGGTTTTTTAGGGGCGTTGGTTATTGAGCTTAATCAGCAGCAACTCCGTCAATATCAGTTGTTAGTCAATAATAGACGAACCCCGTTTGCCACTGGATTAACAATAGACGAAGCAGCTAACTGGGCCTTTGGAAAAGCGGCTGACCTCGACCGAGATGGCTTTCCCGATTTAGTAGCCTATGATACGGAAGATCAGCAACTGCTCTGGTATAAAAATCAGAATGGAACAGGCTTTACCAGACAGGTTATTGGTGGTGAATTTTCCTATCTTTCTGAAGATCAAATCATTATACTAGATCTTGATCAGGATGAGAAACTGGATATTTTAGTAAAGGAAGGCAGCCAACTCTTTTGGTATCAACAACAAGGTGATAGTACATTTGCTAATCGTGCCCTGTGGATGGAAAGTGGGACTACTGATTTGCTGAATGCTGTGGCAGTACGTGGCGATATTGATGGTGACAATTTGCCGGATATGATCTGGCAAGACGGTCAGCAACTATTTTTACTAAGTAGCCAAAACGCTTATTCTTCAGAAGAAGAAATACAGGTAGCTGATATCACGAAACCTATCGCCCTAGCAGTAGCCGATATGAATGGCGACGGCCAATCTGATTTGGTCGTTACCGAAGGGTATAACTGGACAGGAAGTTACCGTATAGGATATTTGGAAAATAGTGACAACGGGTTAACGGCGACTCCTAAATTTCTGGATATTACTAACCTAGATTATCTCAATTTGCGCGCCTCCCGCCTGTTGATTGATGATGTAGACGGAGATAGTGATCAAGACTTTTACGTTTATCTAGCTTCCGAAGCTTGCAGTGAAATAGCCCCAGAACAAACCGGGTGGATTGAAAATAAAGGCAATTGGCAGTCGGCTGAGTACCATGCGTTGGGCAATTTCACGGCTCAGTGGGCAGATATTGATCAGGATGGTGACCAAGACTTAATTAGTAGCTTAGGAAGTATGTCGGGCATTAGCTGGATTGAGAACGCTGGGACTGCCTGGGACAGCTTGGTTTATCAGTCGGTAGATCAAACGGCAATCAATCAGATTGTTTCCGTTGTCCCTGAACGAGAGAATGGATTGATGATAGGTTTAACAGTTCAATCGGCTCAAAGTATAACCCGGCTCGCCATTCGGCAAGGAAATGTGCAGTCGCCCAATACGCTTATTAAGCTGAATTCCAGCACAGCTTCCTTTACCTGGGCGGATGTAGATGGCGATGGGGTTTTGGAGCTAGTAGTAGCCGATCAGGACGCATCTGGGTCTACCACAGTGCAGTGGCGGAACTCTTCCGACGGATTGTTTGGGGAGTTAGCCA
The DNA here is from genome assembly GCA_039198955.1 of Bacteroidota bacterium. Taxonomy (GTDB): domain Bacteria; phylum Bacteroidota; class Bacteroidia; order Cytophagales; family Cyclobacteriaceae; genus Tunicatimonas. The sequence continues at coordinate 15,256 of JBCCTI010000007.1, read as the reverse complement.
TTCATCGGGGTGCACCTGGTGCTAATCGTATTTTTGTTTCTGATGGTCTATTGTTCGCCCCGGCTAATCAAGCGGGCAATCAGTACGGCTGGTGGAGGTGGACAGATGGTGATTTCGTTCGTTCGGGAACAATAGATGGCACAGTCACCCAACTGGCTGATTTGAATGCCGATGGTGCGGTAGATGTATTGACTGATGAGGCTTGGTATCGTAACATTTCCAACAATCAGTTTGAAAGAAATACTAGTCCTCGAGGGCATTACGCAGTAGACCTGGACGGCGACGGAGATATCGACGTAATTGATACTCCTACCGATGGTAACCGTACTGGATACCTAAATCAAGGTGACGGAAGCTTTACCAGTAAAGCCCTGAACGTAGGTAATGAACCTGCACTAGCATTAGCTGACTTGGATAATGATGGCGATGCCGATATTGTTCAGTCCTCGGCTAGTAGCTTAGTATGGCGGGAGAATACCGACGGAAGTGGTACGTTTGGGGAAGAAATAACGATTGATGATTTTGCGGCGGATTGGGTAATAGCCACTGATACCGATGGCGACGGAGATACCGATTTGATTGCGTACAATCAGCAGGTGATTATGCGATATAAAAACACATTTCAACGCGCGGAGAATACGGCTCCTGAGGTACAAGCCACCATTCAAGACCAAACCACCGATACTGATACCACCTACCAGTTTCAAGTACCGAGCGATGCATTTCAAGATAACGATACTGGAGATGTACTGACCTACTCCGCTAGCTTAGACGATGGAAATATCTTGCCCACTTGGCTTACTTTTACGGCTAGCTCTCGAACATTCTCTGGAATACCCGCAGTGGGCGATACTGGAACACTCACTATCCAGGTTCAGGTGGTTGACTCCGAAGGCGCTACTGCCTCTCAGGATTTTAACTTAGTGGTAGTAGCCCAGCAACAAGATACCACTACCAATCCCGGCGATAGTGAACCCCCCAACCCGATAACCAGTGTAGGTGATGAACTTGATTCAGAACTTCTGTTGTATCCTAACCCACTGGAGCGTGGTCAACTTATCACTGTCAAAAATTTGCCTGTACAAAAATTAATTGATATACAGATGTACTCTACCCAAGGCAAAGCACTAGCTATAAAACTCCAACAGGATAGTTTACAAATAGAAAGCACCCAACTCACTCCTGGAGTGTATTTGCTAGAACTAAAAACCGTACAGCAGATTTATCGCAGGCGGGTGATTGTAAGGTAAATTCTGCCTGACTAGATTTTGCTTTAATGTAGTATGATTTGGCTATTTTTCAGCATACTAAAACTAAGAGCAATAGATTATTGTATTCATAGAAATATCAGAATTAATAAAACTTAGGAATATGATACTTACAGAAAAAGAAGTTACTATTCTCGGTCATTTATACGATTTAGATGGCTCTTCCTCTTCAATAGATGAAATTTATAAGGCTAACAACCTCGAGACTGGTGATGAACGAAAAATAAAACGTCGTTTAGTCAGTGAAGGGTTAATAAAAGAAACGTCTTCCTCTAAAGATCGTGATTACTACAAAATAACTATGAAAGGTGAAGAAACTTACGAGAAACTAAATCCTTAGAGGTTGAATACTTCGCTAACAGACCAAGAAGAAGCTTATATTAAGGATGAACTTATTCGGTTCTCACGTGAATATGAAGGTGATAAGTTTACCTCTACTTTCGCAGATGAATTTATAGAAAATAAAGAAGTCTCGCTAAGTAAAGTAAATGATCTATCATTTATAGTACGTGATGATGGCTACGTTGAGCTAGTTGAGGTAAGGCGAGGGTCCATAGAATTACAGTATCGAGTAGTTCCGATAGAAGCAGGTAGGAATTTTCTAGAAAAAAGGGGGTATGCTGGGCAGTACTACAAAAAATTATCTCAAAGCGTAGAAGAGGAAAGAAAACGAATAAACGAGCGAGAAGAGGAGCTTTCTATCCAACGTGAGGCTAACCAAATATCAAAAACTAACATCTGGATTAACGTAGCAATTTCCGTCATTACAGCCTTCGCGACAAGTATGGTTACGGTCAAGGTGGCTGATATTACTAGTAATAATAATCGTATGAAGGAGGTTCAAAGTAATATTGATTTGCTTGAGCAAAAGGAGAAGGCAAATAGTGAACGTATTCAAATCCTACTGCAAAAAGTAGATAGTTTGGAATCAACAGTACGTTTTCTAAAAGCCGATACTATGTTAATAAAGCCATGAACCCTCAATTATACTGCACATAGTGCTGCCACTTCTCCAGTACCGACTGAAAATCTTCGGGCAGGTCGGAGTCAAAAAATAAGTATTCTTTGGTAATGGGGTGCTCAAAGCCGAGGGATTTGGCGTGGAGGGCTTGGCGAGGCATCAGCTTAAAGCAGTTTTCTACAAATTGCTTGTATTTGGTAAACTTAGTACCCTTTCGTATTTCATTACCACCGTAGATGGCATCATTAAACAACGGATGCCCCAGATACTTCATATGCGCCCGAATCTGGTGGGTGCGCCCGGTTTCCAGTCGGCATTGCACCAGCGAGACGTAGCGAAGCGACTGAAGTACCTGATAATGAGTAATCGCGGGGCGACCCATATCGCCCTTCGGAAAAGCTACCGTAACCCGTCGGTCTTTGGGGCTACGGCCAATGTGGACATCAATCGTTCCCTGGGCTTCTTCCGGCTCACCCCACACTAGGGCTTGGTAGGTGCGTTCAATGGTGTGGTGGAAAAATTGTTTGGCTAGCCCGGTCATCGTCGCTTCGGTTTTGGCAATCACCAGCAAACCTGAGGTATCTTTGTCAATCCGATGTACGAGTCCCGGTCGGCCTTCGTTACCCTTCATGTGCGGTAACTGCTGGAAGTGGTGAACCAACGCATTTACCAGCGTGCCCGACCAGTTTTTATGGGCTGGATGGACAACCATTCCCGGTGGTTTATTCACTACCAGCAGATAATCGTCTTCGTACACAATGTTCAGTGGAATATCTTCCGGGTAAACCTCCGTATCGCGGGGTGGTTCGGGCAGGGAGATTACAATTTCGTCGTCGGGGCGGACTTTGTAATTCGGCTTTACCGCTTGCTCATTTACCAAGACGTATTCGTCTTTAATGGCTGCTTGTATCTTTGAGCGAGTAACGTTCGGTAAGAAGGCAAATAAATACTTATCGATACGAGTAAGTACCTGTCCCGGCGGAACTGTGAGGCGATGGTGCTCAAATAGCTCGTCTGATTCTTCGTTATCATCCAGATGATCGAGGCTCATACACTATGTTTTCTTTCACGGGCAAATTTACGAATTTTACTAGGGCGTGTTGACATCCAAACTTAAATGGCGGTTTGGGTAAATTTTCGTCCCGGCGGGGAACCGCTGCTTGTCGTTACCGCGCCACGATGGCCTAAATCAGACAAAAATCACCTCCAAAATCTCTCATCAGCCTGAATGTCAATACGCCCTAACTCATGATGAACACCAACGTAACGCCGATCATTCAATCCCTTCAGGATGAACTTTTAGCTGCCGCTCAAGTAGAAATTTCAGTCTTACGGTTAGATAAGATGTACCCTTTGTCATCAGGCAATAAGTGGTACAAACTGAAGTATAATCTTCGGCAAGCGCAGAAAGAAGGAAAAGATACGCTACTTACATTTGGTGGGGCGTACTCTAACCATATTCACGCTACCGCAGCGGTGGGGGCACAGTACGGTTTCAAAATCATCGGGGTTATTCGGGGCGAGCGACCTGAAGTGCTAAATCCTACCTTGCGGTTTGCCGAGAGACAAGGCATGCAATTGCACTTCGTAAGTCGGGAAACCTATCGCTCTAAAGAGTCTGAGGACTTGATAGATCATCTTCAGCAAAAGTTCGGATTATTCTATTTACTTCCGGAAGGGGGCACTAATGCCTTAGCAGTGAAGGGCTGTACCGAGATTTTACCAGAAAATCTTTCTTTTGATAAAGTAGCCTGTTGCGTCGGTACCGGAGGGACATTAGCGGGATTGCTAGTGAGGTTGGCGGGGCAAAAAGAAGTGTTAGGTTTTCCCGCTTTAAAGGGCAGGGAATTTCTGTACGATACTATCAATCAGCTTACAAGCGATTATCAAGATCGTTCGTACACCAATTATCAGCTAATTACTGATTATCACTTTGGGGGCTATGCCAAGGCCAATGCTGAATTGGTCAGTTTTATCAATAAATTTCAGCAAAAACATCAGATATTGCTCGATCCGGTGTATACAGGAAAGCTATTTTACGGCATTTTTCATCTAATCAAGCAAGGCTTCTTTCCCAAGCATACTCGCTTGTTAGTGATTCATACGGGTGGTTTGCAGGGTATTGCTGGGTTCAACGAAAGGCACAGAAACAAAAATTTGTATATTTTAGAAAATTAGCGTTTACTAAAAGCTAACGGTTCGTATTAATCAGAAAAGCCAAACTTATGAAGAACATTGTATTGACACTACTCAGCCTATTCTTACTCAGTGGAGCGTTTGCTCAGGAATGCGAGGGTAATTTTTACCGGATGGAACCTGGTTCCGTATTTCATTTTACCTACTATGACAAAAAAGATAAGGTGGAGACTCGGCAAGAGAACACAGTGACGGAGGTAGACAAGAGTAATGGTGAACTGGAAGCCACTATCAATACCAAAATATTTGACAAGAAAGATAAACTAGTGACCGAAGGATCATTTGTCGTAATTTGTGAAGGTAGTGGTGTGAAGGTGGATATGAGTCAGATGATGCGAATGGATCAGTTTGAGTCAATGGAAGGAATGGATGCTGAAGTTGAGAGTGACTATGTTGTGCTACCGTCTGATATGTCGGTGGGGCAGGAGCTGCCTGATAGCAAAACGACAATTAAATTAAATATGGGCGGTAGTGGAGCTGGCATGATGTCCAACGAAGTAGTGATGACCGACCGTAAAGTAGTAGGGCAAGAGGAAATTACTACTCCAGCAGGTACGTTCGATTGCTTTAAAATCTCGTACACTACCAAAGTAAATATGAAGGTAATGGGCATGGATCGCACCATGGCATACCCAGGGGTTCACTGGTTTGCCCGTAATATTGGAATGGTAAAGTCGGAAAGCTATAATCAAAAAGGTGATCTGGACTCGTATATGCTACTGACTAAGCTAGATTAGGAAGGGGTACGGCAGGTAGGATACTAATTACTGAGCAACTCTACCATACTGGGAGATCCTTGCATACGGGCATGATCAAGGGCCGTATTTCCTCGCTGATCCCGGATAGATTTATTAGCTCCGTGTTTGAGTAGCAACTCTGCAATTTCCCGCTGCCCAAAGGTAGCCGTGTAGATTAGGGCGGTGGCACCATTGGTATTCTGCCTGTCTACGTCCACCCCTCGCTCAATGAGTAACTGAGCAATTTTTGGATACCCTTTAAAGCACACTCCCATCAGAGCCGTGTTACCCGCAGTATCTTGTACGTTGATATCAGCTCCGGCATCTAACAGATATTCAGTCATTTTGTAGTGTTCACTGTAGCTGGCCAAGATCAGGGCAGGGAACCCGCGAGAATCACGTTCATTCAGCAAAGCAGGGTTCTCCGAAAGGTGTTGTTTCACCGTATCTATTTCGCCTCGCCGAATAGCTTCGAAGTATTCCATACTCGAAATATAGGAAAAAGACAATACAATAACTGTTCAGTCCCGAATAGTTTGCTGGCCAAATGCGAGTTGTGTTGGTAATCAAGGGTTCACATGAAATAATTAGAATAATTTTGAATATTTGGTACTAGAAACCATACTGAATAAACGAACCCATGAGAGCTATACTAGTTATTCTCCTTCTATTATTTTCTATTATCCTAATACGCTGCCAGTCGCCTACCGCTACCCAAGTAGAGCTGCATCAGCTTTTTACCAACAATGCTGTACTACAACGAGATATTGACATTCCGGTATGGGGTAGGGCTGATCCCGGCGGCACACTAGAAGTAGAATTCAACGGGCAAGTGGGGCAGGCCCAAGTGAGTGAGGATAGTACTTGGCAGATCAATTTACCCGCCATGGAAGCAGGTGGGCCTTACCAAATGATTATTCGTGGAACGGAAGAAATTATGCTGGATAATATTATGATTGGCGATGTGTGGCTGGCTTCGGGGCAATCCAATATGGAGTGGCCGCTGAGTGCTCAAGTTGATAACTACGAAGAGGAAATTGCTAATGCCAATTATCCTGATATTCGCCTGTTTACGGTGTACCGTAATACCAGTAAGGAGTCTCTAAATCAGTTAGATAGTGGTAGCTGGCAGGCTTGTTCGCCGGAAACAATAGCTAATTTTTCAGCAGTGGCCTACTTCTTTGGAAGGGAAATCCATCAGCAGCAAGATGTACCCATCGGACTGCTGCATTCTTCTTGGGGTGGCACTACTGCCGAAGCCTGGGTAAGCGAAACTTCCGTTCGGAAGATGGATGATTTTGCCGCCTTTCTTGATTCTATTCAGACTAATGAGTCGGATAATCTGAGCTTTTCCGAAAAACAGGCATTACAGAAAGAAGTAATAGAGCAAGCCAATGCCCGATTACCTCAGTTAACAATTCCGATGAACACAGAAGGTTGGTCTACTATGGTATTACCAACTTTGTGGGAGCAGGCTGACCCTTCGTTGGAAGGTTTCAATGGGTTTGTGTGGTTTCAGAAAACCATCACACTGCCTCAATCCTACGAAAATCAACCACTTACTTTACATTTAGGAGCTATTGATGATACTGATATTACCTGGGTAAACGGGAAAAAAGTAGGGGAAACTCAGGGTTACAATGTGCCTCGGGAGTACAAAATTTCGCCTCAGCTAGTGAAAGGTGGAGAAAATACCATTACTATTCGGGTACTAGATACGGGTGGGGGAGGAGGTTTCACCGGACCAGCTAATGAAATGTATTTGTCCCGCAACGGTCAAAAGCTATCGGTATCTATTGATGGCGAGTGGAAGTATGATCATAATCAAGAGGGTGATTTCCCTGATGTAGCTCCGTTTCCCCAAGAGCCCACTATTTTGTACAATGCCATGATTAATCCGCTCTTGCCTTACCCAATCAAAGGGGCAATCTGGTATCAGGGCGAGAGTAACGCCAGTCGGGCAGAGCAGTACCAAACCCTATTTCCGCTGCTGATTGATGATTGGCGGTCGCAGTGGGGTATTGGTGATTTCCCGTTTTTGTTTGTCCAATTAGCTAGCTTTAATGCTCCTGGCTCTCATCCCGAGGACTGGCCCCGCCTCCGCGAAGCCCAGATGATGACACTTAGTTTACCCAATACGGGTATGGCAGTAACTATTGATATTGGTGACCCTACCGATATTCATCCCCGCAATAAGCAAGACGTAGGTTATCGGTTGGCTCAGGCAGCTCAAAAAGTAGCTTACGGAGAAGAAAACGTGCATTCTGGACCTATCTATGAGTCAATGCGAGTGGCCGGGGACTCAATTGTTCTATCGTTTGAACACGTGGGTGAAGGACTTTTTAAGATGTCTGATGAAAAATTGCGGGGTTTTGAAATAGCGGGGGAAGATCAGCAATTTTATCCAACTGAAGCTACCATCATTAGCGAAAACGAAATTTCCATCAAACACCCTTCAGTAAGTACACCAGTGGCAGTTCGTTACGGTTGGTACAGTAATCCCGATGTGAATTTATACAATTCGGAAGGACTACCGGCTTCGCCTTTTCGCACCGATGATTGGGAAAAAGCTGACATAGAAAGTTAAGAATAGGTTATCATTTTGTAAATATTGTAGTTACAATGAACAAAATCTCATATAAACAGTTATAGTGCTTTATTAATCTATTTACTATCAATTTTAATTGATTATGAAAACCCTACAAGTCTTTATTTTATCATTACTTTCGGCAGCTCTGTTGTTTAGTTGCCAGCAGAAACCCGGTGGAACCGAAGCAGAAGTAAGTGAAGCCCAAGAAGTAGAAGAAGTAAGTGCTTCGGCGGCTGATTACTCAGTGAACACTAGTGAGAGTAAACTTATGTGGTACGGTTTTAAACCAACCGGACGGCACAATGGAACTATTGCTATTCAGGGTGGTACCATTTCAGTACTTAACGGTGAGATAGAAGGCGGAAGCTTCACTATGGATATGAATGCTATTGACGTTGAAGACCTGGAGGGGGAAGACGAACAAAAGCTGGCTGGACACCTAAAGTCACCCGATTTTTTCAGTGTTGAAGAATACCCAACGGCTACGTTTGAAATTACGGGTGTGGAAGCTTATTCAGGAGAAATGGCTGCTGCCGAAGGTAAAATGGCCGTGGTGGTGAATGATGAAGAGGTAGACGAGTATAGCTTGCCTGATCCTACCCACAGCATCACAGGTAATTTAACCATGCGGGGTACCACTCTAGGCATCACTTTCCCGGCTAAGGTAAGCATGACTGATGGTCAGGTAACTGCCGAAGCCAAATTCAATATTGATCGTTCTAAGTGGGGCGTAAACTTCCGGGAGGAAAATGGCTATGAAGCCCGCGCCAAAGATGAATTGATCTACGATACTGTACACGTAGGTTTTGATATTACTGCCTCGGGAGGTGAGCCTACCGCGATGGCTAAGTAAATTATCGATAAGAAATCGAGTAAAAAAGGATGCTGACTAGCATCCTTTTTTTTGTTTCTAATTGTCACACTCTGTATCAACTAACTCACTATTCCAGCACCGCCATTCTTCGTCTTCAGAGCTTTGTACCCTTCCCGCCTTAGTTTCAGAGTTGTAATCAATCGTCAGGAGATTATCATCTTTAGCCAGATAAACCTGGTAAAATGAATCAAAGTCGCTACCATTAGTTCTACCGTATTTAATGTAGCTATCTAGTTGATCGCTGTCCTCATCAATTACCGTATACTTAATATCGGCTACTTCCTCGTTTTCTTTTGTCCACTCAATATACAGGGCTTCTCGGGGATTTTTTTCCGGCTCAACACTAACTGTCCAGTTTCCCCCTGATCCATCTATTAATGAAGTACCTTTGTACCACAGGAAATTTTCGTATGCCTCACTTTTAGAAATATACATTTCCCAGTTGATCTTTCCATCAGCAGGATTTGCGTATAAGTTAGCCTCGTAAGTGTTGGTACCATCCGAAACTTCGTAGCTCCAGTTCCAACGCTGTTCCCCAGGAATATATACTGCTTCTTGATCAAACGAAGCATTAAAAGCTATAACGGGTACGGTCATTTGCAGCCCTATCAACGATTGCCAGAAAGCAAAATTCAGGGCAGCGTAACCGTAGTGCCACTTAGTTTCCTCTAATCGTCCGTTACTACTTTGCTCACTAGGGAAAGTAGAGAAGTCCAGAACGAAGCTAGATGAAGGTGGTATGGCGGGAGCGGTCCCGGGGTCGCTTACCACATCTTCCTCTTCATTACAGCTAGTCAATAAAATACTAGCTGACATAACAACTGCGGTTATACGTATTATCCAAGTATGAAATATGTGCTTCATAACAATATTATTTATTTGAATAACACAAAATTAATACTTAAGCATTATATTTCTCGTGATATGTAATATCAGCGTAATGAACCTGCCTATTTTTCATCTTACGGACGTATTTCATAGGGATAATTCTTGAAATAGTAATTGCACGATTGGTCAAATTGGAAATTAGTAGTGTAGCTATTCGGACAATTAGCTTTACTATTTTTTTCTGCCTGCTCGAAACTTGGTAGATTTGAGCATGGATGAACTTCAAGAAAGATTCCATCAGCAATTTCCTAATGTGTTGTATTTATCGATGGAAGATAGTAGTCCGCTGGAGACCTACTTGCATCAGCAGCAGTGGATAAGTACTGATGAAAAAATAGAATCACTAGAAAAGCCGGGTGAGGGAAATATGAACGTAGTGGTGCGGGTTGTTACTGACCGTCAACAATTTATTGTCAAACAACCCCGCCCTTGGGTGCATAAATACCCGCAGTTAGCAGCGCCTATGAACCGCGCTGAAGTAGAAGCTACATTTTACAAGCTGATCGGGACCTACTCCGAATTGAAAGAATCTTCTCCCAACCTTATTGGGTTTGATAATGAGCAATTTATCCTGGTACTGGAAGATTTGGGCAATGGCAGCGACTTTACTTACCTCTATCAACGAGGGCAGACTATTACATCGGAAGAAATTAATACTCTGATTACCTTTATTTCTCGGCTTCACCGAATTAAGACTGATACTGCTTCGGTAGATTTTCCCCCTAATCGGGCAATGAAGGAGCTGAATCATGAACACATTTTCAATTACCCTTTTCTGGAAGAAAATGGTTTCAATCTCGATGACGTGCAACCCGGATTGCAAGAAGTCTCACTGGAATACAAGCGAAACGACGCTCTGAAAGCTAAAATCACTCAGTTGGGTGAACGCTATTTGGCTACGGGAAATACCTTACTACACGGCGATTACTACCCTGGTAGTTGGCTAAAGACAGTATCCGGTATTACTGTTATTGATCCGGAATTTGCCTTTCTGGGCGATCCTGAATTTGACATTGGGGTCATGGTTGCCCACTTAGCGATGTCTGAAGCTTCTCCTGAACTTATTCAGCAGGTCTTGGATAAGTACGATCAGTCTGATAATTATAATGAATCGTTACAAAGGGCATTTAGCGGAGTGGAAATTTTACGGAGAGTCATTGGCCTGGCTCAGTTACCTTTGTCCTTATCCTTGGAAGAAAAGCAGCATTTACTTCAGCAAGCCGCAGATTGGGTACAGCATTACTAACGACCTATGAAAAGTCAATTTCATATTGTTTGGGTGCTTGCTATTGGGGTTTGGGGGTGCAATCCCTCACCCGAAAAACCATCTTCTGAAATAGCAGTCGACGATTCTGTAATGATTAAAAAGGATACGATCTCGGTGAAGCTTTCCCGTGCTGAACTGTACGATAAGGTGCTAGGTATGCTGGTGGGCTCAGCCATTGGCGATGCTATGGGCGCACCTACCGAGATGTGGTCACGAGAGGATATTTCCATTGACTACGGCTTTGTGGAAAAGCTCGATACGATGGTGCGCGAGCCCTCGGCGGAAGGCACCTGGGATTATAATTTGCCCGCCGGGGGCACTACTGACGATACCCGCTGGAAGAAATTACTCACAGAGTTTCTATTAACTCAATCTAAAGAACTTAGTGCCGAAGATTTTTCTGAGTTTATCGTAAAAAAGTATGAGCAGGAAATTCAGCAATTGAAACAAACCGATAGTTTTGATCCCGAACCTTATGAGATTAGTGTGCGTCGGATGGCGTGGTTGCAAGAGTGGGCCAGAGTGGCGAAGCCCTACGCCGAGCGCGATTTAGACGAATATTCCTTTGCCCTCAGCCGATTTTATGGGGGGGAAATGACTTGCGCCGGAATGCTGTATGCACCCAGCATTGGCTCGTTTTATCCCGCCCAACCAGAACAAGCCTACGCAGAAACTTACAAGCTGTCGCTCTTTGATTTGGGCTACGCCCGCGATGTGAGCGGACTGGTAGGTGCTATGGTAGCTGCCGCTATGCAGCCTGAGGCTAATTCCGAGACGGTAATTAACACCGTGCGCGACGTTGATCCTCACAGTTACTTTAAAAGCCGGCTGGTAGGAAGAACCGCTTACCGTTTGCTAAAAGATGCCCGTCGGATTGTGCATCAGGCGAAACAACCGCTGCCGGAGGGCGAAGAAATTACTATTGAGCTGCCGGCAAATACTACGTTGGATACGCTTTCTTACTGGCAGATGCAACGAGCGTTTTTGCTATTGGATGCTAAAAATCAAGATATGCCATTTCATGCCGGGGAGATATTTCTGGTAAATCTTACCGCTTTACTATTTTGTGATTTTGATTTTACCCAGTCAATGGCCTTCGTGGTGAACTTCGGGCGGGATAACGATACCACCGCGGCCGTTACCGGAGCTATTCTGGGAGCTTACTACGGCGCGAATCAGTTACCTGAAGAAATGGTGAGTTCAGTATTATCGGTAAATGATACGGTACTAGATACCAATTTAGAAGAATTAGCTAATCAGTTGACGGATAAGATCTTATCGAGATAAATACTTTTCTTGCCGGACGAGTGAATTGAGCGACACCTGGAATTCGTCGGGTGCCGAGCACTTCGCTCATCCGGGGATACTTTTAAACTCGTCTTCTATTGACCTGCCGGAGCGTTTACATTCGCCTTGATGCTTACCTGCTGGGTTGGAGCGGAAGGATCGTTGGAAAAAACGGTAATTACTTTGCTTTGCTTGCCACGCCGCCCACGGGGATTGAACGTCACGCTAATCTTACTGCTTTCACCGGGTGCCAAAGTGTTTTTATCAGGATTGGAAACTGTACAGCCGCAATTGGCTTTGGTAGAACGAATATTCAGATCGCTCTTTCCCGTATTAGTGAAAGTGAAATCAGTAGTGACTTTGTTATCTTGGGAAATAGTACCAAAGTCGTGGCTTTTGGCAGCAAAGGTTAGCTTGGGGGCTGTCTCTAGCTGCTCTTCGGTAAGTGGCTCAAAGTATTCTTCTACCGTAGCCATTACGGTAAACTCCTTCATACTGTCGTCTGCCTCATCGGTAAAAATACGAATCCGGTCAGTAGAGAAACCTAGCCGTTTGCGCTCTACCGCATCAGTGGCATTGTAGGTCACTTTGATAGCTCCTTTTTGCTTAGGCTGCAAGGTCTGGGGTTGAATATCTAAGGAAATGTGACCCGGAGTAACCACGTTGGTGGCAAAGGTAACCGGCTCATTACTATCGTTAAAAACATCGAAAGTTTTCTCAGCCGGTTCGTTGGTCAGCACCTTGCCCATATTAAATGAACGGTACTTTACCCGCAGTTTTCCCATGGCGGTGGGGTAGTCGTCCTGCGGGGTTTTGGGTTTAGGATTTACGTTTCCTTTAATGTATAGCACGCTAGTTCCCGGCTCAGCATTAGAAGTAACCGTAATGGACTTACGAAATGCCCCCGGACGGTTTTTTGGATTGTATTGTGCAGTAATCGCCCCTTTCTCACCCGGGGCTACCGGTTCCTTGGTCCAACTGGGAGTGGTACAGCCGCAAGATGCTTTCACATTGCTGATGACAACCGGAGCCTTCCCTGTGTTTGTAAACACAAACTCATGCGAGATAGGGCCGCCTTCTTCCTGCACCGTACCAAAATCGTGGTCAGTGGTCTCAAAGGTTAACACTGGACTTTGAGCAGTAGCCATGCTTACTGCCAGCAAAAAAGTGAACACAAATGATAGTTGCTTTTTCATAATTCGGGTTTGATTTCTATGCTTTTTTCAGATTTATGAACAATTATTATGCAAGAACAGCTAGTTCAGTCTTGTTTCCATGATCTTAAAGAAGGGTCAATCGCTAATCGTAGTACCGTAACATCCATATTTTGGTTATACTTACCGGGAAACTCTTCAGCAATAGTAAAGCCAAATTTGTTATACAGCTTTATTGCAGGGAGATTAGTATTTACAACTAAAAGCCATGCTTTATTACTAATCAATGGTAGAATATAATCCAATAATTTTGTGGCTATCTTTCGTCTGTAATGGTCAGGGTTTACGAATAGAAAAGATATCAAATACCTTTTATACCCGGTGAATCCGATAATCTCATTATTTTGCTCAGCCACATAAATATTACTGCTATGGAATAATCTTAATATGTCTTCATCTTTTTCTAATGGAATTATGTCATCTTTATCAACTGACCCTTTAAATTCATCGGGTTTGGCTCTGTTAAAAATATCAACCACGGAGTTCCAATCATGTCGATCATAGACTCTGATCTTCATATTATTGGTTGTTGTTATACCGTGCTCAGCATTTATGTAACGGCACAATTCTACCTATCATCTATTTTCGCAAAACGAATTTAGATTTAAAAGTTCAGAGGTAGTTCCATTTTTCGGTTATGCGTAATATTTTATCTTATTTTGCAGAAAAATAAACTATTTAACGTCACTGCGACCCCGGTCTGGCGAGACCCGGTCTTGAGCCGGGGGAAGCAGTCTCCCTCGGTGAAGCACTAGAATTATCCTAAGGAGATCGCTTCTTCGCTCCTCACGATGACGGACTCTAACGTTCATTTCTTTCAAATTTAATTCATGGCACGGATACTTACAGGAATACAGAGTTCGGGAAAACCACATTTAGGAAATATTTTAGGGGCCATTCAGCCCGCTATTCAACTTTCCTGCGCTAAAGACGCGGAGGGCCGCCCCAACGAGTCCTTCTTCTTCATCGCTGATTTGCACTCGCTCACCACTATTAAAGATGCTGAAACCCGGCAGGCGAATGTCAATGCAGTGGCAGCAGCCTGGTTAGCTTGTGGATTCGATACTGAGAAAAACGTGTTCTATCGGCAGTCCAAGATTCCCCAGGTTTGTGAGCTGACCTGGTATCTGAATTGTCTTACTCCTTACCCCATGCTGGCCAATGCCCACTCGTTTAAGGATAAAGCGGATCGTCTGTCGGATGTCAACGCCGGGTTATTCACTTATCCGGTGCTGATGGCCTCGGACATTATTTTGTACGATGCTAACTTCGTTCCGGTAGGAAAAGACCAGCAGCAGCATCTGGAAATGACCCGCGACATGGCTTCGGCCTTCAACCATCAGTACGGCGAAACCTTCGTGGTCCCCGAAGCCAAAATTGACGAAAGCCGCATGGTGATTCCCGGTACAGATGGACAGAAGATGAGTAAGTCGTACCAAAACACCATTGATATTTTTCTGCCGGAGAAGAAACTCCGCAAGCAGATTATGTCCATCAAAACGGATAGCACTCCGCTGGAAGAACCCAAAAACACGGAAGGTGACACAGTATTCGCCCTCTACAGTTTGTTGGCAACCGACGAACAGATTACTGAAATGCAACAGAAGTACAAAGGAGGCAATTACGGCTACGGTCACGCTAAGCAGGAATTGTTCGAGCTTATCAAGGAGCTGTTTTCCGAAGAGCGAGAGAAATATGATTACTACATGAGTAATCTGTCTGAACTGCACCAAGAACTGGAAAAAGGCGAAGCTAAAGCTCGGGAAGTAGCATTGGAAGTGTTGGATAGGGTGAGGAGAAAGTTAGGCTATTGACGTTGTATCGTCACCAAAGTCTAAGAGCATGTTTGGGAAGAAATCTGGCTAAGATTGCAGAAATGTGAATCGGATAATTACTTTGGTTTTTGTCACAAAACTACAAGTATCTTATGCAAACTCCGTTTACAGAGTTATCCGATTCACAATGGGAAGTTAT
>JBCCTI010000006.1:0-150357 GCA_039198955.1 Bacteroidota bacterium | reverse complement strand
TGGCTCAGACCATCCGATTACCAGACAGACGAACATTTGTTCTATGCAGTAGACAGGGCATTGGCCGCCGTTGGCAAAGAATTACGGATCAACTTTAGCCCTTTTCAAAATTAAAACTAATTCTGTTCAATTACTTAGTAAAAATTAACTACCTGATTTATAACTATCTGGGCATTTTTCGGTTAAATATACGAACGAAAGTGGTAGCAACGATGAAAGAAGCAACCAAAAAAACCTATCGATCTGCTGTTAGTACACTCATATTTGTTCCTGTGATTCTACTGATAGTTATCATTGCTTTACTACCGTATGTTCTTTTGGGTAATCTTTTTGGTTCAATTGTCATTCTCTCGCTTTCTATTCTTCTGATGACCATAGCCTATTTCAACGTACATTATCAAATTGATAGGCACCAGCTTAGAGTATCATCTTTACTATCTAAGAGAGAAGTTGATATTTTTCAAGTCAGTAGTCTCAAGTGGGTACGTAGTTTTCATAACCAGACTAATGTATATAGCTTTTCTGAGAAACGCTTACGAATTGTTTACTGCTACGGAAAATATGTAGACATTTCCCCGAAAAGCCCTGAAGAGTTCATTGAACAGCTACTAGCTGTCAACCCGATGATACAGTATTCTCAAAAAGGCATATTGCAGGAATGATGATTGATGAAATTTAATCGTTGACTATCTTACTACCCAACAGTTATTCATCACTATTCATTAGTCATCAATCATTAATTTACTCCCAACTGGTTTTTACAGTGCTGCCGTGCTGACGGTGGCGGGTTACGGTGAGGTAGACATCAATTTCGTGCTGCATCTCTTCTACGTGAGAAATAATACCCACAATTCGGTTTTCTTTACGAAGCGACTTGAGTGTATCAAATACCACGCGCAGGGATTCTTTATCTAGTGAACCAAACCCTTCATCGAGAAAGAAAAAACTTTGCTCAGCTTGGTTGAGCGATTTGATACTCTCGGCTAAGGCTAACGCCAGACAGAGCGAGGCCTGAAAGGTTTGTCCGCCCGATAGGGTTTTAAGTAAGCGAACTTTTCCGTCGTTCAGATAATCGCGCACTACAAATTCATTTTCATCATTCAATTCTAAGCTCAAACTATTCTGGGTCAGCTTCATAAACCGTTGATTGGCTGCTTGGCAAAGATTTTCTAGCAAAACCGTAGAGGCATATTTTACAAACCCACTTCCCCGAAACAGGCTAGCTAACTCCTTCAAGTTACTCTCTCGTAACTGCTGTTGCGCTAGTTCCTCCTGAATAGTTTGGGTACGAGCACGTTTTTCCTGCCAGTCGCGAATCCGCTGTCGGAGCAAAGCGCAGTGTTCCTGTTGCTCACGTACTTCCTGAGTTAACGCCTGGGTTTTCAGTTGAAGCAAGTGGTGTTCTTGAGGGTCGTAACTGCGTCCCTGTAGTTCAGCCTGAAGCTTGTGCAAGGTTACTTCAGCGTTGTGCCGATGGTTTCGGTACATCTGAATTTTCTGTTGCTCTGCATCAGTATCCAGCTCCAGATTGATTAACTGCTTGATCTCGCCCACACTTTCAAACTCTTTTTCAGCGCATAGCATCTGAATTTCCTGATTCAGTGACTCAGACTTTTGCGTAAGTTTCTGCTGGTTTTCTTGAGTAACTTCGTAGCGGCTCTCCAGTAACCCGAGCGCATTCTGGTATTCCTGAAGCGTTTGCTTTGCTTGTTCGTACTGTTGCTCAATACTGACGAGCTGCGTTTGTTTTTGCTCCTGTTCTTTCTCAACTTCCTCTAGTGTCCATTCAGGAAATTCATCTGTGCGATAAACCTGCAACATAGCCTCACGTTGTTCATACGCTGCTTTCAAGCTGCTTTGCTGCTTAACTAGCGCCTGTTCTTGGCTAAGAAGATCATCTAGCTGTCTTTGTAACTCCTTTAGTTCCTGTTGGGTTTCCTGGCGAACCTGCTGTAACTGTTGAAGCTTATGTTGCTGCTGTTGCGTCACCTCTAGCTGACGCTTGATTTCTTCTGAACTCAACTTTCTAAATTCTGTCCAAACGTGTAGTTTTTGGTGTTGGATCAGCTTTTCTTCTAACTCCTCGAGCCGAATTTTCTCGTAGTTAAGCATTTTTTGCGCAGTTTCTTCCTGAGAGGTTAGCTTTTGGATAACTCGCTGAAGCTCCCGAAAACTGCTTTCTTTCTGCCGCAATTCACGGAGTTCTTGTTCCTTTTCTTCCAGCGCTTTTTTCATTGACGGACTATGAATAATTTGAGGATGCTCAGTTGATCCACACACAAAACAAGGCTCACCCGGCTGAAGCTGACTGGCCGCCCGCGCTAGTTTTTCCTGTAATCGTAGCTCGCTAAGTTCCTTCTGAAGGGTATCCTGTTGAATGTGTAGCTTGGATTGAAATTGAGTGAATTCCTGAGCTAGCTCGCTTAACTTATTACTCTCAGGCCAATGGTAGGTTAGTAGCACTTCCTCGCACTGTTCTTCTAGCCGGATTAGTTGTTGCTCGTACTGGCGGATTTGTTGAGCAGACTTACTTTGTTCTTCTTCTAGTTCTTGTTGGCGTTGCTCCCAAACCATCACTTCTTTCAGCACTAACCACTGCTCTCGCTGGGCTTCTATCTCTAACAACCACTTCTCATAGCTGGCTAGTCGGGTTTCCTGTTCGGCAAGAGTCTTTTGCAGCGTTTCCCGTTTCTCTAGCAGTTTAGCTAGTCTACTGGAAGTTTGTCGTTGCTGAGGTTCAATTTTCTTGATTTCAATCAGGTGCAGTAAATCCTGACCTTGTTGGCGAATCTGTTCTCGCTGTCCGTAAGCTTCCTTTTTTTGACTTACTTCCTGATGAGCTTGCTCTACCTTTTTTTGCCCCACTTTGATACGAGAATCCAGCTTTTCTAACGCTTCTTGTCCTTGTCGAATATCTACCGCAGTCTCTTCTAGCAACCGAAACTTCTCATTAAAAAAAGTCTCGGCTTTGGTATATGCCTTTAGTTGCTTCTCCTTGCTGTCGTAGTGCTCCGCCTGTTCAGTAAGTTGCTTTAGCTCCGCATCAGTATCATCAATCTTATCCAGCAGCTTTCTCAGCGCATCCATACTTTGGCACTGCTGATCCAGGTTGACTGCTAATTGTTGTTTTTGCGATAACTCCGTTTCGGATGCTTGCAAAACCTTCGTCTGCTCACCAATGTCCTCTTCCGATACTTGACCGATTTCCAGCAGACGAGCCTGCAAATCAGTAATGGCTAGTTCGGTATTCCGTAGTAACAATCCCGTTTTAGCTCCCAAATCAAAGCGATGGAGTTGGAAGAGTTCTTTGAGCATCTGAGTACGGGCACTTGGTCGCTGATCAATAAATTCCCGGAATTTTCCCTGAGGAATAATCACCGCCTGCATAAAGTTTTCGTAGGTCATGCCCAGTATCTGAGAAGCATCTGCATCTTCCATTGGAATCCACTGCTCCTCTTTCCACTCGTACTGCCCTCGTTCTTTTACCTCCACTTTCTCAAAATCCCGTTTCTTACGCTGAGCACAGAAGTACGCCCGGTATTTCGTTTCACTTTGAGCATTAGCTCGAAAAACAAAGTCTATCTCCAGCTTATCCGCCTGAAGGTTTAGCATATTGTAGTAGCGATTATCTCCCGATTTATTTAGTCGAACGCTTCGGTCGAAGAGTACAAACATAATCGCCTCCAGAATACTGGACTTTCCGCTACCTACCGCCCCGAAAATACCGAAAAGCTGAGCAGCCATTAGCTTTTCAAAATCGATAGATTGCCTTTGCTGATAAGAATATAAACCGCTAAACGTAAGATGAATCGGAATCATAAACAGACTTACTTAAACCTCCTCAGCTTCAATCATTTCACGAAATAACGTCATCAGCTCCTCATTGGGAGTTTGCCCTCGTTTGTGCTCAAAGTAGCGAGAAAATAACGAAGACAAATTATCTTGCAGATTGATTCTGGGCTGCTCATCAACTTCAGTCTGAGATCGGATAATCTCCGGAATAATGCTGACAATTCCCGAGTGAGCGGCGTACAGTGCTTTTTTAGACTTGGCATCAATATACGTATCACTCACCAGCGTAAGTTCCACAAAAGTATCCGGATAAGCCTCCAGCCACTGAATAGCTTCTTCGGTATTAGCAAAGCGTTTACGCACCAGAGGTTTTCCTTGCGTCAGTTCAATCGGAACTACCTCAGCAGAAGTCCCGGGGGATACTTCCACCAAGGTTACGTATTTCTTCTGCCCTGCTTCGCTGAAGCTGTAACTCAAGGGTGTACCACTATACAGAATTGGACAAGGTGACTGACTTACCGTATGATAGCGATGCAAATGACCCAACGCTACGTACTGTACTTGTTCAGGAAATGTATCAGGACTAATCGCCGAAATACCTCCGATGTGCAACACGGGTTTTTCATCTTCGGGTTCCTCTGGCATTTCCCCGTCAGGAGAAGCCGCGTATAGATGAGCCATCAGTAGATTTACTCCCTGGTCATCGCAATAATTTTGCCCTAGCCTCTGCCACTGTTGCTGCAACACTTCTTGCAAGGCTTCATTTTTTTTGATCCCTAAGTGGCGTTTCAGCGTCAGTTCATTGGCATAAGGAGTAGACAATAATCGAAGTGGATAGCTACAATTAGGAAGTTGAATTTCTAGAAAACCCGGAGTTGAGCGCAATACGCACACTCCACCTTCAGTACAAAACAGCGGAACCTGATTTTTGGGGTGACCTTGAAAGATGATCCCACAACTTCGGGCTAACAGATCAGTAGACTCTACCCGGTCGGGTGAATCATGATTCCCGGCGATAGCAACTACTGCGCGCCTCCCGTTATTAGACAGACGGTACACGGTGCGGTATAGCAATTCAGCCGCATCATTTCCCGGATGAAAAGTATCAAATAAGTCCCCGGCAATTAGTACTGCATCTACCTCTTCTCTTTCACTAATCTGACAGATTTCTTCTAAAACTAGTTCTTGCTCAGGCAAACGGGAGTATTCGCCTAATCGCTTTCCCAGATGCCAGTCGGCCGTGTGTAGAATCTTCATTGGTTAAAAGTAGGAAAACCTTTTAGGCAGCGCAAGAGTGCCCAGAAACGAAAAAAGACGCTACAAAAGCGCCTTTTTCTGTCTAATCTAAGTTGACTAGTCTGGGTTCAATTTTTTAGGATTGTAAATTCTACTCGGCGATTGATCTGCCAATTTTCCTCTCCATCATTCGGTACTTCCGGTTGGCTTTCCCCGTAGCCTACTGCCGTGACCCGACCTTGCTCAATCCAATTATCCACCAGATACTGACGTACGGCCTCAGCCCGGCCTTGCGATAGTTGCTGATTATAATCATCCGAACCACGATCATCCGTATGACCGCCAATTTCAATATGCAAGCCCTCATTGGTTTTCAGCATTTCCACTACTTTATCTAGTTCTTCAAATGACTCAGACCGAAGCGTGGTTTTGTTGTAATCAAAAAAGATATTATTCAGCCGTACCGAAAGTCCTACTTCTAAGAGATCTAGAAATATATCTTTAAAGAGAATAGTATCCGATTCTATTTTACTTAGCTTTACACTATCGGTTTTAGCTAAAAAACCTTCGGCACTTACCGAAATATGGTAAATCCCGGGTTGAGGTAATTCAGTTGCGTAAACCCCTTCATCCTGATTGGTCGCTTCTGATGTCAACACTTCTTGCTTGTGCTTAATCTCTACTTGAGCTTTAATGAACTCTTGCGTTTTTTGATTCATTACCATTCCTTCCAATCGAGCGACTGGAATTGGAGGTGGGTCTTTTTTGATTTTTTCCAATCCATAAATATCCAGATGCCCGCCGTCGGCTGACATATGAGCACGGGTGGTAAACACGAGAGAATCCGCCTGACCTACTGCGTAAAAAGCATCAAAACCTTTAGTATTTACCGGAGCACCTACATTTTCGGGCTTAGACCATTTTTGCCAGGTGTCGTCCTGCCGAACAGTACGGTACACATCAGCTCCCCCGTGTCCACCGGGTCGGTTACTGGCAAAGTACAGCGTACGATTATCCGGAGCTAGGTATGGGCCAAAGTCATCCTGCCGAGTATTAAGTGCGGCTATCTTTACCGGAGTTGACCATTTTCCTCGACTCTCCACAAAACTTATGTATAGATCGCTAATCTTGCTATCTTTTACTTCACTAAAGTAAAGCAGTATCGCTCTTTTATCGTAAGACATAAAGCCTCCGTTGAAACGCCCCCGGCACATTCCGTCAAAATTACTGATGTGTAGTTCTTCTGGTTTTTGCCATACACCATTCACTTTTTGTACAGTAGCAAACTCCCAGTTCTTGCTATTTCCACTACGTACCAGTACCTCTTGACCATCAGCCGAAACGCTCATTACCTGATTGTATTCTTCCTGATTAAAAGGATCGTCAAGATGCTTAGAGGGTAACCAATTCCCGTCTTCATCCCGCTCAGTAAACCAAATATCCTGGCTTCCATCAGTCCCCTTATTATTATCGGGATGATTGGTGATAGTAAAGTAGAGAGTATTGCCATCGGGCGATAAAACGGGGGCAGATTCGTGGTAAATGCTATTTACCTTACGCCCCAGATTAACCAGCTCATATTCGGGTTCTTCCGAATTTTGCTGGCTAAAGGCTGTTCCTGAGAATAGGAATAATCCGATATAGACACTAATTAATCGCATAATCTTATTTTTCAATTACACAATTAACATAGCCCAATTAGCAAAATAAATCCACTAGTAAGTATAATAGGACTTACAAAATGCTATTTAGTTAAAAATTGCACTTTTCTAATTATAGGTCATAGATATACTTTGGGCGGAAGGGTGAATATATGCCTACTTGCGGAGAAATCTTTTAGGTGAAGTCCGCTTTTTTATGATAGCAAACAAAATGATACCCAAGATAGTAAGTAGAGGTACAAGATGAACCAGCGACGTAACGTAATGAAACATACTGTGAGGATCAGTGTGCTCGGCTCCATGACCAGGGTGAGCTATGGCATTGTCGATAAGTACAACAAAGCAGAAAAACAGACTAAGCGATTTGGAAAAATTCATGTAGAGGAGGTTAGTGTAGTGGCTATCTGAAATATATGATATTAATTGATAATCGCCAAATTTAAAAATATGGGTTATCTATTTACCTAAATGGTCGGAAGTAGGCGTGATCAGCTAATTGAAGCAGTTCCCGGTCTCCCGAACTATCACCATAACAGTAAATATCCTGGTAATTGTTTAATATTACCTCTTGGTGTATTCGGGCTACTTTTTCAGGACCGTAACAGTTTTTACCTACCAGCCTGCCCGTTAATTTTTTTTCTTTTGTTTCCAGCCTTGAGCCAATTAGCTTTAACCCTTTATGGTTACACCAGGCTGATAGCCAGTTTTCAGGCGAAGCAGAAACTAAGTAAACATCATTACCTAATTCGTGGTGCTTCTGAATAGCTTGTAGTGCCCCTACCCTACTAATTTGCGGAATTCGTTCTAATGAATAGCGATCACAATATTGCTGAAACTCATCCAGAGGCTCGTCTTTAAAAAAATAGCGAAGAACGCTTTCCTTAGCCTTCCAGTTAGGAACCAGCTTAATTTTATAAGCTAGCAAGATCGGCAGTAGCCGAAATAGTCCCAGATAAGCGGTAAACTTTCCATGATAGAAAATGATGAAATCAATAAATGAATCCCGATCAGAAATAGTACCATCAAAATCAAAAAATGCAATACTTCTTACCCGAGCCGTGTCGGTAGGACTAGCTTTTGACAGGTTATCTTCCATGCGTTTAGCCAAGATAAATCAGCCAGAAGAAACTCAGAATCCACCCCAAAAGTGTAATCTGGATGAAGGTATCTTTGTACAATAACTTAGTAGGCGAACCACTATTTTTTTCCACAAGGGCAATCTGTAAGTAACGCATCAGCCCCGCAATTACAAACACCGAAGTATAGACTAGGTGCTCACCCAGCCGCATCACTACCTCATCAGAAATAGTATACATCAGATAGGCTACTACGATAATTCCGGCAATCATAGTCATACAGGCGTTGACAAATTCCAAGTTGTAGTTCTTGACCGACTTGCGGATCAAAACCCCCGAACTAGCTCCCAGCACTACATCGTCGCGTCGTTTGGCAATAGCTAAAAAGAGGGCTAGTAGAAAGATCATAGTAATTAGCCATTGCGAGATGGGAACATCAGCTACAATACCTCCGCTCACGGTGCGCAGCAGAAAACCTGAAGCGATTAGCAGAATATCCAGAATACCGACATGCTTTAGACCAAAAGAGTATCCAATGTTGATAGCCACGTAGGTTAATAAGATTATGAGAAACCAGAAATTAAGCATCAGTCCAGCACCTAGTCCAGCTATTGCCAGTATACCCATAATTAATAGTCCAGTAGCTTTGGATACCTCCCCTGAAGCTAGGGGGCGTTCCCGCTTCTTAGGATGGGCACGGTCAGCTTCAATATCCCGATAATCGTTAAGAATGTAGATAGCACTGCACACGAAACTAAAGGAGGTAAAAGCTACTCCTAATTTTAATAAGGATTCTATGTTGAAAAAATCACCAACGAAGAAGAGGGGAATAAATATGAACAGGTTTTTAGCCCATTGCTCCGGCCGGAGCAACCGAATACAGGCTAAAATGAGCGTTTTCTGAGAAATAGCGATTTGTTGCATAATTATTTCGAGCCTAGTTCAAACACTAATACGGCTAATTTCCTTAAAAAATAGTACTTCTCTAGCAAATAGATGCAAGATACTATTTTTTTCAGTTTTCTTTGAAATATTATAATATTTATTTTTTTACTCTTATGAATTGTGAGAATTCCTTCTATTAAAATTATTGATAGTGAGGCTGACAAGCATCAGTACCATATTTACCTACTATCTGATATTCAGGCATTTGAACAAATGCTAGCCAATAATGAGTTTGAAACAGGTGTGTAATGAGGAAGTGCTGAGCAGGAAATGGTTGTTGTAGATGAAGCTCTGTGATTGGCCGTGATTAAATCAAAAATGAATCAATTTTTGGATAAAAAGTACATTACTACTCAGTACGCCCAGTTTAATCGGGAAGCTGACGTATTGCCGCTGTTCCTATAAAGGGAGCTGTCTCAAGAAGCTGTTATCTGACCGGGCTTCATGAAGCCCAATCAAGCGAATCTTTTAAAAGTCACTGAGGCGAACTTACCAACTCTCCTGACAATATTCATATTCTGGATGCTACTGTATCAAAAACGAAGCTCTTTTGGCTTTTTATTACCGAGGAAGCCCATGGATAATATCTAGAGTCTAAATAATCTGTTTATAGAGGAAGTTGGAGGCAATTGGCAATAACTATTTATGACTTCTCACCTGCCTCAAGCAGTACGGCAGAGAAAGCAAGCCTCCTTATCTTTCTTAAATTTTGTTAAAACCAATTGAGCGGGAACTCTTTTTTTACGATTTCATTTGCTAATTTTTAAAGTGATACGCAGATTTGCGATTTATTTGAAGACTGAGAAAAATCATTGAAAACTACCATTAACCTAAGCTAGGTATGGACATTCAGATTGAGGGCCTATCAAAGTGGTATGGTCCGCAAAAAGCAGTGGACGATATTTCGTTTTCCGTAAAGACCGGAGAGATTTTGGGTTTTCTAGGACCTAACGGTGCCGGTAAGACCACGACCATGAAAATGATCACCAACTATATCGCTATTGGCGAAGGTGATATTACGGTAGGCGGCACGTCAGTCAAAAACGATCCCGAATTTATCAAATCTCACATCGGCTACTTACCAGAAAATAATCCGCTCTACCTGGATATGCCCGTGATTGATTATCTGGAATTTTGCGCCTTGCTACAAGGCGTATCCAAGACTCAGGTAGACGAGCGAATTCGCGAGATGGTACGAAAGTGTGGGTTAGATGCCGAAAAGCATAAAAAAATTGGAGAGTTATCCAAAGGCTACCGTCAGCGCGTAGGTTTAGCGCAGGCCATGATTCACGATCCGGAAATTCTAATTCTGGATGAGCCTACCACCGGACTAGACCCCAATCAGATTGTAGAAATCCGAAAGCTGATTCGGGAAATAGGTCAGGCCAAAACGGTAATTCTCAGTACGCATATCCTCCCCGAAGTAGAAGCCACCTGCGACCGTATTCTAATTATCAATAAAGGTAAGATTGTAGCCGATGGAACTGCTTCCACTTTGCGTAAGCAAGCCCAGGGTCAGGAAATAGTACGCGCTAAGATTGAGGATACGTCAGCTGACAAAGCATTGGAAGCCTTGAAACAACTTCCGTCGGTAGAACAGGCGACTTACTTGAATTCTCATCAAGACCAATTTGAGATTCAGGGCAAGCCAGAAGTCTCACCAGCCCGCGATATTTTTAAGCTTTGCGTGGAAAAAGGCTGGGTGCTCACCGAACTCACCCCGGTTGAAACCAAACTTGAAGACATCTTCCGCGACCTTACCATAAATTAGAAAATTACAAATTGCAAGTTGCAGATTGTTCTCATAGGCAATTTTCCAATTTGCAATTTTCCAATCTGCAACTATGAATACAATTTGGATTATCACCCAACGAGAACTACAAACTTTCTTTGACTCGCTGATCGCCTACATTTTGCTGGTTGCATTTTTGGGCTTTAGTGGATTTTTTACCTGGCTCTACGGTTCCGACGTTTTCTTTGTCGGACAGGCCAGTTTACAGTCGTTTTTCAGTATTGCTTACTGGACGCTCTTTTTCTTCATTCCCGCGCTGACCATGCGGATGCTAGCTGAAGAAAAGCGAGCGGGTACCATTGAGTTACTGCTTACCAAGGCGGTTACCGACCGTCAGTTAGTGATCGGAAAGTTCTTGGCTTGTCTGTTGCTGATTGCAATCGCGCTGCTGTTCACGCTGCCTTACTACTTTACCGTAGCAAGTCTGGGTAAGGTAGATCACGGGGCTGTATGGTGCGGCTACTTGGGATTGATTTTAATGAGTGCTGTCTATATCAGTATCGGTGTGTTCACCAGCAGCACTACGAACAATCAGATTGTGGCTTTTCTCAGCGCACTCTTTATTGGGCTTTTCTTCCATATTATTTTTGACGTGCTCGCGGGTAGTTTTACCGGAACGATGGGCGAAGTATTTAGCACTCTGAGCCTATCAACCCACTACGAGTCGCTCACCCGCGGGGTGATTGATACCAAAGACCTGATCTACTTTTTCTCTATCATTACGCTGGGCATCGTACTTTCTGAAGTGAGTTTATCCAAACGAAATTTGGTGTAATCGATTTTCAATGACAGTCTATCTAATCATTCGTCATTAATCATCATTCATTAAAACATGCAACGCAAAAACGCATTATACTTATCGGTAGCCTTAATTGCCGGAATCACAATCTTGGTGAACCTACTGTCGTCCGATTACTTCCTGCGGCTGGATTTTACCGAAGATCAACGCTACACACTAAGTCAGGCGACTAAAGATATTCTGGATGAATTAGCTGACCCAGTGACAGTCAAGGCTTATTTTTCAGAGGATCTGCCACCCGATATTGCCCGCACCAAATCGGACTTTCGGGATATGCTGGTGGAGTACGCCAACACTTCTGATGATATGGTGGTCTACGAATTTGTAAACCCGAATGACGATCCCGAGATTGAGCAGGAAGCTATGCAAAATGGTATATCCCCGGTGCTGGTGAACGTGCGCGATCAGGATGAAATCAGTCAGAAGCGGGCTTTTCTGGGCGCCGTGATCCAAATGGGTGAGGAGCAGGAAGTCATTCCCTTTGTGCAACCAGGAGCCGCGATGGAGTACACGCTTTCCACCAATATCAAGAAAATCTCGGCAGTGGATAAACCTTCTATCGGTATTTTGCAGGGGCACGGAGAGCCGTCTATCAACGCTCTCCCGCAGGTGGCCAACGAACTTTTCATCCTTTACAGCCCCGAAGATTTAACGCTCACCGATTCTACTGATATTCCCACTAAGTTCAAGACGATCGCTATTCTGGCTCCAACCGATTCTGTCCCCGATAGTCACCTGGCGCAGCTAGACGCTTTTCTGGCGCGAGGCGGTAACATTCTACTGGCCTTCGACCGGGTAGAGGGCGATTTACAGAATGCCTACGGACGGGTAATCAATACTGGACTGGAAAGCTGGTTGGCGGATAAGGGCGTACAGGTAGAAGAAAACTTTGTGGTGGATGCTAGTTGCGGGGCCGTCACCGTCCAGCAACAGCAGGGATTTTTTACGATGAACTCCCAGGTTTCTTTCCCTTACTTGCCGATCGTCAGCAACTTTGCGGAGCATCCAGTTACAGCAGGTTTAGAAGCGGTAATTATGCCATTTGTAAGTTCACTCGCCTACACTGGATCGCAAGATTCCAGTAATACAGTGGAATTCACCTCACTGGCAACCTCATCGGCCCAATCAGGCACCGTTCCGGCCCCAGCGTACTTTGATATCAACAAGCAGTGGACTGAAACGGATTTTCCGTTAGAAAGCTTGCCCCTGGCAGCGGCTTTGGAAGGAACGATTGAGGGAAATACCGAAGCTAAAATGGTGGTGATTGCCGACGGTGGATTTGCCACTCAGGGCGGTGGACAAGGTGGCGATAACGTAAATCTGCTGGTCAATGGCATCGATTGGCTATCGGATGATACCGGGTTGATTGAGCTACGAACCAAAGGTGTGACTTCCCGTCCGCTGGACCAGGTGGAAGACGCGACCAAATCGCTGATTAAGTACGCCAACTTCCTGATTCCGATCTTACTAGTGGTGGGCTACGGCGTAGTTCGCTTCCAGATGAAACGTACTATTCGACAAAAACGAATGCAAGAAAGCTATGCATAAACCGTATAACAACAAAATTCTATCCATCACCTTTGGCGTTCTGCTGATCGCCTACCTTGCTACCCAACTTACGGGGGGTAAAGCCAACCAGCGTAACTTCCGAACCAACTTAGTTACGATGGATACCGCCACGGTAAACCGGATTGTGCTGAACCCAAAAGGAGGGGAAGCTGTAACCTTTAATGAGGCCGACAGCACTTGGCAGGTATCGCAAGGTGGTGTTACAGCGGAAGCTGACCAACAGGCGGTACAAAGCCTATTGGGAACATTGCTACAACTAGAGCCAAAACGTCTGGCGGCTCGTTCCGAAGAAAAGTGGAATACTTTCGAAGTAACTGACTCATTGGGTAGCCGAGTACAGGCTTACAGTGGCGACAATCTACTGGCCGATGTATACGTCGGAAAATTCAGTTTACAGCAGATGCCCCAGCAACCTATGCAACCCGGTATGCCGCCTCAGCAGCAGCCCCGTCCCAAAGCTACGTCGTACGTCCGGCTGGGTAACGAAAGCGAGGTGTACGCCGTCGATGGCTTTCTCACCACGTCTTTTGATCGTCAGTTTAATAGTTGGCGCGACCGTAACTTTTTGCAACTGGAAAAAGAAAACATTTCCCGTATCTCCTTCCAGTACCCGGCTGACAGTAGCTTTACACTCGCTCTGACCGACAGCGTCTGGACGATCAATGGTGCTCCGGCTGATTCTGCCCAAACCGCCCAGTACCTGAATCAACTGGCTCGTCTTACCAGCAGCGATTTTGCCGATGACTTTAATGCGCAAGGACAAAGACCAGCTTTTCAGACCCGCATTGAAGGAAATAGCATGAGTCCCATAACCATTGAAGGCTACGAAAATAGCGGTTCATTCGTCCTACGTAATTCTCTCAAACCCAAAGTACTTATTAGTAGCGACAGTAGCGGTTTATATTCTCGAGTGTTTAAGGGAAGCGAGGATTTTGTAAGCAATGAAGAAGAGTAAACGCATATTGTCCTAGCTCCCCTTTATGCGAGAATCAAATTGGAAATCTTCGGTACTGAGTATTTTCACTTTGTTCATTTGTCGGTGGTTGACATTCAGTAGATAGTTATACTCTTTCTGAATGATAGCCGACGGAACTTTAAGCACCAGCGCTTCATTATCTTCTACCCACTGATCGCCTATCTTTTGACAATCGGAATAGGCAGCGAAATCAGTCCAATTTATTGGTAACTGATCTTCTTCTACCTTAGTGACTAGAACGTCATCGGGGATATCGATAACCATCACTTTAAAGCTATTATTCAGACCTTCACCGCTTCGGTGAACAACATTTTCCAGACAAGCTAATGCCCGGCTACCAGCAGTGTAGAGTACAAACTTTCCTTTGGAATTCCATCGGGCGGGGAAGCCTGAAGCAGTAAGTTTAGTAGACCATTTCTCTAGACAGATTCGGTAAACTTCCACCTTTATGCCGTTGCTCCGTACTCAATTCTCACTAGTTCTTCCAAAATTAGATCAATGCCAGTGGAAGTATTCATTAATTGAAAGGGAATCTGATTACCAAGACCAAAGGAAGGTTTATTTAGCCAACGGTTGAAACTTTCGGTTTCACCAAAGATTTCTACTCCTTTTTTGTATAAAACGATCAGTTTCAGAGCTAATTCACTATTTCGGGGGTCAAGCCGTTTCTTGTCTTTCTGATAGCGAGTGATCGTTTTGAGGGATATGCGAAAAATCTCATCTGCCAACTGCTGTTTTTTTAGGCCTGCAATGGAAACTAGGTCAAAAAACACATTCGCCTTCACTCCCTTTAAAGAATTCAGAACAATAGCGTAATCATCCTTGATCGTGCTTTCGTACTTTGAGAATAAATGTTGACTGCTGATCATTTTTTATTCCAAGATACGGAAAAATGTCTAAAATTTAGAGAAAATTGTCTCTTGACTTTTATCAGTCGCCACAATAACTGACTCGCTCAGAAGCTTCATTCGTATAGTATGTTTATAGGCGACTTTCTAGAAAACACCTCAGTCTTTTTGTTGCCCTTTTGGACAACCCGAAGTCAATAATACCTTTGTTAAATACATCCAAAGACTGAACATTGTACAATATTTTACTATCATCCAAATACATTTTTACTACCAGTGAGTTCAAGTACTTATTTCTGTATACACATTCTATCTGGGTATTTTCTATTTTCTTATGTCTTATTTTTAAATGAGACAAGTATTCGTTAACAATTGCCCATTTTTCATCTATGGTCTTCAGCGAATAAATGCTTCCTACTTGATAATCCTTTGGTATTCTCCAAAACCCGTATATACCAATAATCACAAAAGTCAAAGGAAAAATGAGAATCAAATATTTTTTGTAACCCAATTCAGGGTGTGGAAGCCCACCTATGATTAAACTAGATGCCATCCAGATTCCAAAGCCGATAAAAACAACACATACGAGATAGTTCATTATATTATCAATTTTTTCTGTTTTTTTAAGTGTGTGTCTAAACTGATCTATCGTCATTTTATTTGTAATTACTTGTAAAATCGAGATAAGACAAATGTGTTTATTCTTCATAATACCAATATCGATCTAGACCGACTTCTATTTTCGCTTAAATCAGATAAATACTTACGCTAGAAGAATCTCGCCAACGACATCACTAGCTAGCCAGGTACAGTAAATAACCCTAACCCATCTTCATTTTTCCATGATTTTTCACATATTTGTTAGTAGTGCAAAAGCAATTTTTATTTTCGTACTCTATTTATTGATATTATGAACTATACCAACCTACCCAAATACGCATTCGGATTATTGCTCGTCGCCTTGTTAGCAAGTGCCGCTTTGAAGTACAAATCCATCACGTTTGAACAGAAGAAGCTGGTTTCGGAAGGAGCCGAATGGTGGTGGGCGCGGAGTCACGCGGATGTGAATCAGGACGGACTGGTGGATTTCTTTGTTATCAACAATAATGCTCACGGGGGCTGGTTGGGCTGGTACGAAACTCAGTCGGATCTGAACAGTGCCAAACTGCACATCATTGCTAAGGAAGGTCCCAAAGACGGGCTGTTTGCCAGTGGCGATTTAGCCTCGGGTGATATTGATAACGATGGCGATATTGATGTACTTGGCCCGGTAGGCGTAGGCGAATGGGAAGGCGGTGAAGATCCTATCCAAATGTACTGGTACGAAAACCCTTCCTGGACTCCCCACTTCATTGGCGAGTTTCCGCCCTTCACCAAAGATTTGGATCTGACCGACCTAAATAACGATGGCAAACTGGATTTGGCCGCCACTTGCTTTGCCTCGCGAAAGATGGTTGTCTATCGGCAAGATTCGCCCGAGGACTGGACAGAAGTAGCTAATGTGCACGTAAACAATTTACACGAAGGCCAGCACGTAGGCGACCTAGATGGCGACAGTGATATTGATGTAGTTTCTACCGGATTCTGGTTTGAGAATCCTGGTGACGATATGACGGGCGAGTGGACAGTTAGAAATATTGATCCGTATTGGAATAGCGACGAAGGCCGCACCTGGGAATATAATGCTACTAAAATCTTCTGCATGGATATTGACAATGACCAACGGGATGAAGTATTCATTAGTTGCTCCGAGAAGTTCCGCGACCGCATTGCGTGGTACGATTCTCCTAATCCGCAGGAAGGTAACTGGACGATGCACGAGGTCGGCAAAAACACCTTTTCCCACACCTTGCAAGTAGGCGATGTAGATGGTGACGGTGACTACGATGTGCTCTCCGGCAATAACGGCGACCAGGGCGATCCCGAAAACAGTCCGGTAATCCTCTTCATTAATCAGGGAGATAATATGAATTGGGAAGAGCAGGTACTGACCAAAACTGGAGCCTACAATTCATACTTAGCCGATATTGAAGGTGATGGCGATCTGGATTTCTTCCGTTACGATGGTCACGAATCTACTTCTTATGAGTTGTGGCTGAATCAGACTAAGTAGATTTTATTGGCTAGTAGGTTTGAGTACTAAAAAGTATTGCACCTCTTTAAAATTTTCACTATTTCCCATAGAAGTTCTGCTTGCACCGTTGCTCGCAAACCCAAATCGCTTGTAAAATTTCCGGCTGCGTTGGTTCTTTTCCATGACCTAGAGAATGACTTTACTTCCCATGCTGTGCTGCTGTATATAATCAGTAGCGGATTTCATTAACCCAAACCCTACCTTTTGGTTCCAATAGTCAGGGTGAACGTAGATACCATAAATCTCCAAATCCGCTGATTCATTCTTATCCTTAGGCTTACCAAATGATACAAATCCAACCGCTTTTCCTTCTTCAGTTAGCCAAACCAGATTTTTTCGCTGAGTTTGCTGAATAATCTGTTTCCAATTACGTTCAAAATCTTCTACCTGTAAACTCGCCAGATTTTTGTCACTCAAAATTCTTTTAAACGCTTTTTTCCAGGCTAGCACCTGAGCGTAGGCAATATCGCTTATATGCCTTTCTTCCAGTTCAACAATCATGTTTGCACCCTACTAATCATCCACCGCCTGATTAACCAGCAGGCGAAATTTCCAGCCGGTATTATCCGAAGATTGATCACGGGTCTGCTTCATCAGTATCCCAATTAGTTCTTCCTGCGGGTCAGCGAAGTATTGGGTGTTGAAGTAGCCGCCCCAATCAAAAGTACCCACACTGCCTTGCCCTCCCTGATCTTGCCCTTTTTGATTCAGTACTCCAAACGCCAAACCATAGTAGCGACCTTGCCCGTCCCACAAATCACCAATCTGGTTACCCATCATAGACTGTATAGTAGTGCGGCTCAAGATTCTGACTCCGTTTAGTTCGCCGCCGTTCAGGTACATTTGTAGAAAAGTAGCGTAGTCTTTAGCGGTACTACTTAGTCCGGCGCCACCCGAAAAGAAGCGTTTCTCACCCTTAATCGGATAGTCGGGGTCGTAGAAAGTAACTGGAAGTCGTTTCCATTTTCCACCTTCGGGATATTGCACCGCTACTAATCGGCTGGACTTTTCATTGGGTAAGTAAAACCAGGTGTCATTCATGCCGAGAGGGTCAAACAAATACTCCCTTAGAAACTCATCAAACGGTTGACCGGACATTATTTCTACAAAGTAGCCCAGCACATCCAGCCCTTCTGAGTAAGTGTAGTCTTCACCCGGATGGTGGTGCAGCGGAAGTTTGGCTAGTTTCTTTACGCTTTCTTCAATACTAATATCTTCGGTAGTGAATAAGTCAGTAATCCTCGCTTTTTGGTAGATCATCTTAAACCGTTCGTCACCGTCAATCATTCCGTAGCCTAAACCGGAAGTATGGGTCAGCAGATGACGAATAGTGATTTCTCTATCGGCGGGTTCAGTAGTGTAGGTAGTGTCTTCGTAACGAAACCGCTTCAGTACCTGAGGATTCTCAAATTCAGGAATATACTTAGAAATAGGATCGTCCAAGCGAAACAGCCCTTCTTCCCACAGCATCATCACAGCGGTGGCCGTAACGGCTTTGGTTTGGGAAGCAATGCGGAAAATAGCGTCTTTCTGTAGTTTGCTTCCCGAAGGGTCAGCCGCACCAAAGGCTTTATAGTATACAATTTTGCCCCTACGGGCTACCAACGCTACTAAGCCGGGCGCCTTGTCATTTTCAATGGCATCTTTTGCCATCGCACCAATCCGGGCTAAGCGTTCGGCAGACATTCCTACGCTTTCCGGCCTAGCCTCAGAAAGCGGGGGTGATCGTTGCGTTGATTTAGTTTGAGCTGAAACAGTTAAGGTATTGATAAGGAGAAGAAGGATTAGCAAGTATTGCATAGTAGAGATAGGTAGATAATTTTAGTGAATATTCTTTAAATAACTTTCTAGCGACTCTCTATCTAAAAATTGTTTAAGTTCAAACCCCTCTATCTCATCCGAAGACTTTTTCTTTATATTGCTGCCCGACACTTTAGAAAATACTTCCGACGGATCTAAGAATTGGGCATGGTATAGCGTCTTTCCATTCAGGCACCTAATCATACTAGGCAACAGGTTCTCCACCACCCATTGTTGCGACTGAAGCGAGATAATGCCCATCCGACGAATATCAGCTACAAATTTCTGGGTATCCAATTTCTGAAAAGCCTCCAATACCGCACTATTTATCTCTACAAATTCTGGGTGATTTTTTACGCCTCTTAAATACTCCAGAAATAAGGCATCCAGTTTACTATCGTAGTATACTCTAGCGGTCTTACTCTCGTAGAAAGATTCATGTTGAGCCATGGTATTCAGTTTGGAAGAAATGATCGGATTATCAGGCAGAGAAGATATCTAACGCAGTACAATGTGAACCCAGCCACAAATTTAGCGATAAACACCGACTTCACAATCCGAGTTTTCACATACCCAGTGTTATCATTGATGCTGAATCCTCTTCCAGTTGGCAGAAATAGCAATTGTTAGTACCTTTAGTCCCTTACCACAGATTTCTGCGGGCAAACCATTTTTGACAACTATAACCGACCAGATTTTTTATGTTTACCGATCAAGATAAAGCTCAGTTAGAGCAGCGCGGCACTGACCTTGCCGTAGCCGAACAACAAATTCAGAATTTTAAAGAGGGCTTTCTCGACCTGGAAATTGTAAAAGCCGCCACTATCAACGACGGCATCCTAAAATTAGGTGATGATTTGTCTGACGAATACGTCCGGAGCTACGAAGAAACCTCACCGTCGCTAAAAGTAGTCAAATTTGTGCCCGCCTCTGGAGCTGCCAGCCGTATGTTTAAGCATTTGTTTCAGTTCCAACAAAGCTACTCTGGCAGCGATGAGGACTACGAAAAACTTGTAAGTGATCCTGAGCAGCGCAAGGTATTTGAATTTTTCAAACGGATTAATGACTTCGCTTTCTACGATGATCTAGCTCAAGTACATCAGCAAAAGAACATGGGTCTGAACGAGACTATCTTACAGCGTCGCTACGTAGAGGTACTGGATAGTTTGCTTAACGAAGACGGGATGAACTACGGCAGTTTACCCAAAGGATTACTGAAGTTTCACCCCTACGGAACCACTTCTCGCACTCCGGTAGAGGAGCACCTAGTTGAAGGGGCTAACTACGCCCGTGATCAAAACAATAATGTCTACCTGCACTTTACCGTTTCACCTGAGCACCGCTCAGCATTTGAGGCACATATTGCTCAGGTAAAAGGGCATTTTGAGAAACACTTTGGGGTGCGTTACTACGTTACTTTCTCCGAGCAGAAACCCTCTACCGATACCCTAGCAGTGGATATGAATAACGAACCCTTCCGCGAAGAAAATGGCGAAATTCTGTTCCGTCCGGGAGGGCACGGTGCTTTAATTGAAAACTTAAATGACCTCGAGGCTGACCTGGTTTTCATAAAAAATATTGACAATGTAGTGCCCGACCGCCTGAAGGACGAAACATTCCACAACAAGAAACTGCTCGGTGGGGTGCTATTGAGCTACCAGCAAAAAATCTTTGAGTATCTCCGCCTAATAGATAATTCGGAAGAAGTTTCCGAAACAAAACTGGAGGAGATGCGGGAGTTTGTGGAAGATCAGTTGTGCGTACTACCTGCTCAGGTGTTTAGCTCCATGGATGGTGCCCAAAAAGTAGCTTTCCTAGAAGGAGTGCTCGATCGGCCGATTCGGGTATGCGGTATGGTAAAAAACGAAGGTGAACCCGGTGGTGGTCCGTTCTGGGCAGTAAATCCCAATAGTTCAACCTCATTGCAGATTGTAGAGAGTGCCCAGATCAACATGGATGACCCGGCGCAAAAGTCAGTCTGGGAAAATGCTACCCACTTTAATCCGGTAGATATTGTTTGCTCCATGAAAAATCATCGGGGTGAGAAGTTTGACCTGACCAACTTTGTAAACACTCAGGCCGGTTTCATTTCTAAAAAGTCAAAAGATGGAAAAGAACTAAAAGCCCAAGAGCTACCTGGTCTCTGGAACGGTAGTATGGCTGATTGGAATACTATTTTTGTAGAAGTACCCATTGTCACCTTCAATCCAGTAAAAACAGTCAACGATTTACTTCGAGAACAACATCAGTAAAACCGGAAACCGAAAACCAGAGTCTGGAGACCGAAGATAAAAATCAAATTCGAAAATCCGGTCTCCGGACTCCCGTTTCCGGTCTCCAAAAAACAACATTATCGCTACTACTGACGACAACCCCTACGTACTTCGCCCTGATGCTATCCAAGAGCCTCCACAAACTTTAGGTGGAACGCTCAGTAAGCTTGGTCCGGGTTTTATTCTTTCTGCTGCTATTGTTGGCTCCGGCGAACTTATTGCTACCACTACCTTAGGTGCTCGAGCTGGGTTTATCACCTTTTGGGTAATTATCCTCAGTTGCTTAGTGAAGGTCACTTTACAACTGGAGTTTGGTAAACACGCTATTTACTCCGGTGAAACTGTGATGGCGGCCTTCAATCGGCTACCTGGCCTCCGGTTGCGCGGTACCAACTGGACTATCTGGACATGGTTGTTCATCCAGATTTTCAAGCTGTTACAGGTAGGCGGAATTGTAGGTGGAGTAGCTTTGACTCTCAATATTGCTTTTCCAGCGGTAAGCACTACTATTTGGGCTTTTGTTTCCGCTATTTTAGCCTCCTTACTCATTTTCCAGGGGTACTATCGCTTTATTGAGAAGTTTGCTATCGTAATGATTGGGTTATTTACCTTACTCACCTTTGCCTCTCTATTCTTTCTCCAGTACACTCCTTATGCCTTATCTTGGGAAAATGTGCTCATGGGTCTGCAATTTCAACTCCCGACCAGTGCAGTAGTTATTGCTTTGGGAGCATTTGGCATTACCGGAGTGGGAGGTGATGAGATTATGTACTACAACTACTGGTGCATTGAAAAAGGCTACGCCCGCTTTACCGGTCCACGCCTGGATGACCCGCATCCGGATAGTTCGCATTCCGCCAATGAAGAAGGCTGGCTGAGGCGGGCCAAAGGCTGGATTAAAGTGATGTACTGGGATGCCCTACTCTCGATGGTAGTGTACACGATTGTGACCGCAGTTTTTTATCTGCTGGGTGCCGCCATTTTACACGAAAGCGGTGATATTCCCGAAGGTTATCAGATGGTGGAAGCCCTGTCCCGTATCTATACTGAAACCCTAGGGCCTAACGCGAAGTCAGTATTTTTACTGGGGGCATTGGTGGTTCTGTTTTCTACCTTATTTGCCGCTTTAGCCAGTTGGACCCGGATATTCTCCGACTGCTTTGGGCAAATTGGCTGGATTAATTTTTACGATCCTCAGATACGCCGCCGTAGCATTGCCGTACTAGCTTGGGTATTTCCTTTAGCCTGGACATTATTATTTTTGTTCATCCAGCTTCCAGTGGCTATGATTCTAATTGGTGGCTTCGTCACTTCTATTCTTCTACTTATTATCGTTTTTGCTGCTTATCAATTTCGTTACCACCGACTACCTAAGGCACTTTCGCCCTCATTAGGCTACGACATTGCCTTCTGGATTAGCTCGGTTGTAATATTTTTGATAGGATTGTATAGTATTGTGAAATTTTTTTAGTATTTTAATATATTATTTCATAACCTCGCAATCCGAACCGAAAAGAAGTATTTGTCGTGACTATTTATTGGCGCATCGGAAAGTTTGTAACAGGGGGCTACCTGCTATTTCAGGGGACGTTATGGATAGCTTATCAATTTCCATCCTCCCCCGAAATTTTACAAAAATCGGGTAAAACCTTACTTGAGTACCATATTCATCAAAATCTTCCAGAATATGATCACCAAGTTCCTTTAAGTCAATCGCCGGACAACCAGGTTCTAGATACTTTTCTCTCGGAAACTCTAGCTACTCTAGCGGATAGTCTCTCTGCTTATGAACCTCTAACTTCCAATCATCAGGATTTACTTACTGGAAGTGCTGATAATTCGACCGAGACAAACCCTCCATTTATGCCTAAAAGTGGTTTTTAACCACCTTAACAATCATTTCCCGGAAAAACGTAACCTGACAACCATCTAATCTACCCTACCTTGAAAACCTTTGTTCTTTCCGTTTTCATCCTATCGGGCACTGTTATTCAACCAATTATCGCTCAAGACAAGGATCGACTAGAAAAAGCCCGAGTGGTGGTTCTGACCGATATTGAGAATGAACCAGATGATGCCCAGTCACTGGTTCGCTTTCTGGTATACAGTAATCATTACGATGTAGAAGCACTCATTGCGACTACCTCTACTCACCTGCGCGATACCACTGCCGAATGGCGCATCCGAGAAATCGTCGAGGCTTACGGGAAAGTACGTACTAATTTACTCCTCCACGAAACTGGGTTTCCTACCGAAGAATATTTACACTCCATTACGAAAAAAGGCATTCCTCGCTACGGAATGAGCGGAGTAGGTAGCGGAATGGACTCCGAAGGCTCAGACTGGCTAATTGATGTAGTAGATAAAGAGGATGACCGTCCGGTGTGGGTAACGGTTTGGGGTGGGGCGAATGTATTAGCTCAAGCCCTTTGGAAAGTTCGCAATACCCGCACCCCGACTGAATTAGCCCGTTTCGTAGCTAAAATGCGGGTTTATACTATATCTGATCAGGATGATTCCGCTTCTTGGATACGTAAAGAGTTTCCCGACTTATTCTACATCGTGAGCCCAGGTGAAAGCTATCGGTACGCCACTTGGTCGGGCATTTCCGGCGAGCCTTGGTATAAGTTTGCTTCCGGAGCTGATACCAGCCTGGTGAAAAATCCTTGGCTACGAGAAAATATCATGGACGGGCACGGTCCACTAGGTGCCGAGTACCCCGAGGTAGAATACGCCATGGAGGGCGATACCCCTAGTTTTCTATCCCTGATTAACAATGGACTTAATGTACCGGAACGCCCCGACTACGGCGGTTGGGGAGGTCGTTACGAACTTTACCAACCTCGCTTTAAGCCCTACCGCAATCTGGAAAAAACTGAACCTGAGACTCGACCCATCTGGGCAGACACTCAGGATGAAGTGGTGGGTAATGATGGACGAATTTACATTGATAATCACGCGACGATCTGGCGTTGGCGGGAAGCGTATCAGCATGATTTTGCGGCTCGTATGGACTGGTGCATTCAAAACTACGAAGGGGCGAATCACCCTCCAAAAGCAGTAGTTTCTAGCGAGAATGAAGTAGCCATTCGTGTTGGTGAAGAAATCACCTTGGATGCCTCGGGTAGTTCTGACCCTGATAGTGATAACTTACGCTACCAGTGGATTCATTATCCCGAGGCAGGAAGTTACTGGGAACAGTCCTGGCTGGGATTTATTGAGTTGGAAAATACTGATCAGGCACAGCTAAAAATCAAGATTCCGGCGAAGGCAAAATTATCTATTCCCCAGACTACCCACATTATTCTTCAGGTCACTGATGATGGTACTCCCAGCCTAACTCGCTACCAACGAATTATACTCCATATTATGCCTGCCAAGAATTAATACTGAGCTAAGGAATTTTCTGGAAGCCTAAGCGGAAAATTTGTAGCTGATCGTTATTACTTCCTACCAGCACCTGCTTTCCTTGAGCCCCTTCAACAATCGCCATACTCTTCACATCAGTAGGTACAAAGAAGCCACTCTCAGCCGGAGTCAGTAACTGAAAACCGCCGTTGCCATTACCCAACAGTACCGTTCCTACTCCGGAATCATTGCGGGCAGTTTCTATCTCCGCTCCGTACAAATTACCCGCCAACAAAATGTCTAAATGCTGATCTTGATTATAATCAGCAATAAGAATATCATTGACCGAAGAAAACTGGGCTTCGTTGGGTAGCGCATGAAATTTAAATGAACCGTCTCCGGTATTCTCTAAATAAGCCGAAGCAAAAGTGTTCGCCTGGAAGTTTAGCGATTCTTCCAGATTATCTTCTTCGTACACGTCTACTAAGTCGGCTGCGGCGAATAACTCATACGACTGGAACTTATCTTTGATCATCGGCACCTGTTGAGACGAGCAGGATCGCCCCCTCAGCGGATACTGTACTCCAAAATTGTAGTAAGCCAGCACTACGTCTTTGGAGCCATTTTCGTCAAAGTCGTAGTAAAATACCTCAAAAGGCTCTTCTTCATTGGCTTGGTACTTATAGTTTAGCCCGAGGTTTCCAACTACCAAATCCTGATCGCCATCGCCGTCCATATCCGCAGCATCTACGCTAAACCACCATCCGGTACTTTGGTCAAGATTGTATGCTGCGGTTACATCCGTAAAGGTATTTCCATCATTTTGCAGCAAAGTCACGGGCATCCATTCGCCCACTAGCACTAGATCATTGCGACCATCCCCCGAAAAATCTACCCAAACCGCGTCGTTGACCATACCGATGTTTTTCAAATCGGGACAAAGCTGGTCAGTGGCATCGGTAAATGTGCCTCCATTATTAATAAGCAGGGTGCTGCTAGCGGGTTCAGGATACGCCCAGGGAACGTGCCGCCCGGCAACAAACAAATCCAGGTCACCATCTTGATCAATATCTTCGGGATAAACTTTAGAACCGCTGCTTCGCATTTCTGGCAGGGCTGCTTCAGCTCTAGAAAATTGAGCGTTTCCATCATTCAAATACAGACGATCTTGATATTCTACCGACTGAGGAGCGAACTCATTCCCTCCGCTTACCACGTACAAATCTAGATCACCATCACCATCCGCATCAAAAAAGATACTGCCCATATCTTCACTTGCAGCGTCAACTTGCCAGGTTTCTGAAGAAATACTGCCGAATGCTCCATCATTTTGCTGTAAAAACAATTGCCCCGGATGTCCGGCTGCTCCACCTAAGTAAAAGTCATCTAACTCATCGCCATTTACATCACCTGTGGCTAAGCCCGGCCCTAAGTTTGACATACGGTGCGGTAGTAAAACCTGTTTCTCAAAGTCATCAAAATCATTTTCAGTATGCTGAATGGTGGGCGACTGCTGCGAAGTGATATCGGTAAATAATGGCTGGATTTCATCTGT
This sequence comes from Bacteroidota bacterium, assembly GCA_039198955.1. Taxonomy (GTDB): domain Bacteria; phylum Bacteroidota; class Bacteroidia; order Cytophagales; family Cyclobacteriaceae; genus Tunicatimonas. Next base: position 124,553 of record JBCCTI010000006.1, on the reverse strand, counting down.
GTGACTTGCGAATGATGCATTAGTTGCTTCAGAGTGGCGAACCGTTATCGTTTGGTCGGCGGGAACATCGCGAAGAATCTGCTCCCGACCATCGGGCCAGCGTATTCTCAATACATCTACTACGGTTTGATTTCCTAGTCCGATGTGAGTGGTAATTTCGCTGGTAGAATACATACCCCGCACGCTGGTGGTTTCAAAAAACTGAGTTCCTTCTTCGGTTTCAGCCCATATTTTTACCCCCAAGTTGGTTACTGCTGAGCCATCGGCCACCGGGTGCACCCGTACGTAATGATGATCGAGCAGATCCTGGGCATTGTTGCGGTAGACCATCGCTGCGTCGTTTACGTTATTGATAACTAAATCGAGATCACCGTCGTTGTCCAGATCGGCGTAGGCAGAACCACTGGAGAAGGTCTCCTGGTCTAATCCCCAATCTTCACTCACTTTCTCAAAGGTTAAGTCTCTGCTATTACGGTAGGTATAGTTCATGAGCGGCACCGAGGGAGTGAAACTCAAGGCTTCGTTGACATCAGCAATATCCCAGATGGATATTCCCTCGGGGTTAGGGTTCTTGGCTAGATAAGCACTGATAGCTGACTCAATGTATTTGGCAAACTTTTTAGAAGCATCGCTATTGCGGATGTCGCGTAGCAGCCCATTGGTAATATGCAGGTCTTTCCAGCCATCGTTATCCAAATCAGCGAATAATGTAGACCAGCTCCAGTCGGTAGAAGCCACTCCTGCCAACTGAGCTACATCCTGGAAGTAACCACCCTGTGATTCTGTATTTTGCAAACTGGATTTAGCGCCTTCCGGCAAGGTAGTATTTAAATGTAGGGTATTGAACATATACTGGTAGTGCCCGCCATCGTCTACTACTTTCCAAAATGCCTTTGGATTCATGCCACTCATGTTGGCTTTCAGGCGATAATTATCTTCGGCTACCATGTCAGCTACCATCACATCCAACAAACCATCATTATTAATATCACCCGCATCAACTCCCATACTGTAAAAGGAAATATGCCGGGTTACATCCTCAGTTTTATCCGAAAAAGTGCCGTCACCGTTATTGAAGTAGATAAAATCGGGGGCTTCAAAATCATTACTCACGTAAATATCGGTCCAGCCATCGCCGTTCAAGTCACTGGCCGAAACGCTGTTCGCAAAACCGGGCTTGAGTAATCCAGCCGCCTCAGTAACATCGGTAAACTTTTCTCCGGTATTTTGCAGCAACCTTGGGCTGTATTTATCCTGAAGTAATTCGGTACCATAAAACGATGAATAATCCCCTGGATTAGGCGGTTGGTTCAGCAGGAACAGGTCTAAATCACCGTCTTTATCGTAGTCCAAAAAGGTAGCGTGACGGGTTCGTTCGCTATTATCTACCTCGTACTGGGCTGAGACCTCCTCAAAACCAATCTTTCCGGTCTTACCCAATGTATTGAGGTACAATTTATTCCGGCGTAGCTCCGGCTGATGGTCGTAGAGTTCGCGGGTTACGTAAATATCCAGATGCCCATCGTTGTTTACATCACCGAACAACACTCCCGATGACCAGCCTCCGTTATCTTCTATGCCCGCTGATTGGGTAACGTCTTCAAACTCTAGATTGCCCCGGTTTAGATAAAGCCGATCACCCACTAAATTTCCAGCAAAGTAGATATCCAGCAGACCATCCTGATTAATATCACCTACTCCTACTCCGCCCCCTCCGTAGTAGTTAGAGTAAATCAGAATATTATGCTCTTTGGTATCTTCAATATCGTTGCGGAACATAATACCCGTTTCATCGGGAGTGAGGAGGGTAAACAGGGAGGAAGATTCTGACTGGGCAAAACTAGTTAGACAAATACTGAGGCTCAGATACGTGAGTAGTAGTGTTCTCATAGCCGTTTTGGTCATGTTGTCGTGTTTTTACTAACCCGAAATATACGAACTTTCCATCGCCTTTGCTAGCGCGATGTTCCTATCTAACCGTAATCTTTCCCAGAAAAATTCGATATTAGCAAAGTTTACCGCTATTTTGCTCCCTTGTAGTGAGTACTTAATTTTTCTTATACTGGCTAGAGTATTGTTAGTAAAATATGAATAAACAGTGTTATTTTATAAATATTTTTTCTTATCTTTAAAGTTTGTAAAAAACTTACATCACATGAAATTAGGAACCCTAACAATTGCCTTAGGAATTTTTGCTCAAATCAGCATTGCTTCTGCTCACCATCTATTTACCGACTCGCTTAACCGCGCTCCCAATAATTGGTATAACTTAGACCCTCAGACCCACCGGGTACAGGGCGTGAGCACCGAAAAAACTTATGAGATTTTAGCAGGCCGAACCGGCGAAAAAGTAATAGTAGCGGTCATTGATTCAGGAGTAGACATTGAACATGAAGATCTACAGGGCAAATTATGGATTAACCAGGGTGAGATAGCTGGAAACGGAGTGGATGATGATCAAAACGGCTACGTGGACGATGTTTACGGTTGGAATTTCATTGGTGGTGCCGATGGTGATAACGTCAACTATGACACTTACGAACTTACCCGGGAATACGTTCAACTCAAAGAGAAATACCGGAACACTGAGTTAGAAGACTTGTCTAAGAAAGATAGAACCTACTTTCTGGAGATTGAGCAACAATACGAGGAGAAAATCGCGGAAGCCCAACAAGAGTATCAGGCTTTTACGTATTTCCACAAAAACTTTTCCCGTTCCCAAAAATTACTTGAGGCTTACCTCGATGTAGATTCGCTCGCGATGTCGGATGTTAATAACCTGGAATCATCGGATGAGGTGGTGTTGATGGCCAAGGGGTTTATGGAATATGCGTTTGAAAACGGCCTTGACGCCTCTTTGCTAGAAGATGGGATTGAGCACTACCGAGAGGCAGTTGAATACGGTTATAACCTAGAGTACAACCCCCGTACTATTATAGGTGACAACTACCAGGATGCTTCGGAAAAATTCTACGGGAACAGCGATGTCACTGGGCCAGATTCGCGCCACGGCACCCACGTAGCAGGTATCATTGCGGCTAACCGTAACAACAACTTAGGTATTAAAGGTATTGCCGACCACGTTGAGATCATGGCTATCCGAGCCGTACCCAACGGCGATGAGCGCGACAAAGATGTAGCCAATGCCATTTACTACGCCGTGGATAACGGTGCCCAAATCATTAATATGAGCTTCGGCAAATCTTTCTCCCCCAATAAATCCATTGTAGACGAGGCCGTTCGTTACGCTGAAGAAAAAGGGGTACTGATTGTTCATGCCGCCGGAAACAGTAGCGAGAATATCGACGAAACTGATAACTTTCCGACCAAAACTTACGAGAACCGAAAGTCAGCCAGCAATTGGATTGAAGTAGGAGCTTCTTCTTGGAAAGGGCAGGAAGACTTTGTGGCTACTTTCTCTAATTACGGTAAACGTTCGGTAGATGTATTTGCCCCCGGAGTAGACGTCTTCTCTACCACTCCCAACCAGGGATACGAAAGCTTGAGCGGCACCAGTATGGCCGCTCCCGTAACTGCTGGAGTAGCGGCCTTACTTATGTCATATTATCCTGAACTTACGGCGACCCAGGTAAGAGATATTGTTCTATCATCGGCAGTAAAGCTAGATGGGTTGAAAGTAAATTGTCCAGGCAAAGTAGGTAAGCAGATTAATTTTAGTAATCTCTCTTCTACTGGAGGGGTTGTCAACGCTTTTGAAGCCGTAAAACTTGCCGAATCTTATCAGATAGATAAGAAGAAATAACCTCCTCAGAGTCTCTTACAGGGTACTCTGGGCAGAATTGTGTCTTACTAGAGGCTTTCCTATCATCAGGAAAGCCTTTGTGCGTTTTAGCTTATCACTACCTACTCAAGGAACACTTTTTTATTGTGTAAAGGTCACACCCAAGCATTAGTGGTATATAGCATGCGGCAGAATATGTACTTCATATCAAAAATGCAATAGTTATCCAATTACATCTCATTATGAGATCGGAGGGGGTACTAGCTTACTCCAAAAGAGCTACCTCATCTCGAAATTTTGTACCGTAGTTTTACCAAAAAACTTACTCCGTCTATAGAATCATAAAAAATCTAGAGCAACGGCAAAATTTCTGTGTCTTCCTGCTCTCTTAGAAAAAAAATGTCAGAAAAGGAGTCGGTAATGGTTATGTTTTTCTTTTCACCCTTACAAAAGCTTACATCCTTTCAGTAAGAACAGCTGATGAACGAATTGGAAATTCATCACCTTTCCCTGATTTTTGATCACCGATCATTATATATACTATCGCCCAATGAAAAGAGACATTTTTGTCTTCTTATTGCTTTTTTGTGTTAACACACCTGCTGCTGATGCCCAACAAGCTGCTTATGGCTTCTTTTCCGGCATTTTAGAGGTAGGAGTAATAGCAAATAAGTATAGTATATCGAAAAATATTGACGCACTATCTAATCTAGCCGATAACCCCTCCTCAGCGGTGGATCAGTCTGACAATACATTACTCTATATTACATTTTTTATCTCGGCTGTCTTGTTACTCTTGTTCGGCCTGGTATTAATGAGAAACAAGAAAATACGAAGTGCCAATGAACAGCTACGCACCAAGAATGAAGAAATTCAGAAGAAAAATGAAGTGCTCAAAGAGATTCATCTGGAAGCTGAGGCCCAACACACAGAAATTCTATCCCAACAAAAGGAATTAGAAGACCTCAATGTGGTGAAGGATAAAATGTTTTCTATCATTGCCCACGACTTTCGTAGTCCCCTCAACACTGTGCAGGGAGTACTTAACCTACTTCATCTGGATGCGCTCAGCCCTGAAGAACTAAAAGCTATGCTTCCCCAGCTTTCCCGCAAGGTCAACCATAGTATCAATCTGCTCGATAATCTGCTCAATTGGTCGAGGACACAAATGAATGGATTACGCATTAATAAGCTTAACTTTGACCTTCAGCCTGAGATAGAAGAAACCGTAGGGCTTATCTCTCAATTGGCTGCTCATAAAGGTATTCGTATTGAGAACAGCGTAGGAAAAGAAAACCGGGTGTATGCTGATCCTGACATGATACAATTGGTTGTCCGAAACTTGCTTACTAATGCTATCAAGTTTACTACCTCAGGGGGTGTTGTCCGAATATTTGCCCAGCAAGAAGAAAACTCCATCGTTATCGCTGTATCCGATAATGGGGTAGGCATGGAAGGTAGCTACACCGAGCAACTGTTCAGGTATACTGGTCACTCTACTAAAGGAACCGACCAAGAAAAAGGCACGGGTTTAGGTTTGGTGCTGTGCGACGAATTTGTACGCCGCAACGGTGGAAAGATTTGGGTGGAAAGCAAGAAAGATAAAGGTACTACATTTTACTTTACCCTGCCCACCGCCCCTCTTCTAGCAGAAGTTAAGTAGCTACTCTTCACTTAGAAACTGGCTCTAACCCCCCACTACAATCTTGTGAAAAGTTGCGGCAATGCCTAAAGATAGTTAGCTTCGCCAGAAACAACCTGACTATTTATCTTTATGCTTGATGCAACTTGTTCTCGTCGGGCTGCTCTGGCGGGTTTAGTCGCTGCCCCATCAACCTTAGCAGCAAATCCTGTCTCTTTTTCTAAGAATAGCACTTCTGCCGAACCCGATTTTCTCTATTGCCTCAATGTGAGTACCCTCCGGGGGCAAGAATTGGGAGTAGTGAAAGAATTGGAAGTCGCTGCCGAGGCAGGATTTGACGCGGTAGAAGTATGGATAAACGGACTACAGGCCTATCTCGACAGTGGCGGTTCACTTTCAGATTTGCGAAAACGTATTGACGATCTGGGATTAACCATCGCCAGTGCTATTGGCTTTGCTCAGTGGATTGTAGACGATGACTCGGTACGCCAGCAGGCGGTAGAACAACTCAAGCGGGAAATGGATATGCTCGCCCAAATTGGCTGCGCCCGAATTGCGGCTCCACCGATGGGTGCGACTAAGGAACCGGGTCTAGATCTAATGAAAGCAGCCGAGCGCTACCGGATCATTCTAGAATTAGGCGATTCTCTCGGGGTAATTCCCCAGCTTGAAGTATGGGGGTTCTCAGCCAACTTGCACCGATTGGGCCAAACCATGTTTGTAGCGGTAGAAAGTCAGCATCCTAAAGCCCGCATACTGCCGGATATTTACCACTTGTACAAAGGCGGGTCAGAGTTCAATGGTTTGAAACTTCTGAGTGGCTCAGCCATTGAAATCTTTCATATCAATGATTATCCCGCCCAGCCCAGCCGCGACCAAATGGATGACAGCTACCGGGTATATCCCGGTGATGGAGTGGCTCCGGTAACCGAAGTACTGCAAGATTTACGGAAAACTGGGGCGGGTAAAATTCTCTCTTTAGAGTTGTTTAATAAAGATTATTGGCAGCAAGATGCCTTAACTGTGGCTACTACCGGACTTCGTAAGATGAAAGACTCGGTAGCCGAGGCTTTGTCAGGATAAAAAAAAGACCTGCCGATAAGCAAGCCTTATCTCAAAAAATTCTATACTGATAGTTAAAAAAGTATGCCACAAAGCTAACCGGATTTTTTCAAGTATCCGCTAAATCTATGTTATGTTAAAATTAAGATTTCCACCTACCTACCAGATAATTCATACCATTTTACTGACTATTGCGGCTGCCCTACTGATGAGCAGTTGTACAACCACCGAATCGCCCGAAACTACCCAACGCCCACCCAACATCCTATGGATTACTAGTGAAGATAATAGCCCCTTTATTGGAGCTTACGGCGATACATTTGCCACCACTCCCAATATTGACCGCTTAGCTACGAAAGGGGTGCGTTATACCAACGCTTTCTCGGCGGCACCGGTTTGTGCCCCATCCCGCAACGCTCTCATTACCGGAATGTACCCTATTTCTTTAGGAACCCAGCACATGCGCAGTACCTACGCCGTTCCTGATTTTGTGAAATTCTACCCAGCTTATCTAAAAGAAGCGGGTTATTACTGTACCAACAATGTAAAAAAGGATTACAATACTACCGACCAACCGGAAGTTTGGGATGAGTCTAGTCAGGAAGCTACGTACCAGAACCGGGCTCCCGGTCAGCCCTTCTTTGCTATTTTCAACTTTACTACTTCCCACGAAAGCTCTATCCACTCATTTATTCCGAATGATTCGCTCATGCACGACCCGTCGGAAGTACCGATCCCGCCCTACCACCCTCGTACCCCCGAGATGGAACACGACTGGGCGCAGTACTACGACCGAGTACAGCAGATGGATGCTAAAGTGGGCGAAGTTTTGCAGGAATTAGAAGAATCAGGCTTGGCGGATAGTACCATCGTTTTTTACTATAGCGACCACGGCGGAGTGGTTGGACGTAGTAAACGCTTTATTTATGAGTCGGGACTACACATCCCACTCATCGTTCGTTTTCCTGAAGCCTACCAGCATCTAGCTCCCAGCGAAGCAGGAACGACCAATGATCGTTTGGTCACTTTCGTTGATTTTGCCCCAACCTTACTTTCCCTGGTTGGTGCCACTGTTCCCGATTATATGCAAGGAAATGCCTTTTTAGGCGAGCAGGCTGCCGAACCTCAGCCCTACGCCTATAACTTTCGGGGACGAATGGATGAGCGATTTGATATGGTTCGCTCGGTACGGGATCAGCAGTTTCGTTATGCCCGAAATTATCTACCGCACAAGATTTACGCTCAGTATATCGAGTACCTGTGGCGGGCTCCTTCCATGCGATCTTGGGAAGAAGCTTATCTGGCTGGTCAACTTAATGAGGTACAATCCGCTTTTTTTGAGGAAAAACCCGCTGAAGAGTTGTACGACATAGCCGCCGACCCGCATAACATTAACAATCTGGCCGATGACCCTGCTTATCAAGAAAAACTGGTTGAGCTTCGGGAAGCCAATCAACAATGGTTACTCGATGTTCGAGATGTTGGTTTTCTGCCTGAAGCTATGATGCTAGATATTGCCCAAAATTCATCAACTACTTTACATGAATTTGCCCGAACTGATGCTTACCCCCTGGAAGAAATTATGCAGGTAGCTGAAATGGCTACGATGCGCGACCCAGAGCTTATGCCTGACCTGGTTAATCAGTTAGAAAATGAAAACCCAGTCGTTCGCTACTGGGCGGCTACGGGTTGCCGCATTCTGGCTGAACACGCTGATCCGGCTAAGGAGAAGTTGATTGCACTACTTGATGATGAAGAAGTAAGCGTACAGATTGCCGCAGCCGAAGCTCTATATCGTCTCGGAGAAACCAAGGCCGCAGTAAATACACTTCGCAATGCCCTCACTAATGATAACTTAATGGCTAGGGTTCAGGCCCTCAACGTACTGGAAACCATGGATGGTGACGCGATTCCTACTTTAGAAGCCGTGCAAAAGCTAATTCCCTCTGACGGCGAAAGTCGGAGCTATGATGTGCGGGCCGCAGAACACTTGGCGGAGAAGCTATCTGAGATGTGAGAAGCGGCTGCCGAGGTGGCCCCGCCGCGCAGTAGGAAGGCCAAATCAGAAATTAGGAAGTGGCATTATACACGAGCAGATGCTTGCGCTAGAGACCGTAAATATGATTAGAGTAGAAACTGTCGTCCGTGGACTGTCGACTGTATACTACTAACAATTAGCAATCGAACCGTCAAATAAAATGAAAAACATTACACAAAACACGAAAATTGGCTGGATCGGTACCGGAGTGATGGGTGCTGCGATGGTCGATCGTTTGCAAAATGCGGGCTACGCCTGCGTGGTGTATAATCGTACTAAAGAAAAAGCGGAAGCTGCTCTAAACCGAGGGGCAACCTGGGCTGATACGCCACAAGCTGTCGCCGAACAGACGGAAGTAGTATTTACCATCGTTGGTTTTCCCCAGGATGTACGAGAGGTATATTTGGGTAAAGATGGCGTGTTAGCCGGAACTAAAGCCGGAAGTATTTTGGTAGATATGACCACTACCGAACCAAGCCTCGCCCAGGAAATTTATCAAGCCGGACAACAACACAATGTTTCCACCATTGATGCCCCGGTGTCCGGAGGAGATGTGGGGGCGAAGAATGGGCAACTATCTATTATGGTCGGGGGCGAGCAGGCAGCAGTAAATACCATTATGCCGCTATTTGAGGTTATGGGCAAAAATATTGTATACCAGGGCAAGGCCGGTTCGGGGCAACACACTAAAATGTGCAATCAGATTACCATTGCCGGCACCATGATCGGGGTTTGTGAATGCTTACTATATGGTCACCGTGCTGGACTGGACTTACCAACCATGCTCCAGTCTATTAGTGGCGGGGCTGCCGCCTGTTGGACACTGGATAACCTGGCCCCTCGGATAGTCAACCGTAATTTTGATCCGGGCTTCTACGTAGAACATTTCATTAAAGATATGGGTATTGCCCTAGCCGAAGCTAACCGATTGGGCTTAGCCTTACCGGGCTTATCACTGGTAAAACAGCTATACGAAGCGGTAAAAGCCCAAGGACATGGTAAGCTAGGTACTCAAGCTTTGGTATTAGGATTAGAGATCCTAAATGGGATAAAGAGATAATTCCTCCAAGATCGCATGTCACAGTAATACTACCATATGCTATTTTATAATTTTTTTATTTAAAAGTATTGCTATTAATTATTGTAACCAAAGACCTTAGAGAATACATTATAATACTATTAACCTCATCCTAGTTTAACTTAAGTGTTAATATTATCATTTTTGTGTAATAAAAAATTCGAAAATCTTTATAATAGACATATAACAAATTAGCCCACTTTTTTCAAACCCAAAGAAAGAGAATGATAAATAACGAATGTTTTCTTTAAGAATTATCATTTTTTTAAATGGATGTTTTTTTTTTCATCTAAAAGCATTTACTTCAATAGACCAACAACTGCTTTTGCTAATCTCGTAATGTAATCGGTTAAAAATTCTATTAAACCAAACCATATACAATACCTTACTCAGTCTATTTTAATTACTTATAACCTAAAACTCTCTTATCATGATCAACATTTTACCGCATCTTATGCGGGCACTAGGGGTATGGCTACTCTGCCTCTGGGGTCCAATCACCCTACTAGCCCAAAGCGAAATATCGGGAACCGTAACCGATGGCGAAACTAACGAAGCTTTACCCGGAGTAAACATCCTGGTAAAGGGAACCACAACGGGTACAATTACTGATATTGATGGTAACTATCGCTTGAATGTATCGGCTGATGCCGAAACTCTAATTTTCTCCTCAATCGGCTACACTCCTGAAGAACTAGCTATTAACGGTCGCACAACTGTTAATTTAGTAATGATGCCTGACATCCAAAGCCTACAAGAGGTTGTTGTTGTTGGTTACGGTACTCAGGAGAAAGTAAACCTAACTGGAGCCGTGGGAGTAACCGATGGTGAGGTATTACAAAACCGACCCATTGCCAACGTTGGCGAAGGATTGCAGGGAGTAGTACCAAACTTGAACGTAAATATTCGGAACGGTGACCCTGCTGAACCCATTGATTTCAACGTACGAGGCTTCGAGTCAATTAACGGCGGTGCCCCGCTGATCCTAGTAGATGGAGTTCCAATGGATCTCAACCGAATCAATCCCAATGATATAGAAAGCATAAGTGTTTTAAAAGATGCTTCAGCAGCAGCTGTATACGGGGCTCGAGCAGCTTATGGAGTAGTCTTAGTTACTACCCGAAAAGGTAAAGGGGATAAAATTTCGGTTAATTTCGGGGCTGAGCTTGCCTTGTCTAAACCAATTCTGTTCATCGACCCTATTACTGATCCGCATCAATTTGTTCTCGCTCGAAACCAAGCAAACATACGAACTAACGGTGCCCCCTCTTATGATCAAGATTTTATTGATGGAACCCGACGATGGAGCGAAAATCCCACTGAAGAGAATGCTTGGGGAGTCTTTAATGGCCAACTTCGCTTCTACGGATTTAATAATTACCAGGATCGGTTAATTACCGAATTTGCCCCTCAAAATAAGTACGATGTCAGCGTTTCAGGTTCATCTGAAAAGGCTTCTTATTACGCATCGTTTGGTTATCTGGGCAAAGATGGCTACTTAAAAAACGAGGATAAGAATGAAAAATTCCGACGATACAATATTCTGTTAAAAGGTGAATTTCAGGTCACTGACTGGTTAAATTTGGATAGCCGAGCGTTGGTAACTAGGGAACAAAGTGATAAGCCCCGTTTTTATAACTGGGATGTAAATGTTAATACTTCGGCGCGTCAAGATCCATTAGATCCCCTTCAGTTCCCCGATCTGCCATTTTATTTGGAACCTGGCGACCGGGGCGATTTTGAGCAGTTCATTGGTATGTACTTTGCTGGCACTAACTTTTTACCATATCTGGAAGATGGGGGACGTGATACCTGGACTCGCAATGATATTATTTTGACCCAAGGGGCATCGTTCAACCCAATTCCCGGTCTGAATATACGCGGGGAATTCTCCGCTAACCTTACCCACCGAGATCAACAGCAGGTTAACAGTAAAATTGATGTAATTGAGAACCGAGATTTAGCGGGTGGGTTAGTCATTGGTAACGGATTTAGCGGAAACGATTGGATTGATAATCGCACGGATACCGATCAGTACTACGTCATTAACACCTACGCTGACTATACCATAGATCAAGGCCAACATTTCCTTAAAGCAATGGTTGGTTTCAATCAGGAGTGGGGTCAATTTGATTTTTTCCGGGCGCGTTCCTTTAGTTTAATCACCCCGGCTATTACTGATATTAATGCTACTGTTGGAAACCAGGAGGCCTACGGTGGAAAAGAGCATACGGCACTTAGAGGAGCATTCTATCGGTTGAACTACATCTTTGACGATCGCTATTTAATAGAAACCAACGGTCGTTACGACGGAACTTCTCGCTTTCCGAAAGATGACCGCTTCGGGTTCTTCCCTTCCGTTTCAGTGGGGTGGAGAATATCCGAAGAAGGGTTCATGGAAGGAGCTTCTTCTTGGTTAGATAACTTGAAGCTACGGGCTTCCTACGGGCAACTAGGTAACCAGCTCATATTTGATGAAGATGATGATCCGATTTACTATCCTTACATTGCTACTTTGGGATCAGGCAACTCACCCTATATGATGACCGCGGGAGCTCGTACGCCGTTTGTTGAGGCTCCCGGATTGATAAGCCCTACTCTTACTTGGGAAACTGTAGTATCCCAAAATTTAGGATTAGATATTACCATGTTCGGCAATCGTTTGGATGTATCGTTTGATGTGTATACGCGGGATACACGAGATATGCTTACTACCGTAGAATTTCCGTCTATTCTGGGGACAGATGCTCCGCAACAAAATGCGGCTGATCTACAAACCCGGGGTTGGGAACTGGCGGCAACTTGGCAAAACCGGGTAAACAACAACTGGAACTACAGTATCACCCTGGCTCTATCCGATAACGTTACGGAAATTACCAAATACGACAACCCAACCGGGGTTCTTCCTAATCCGACCGACGATAATACTGAGTACTACGAAGGCCAAATTATTGGAGAACGATGGGGTTACGTAACTCAAGGCATATTCCAGACGCAAGATGAAGTAGATAATGCACCGGATCAAACTAAGATTCCCAATGGCTCGAACTGGCGCCCCGGTGACATTCGATACGCTGACCTAAACGGTGATGGTGAGATTAGTTTAGGAGAAAACACTCTGAGTGATCCAGGAGATCAAACAATTATTGGTTACGAAACGCCTCGCTATAACTTTGGGGTTAATAGTACAATTGGATGGAAAGCATTTACTCTGAATATCTTCTTCCAGGGTCTTCTGCAACACGACTACTGGCCACCGAATAATAACTGGGTAGCCTTCTATCCATTCAACGCTGGGCACGTAGAAAACTACTACCTTACTGATACTTGGAGTGAGACTAATCGGGATGCTTATTTTCCTGCTCCGCATATCTCTACCAATACCAAGCAGAACCTTCAACCTCAGAGCAGATTCGTGCAAGATGGGGCCTATGTCCGCCTGAAAAACCTAACGTTAGCGTATAATCTACCACAAAACCTGGCGAACAAAGTAGGCATGACCAATGCTCAGATATACTTCGCTGGTCAAAATATGTGGGAGTTCACCCGAATGCGACGTCCTCTAGATCCTGAAGTACGCCCAACGTTAACGCAGGAATACTACAAGCAGCGTACTTATGCAATGGGTATACGAGTATCCTTTTAATGACTCTAAACGAGAAATAAAATGAAAAAATATATTTCAAAAATAACCATAGTGTTGGCAGTCATCATGTTTGGCTGTAATGACGATTTCCTAGATCGACAACCGCTGGACGAGATTAGCAACGAGGCGTTCTGGAACACTGAGAATGACCTCCGGGTATACAATAATAGCCTTTATGATATGGCTAGGGATGACAATAATGTTCCTATTCTAATGGGTCACCATAATGGCTTCAGTAGCCATCGTTGGGGTATTTGGCATTTATCCGGTTTCTCCGATAATACCGCTCCCCGTCATCCTCGCCATGACTTTTATCAAAGAATCCGAGCGGGAAGACATCAAGTTCCCGATGCAGCGGGTGACCAATGGTTTGGCTACCGAGGTTGGGACTTTATACGAGCTATCAATTTTGGCATGGAAAACTATGATAAAGCCGAAGTTGCCGAAGAAGTTCGTAACCAGTATATCGGTGAGGCTCGCTTATTCAGGGGCTGGTTCTACGGCGAAAAAATCCATAAATTTGGTAATGTGCAGTGGGTCGAGCAAACGCTCAATATTGATGACGACGAGATACTTAACGGCGAACGAGATGATCGAGGATTTGTCATGGGAAAAGTACTAGAAGATTTGCAATTTGCTGCCCAAAACCTACCCGATGATTGGGGCGATGGAAATGCCCCCGGTCGGTTGAACCGCTGGGCAGCTTTGTTAGTACTATCCCGTATTGCTCTTTACGAAGGCACTTGGCAAAAATACCATAATTTAGGCGATCCCGCTCCCTGGTTTCAAGCTGCTGCTGACGCCGCCGAAGAGCTAATCATGAACGGTCCCTACTCGCTCTACAGCACTGGTGATCCTACTATGGATTATAATGCTATTCATCGGATGACTGATCTATCTGGGAACCCCGAAGTATTGTATTGGAGACGATACGAACTAGGAATTTTCACCAACCACGTACAAAGCTATCATCGTAGTTATAATGGAGGTGCTACCAAGAGCATGGTAGAAGATTATTTATGTACTGATGGTTTGCCCATCACGTCTTCCCCTTTGTATCAAGGCGATGAAGTTTTCGAAAACATCTTCGAGAATCGCGACCCACGTTTGAGACAAACTGTTCTTCATCCGGATGACCAAGCATTTTACATGTTCGGTAATACTGATCCGGCTGTAGCAGATTATCCTAAAATTCAGGGACAGACTAAACCTGGCCAATCTTCCACTACCGGATACCACATCATTAAAGTGTACGATGTAAATGCTGCTCACGCTACTTTTAACACATCATCTACTCCAGCAATCATTTTACGGTTTGGTGAGGCCTTACTCAACTATGCTGAAGCCAAAGCTGAACTAGGAACTATTACCCAAGGTGATTTGGATATGAGTATTAATCTCCTTCGCGCTCGGGTAGCAATGCCCCCTATGATGATGAACCCTCCTATGGATCCTCGTTATGCCAACGATGGGATCTCATCTTTAATAGTTGAGATCCGTAGAGAGCGTCGCGTTGAGCTGTTTATGGAAGGTGGTCGTTACGATGACATTCGCCGTTGGGGACAGGGCAAGAGATTAGAAGATAAAGACTTAGGTATGCGCTGGGATGCTACCAATCAGCAACGCTTTGATCCCGATGGCGAATCCACCATTGGTATTTTTGAAGTTGATGGAATACCTTATCTAGATGTGTATGCTGGCACCGACTATGAAGAGCCTGTCTTTGACGAAAGTAAGCACTACTTATGGCCTATTCCCATCGCTGAAATATCACAAAACCCGAATCTTGGGCAGAACCCTGGTTGGGGAGCTAGTGAATAAGTTATACCATTTTTAGTAAGTAAGCCCGTAACTTTCGGTTACGGGCTTATTTTTTCCTAATCGAAATGAAAACACCCTCCCTACTGATATCAGTATTTTTTCTGGCTACTCTGAAAGCAGTAGCCCAACCCCCGAAGCCTATCATTATTGACGAGCGGGATAACCAACCTACCATTGAGCAGATTATCGATGTGGACGAAGTGTGGGGTGGGCACCCCGTAGGATTCAGCCTGCTAACTGACAATGACCGCCAATATATTGCCTATTACAATGCCAAGCGACATATGGTCGTTGGGCAGCGTAACCTTGATTCTGCTACTTTCGAGCTCCACGAAATACCCCCCCACCCTCGGAGATCCCGGGAAGGAACCAGCACCGTGCTAGAGTGGGACAGTCATAATTATCTTACTTTGGCAGTGGATAAGAAAGGGTATATCCACCTCTCGGGGAATATGCACGTCAACGGGTTAACTTACTTCAGAAGTGCCGAATCGCGCGATATTACTACTCTTGTTCAAATCAGGGAGATGATTGGCACTGAGGAAGACCGATGCACGTATCCGGTATTTATGAATACCCAAGATGAAAAACTAATTTTCTGCTACCGCGACGGAGGCAGTGGCAACGGCAACGTAATCTATAATACTTACGATCACGAAAGCCAGCAATGGACCCGTTTGTTGTCTGCCCCCCTACTTGATGGGCAAGGGCTCATGAATGCCTACCTATCCCGTCCCGAACTGGGCGATGATAACTGGTACCACATCTACTGGGTGTGGCGCGATACCCCTGACTGCTCTACCAACCACGACCTTTCCTACATGAAAAGTCCGGATATGGTGCACTGGTACAATGTATTGGACGAGCCGCTCGATTTGCCAGTTACCTATGACAATAAATCGGTAATTGTAGATCCAATTCCTCCGCAGGGAGGCATAATTAACCTAGCAGCAGAACTGTGCTTTGATGAAGAGAAGAACCCTATTTTAGCGTACCATAAGTACGACGCTGCGGGAAACCTGCAATTTTATATCGCCCGGTTTACTGATACTAGGTGGCAAACAAAACAGGTAACCTACTGGGATTACCGCTGGTATTTTTCCGGTCACGGCAGCATTAATAAAGAAGTATTCATCGGTCCATTCGACCGACGGGATGACGGCTACTACGAGTTAGGCTACTCTCATATCAAATACGGGGATGGAACCCTCCTGCTGAGTGAGGAGCTAGACTTGGTTGGCGAGGTGCTCAAACCACCACTTTTCGCCTCAACTTTAGAAGTGGAGGGACATTTTCCGGGCTTGACGGTAAGAACCGCCGAAGATCAGGGAAAGACTGTGGAAAATCAGACGCAATACGTACTAAAGTGGGAAACCTTGCCCCGAAACCGCGACCAGCCTCGCCCTAAACCCTGGCCCGACCCTAGCCAGTTATACCTTTACGAATTACACTTCCCTTCTCAATAAATAACCAACAAATATCGACACCTAAAACCTGTACCTGTACCAATGCAACTGATTACTCATCTTACTTTACTTCTCTGGCTCAGTACACTTATTCCATCAAGCTTAATTGCCGGTAATCTTTTAGACAATGATGATCCAATAAAATTGGAAAACCCAATGGATGTAGCCTACCTCAAAAAAAAGCTACGCAAGGGCAGCCTTCGGTTAATTCTAACCCCGTCTATCGAGAAGCAGTTGAAGAAAGACGTGAAGTCCGATGAGGTGGTAAAGAACGTGTACGAAGCCATTAAGCTGAACGCCGAGGAAATTCGGCAGCAACCCTTGCTGGAACGTAATGTCATTGGCCGCCGATTGCTGGGTACTTCCCGCGAGATGCTCTACCGCATGAATATGCTGGGAATGGTCTACCGCCTGGATAAAGACCCAAAAGTACTCAACCGCATCAACGATGAAGTAACTGCCGTTTGTAACTTCTCCGACTGGAACCCTTCCCACTACCTGGATGTAGCCGAAATGTCACTGGCAGTGGCTTTAGCGGTCGATTGGGCCGGGGAAGGATTGCCAACTTCTACGGTGGAGCTGGCGAAAAACGCCCTTATTAAAAAAGGAATTAAACCCAGCTATAATAAAGAGGGCAATACGGGTTGGGTGGATGGAAACAACAACTGGAATCAGGTCTGCCACGGTGGAATGATTGCTGCTTCGGTCGTAATTGCTGAAGATGATCCAGAGTTAGCTGCCAAAACCATTCACCGGGCACTAGAAGGTATACCCCACGCCCTGGAAGAGTACAGTCCTGACGGAGTGTATCCCGAAGGTTCCACCTATTGGAGCTACGGCACTAGCTTTTCGGTGCTCACCGCTGCTATGCTGGAAAGTGCCTTTGGTACCGACTTTGGATTGGCGGACTATCCGGCTTTTAAAGAGAGTGCCGAATTCCGGGCACTCAGCATGGCCCCCTCCGGCTGGTACTACAACTTTGCCGATTGCGGTGATCGACGTAAAGAAAACGGAGATATGACCCTGGCGTGGTTTGCCCTGAAAACTGGAAACGCAGTATACTACGAAAAAGAGCGCTTCCTACGCGACCCAGCGGAGATGGGTGAACTTTCGCGCTGGGCGGGAGCTGGATTAATCTGGCTATCGCAGTTTGAAGAAGAGGGCGGTCAGCCGCTGCCGCTCGCTTGGAAAGGGGACGGCTCTAACCCAGTCGTATTCTTCCGAACAGAAAAGGGTAATCCGCACAATTACTACTTCGGTGGAAAAGGCGGACGCGGCTCAGTAAACCATGGTAATATGGATGCGGGTTCGTTTATCTTTGAGCTAAACGGAGTACGATGGGTGGTTGACCCGGGTAACCAAGCGTATCACGATTTAGAAAAAACTGGGTTTAATCTCTGGGGTCGCTGTCAGGATTGCGAGCGCTGGACGCTACTGACGAAAAACAACTATGGTCACAGCACTATTACGGTAAACAATGCCCTGCATCACGTAGATGGATTTGCTGCCATTACCAATTTTCAGGATGGTGAGCAACCCGAAGCGACCATTGATATGTCGGAGGTTTTTGGTGGAGAAATCGCTAGTGCTACCCGACGGTTCGTCAAAGAAAATAATACATCCCTACTGATTGAAGACCGCATTGTACCCAATGATTCTACCCAGCACCTTACCTGGCAACTGATGACTACTGCCGAGGTAGATATTACAGATAGTGGAGCCACACTAATTCAGGATGGCAAGGAGTTGAACTTAGAAAACCTTTCCCATCCCGAATTGACAGTATCCGTAATTTCGCTCGACCCAGCACCACTTGAACTCGATCGGCAGATTGATGGCCTGAAACGTCTGGAAATCCGCATTCCAGCTTACCTTATGTCAGAAGATGGGGAAACTATCCGAGTCCGGCTTTCGGGAGAATGAGTTTAGAGGGGTTCGAGGCTAACGTATTTTTACGACTTACGCACTGGATGGAATTTGTAATCCACAGTAGCTAAATCTCTAATAATAATCATACAAACTACTGACCTTCAGATGTCTATAAAATTATATTTTCTTCCGAAAATCTATCTACTATCACTCGTCAGCGTAATCTACAGTTGTAGCCAACCACCTAAAGTTGACATCCAGGGCGAGCTGGAGAAGTGGCACCGAGTAACCCTGGTTTTTGATGGGCCAGAAACCAGCGAGTTAGCTGACGAAAACCCTTTTCTGAACTATCGCTTAGATGTGACTTTCACCAATGGCAACCGAACTTATCTGGTACCAGGCTTTTATGCCACCGATGGCAATGCTGCCGAAACCAGTGCTGAAGCCGGAAATAAATGGATGGTTCGGTTTACCCCCGATCAGGTTGGCGAGTGGACATATGTAGTATCGTTCAAACAAGGCGAAAATGTAGCGGTTGTGGATAATATCGCCGAAGCGGCTAGTGCCGGATTTATGGACGGAAATACGGGAAGTTTCAGCGTTGCTAACTCGGATAAATCGTTACCTGACAATCGTGCCCGAGGCCGATTGAGCTACGTGGGTGAACCGTACTTACAATATGCTGAAACCGGAGACTACTTCATCAAGCTCGGCGTAGATGCCCCCGAAAATTTATTCGCCTACCGAGATTTTGACGCTACGCCCAACGTATTTGACCTAAGAAAAAGCTGGGAGCCTCACCAGCAAGATTTTGACGAAGAAGCATCGGTATTTCTATGGCAGGATGGTAAGGGTAAAAATCTGATAGGTGCTATCAATTATCTGGCTTCGGAGTATTTGAACGTATTTTCTTTCCTTACCTTCAATGTAGATGGTGATGATCGTAACGTATTTCCGTATCTCTTGAAAGTACCGGAGGCAGAGTACGAGGAATACGCTAATGAAAAACCGAATAAAGAAGCTTGGGCAACCTTATTTCATCGAACCCGCTTAGATGTTTCTAAGCTGGAGCAGTGGGAACGTATCCTCGACTACGCTGAGCGAAAAGGTATGTTTTTACACTTCAAAACCCACGAGACCGAAACCGATCATTTAATGGACGACGGCACCTTCGGAACGGAAGGTAAGCTGTACTACCGCGAGCTCATCGCCCGTTTCGGGCATCACCTCGCCCTTAACTGGAATCTGGGTGAAGAAAATAATCAGCCGATTGAAGAAGTCAAAAAAGTCGCGAATTACGTTCGCCAGCTCGACCCTTACCAGCATCATCTGGTCATCCACACTTTCCCCAACCAGGATGATCGCTACCAGCAGCTTATCGGCGATCAGTCGCCACTCACCGGAGCATCGCTACAGTTGCGGGATAAAGAATTTTGGGATGTTCACCCCCGCGTACTGAAGTGGCGAGCCAAATCGGACTCTACCGGAAAAGCCTGGGCCCTGGCCGTTGATGAACCCGGAAATGCCCAGTTTGCCCTGTTGCCCGACGATGAAGATCCAACTCATGACCTGGCCCGGGCCAACGCCCTCTGGGGTACGTTAATGGCCAGCGGTTACGGCGTAGAATGGTACTTCGGTTACGATAGCCCTAATTCTGATCTCACCTGTGAGGACTTCCGTAGCCGGGATGTTTTCTGGGATCAGAACCGTTTCGCTCGCACTTTCTTTGAAAACCACCTTCCGTTCTGGAAAATGAAGCCCGATGATGAACTCACTTCGGATACTACTTCTTTTTGCTTAGCTTCAGAAGACGAAATTTACGCAGTATACTTACTGACAGCCCAGCAAACTCCATCGCTCGATTTAGGCGACTCAGGAAACGAGTTCTCCGTCATGTGGTACAATCCCCGCCAAGGTGGTAATTTGCAAACAGGAAGTGTACCAAAAATAACTGCTACGGGCGAAGTGCCTATTGGTTATCCTCCCTCCGACCAAGAGAAAGATTGGGTGGCTCTCATTCAGGCTAAATTTGATTAGTTGTGGGGAATACCAGAAATTATCGAAATTAAATATTGACTACCCAAACGCTATATGATCTTTCGCTATCACAACCTTTTTTTCCTAACCGTCTTCTTTCTATCCTGTAGTCAACCCAGCGTTTACTCCCCTCCTTCCCCCCTGTCGCTGGTTAATCCACTGATTGGTACAGCCCCTAGCACCACCGAAACCGCTCAATTGCACAGCGAATCCGGTTCGGAGCTACGCGGACAAACCTTCCCTGCCGTAGGAGTTCCCTTCGGAATGACGCAATGGACACCCCAAACTCGCGCTACCGAAGAAAAGTGCCTGTCGCCTTACTATTATCAGGATACCCGCATCCAAGGTTTTCGGGGCTCGCGCTGGATGAGTGGCTCCTGCACCCAAGACTACGGCAGCGTTACTATCATGCCTACTGCTGGAGCACTGAAAGTAAAACCAGAGGGACGTTCTTCAGCTTTCTCGCACGAGGAAGAAACCGCCACCCCGTCCTACTACGCAGTAAACCTATCTGATTATAATATTCAAGCCGAAATAACGGCTACTTCTCGGGCATCCATGTTGCGCTTTACGCCCCAAGGCAATTCAATAAATCTAATTATTGAACCCAATAGCGATGAAGGCGAAGGCTTTGTAGAGATATTTCCGGAACGCAATGAGGTTGTCGGTTTTAATCCAGTACACCGCATTTACCAGGGCTGGGGCGAGTCGGCGGGCTTTAGCGGCTACTTTGTGATTCAGGTAGAGGATGGATTTAGTGATTTTGGAGTATGGCAAGGAGAAAGCCTCCAACCTGGAGAAACTAAGTCTGAAGGGGAAGGCCAATCGGTAGGCGCTTACATTACAATGGCGGCTGATCAGGCAGTGAATGTAAAAGTAGGCACCTCTTTCACCAGTATCAATCAGGCTCGGAAAAACCTGGAAGCCGAAATTCCGCACTGGGACTTTGAGCAGGTTCGTCAGACTTCTGAAGCGGCTTGGTTGGAGCAACTCAACAAAGTGCAGGTGAGCGGCGGTAGCGAGGAAGAACAAATTATGTTCTATACGGCACTTTATCACGCTATGATCTTACCTCGTGTTTTTAGTGATGCCGACGGAGCCTACCTGGGCTTCGGAGGTAGCAAAAAGGTGTATCTAGCGGAAGGCTTTGACTACTACGCTGACTTTTCTATGTGGGACACCTACCGGGCGGTGCATCCGCTCCAAACCTTACTGAACCCAGAGCGGACGGCGGACATGGTACAGTCGCTGCTGAAAAAGGCTGAGCAGGGCGGTTGGCTACCCATCTTTCCCGCCTGGAACAGCTACACCTCCGCCATGATTGGCGACCACGTAACCGCCATGATCGGTGATGCCTGGATGAAACGCATTGATGATTTCGATCAGGAACTAGCGTATAAGATGATGCGCAAGAACGCCTTTGAAGTGAATACTGATACGGCTAGCTACCGCAACGGGCAAGGTCGTCGGGCAATGGATTCGTATCTGAAGTATGGTTATATTCCACTGGAAGATAGCGTTCCTGATTCCTTCCACCAGCGCGAGCAAGCTTCCCGCACGCTGGAGTATGCTTTCGATGACTTTGTGCTATCGCAAGTAGCAAAAAAACTGGGCGAAGATGAAGACTATCAGACACTAACCGAACGAGCCAAAAACTGGCAACACGTATTTGATACTACCACCGGCTACGTGCGGGGCCGCTACGCCAATGGCGACTGGTACGAACCCTTTGATCCAGTAGCGACTCGGGCTCCCTTTATCACCGAAGGTTCGCCCTTTCAGTACACTTGGTACGTGCCCCATGATGCCGCTAGACTAATGAAAGCGATGGGCGGACGAGAACGATACATTCAGCAACTGGATACGCTGTTTGAACAACGTTACTACTGGCACGGCAATGAACCCGGCCACCAGACGGTGTATATGTACGCCTACGCCGGAGCTCCCTGGAAAACCCAGCAGCGGGTACGAGATATTATTCAGGAGGAGTACAGTGCCGAACCGGGCGGACTCAGCGGTAACGAAGATGCCGGACAGATGTCGGCTTGGCTGGTCTTTAGTATGATGGGTTTCTACCCCGTCGCCCCTGGCATGCCCTACTACGTAATCGGTAGCCCCGTATTTGATGAGATTACCCTGAACGCTGGCGAGCAACCGTTTACTATCCGAGCTAATAATAATTCCGCTGAAAACCGCTATATCCAATCCGCTACTTTAAATGGTGAGCCATTAGATCGCGCCTATCTTACGCATCAGGAAATTACGGATGGCGGAGAATTAGTCTTAGAGATGAGTAGTGAACCTAACCAAGAATGGGCGAGTGAAGATGTTCCACCTTCTATGGATGATATTACTAAACTTACAGTAAATAAATAGCTGTGCTGAATCCAGAAAAAAGGTAAACAATTATTTACTTTTACGTATATTAACATATGAAATGTGTCCAGCTTCTACGTCTGCTGAGAAAAGACGGTTGGTATCCAATATCACAGAGAGGTTCGCATATCAAACTAAAACATCCGGAGAAAGAAGGCATAATTATTTTTCCGAATCATGGCAGTCAAGAGATGGGTAAAGGATTAGAAATGAAGATTCGTAAACAAGCAGGTATCTGATGAAAAGGCTAAAAAGCAAAATTACTTTCGTAGTAGAAAAAACAAATACTGGCTTTTCTGCCTATAGTGAAGACTATCCGATCTTCACTACGGGTAAGACGGTGTCTGAACTGTTATCCAACGCCCAGGAAGCAGCCAGTTTATACTTTGAAGAAGAGAAGCTATCAGTTGCTCCCAACCAAATCACTTTTTCACTAGACTGGCAGCAATTCTTTCAGGAGTATCGCATACTCAATCACAAACTCTTCGCCCAACGCATCGGTCTAAATCCCACTTTATTGTCACAGTATATTTCTGGAAAAAAGAAGCCCTCCAAAAAACAGCAGGCTAAAATACTGGAAGGCATTCATCAGATTGGGCATGAACTTGCTGAGATGAATCTCCTGATGGCTGATTAACCATCTAAGCATTCAACGCCTCCCGTAGCATCTCTACGCTTTTGCGGACTCCACTTTCGGCATCTTCCTTTCCTTCAAACTCAATGGAGATATAGCCTTGGTAGTTTACGTCGCGTAGTAGTTGGATGATGCGCTTGTAATCCAGATCCAGCGTATACCATTCGCCACCGCCGTAGTAGGTTTTGGCTTGAATGAAGTTGGCGTAGGGAGCTACCATTTTTAGTTTATCGTAAGGCTCTTCCAGAAAATTTCCCGTATCCAGTAGAATACCTAGCCAATCTGAATCGATAGATTTACGGATACGCAGTAATCCTTCGGGGGTAGAAGTTAGTCCCCAATGATTTTCCAGTGCCAGCAATACTCCTTTTTCTTCGGCGTAAGGCAAGCATTCTTTAATTGAATTAATGCACCAGCCGAAGGCATCGTCATCGGTGTAACCCTCAATCGGATCCTCAATGCCTCGATTAGCCATCAGAGTATCAAACGAACCCGACGTGCCCCAGCGACCGGAGTTAAGCCGGATGCTAGGAATTCCCATTTGGTGCGCCAAGTCGATGCAGTGCTTAGTATGGTCAATCGCCTCCTGCCGTTCTCCTTCATCGGGCGACACAAAATCCTGGTGAATAGAAAGCGAGATCAGTGCTACCCCTTTCTGGAAAGCATGGCGTTTTAGTTTATTCAGG
Source organism: Bacteroidota bacterium (assembly GCA_039198955.1). Lineage (GTDB taxonomy): Bacteria > Bacteroidota > Bacteroidia > Cytophagales > Cyclobacteriaceae > Tunicatimonas. The sequence continues at coordinate 100,456 of JBCCTI010000006.1, read as the reverse complement.
TAGGCCGGCTCTTCACTTTCCATCTGTCGGTGCAAAACATCTACTCCCGCCAGTCCTAAAGCGGAAGCTTCGTCAATTACCTGCTCAATCGGTACTTTGGGGGTACGAAAGTGCCAGTAGGAGTAAGACGATACTGCCAATTTTATATCGCGCTTGTCGGCTAACTGAGGGCGATTAGAAGGTATACCGAAAGCAGTCCCACTGAGGGCAGCCCCACCCAGAGCACTTTGTTGAAGAAATTTTCTACGAGAGGTCATAAAACGTTGGTTAGATTGGATGTTTACCTGTCAAATATACCGCTCACCCTATTTTAATCCTAGCCAGATTTTTCTCTCATAAAGAAACCCAAACCATTAGCATACTGTACACTCCCTTCAATACACCATGTATGCTGGTAACTCGGCGTGAAGATGGCTATATTTGAAAGTATTGATACAAACACTACACTTATCTAGCTATCATGAAAAAATTACCTTTCGCGGTTCTGGTTGCCACTATACTTTTTCCATTATTTAGCTTTAACCTTAATCCGCCATCATCGCCCCAAGCTTATCAGAGTTTAGTTGACTTATTCCATCAGTGGCGTACGTTTGAACGGCCTCCGCTTCGCGATGGCGCGCCTGATTATACCGCTGAGACCTTTGAGCGGCGTCACCCTGAGTTCAAGGAATTGCAAGCGGAATTACTAGCGATTGATACGTCAGGTTGGTCAGTTGAGCAGCAAGTAGACTGGTACATTGTGTGGGCGGAGATGAATGGCTATGACTTTAACCACAAGGTGCTGCAACCCTGGGTACGCGATCCCGCTTTTTACAAGTCGGTATGGACTGCCCGTAGCGATGTGCCCGCTCACGAAGGCCCTACAAATCATATGACCACCGAAATCTGGACCTATGAATTTCCTCTGAGTGACGAGGAGAGACAGCGACTGTTGAGCGATCTTAGGGTGATTCCTCCCCTTAATGAGCAAGCTAAACAAAACCTTACCGGAAACGCCCGCGACCTCTGGATAGCGGGTATTCGCGATATTCGCACTCAGAGTAGTGACCTGAAAAATATACTAAGGAGATTCGGGGTTGAGGATGATAAAGAGTTGGTGACAGCTATTGAGCAAGCGATCGCCTCGACCGATGACTTGGCTGCCTGGCTAGAAAAGGAGGCTGACTCTAAGACTGGGCCTTCCGGCATCGGCAAAGAAAATTATACTTGGTATCTGCAAAATGTACATCTGGTGCCCCTCACCTGGGAAGATGAGGTCATGCTGCTCAAGCGAGAACTTGCCCGAGCCTGGTCATCCCTCAAGCTAGAAGAGCATCGCAACCGCAACTTACCTGAGCTTCCTGATGCCAGTTCGCGGGAGGCTTACCGTAGAATGGCTGAGCAAGCAGCAGAGAGCCTACTAACTTTTTTAGATCAGGAAGAGATGGTGACGGTGAAAGACTACTTTGAACCAGCTTTATCCGCTCACTTGGGTCAATATGTGCCGAAGAAAATCCGTAATTTCTTTTGGATTACAGCTCACTACGATCCCCGACCGCTGTTCTGCCACTTTTACCACTGGTTTGAACTAGCCCGAATGGACATCACACCTCACGCCAGTGAAATCCGCCGAGGACCACTGCTCTACAATATTTTTGACTCTCGCAACGAAGGTATGGCTACGGCGGTAGAAGAAATGTTCATGCAAGCGGGATTATACGATGACAGCCCCCGATCGCGAGAAATTGTCTATATTCTGATTGCCCAACGGGCTGCCCGAGGGCTAGGCTCACTCTACGCTCACGCCAACGAAATGACGATGGAGGAAGCCGGAAGTATTCACTCCGAATGGACACCCCGGGGCTGGATGAAAACTGAGAAAGAATTGCTCATATTTGAACAGCATCTCTATCTACGCCAACCCGGCTACGGCACCAGTTACATCACTGGAAAATATCTGATGGAAAGTGCTCTGGCAGACTACGGGCGAACCCAGGAATCCAGTGAAGAGCCTTTTCAGATCAAAAACTTCTTTGACCAGCTAAACGCTATTGGAAATATTCCTATGTCCCTGGGGCACTGGCAACTAACCGGAAGTAAAGATCAGCTACAACCTATTATGGAAGACAGGAGTCAGGAGACCGAAGTCAGGAGACCGAAGTCTGAAGTCCGGAAAGGTGAAAGGTGAGATGTGAAATATGAAGAGCTTGGAGCAGGGGGCGGGGAGTTGGAAATTGGAAATTAAGAAATTTGACCGCGCGACGGTCGCCAATGACCATCATCAATCACGCCATTTAATTGTTCTGTGAACAGTGGACTATCGACCGTGGACTAACTACCATGAAACTAAACCTAGCACTACTTACTCTATTTATTAGCTTTACAATAGCTGCCGAAGCTCAAGTCACCCCACTTCCTAATGCTCACGCCCATAACGATTACTGGCACGAACGACCATTGCTAGATGCCTTAGCTCATGGCTTTACCAGTGTAGAAGCGGATGTACTACTGATTGATGGTGAGCTTTACGTAGGTCATGATATGCCTGAGGGCGACCATTCTTTACCAACGTTGAAAGACGCTTATCTAGAGCCATTGCAGCAGCGGGTAAAGGAACAGAATGGGAAAGTATACGCCGGATACGAGGGTAATTTTTATTTAATGATTGATATCAAAACTGATGCAGAACCTACCTATGCTCGTCTAAAAGAAGCACTGATTCCTTACCAAGATATGCTGAGCTATCAAGAAGATGGAAAGAAGCACCCGGGAGCAGTTACTATATTTCTGTCTGGAAACCGCCCGATAGCACAGGTACAACAAGAATCATTACAATTGGTCAGTATTGATGGTCGTCCTGAGAACCTGAGGCAAGGTTATTCGGCTGATTTTATGCCCGTCATCAGTCAGCATTACCGGGCTATTGTCGATTGGGATGGCAGCCAGCCTATCTCCGCTAAGCAGCGAAAAGCCTTGAAGAAGCTCACAAAGCAGGCTCACCAAGAAGATAAAAAAGTACGGTTATGGGCAACTCCTGAAAACACCTTAGTTTGGGAAACCCTGTTGGACACTGGGGTTGATTTTATTAATACTGACCAGATTGCTGAATTGCAACAGTTTCTAAATCAGCGTAATCAGTAACAGCAAGTTGATAAATCCTTAACATTCTGGTAACATACTTTCCCGATCTCGATCCTACATTTGCATCAGTAGATTTGATTTTCATAATGGACGTTCGCAAAGAGCTGGGAGACATCCTTTCAGCTTTTTGTTGTTTCTAGGGACAGTATTTCTCCCACCGCTAAAGCGTTGAGCGTGCCTTTAAAACGACCAATATCTTGAAACTCTCGCAATAACTGTAATGGTTCACCTAACGGCTCATCTGACAAATCATATGTGCCGTAGTGCATCGGAATCATGACTTTTCCACCCAAATCCTCAAAAGCTTGGGCAGCTTCAGCCGGGTTCATATGAGCCGATTTCATGATGTAGGAAGGACGGTAAGCACCAATCGGCAACAAACATATGTCAGGCGTACCCATCACCTCCTTAATTTCCGAGAAGTGGGTATCGTAAGCGGAGTCGCCCCCAAAGTAGATGGAAACGCCCCGGTATTTAATCCAGAAGCTGCCCCAGAGCTGACGGTTTAGGTCGTGTAGGTAGCGTCGGTTCCAGTGCTTCGCCGGAAGAAAGGTAATCTCCAGATCGTCTTTCACCGCAAACCGCTGCCACCAGGCTGCTTCCTGAAATAACACCGAATTACGCTTACTACCCAACAGCTTACTAATTTCCAACGGGAGCAGAAACGTCATGGCAGGGTTTTGCTTGATGAGCTGCCGAATGACCTTTTCGTCAAAATGATCGCGGTGTCCGTGCGACATCAGCAAATAATCAACATCCTGAATTGCCGAAATTGGGCAGGGCGGTGGCACCAGCCGGGAAATCAGGGGCAAATCGGTCAGGCAAGGATCAGTCAACAGGGTAATCCCCCCAATTCGGATAAAAAAGGAAGCGTGCCCCAACCAAACGATCATGTCTTCGGAGCTGCTGAGAAAAGCGGAGTTATAGATACACTTTACCCGAAAATTATCGTCTTTTTTTTCTCGCTTCTGAGGGTTGGTGCCAAGCTGCCAACGTAAAATATTACTAAAGTCCGCAGTATCGCTGGCATATTTAGCGTGGACAAATTGTCCGTTTTCAAACCACACCCCTTTTGCCTCCTTCTTCACAAAAGGTAAATTTTCGTTGAACCGAAATCCTGACATAAGCGACTGTTAAAATCTTTGGCAAGGGCAATTATAAGGCAAAAAATGTAAGTTATCGCATCTAGGAAAAGAATACTTGACTATTTAACTACGATTTCCCCTGCTGAAACGACTGAGCCTGCCCCACCCAGTTATCACGGGAGATACGTCCGGGAAAAAATTCAATGGCATCGTTTACCCGTTCTTTATCTTCATCGGTAAAATTAGCAATCTGGGCAAAGGTATAAATTCCCAGGGCGTTCAACTTCTTTTCCAGAAATGGCCCGACTCCCTTAATCTTTTTAAGATCATCTTTTTCCGCTTCTGAAGCTCGACCAATCCGGTTAAAATCTATTTGTTGGGCTTTTGCTTTCACCCGCTTCAACGCTTCCTCCTGCTTGGAAGCGGCGGAGGCCTTGGTTGGCTTGGTCTTGGTTTCCTCCTTTTTTTTAGGCGGGGCCAGATTAGGTGCTTTAGATTTGGGAGTATCCCGTTTGGGGGCTTTGGCAGTTGGAGAGGCAGTAGTAGCCTTAGCGAGCGGGGTAGTTTTGGCTACCGGCTTACCTTTCTTCAACTGGGTTAATTCCCGTTCCAGTCCAGCCCGTTTGGCAGTACATCGGTCTAATCGGTTCTTTACCTCTACAAAAGCTCTGCGTTGCTCATTAGCCTGATACTCGTACACCGCCACATCCGAATTACGCGATCGACGCCCTAAAATAAAGCCCAAAGCCGCCGAACCAGTTAGAAAAATTAGGATTTTAATTAGATCAGCCATATGTTGTTGGTTAGTTGGTTCAAGTGTTCAAAGTTACTTGCTTCTACATAAACACCTGAATACTTTCATTGATTAACAATAATTTCTACTCGACGGTTTTGGCGGCGGCCTTCGGGGGTATCGTTGGTGGCAATTGGTTGAGACTCTCCTTTAGAGTCGGTTTGAATCTGGGTAAGGGAAATGCCTGACTGGGCTAATATCTGCTTCAGAAAATCAGCTCGCTCTTGACCATATTGCACATTTAGTTTGGCTTCTCCTTTACTATCAGTATGGCCTACCAGCGTAATGTTACGTTCGGGCCTCTCTCTTAAGTATACGCTTAAATCCTGAAAATACTGCCGTAATGAATCTGACACCTGCAAAGTGCTTGATTCTGTCTCAAAATATAGTGCTTGCTCTCGAGCGGTCAACCGCTGTTCAATTGCCTGCAAACTATCTTCGTCTACTTTGGTATCGGATCGTTCTCGTACCATCCGAAAAGTGACTCCATCTACCAATGTATCTTGTACAAATGTCAAGCGAATAGACGGTATTGCGGTGGTTTCCAATTGATCGGGTTCAGCCCCCTGTTGAAGAAGCCAGTAACGTACTGCTTCACTCCGGGCTATCCCCAGATTGTTAAGCAAGGTTGGGTTCTTTTCCGATTCGTCGTACCAACCAATAATTCTTAGCACATCACCTTCGTGCTGATCCAGATAGATGACCGTTTCCTCCAGGGCGGTTTCTACTGAAACCGGAACTGATAGTTCGGCGCTGCTACGGGGAAAGCGCAAATTTCCGATAGCCCGAATATTGGCGTCTCGTCCCTGAACCACCATCTGCCCTCTCGGACGGGTTGACAAACTACTTTCAAATATCTCAGGACGGTTCGCATCCGCATCACAATTTTCCCATATTTCACATTGCCAATAGTAGGTCGAAAATGAAATCCAGCCGATGAGTGCAATAAGTAGCAGTAGGTTTATTTTCATAGTAGTTAGTCCACGGCCAATAGTCTACCGTCCACAGAGCGGGAGAATGGTTATATGATTCAATTGATGATTACTCGTTGGTGAAGCTAAGAGATAGGTTTCGGAGACCGAAGACCGGAATTTCCTGGTTTCTAACCTCCATGTTCTAATTTCTATCGCACGGCGACCGTCATTTCCTAATTTCTAATTTCCAGCTTCTAACAGCGCGGCTACCGCCTCTAACTCCCCCACTCCCGACCTTTCATATCTCTCATTTCATATCTTCCGAACACTGTCCACCCTGTACGTAACTGAACAAAAATACAATGATCTGCTAATGAGCCTTATTTTTTCGTAATTTTTTAGGGATAATTTGCCAACGTTTTTGTTAAAAAATAGTAATTTAAGAGTGAAACAACGTATCCAACTACATTAAATATTGTTTTATGGGATCTATTGCTATACCTCTTCCATCGGCTGGTGGCCACCAAGATATTGAAGTAGATATTCGCGTGAATGGAAAACTTCAACAGCAAAATTACCGGGTAGAAGTATTCTACTGGAAAGATTGTTACCACCGCCACAACCGGGCAGAGTGCATCCGGGAGATTTTGAATGGCTACGACAAAAGCTGGCAACTGTACTACATTGGCATGCCTACCGAAGAATACGTGCCGATCACTTTTATGAAGCGCAGTGCTTGAGCTAGAGTAGCTTCTTCTGCTTTAATACATCGCGCAGTTCGCCCATACCGGGATTCTTCAGCCAAGCATCATCAATCTCCAGCACCGGAAATTTTAATTTTCCGTCGTACTGGTCGCGTACCCGTTGGGCAGCCTCCTCGTCCTCTTCAACATTGCGGTAGGTAAAGTCGACCCATTCCCGTTGCAGGAAGTTCTTAAAACCACTGGTTTTTAAGCACCAGTCAGCTCCGTACAAAATAGGTTGAAAATCACTCATGATTGAACTACTTTTTTAGGAATAGGAAGCGCTCCGGCCAGACGGGAGGCATTGGCAATGATAAACGGAGCCACCGCCATCGTTAGGATAGATACGGCCAGAAATATCTGATAGCTATTTCCAGTAATAAGTTCATTTTCCATTCCAGACTGCGCCAAAATAAACGAGAACTCACCAATCTGAGCCAGCCCAAACCCAACCATTAGTGAGTTCTTCATCGAGATTTTTAACGCCCGGGAAGCCAAAAACCCACCCATAATCTTCACCAAGATGATAAACATAAACCAGAAAGCAATAGCTGCCGGCTCATCTAGAAAAACCCGGTAATCGAGTAGCATTCCCATTGAAATAAAGAAGAAGCTGATAAACACGTAGCGGAAGGGCAAAATACAGGAAATAGCCAAATGATTATAGTCGGTTTCGGCAATAATTAGCCCAGCTATAAAAGCCCCGAGCGCTAGAGACAACCCCATTTGCTGAGTGAGCAAAGTGATACAAAGCACTACCAAGATGGTGGCGATCAAGAACACTTCTTGGTTACGGGCCCGCATCACTTCTTTGAAAAATCTGGGGATCACAAATTTGGCCAGCCCCCAGGCCACCAAGGCAATACCCGCTAGTTTACCTAACAGTAACAGAATCGTCATAATTCCCCCTTCACTTTTTCCCGCAATGATCGGGGTAAATAGCATCAGTGGCACGATGGCGATATCTTGAAACAGCAGCATCGCCAGAATTGCTTTGCCGTGCGGGGTATTAATTTCCATTCGGTCCTGCAACAGCTTAATTACAATAGCTGTGCTGCTTAGGGCAGTGACAAATCCCCAAAACACTGCTTCCGGTACCTCTCGATCCATTCCCATCATCAGAATAGCGGTGATGCCGATCGTAAATACCACCTGGAGAAAGCCCCCCAACAGCACATATCGCTTGATTTTCATTAGGTTACTGAAGGAAAACTCCAGCCCTACGGTGAACAGCAAGAGAATAACCCCTATCTCGGCAAAGATCTCAACATCGTGGGTATTTTTGAGTAGATCTAGGGTACTCGGACCCACCAAAATTCCCGTTATCAAATAGCCAATGATGTAGGGGATTTTAAGCAGGTTACACAGCATGACAATAACTACCGCCACCGCAAACAGAATGGCAATATCAGTCAGCATCGGAATTTCAGTGACAGCAGCAAAAATCATAGGCTAGAATAATTTCAGTAGATAGTACGGTATCCTCCGTCTGGTGTTTTACTAATTTTGATAGTGGGTTCTCAGTCTAATTTTCTATCCCTCTAATTACGGGATTTTGCGGTAAAATACCCGACAATGATATGTGTCGGTTTGCAAGGTTGTTGGTTTTTTATGAATTTACCGAATTACCTTAATTTTAACGTACCTAATTGTGAACTGGAACATCTATCTACTAGCCGCAATTTGCCTGTTCAGCAGCAGTATTTTTGCCCAATCTATCACCCTGCCCCCCAGTGGGAACAACCAAAAAAGTGAGGTAACCCAGTACATTGGCTCGCTGGCTAAAGTAACCATTGCTTACAGCAGCCCTGATGTAACTGCCCCTAACGGCGATGATCGTACTGGACAGATTTGGGGACAACTAGTGCCCTACGGACTTAATAATCTAGGATTTGGCCCAGCTACCGAAGCTCCCTGGCGAGCGGGGGCTAACGAAAATACAACTATTACCTTTTCACACGATATGTTGGTAGAAGGAAAACCTATTGCCGCAGGCACCTACGGCTTGCATATGATTGTAGAAGAAAACGAGCCCTGGACCCTGATTCTTTCTGAGAATGCTTCGGCCTGGGGCAGTTATTTCTACGATGAAAAATATGACGCCCTACGTGCCGAGGTGCAACCGGAAGAAAGCGGGTTTCACGAGTGGCTCACGTATGAGTTCACTGACCGCCAATCTGACCAGGCTACCGTAGCGTTGATGTGGGAAAATAAAAAGGTACCTTTTACCATTGAAGTACCTAACGCCACAGCTTTGTACTTAGACAATATGCAGCAGGAACTTCAGTCTACTGCCGGGTTTAGCTGGCAAGGCTGGAACCAAGCTGCTAATTTTGCCCTTCAGAACGATACTTTGCTGGAGGGGGCCTTAACCTGGGCTGAGACCTCGATTAGTGCGCCCTTTGTTGGTCAGGAAAATTTCAACACTTTGCAGACTAAAGGCCGCATATTAGGAAAACTGGGACGTAGCGAAGAAGCCGAAACTACGCTGATACAGGCCATTAATCATCCTACCGCTAGTCCGTTACAAATTCACAGCTACGGACGGCAATTGCTGACCCAAGGCGAAACTAAGAAGGCACTAGAGGTATTCAAACTCAATGCTGAGAAGCACCCCAACACCTGGCCCGTAAATGTTGGCTTAGCCCGGGGCTACTCGGCCGTAGGCGATTACAAAAAAGCATTAAAACACGCCAAAATAGCTCACGAAGAAGCTCCCGACACACTCAATAAGGATAATTTGCAAGTAGCTATTGAAGTACTAGAAAAGGGCGAAGACTTTAACCAGTCTAATTGATACCAATTGAAATCAGTTCTTGAAAGAAGTCTTTTTTGGCTTGACGAAAAGAGCGGATGTTGTCCTGTTGTTTATAGATCAAGATGCACTTGCAATACAGTAGCACCTGGATGCCATTTTCATTATAACTGAGAAAATGCGCTAAATCCATTTCTTGCTTTAAGAAGCGAAGTAAGACCGCAGCGTTGATGACCATCTTCATACAAAATGACCTTTGACTACCATCAGGGACGAGCGGGTCGCCGGGCGATCATACCCTTTGGCCGCGCAGAGGTGGCCTAGCTGGGCCTGCTGCTGGATATGGGCATGGATTGAAAGTACACTACTGGTACTTTTTGTAAACGGTGTCGTAGGCTGGTCCAACCCGCCAAAGACGCTACCACTTCCGTTTCGGTTAGATGCAAAAACACAGGTTCGTGCTAAGTAGCAGCCACCCTTCTCAGACTCAATTCTTTGCCTTCCAATAATTGTCAACTAAATGAAGAATGTGTAGTACGGCTCATTATCGGCTAAACGCTGGGTGAGCAATGCTACTTCCCGGGCATGATAATCACCCCACATGCTGGACTCGCCATTGGCGACTTTGCTGCCTTCGGGGACGTAGTCCCAGCCATTGGGTTGGTGGTAGATAGAGTGCAGAATCAAACCCTGATGATCCTCGTCGGTGCTTAGGTACGGTTCGCGAAACAGCGTATCTAGCACAGTAAGTCCGGCCTGAAAATATTTCTTGCCACTTTCATCTTTACCCTTGTTTTGCAAATACTTTCCTAAGCGGAGCAAGCCCTGAGAAGCGATGGCGGCTGCCGAGCTATCAATCGGTTCGTAATCATTGTATGGATCAGATGGGTTGTCCAGATAATTGCCCATTTGATGAAGATTCGGGGCACCCGTATCCCAGTAGGGAATGCCATCGGTAGGCGTATGTTCTATGTAAAAATCGCAGGTGGCTTTGGCTGCCTTCAGCATAAAATCCTCAATCTCGGTTCGTTCGCCGTAGTCGCTCAACTCTTCGTCGCTCAGGGTATCCAGAAACTCCATTTCTTCGGAAAAGCCACACATCGCCCAAGCCAATCCGCGGGTCCAGGTAGAGAAGCCGGTGTAGCCCTGCTGAGAATTAGGACAACGATAGTTACCATCCTTGGTATTAAAAACGCACTCGTGAGCGGTACGCCCGCGCACATCGTAAGTATCCCGCCCTTCACCATAGAAGACCGAATAGTCAGCAGTAGCTTTGAGGTGCTGCAATGCCCGGTGCAGTAGATTGATCTTGACATCGTTTTCGGTTTGAAGAACATGCCCAAGCTGGTGCGCTACCATCAGTGCCCGACAAGAGCGAATGGTATCCACAAACAGCGAATGCGGCCCATTGAAAGAATGGATAAACCCGCCATTCTTGGTTTTTGTCCAGCGGGTAGCCTGGGCGGCACCCGAAGCCTTCAGTGCCATTTCGTAGAAGTGTTGCTCCCAGTCGTTTTGAGGGATTTTTTCTTCCCGCATCAGGCGGTGCAGGTTGCCGTAGGTGCTTACGTTGTTAAATCCATGGTCGTGTACCCCGATGTGGCTCACGTGGGTAGCCATTTCTTCTATGGTTTTATTGCGCCCGATTTCTAAGAATTGCTCGTCGCCCGTAGCGTCAAATTGTAGTATTGCCGAACCGTACTGAAAGCCCTGCGTCCACTCCGTCCAGCCTCGGGTAGTGTACTTTCCCTTTACGGTGAACACGGGTGAGCCTTTGGCGGCATCGTAGTGGTTTTCGATATACAGTACTTTCTGACCGGACAGTTCCCAGAACGTGTCTAGCAGTGGTTGTAAAGATTGTGGAGTAAGTTGATGATTAATCTTCAGCATAAATAATAGAAATTTGACCGAAGATAGAGAGAATGCGTTAGCAGGACAAACGACAAGATAATTACTGAAAATCAGATACTACTTTTGAATATCAGCCAGTTGTTGATAGATTAAGTGGTTCGGAGTTATTTCTGTTGTATAAAGAATAAGATGTAGATAGCTAAAAATATTGGGTACTATTATCCCTTGATCGGAAGAAGTATAATTGATATTAGAGAAATAACGGCAACTGTCTCCATTACCCGCCGATATCACTCGCATAACGGATATATTGCATTATCAATAAATACAGCATAATGGAATTAATTAAGTACTTTTTTCTTCTCATGTTTTCAGGCATCTGTTATATGTCTTGTCAAAACTCCATTGAGCAACAAAATAAAACTAACGATATAAGCCAAAATGAAAAAGTGCCTCGCAATAATCATTTGATTATCCAGATCAACGAGGGAAAAATCAATATACCCGGAAAATTAAAGTCGGGTTGGCATAAAATCTTATTCATTAATTCTGGTACGACAGAACATAATGGCCAATTCTTATTGCTCAAAAACAGTAAAACCTTGAATGATTATATAAGTGATTTCGGTAAAGTCATAGATACAGGTGAACCACGCCCTGACTATGCTATCAGGTATGGTGGAGCATCTCCAACTGCTCCACGTGATACCATAACTTTTTATCAGTATTTTGAACCTGGTAATTATGCAATATATGATCTTTTTAATCTGTTCAATGGTTTGTCAGAGACTTTTATTGTTACTGAAGATATAAATGATATTGAATTACCAAGTGCTGCATTTGAGGTAGAACTTGATGAATATTCATATAAGTTTAACAAATCACTAATTAGTGGGATTCACTGGCTAAAGGTTAGAAATATCGGGGATGAACCCCACGAGATAACCATTGGTAAGATGGCATCTGGCAAGAACGAGCTTGACTTAATTGAATGGTCGAAAACTTTTCAAAATGCTCCTCCAGTTGTGCCTTTTCGATCTCAAGGGTTAGGAAGTCTCGCCCCTGGATTGGAATCATATCTTATGGCTGAATTTGATTCAGGGAACTTCGTATTCTTTAGCAATGTAACCGCACCAGATGGTCGCAGGCAAACAGAACATGGAATGGTGAAAATCATAGCAATTGAATAATATAGATAACAAACACTAAAATGAATATGCGAACTGAGGAATTTTCAATAACCTTTGAGACTAGAAACCTGAGTGCTTCTGGTAACTGGGGGTGCATACTTATTTTAGCTAATCATTGGAATTCATACGATGTAATCAATTATAAAGCTTGAAGATCACTTTAGACATTGAACAAGACCTAAAAGAACAATTCCGAAGTATCATTGATGCAGATAACTTTGATAGCGCTTCAGGTTATGCTTATGATAAAATCAAACGCATAAAGTTCCCCGACCAAACCGAGTTTTATCACTTTGAGCCCGTAGAGCATCAGGTTCCCATTCATATGACCTCTACCAACTCTGCGGATAGTGACTGGTACTTAATTCACATGAATATCGGGGGCGACATGCATTTGAAAAGATTTGAAAATCGCGGATCCGACTATCATAGATTTGTGCCATCCGGAATATTGTTGTACTGCCCGGGTATCGTTATCAAAACCGATTTTTCCGTAGGTCACAGATCTGAACTGGCATCCATTCGGATTCCAAAAAGTTTTATCAACAGTTACTATGAAAGTTCCTTCATCAAAGATGGGCAACTGCTGGTTTATGAGGATTTGGAGTATGGAATAGAAAAGAAAACCCGAGCTGCTATAGAAGCTATTGACAATAAGCTCAAATGCCACACCTTGGTGTTAGAGATCATTGAACATCTATTCAGTAAAATCAGATCCAACTCATCGCTCTCGAGAATAATTGCACTACATAATGATGATATTAATAATCTTTTGCTTGCTTCAGAATTTCTAAGGAATCCGCTTTCCAATCATATTCCTTCAATTCATGAGCTAGCAATCATAGCAAAAATGAGTCCCTCGAAATTTAAAGCATCATTTAAACAATTTTTTGGGCGAGCTCCCCATCAATATCATTTTAAAATTAAAATGGAATACGCCCGAAAGGAGTTGAAACTGGGACGTAAAACTCCTATTGAGTTAAGCCATGAACTAGATTATTCTCACCCTTCCAATTTTACTTCGGCCTATAAGAATTACTTCAAAATTGTGCCCTCGGCTGATTTCTCCAAAGTTTAAATTAGACTTTTAGCAATAAAATTCTGGCTTTTAGCACTACGGACTAACCTACCATATTGTCTAAAATTGCTTCGTAAAGAGTTTTACTTAGTTATACAATCAAAAAAGTTATGAAACTAGCGAAGCTATTTTGGTCTATTGGTTCGGTACTAATCAATGTCGTGATTGGTATTTATATTTATCTCATGAGCAATGCTCCAGAAAATAGGCAAGAGCGTTATCAATATATAAATGAGAACTGGGGCATCTACGGAGCACACTGGAAAGCCGAATTTCTTCTTATGACCTTAATTGCTATCGGCGCACTCTACTTTGCACTTCGTACTCATAAAGCGAGTTGGACTATAGTGTCGGTAGGGCAGTTGATCCTACTAATAACCTATCCCGTAATGCTTGGGGGATACCGGAATACACCCCTCGAGATTGCCGAAATGGCAAACGAGATAGCCACTATAGTTTTTGTGTTTGGAAACGTTATTTTTTTCAGTGGTATGTTCTTATTGTATTTAAAAGATATATACCTCAAGCAATGGTTGAAAATCTTTGCCTACTCAGTTGCGGGGTTTATGACGCTCGTTTTCCTGGTCATTTTTACAGGTTTTATAACTTGGGGGCAGGCGTTGGTGGTTGCACCACTGGCGAATGTAATGTACCTAATTAATGCTTACTATGGATTAAAAATCAAGTTGGAAACCTAAGTACAGGACAAAAGCGGAATAAGGTGTTTAAAGTCAAGATGGTGTAACATCAGCACTTTTAATTGATCGAGTCCAATTCGGAATAGACTATACAAATGTTCCTTCCGCTCTTTTAATGTTTTAATGGGCATTGTGTACCCCTGCTCCAGTAGCCATTCTCCAGTTTTGATCGCCCAACATAACGTAAGAGCTAAGACAAAGATCATCGTGTTGATGCGCTCATCCTTTTGCTGATGAGTATCTTCAAAACAAAAGCCCCGACTTTTTAAGCATCCAAACAAGCACTCGATCTGCCAGCGCTTGGCATACAGATCAATCATCTTTTTACCTTTTAATGTACTGATCAAAATCAGATATTCGGTAGGGCTGAGTTGATATCCACTCACGTAGAGGGACAGCCCAAACACAGTACGTGCTTTACGCAAGCAGCGCAGATGAGTGGTAGCAAATACACGCTGAGCAGAAGTAGTATGGTATCCTTTGCTGACTCGTGCATCTTTTCGGATACGGATAACGAAGTCAATGTGTTGATCTAGTAAATAGCTCAGCCATCGGTGTCCGATAAATTCCCGATCAGCGGTAAGTGCCTGGATCTCTGCTTTTTGTTCTTCCCCTAAAAACCAGAGCAATCCTCGTATCAGGGCAATTCGTTCCTGCTGCGAAGAATCTCCCGCTTTGCCTAACAGTTTCCAAATTAAGGGAATAGCCGTACCCTGATAAGCAATACTAATCATCAACACGTTGATATGATGGCGGCCAAACCGGGCGTCGGTCGCTTCCAGTGAGTGCGGTCCATCACCAATACGGTTTGTTTACTGGCAAACTGCTGCCAGATAAACTGCACGTAGGCGCGGTGGGCAAAACGGAACTGCCGAAAGAAACGTTGTAGCCGCTTGACATTGGAACTGATCTTTACCTGGGCATTCAGCGCAAGCGCCAACTGAGCATAGTTAACGGTACAAACTTGTAACAGGGCAATGATCAGGCGGATCAACAGATCAATCCGACGGGCGTCTACGGCAAAATGGATTTGCATTTCACGCTTTAGCATTTCTTGACTATCTTTCATCAGAGCAATTGGTTAAGTGAACTTTGTTTTATTGCTATCACAAAGTTACCACTTACTACTAATTGCTCTGTTTTGTCCTGTACTTAGAATCGAAACTTAAGAATCGAACAAAGAATGCTTACAATGTATGTAATCATTTAAAAATGGCTTATCTACGAAACCGTTTGTACACGACGGTTAGAAATAAAATCGGCTAACGATGGTGGCGGGAGATTGGAAAGATATGTTTCAAGCTACTCAAAATGGGAATCTAGCACTCGTTAAATATCATATTCAGCAAGGAGTAAATCCAAACTACCAGCATCCTGAACTTCTGACTACTCCGCTTATTGAAAGCATCAAGAACCGAAATACTGAAATCACCAAATACCTACTTGAACATGGGGCTGATCCGCATCTGAAAGCTGGGTTTAGTGCCGATACCCCCATGAAAGTTGCCAGACGCATGAACAACCAAGAAGCTATTACCCTACTGAAGCCCTATTATAAATCATTTCTTCAGAAGTTATTTTCTAAATCTTAGTAGTTTTGAATAATACATCTAATGGAACTGGACTATTTCTTTTCTACACGTTGAGATTTCCGCGAAATATTTTTAGCCCTCTTAGTTAGCTTACCAGACCTGGAAGCAGTCCGTTTACGCTTCTTACCTGCTAGTCGTTCAGTAGCATCATCCATTAATGCTTCATATTCTTCTTCATCTGAAAAGAATCCTTCCTCTATTAAAATAGGATCAACGTATTCTTTACTGTTGCTCATAACGCTCGTAGTTTTCAATCCAATGCCTCTTTGTACATCGGTAGCATGATAATAAATATAACCGATTTTGCTCTAATCTGAAAAACGTATTGTAGACAATTCGGTTATGACGCCCAAAAGCAACATACTTATTTCGCTTACCCTTCAGCAAAATGGCAGCAGATTTAGCTAATATTCTCAGGGCATCAACTGCTCGTACGTCGTGCAGAGTATCGCTACCGAAAGTATCAGCAAAGTGATCAGCGTGCATAGCTGTCAATACCACATGAAAGGGTTCACCATCTAGTAAAACCATGTTTGGGCGATTAATTCGCCCTATTTCAAGATAGGACAATAGCTATCGGTTTGGTCAAGTAAGCAAAGTACTGAACCGTAACTAAAAAGAAAAGCATAGTGGATAGTCTATACCACGCAAAACTTTGTCGGATATCTTTACCGTGATGATGGTACTGAGATACCTACGGCTTCCAATAGTTGAGGCTCATCTCGCAGAGCAAAACGGGCTGCATGGCGAAAGTCGCTCATCCAAGCACTAAGGTCTGTCAGGGCTTGGTTACGCTGCTTAGTACTGTTAACTATTTTGATGATTATGTATAAAAAGGCTTAGAATGTGGAGGTATTAGCAATGCGTGGAAGAAATAGCTAACTCGCAACCTATATAGTAGGGCTTTTTTCTTTTGATAGTTCAAAAAAGTATCAAAAGAAGAGTATGCAAAATATACCTAATTATGAATTTATTTTTACAAAATGAGGTTGCGATCTTGTTGACAATTAGATTCCTTTTAATATATTTAAGTCCAATTTTTGTACACTGATACAAATAGTCTTACTACTATGGATTTCAAAGATGAAATAATCCAGCTCGGAGAGCGAGTGGAAAAAATGCGTCCTAACTTGTCTACTGAAGAAGCAACAAAGAATGCTTTAATTATGCCATTTATTAATTCATTAGGATATGATGTTTTCAACCCTATAGAAGTGGTTCCTGAATTTGTTGCCGATATAGGAATAAAAAAAGGTGAGAAGGTGGATTACGCTGTTATGAAAAACTCTCAGCCAATTATTTTGATAGAATGCAAAACTATTGATACTAAACTGAACCCTCATAGTACTCAGCTTTTCAGGTATTTTCACACGACAAAGGCTAAGTTTGCTATACTTACCAACGGAAAGGAATACAAGTTCTACACTGATCTAGTTGATACTAACAAAATGGATGAGAAGCCATTCTTAGTATTCGATATTACGAAAGTTAAGGATAGCACTATTGAAGAACTCAAGAAATTTCATAAGTCTTATTTTGATATAGAGGAGATTGTTAGCACGGCCAGTGAGCTTAAATATACGAATGAACTTAAAGCTCTAATGAGTGCTGAATTGAAAAATCCTTCAGAAACTTTCGTGAAATACTTTATTTCCCAAGTTTACTCTGGTAGGGCTACCGAAAAAGTGATACATCAATTTACTAGCATCGTTAAAAAATCCTTTAACCAGTGGATTAACGAGATAATAAGTGACAAATTCCAATCTGCATTAGATAAAGAAAAGAGTGAGGTTGAAGAGACGGAAGAACCTACCGAAATGGTAGCTTTAGAGAGTAATGGAAGTGATGTCCAAACCACTGAAGAAGAAATGGAAGGGTTTTACATCGTTAAAGCAATTCTACGTGAGAAAGTAGATGTCGATAGAATACATTATCGGGATACTAAAAGCTACTTTGGAGTTTTGCTTGATAACAATAATCGCAAACCTCTCTGTAGATTACGATTTAATGCCCAGAGTGTAAAATATCTTGGAGTTTTCGATAAAGATAAGAATGAAACTAAAGAGCCAATTGAGGCTGTAGATGATATTTACAAATTTAGGGATGTGCTACTTGAGACCTTGGAAAGTTATGTGGGTGATGAAAATACATAGTCTTAAAGGCAAGATAGTCTCGATCTTCAACCTGTATATTCGCCTAACTGCTCATTAAGAATGTCTAGATGTATCACGTAAATACCCAATTGGCAGGTTATCTTCCATTGCCTATATTTGGCGCGCGAACTACAAAACCTATACCTCCGTGAATACAATCTTGACAACAAAAATTGCCTTGCTGCTTTTGGCTATTTTATTGGTAGAAACTGCCCAAGCACAAAACAATTTTACTCATGCTTTTGGTAGTGACGACCGACCCTCGAGAGAGAATATTCGGGTAGAGATAGAGGACGACCAAAATAATCAGAGTTATATTCCTATATCTATTATCCGAGGGAAAGAAGAAGGCCCCGTTTTCACGCTGGTGTCGGGGGTTCACGGCTTTGAGTACCCGCCCATTGTGGCAGCTCAGGAATTGACCCAAGAAATTCGTACGGATCAACTAATGGGTACTTTCATTATCATTCCTATCGCTAATATGCCTTCTTTTTTTGGTCGGTCTCCATTTGTAAACCCACAAGACAAGATCAACTTAAACCGGACTTTTCCCGGAAGCCCTACTGGCTCAATTACTGAACGGATAGCTCACTTCATCACTACGGATATTATCCCTGTTAGTGATGTTTTCCTTGATATTCATGGTGGTGATGCTGGCGAAGACCTAATACCCTTTGTATGCTATTACAATAATGAGCAAAACCCCGAAGAGACCCAACTAGCCAAAAGACTGTCGGAAATCAGTGGCTTCGAGTATGTTGTTTCGTATTCCTACACCTTGCAAGACAATGAACCAGCGAAATATGCTTTTAAGCAAGCGGTGCAGGATGGTAAAACAGCCTTGAGCCTTGAAGGTGGAAAACTAGGAAATGTGCAAAGGGAGGATGTAGACTTGATAAAACAAGGGGTGTACAATATGCTCGCAGAAATGAACATGTACTCCAATACTGTAGCAACCGAGCATACTATCGTTAGGCTTGATAACCAAGCTTATGTACGAGCTCAAGAACAGGGTATATTTTACAGTAACTTAAAGGCGGGTGATACTGTGGAAGAAGGAGAGATTGTGGGGTATGTAAAAGATGAATTTGGTGAGGTTATTTCTACACTCACAGCTCCAAACTCCGGCATTATTCTGTACAAAATTGGCACCCCGCCCGTAAATATAGACGAGACGATTATGTGCATTGCCTACGAGTGATAGCATACTTGTTAAAACTTTTTGCTAACAATAGGCTGACACATACCATATCTGGATGTTGACATCGAATAAGATTCTACTCATCTAATAGTACTTATCAATTCCACCGTAGCCAGCGATTAGCTGGTTTTTGCGAGTTTTGTCAATGAAGTTAGTGAGTCGTTTATCAAATTCTTCAGGCCGACGGCGGGCACTGTCGATGTAGGCAATCCGAATTCTCCGGTAAGCATCAGAAAACAACTGATAATTGTCCCAAGCCGTACTATCTTTTCTGATAGCTTCTAGAATGTCGGTGGGAAAAATAAATTCTTCGCTCAGAACTCGCTGCACTTCTGGCTGAAGCGTTGGATGAATCATCTTTTGGTCAGCCAGCCATCTGAGCCGCTCTTTATTGGGTTGAGAGTAGTTTTTAGATTTACGGGGAGTGAAGCGTTGCATACTGTGGTCTTGATCTAGTGATTTTATGATACTATCAATCCAGCCAAAGCACAGGGCTTCCTCAACCGCATCATTATACTGAATGCGGGGCTTTCCGGTTGCTTTTTTAGGGTAAACTAGCCAAACTTCCTTTTCGGTAGTAAAGTTTTCTTGAAGCCACATCCGCCAAGCGGTGCGGGTAGCTACGTATAGTGGGGTTATCTCACTCATTGGTTTTCAAAGTCACATTATGGCAAAACCTGCTTGACCTTCACCCCATACAGTTCACCTACCTGATTGTTGGGAATCTCGGTGGCTTGGACTGATAATGTATAATTCCCAGGAGATAATTTAAGCGTTCCCCAAGAAAAGTCTTGCCAAGCCATCTCGGGAGCTCGCCCCCGGTCAACGTTGTCGAGGCTAGGGTAGGTTGGGGGCACAAAGGGTTTATCTATTTTCTTTGTTAGCCTCTGATCGCCTATCTTCACCATTACGGTAGCTCCTTCGCTGCCGGACGGAATTAGATACTGCAAGAAGACTTCATAAGTTCCAGCTTCTACCACTTTGATATCCCAACTCACCCGATCCCGCACCGATTTCCAGTTGATCATCCAGTCATACGACCAACCGTTTTTATTTTTGTAGACTAAATTCCCGTGTAACTGTGCTCCGGTGGTGGATAGACTAACTACAGTTTGCTGAGGATGACCTATTTCTACTGGAGGGTTTTGCTCGTCAGGTTTTACATCATCCAGCCACTTTTGGTATAGCTGATGCAGTTCGCTAGTTTTATCGGGTAACTTATTGGCAATATTATTGAGTTGAGCGGGGTCAGCTAGCATATCGTACAAAAGGATATCTTCTCCATTTACTGCCAAACGGTACTGGCTCGTCCGCACCGCTCCCCTGTTTAGTAGATATGAGAACAGGGATCGCTCTGTCCACTCGGTATCTTCATCCGTCATCAGCGGCCGCAGGCTTCTTCCGTCAATTTCTGCGTTTTCGGGCAAGGAAATCTGACAGAAATCTAGCACGGTAGGTAGAATATCAATATGGTCGGCTAGTTCGGTCACTACGTAGTTTTCCGGCAAATGATTTTTCCATTGGACAAAGAGTGGTACGCGTACGCCCCCTTCGTGAATGCTGGCTTTTTTGCCCTTCATGCCCCCGTTAAATCGCAGACCGTTCGGACCATTATCGGTTAGAAAAAAAACGATAGTATTCTCTTCTAATTCAAGTTCTCGTAATGTGGTCAGTAGTTTTTCCAGGTTATAGTCTACCGCTTCGCACATGGCGTAAATACCTGCGGTGTATTCGTCTACTCCTTTCGCCAGATACTTCTGAAAAAGCGAGTCCTGAACCTGAATGGGCGTGTGAGGCACATTATAGGGTAGATAACAGAAAAGAGGCTGATCCCGGTTTTTCTCGATAAACGAGATAGCTTTATTGGTAAAAAAGTCAGTTAGGTAACCTTCGGTGTTGGCGGGCTGGGTATTGTGCTTGAGCCGGGTATCAAAGTAGTTGCGGATAATGCCATCGGTGAAGCCCCAAAACTCGTCAAAGCCCTGTCCGGTGGGGTCAAACGGATAATTAGACCCATTGTGCCACTTACCAAAACACCCGGTAGCGTAGCCCGCTTCTTTCAAGTACTCCGCAATAGTTACTTCCTCGCTATTCACCACCTCATCCCGCCGGGTAACTCCGCTGACCCCGGTTCGCAGATAGTAGCGTCCGGTGAGCAAAGCCGCACGAGTTGGAGCACAAACCGGAGATACGTAAAATCGCTCAAACCGCACCGCTCGCGAAGCAAAACGATTGATTGTGGGAGTTTCAATAATATCGTTTCCGTGGATGCCAAAGTCACCGTAACCCTGATCATCGGTCATGATAATAATGACATTGGGTGGCGTTTCTAAATGGGAAGAAGCGTTACTTTGTGCCCAAAGATGTTCAGTAAGTAATGGTAGCGTGAGAAAAAGAAAATACATGAAGAAGCTATTTATCCAAAAAAACCAGTATTGGTAATTTAGCTAAATCTTCCTACTTCTCGGCTAGGATTTTATGCGATAGAGCTTTCCTATCACATAGTGCTAGCTCGGTGTGTCTTATGGAAACGAGGGCGAAAGTGAAGGTATTCCCTAGGATTGGAGAATGCAAGCACATAAGGCTAACGGCCAGTAAACTAGGCTGCTACTTTCGCCCTTCGGGTACTTAGGTGGCTACAGGAGGTATGACCGGAGCCATCAGGGAGCACTGATGGTAAAAGGTACTATCTACTGAACTGATTTCTTTCCATCAGAACCTCGACCTCCCGCATTTGCCTTGATCTGTACAGTTTTGCTCTCGCCTCTGCTACTCGACGCTTACTCAGTAAGTGTTGCTTCTTGCTTTCCTCTATCAATGCCAAAGCATCTTTCAAATAGTTGCTTACTATGTCCATACTACTTGTACTAAAGAAATGATGTGAAAACAGTACTAATCGAGACAAGCTCTGGGAGAAAATGCTGTCGATAGTAATGCTATCAAAAAAATTAGCCCAGTTTAAAAATTTAGTTAGTGAGTAGCTAATCACACTCACTTGCTGTTGTTAGCTTTGCTTAGGCTCGTAGTTTATAACCTAGCTATGCCAACATTGTTCAACAAATTTAATGCAAATGTATCAGGGACCCAGTTGAGCCAATTTGTTTACAGAAACTGGGGTTTTATTTCCCCAATTCTCAGCCGATATGGGGTATACTTACAACAATTATTTGCTGCTAAGAGCTTTATCGCGTGGAAAAGGGGCACCTGAACCATATAGATTACCCAGTGTATTCAAAACAGTCTTCTTTCGTAATGGGTATAAAGTAGTCGGCCTCCTCGAGTAGTACGGCTGCTGTAGTTTTTTCTACTGCTGCAATCTCGACCCGCACTCCTTCCGACTTCAGATGACGGACTAATTCCACATAATCGGCATCACCCGAGAGGATCACAATGGCATCTACCTTGTGGGCGAGTTGGGTGGCTTTGATACTCAGGGGAATATCAGCACCTTTGTAGCAGGGCACCACTGAGCCATGGTAATGTTTTCGTAAACGTTGTTCCAACTTAGAGGATATGCTACTACCCTCTCGAAAGTAGATAAGACGGTTTAAGCCCCGTTCGTCCAATAAACGAGGAATTAGTGTATCGTAATTGAGCATGACATTTTTCTTCCCCACCAGATTGTGCAAGCTAATTTCAATATTATTACCATCAACCAAAATCGCTACCGATTGGCTAATCTTAACTGGTGGTACTGTCTGTATCTTACTCATACAACATTAATTGAAAATTGACAATGAATAATTGAGAGCTATAGTCATTATCAACTATCCCGCGCCACGGCGACCGTCGCACGGTGGCCTTATCAATTGTCAATTACTAATTATATTTTTTCTTGGTCGCCCGAGGCTATAGCTTGATAGATGGCGTCTACGACCCGCATATCGCGTAGCCCCTCTTCACCTGGCACTCGCATAGGTTTGTCTTCCATCACGCAGTGAGCCTGCTCGTCCATCTGCGTAGCCTGCTGGTTCACCTGCGGAAATTCAATGGGGCCGTTTTTGCTCTCCCCATCAATACCCCGGTAGGCCGAAAAAGGATCGAGCTTGAACCAGCCACTCTCCGCGGTCACGTTCAAATAATTCATTCCCATACCAAAGCTGGTGTGTAAGTTAGCCAGTGCCCCACTGGGGAATTCTAATTGAAACATAGTAGTTTCATCCACCTCGGTAAAAAGTTTGGGACGGGTTGTGAACGTTTGGGCGGTAACGGCAACCGGCTCTTCACCCGTAACGTAACGCGCCGCCTGAAGGGCGTAAACCCCCATATCCATCATCGCCCCGCCCCCCATTTCCTTATCCAGTTTCCAGTGGTCAGCCCGGCCTTCCCGGTAGCCCGCTCCGGCATTCACCAGCTTTACTGGCCCGAACACTTTTTCCTGACCCAACCGCATTACTTCCTGGGTGTGGGGTTCAAACTGCATTCGGTAGCCAATTGAGAGCTTGCGCTTATTATCTTCACAAGCTTTGATCATCTCTTCACACTCCTGGGCATTTAGTGCCATTGGCTTTTCGCAGATTACGTGCTTGCCTGCTTCGGCGGCCCGAATGACGTACTCAGCGTGCATAGAGTTGGGTAGTACCACGTAGATAATATCAATATCATCGTTATCAGCAATGGTATCATAATTATCGTAGTTGTAGATATTCTGATCTTTAATGCTGTACTTCTCCGCCCAAACTTTTTCCTTTTCAGGAGTACCTGTCACGATACCCGCTAGATAACAGTTCTCCGTTTCCTGTAGAGCAGGGGCCAGCACTTGCCCACTGTAGTAGCCCAGGCCTACTAGGGCAATTCCCATTTTTTCTTTAGGCCGTAATCCGATAAAGCTGATATTTTTATCCCAGATACGGGGGGTTGCTGCTAAGATGCCAGCCGCAGCCGTTTGCTTAATAAATTGGCGACGAGCTTGGTTAGATGATGTTTTCATAGTATGTCAATATTTGGCTGTTGAGTGAAAATAGTTATTCGGTAGTAAAATCATATCATCGACTATCAAAAATCACGTAGCCTCGAAGATGCGAATACCGGGTTCTACCTCACCTTTTCGCAGTTGATTAACTAGTCGATGGGCTTGACGGGTCACCTCAGGTAAACGGTAGCGGTTTAAGCAGGCGTTTACAATCATTAAGGAACTTGCTATGTCGGTAAGGTGACCCGGTGAGATGTAAACAGGTTTTACATTTTCCCTCGAGCGCAACACCACTCCGATGATTTCCTGGTTATCATAAATAAGGGCGTGGGATTGCGACTCCGCCGGAAGGGCTTCGTGCATTCCAACCAACAGCTTCTTGGCACAACCAATGGTGGGCTTGTCTACCCAGACCCCAAAGTGAGATGCTATCCCAAGCCGACGGGGGTGGGCAATCCCGTGTCCATCTAATACGACTACATCAGGGTCAATAGGTAACTGATCCCAGGCTTCCAATAGTGCAGGCATCTCCCGGAATGATAGCAAGCCCGGCACATAGGGAAAAGTAGATTGCGTAGTCACTAAAGAGTATCCACTTAGCTCAAGATACGGCAGTTTAAGTACGACGATCCCCGCGTAAAACGTATCCGACCCCCGATTGAAAGAAATATCTGCCCCTGCCACGTATTGAATTGGATCAATCATAGGTTCAACTCGTACCTTTTGCCGTACCTCTTGCTGAATTTTTATTGCCTCAGCTGGACTAACATCCCATGAGTGCAACGGTAGTGACATTAACTTTGTGATTTAAGAGTAATCATAATGAAAAATTAACAAGGTTTATAAAATTCTTACATCCGTAAGGCAAAGCTAGTAAATGATTATACAATTCCAGGAATACCCCCCATCTTTGTCATGTCTTCAGCAATGGAGATGTGTCGCACATGCTTCACAGCGACCGCGGCACCGTAGAATTGTTTCTCATAGTTTAGGTAGTTTTGGAAAAGCCTGCTCGCATTGCGAAGTAGGTTTTTTTGTTTTGACCAACTTGACCAAAATAAGTTTTATATTGATTCAATAACGCGAACTATTTTACTAATCACAACCTACCATGAAAATCATTTGCTTCGTTATAATTGCAGTAAGTATGGCCACTAATGTGGTTGGCCAAAGTACTTACCAGATCGAAATTAAACCCCAGGAAGAGGAGGCCTTTTCCCGCGCCGAATACACCCTCTGGATTCCCGCGGGGTTAGATCAGGTACAACGGATAATTTTACACCAGCACGGCTGCGGCGAAGGTGCCCAAACCGCCGGACAAACCGCTACCGATGATCTTCATTGGCGACTGCTGGCTGAAAAAACCCAATCAGCTCTGCTGGGCTCTAGTCTGTGGCCTCAGGGTGAATGCCCCGACTGGTGTGACCCGAACAATGGTACCGAACGAGCCTACCTGCAAGCGTTGGATGAGTTGGCTCAGCTAAGTGGTCATCCGGAGGTAGCCACTGTCAATTGGGTTATTTGGGGACATTCCGGAGGGGGCTATTGGAACCAAGTGATGTTCCGTAAATACCCCGAACGCTACGATGCAGCTATTTTCCAATCCGCTGGCTTTCGGGCTAGGGAAAATCGCGATACCAAGCTTCAAAGTGTTTCCTATGCTATCGATGTCCCAATGCTCATTCACGTAGGGATTGAAGAGAAAGGACACGAACGGTTTAATGCGCTGTACGAAGACGGTATAGCTACTTTTTCGCTAATGCGGGAAAAGGATGCTCCGGTAACTCTGGTAATTGACCCAGCCTCAGGGCACGGTACTGGTAACACTCGCTATCTGACTATTCCCTGGATTATGGCAGTACTCAATCAAGATAAAAGTGAAGCAACTATTTGGCCTACTGAACATAGTGAATACGGCAACTGGTTTCCTAATCAGACCATGGCGGCTAAATGGGAAACATTCGCTCAACTAGGCAACATACCTGACTTTACTCCTCCTGAGCGAACCCCAACCAACCCAAAAGCAATTAAATCAGAGGAAGGCGTTCAACTTACCTGGGAGGCTACTCCTGACTGGGAAAGTGGGATAAAAACTTTTCGGATTTACCGCAATGGAAAATTATTAACTCCTTACACTGCTCCCGCCCGGGAAGAAGGTGAACTCACTGAATACTACCGGAAACCTAACTACAGCGATACTCCCTCCAGACCACTCTCCAACATGGAATATCTGGACACCGAGGCGAAATCGGGCGAGACTTATCAATACCAAGTAAGCCTGGTTAATTGGGCGGGTTTAGAATCAGCCAAAAGTCAACCAATTGAATTTGAAATTCCGTAGTGAGGCTCTCTGTGAACGGCTTCTAGCTAACTTTCAATCACTACGGCTGACTTACTTCTACCCATTGGCTTTCTGCCCGAACATTCAGCGTATTATCGTACATAGCTTCGCAATAAATACCGGGCTGGTAAAACCGTCCGGCGTAAGTCGCATTAAGCACTACGGTAAAGGTTTTTCGCTGTCCGGCAGGCAAGTCAAAATAGGTTAATACCCGGTCATCCCGGATATCTTGGTAATCGTAAACCCCTTGCTGATAAAACCCAGATGTACCTTGCAAGCGGGTATTGGTAATTTCCCAACCCGAGGGTACGATATGCGTTAGCGCTAGTTGCTGTAAATCGCCTCGGGTTCCCGGATTGTATACGGTGACTTCGGCCAGAAAATCAGTGCCCTGGAGTATGTTGTCCGGTTCAATCAATTCACCATTCGTACCCTTATAGTTAATTTGCAATTGTACACCGTTTTCTACTACCGGAGCATCCTCCATCGGTGGCGTACCTTGCAGTATAATTCTAACGTATAGGTCTCCTTGACCCTGGTTGGCTACCGTAGCGAAATACCGCTGTCCGCTTTGTATATCCAGCGAACGTTGTACTAACGACATCTCCGAACGCACCTCGGTAACGGGCCTTCCGGTTGACTGATAGGTAAATTGAATATTCTTGTCAGTACGTACTGACTGGGTATATTGGCTAGCTGCAATCAGACAGAATGCGGTAGTTTGCGTACTCATCCATACTGATTTGTCGCTTAAAGCTGCCGAAATACGCTGATACAAGCGTAAAGCTTTTGTAGTCTTCCCCAGAATAGTGAGGGTTTCCAAAATCATGGCTTCATCCCGATAGGCCGAACCGTAGGTGACGTAGCTTTCCTGATAATCAGCCACGCTAGCTTCTATCCGGTTAGTCATCTGGTTAGCCACTTCGGGTTGCTCAATCAGGGCGAAAGCTGCTGCTAATCGCCACTTTGCCGCCAAAGACAGCCCACTTTTTTCCCTGACCCGGTTCATAGCCCCTAACGCGGGGGTTCCTGCTAAAGCCAACGTATAGAGTCGGTAGGTCTGAATGAGGTCTTCCCGAGCGTAGCCCGACCCTGCTCCCCACTGATTTGCCCGGCGACTTTGGTAATTCTGCCAAGCCCGCAGTAGTCCGGCCGGTATCGAGTAACCTTGCTGTTGGGCTTCTAGCAAGAAATGGCCAGCGTAACTGGTGCTCCACTCGTCGGCATCCTGACTACCGGGCCAGTAAGCAAAAGCCCCTTCGTTAGTTGAGAACACGCTAAGCCGACGAATGGCCTGCTTGACATTACTCTCTATTCGTAGCTGTTCCTCTTCCGAAAGCTCTTCTATCCGAGCAAGGTACAACTGCGGAAATGCCGCCGAGACAGTTTGCTCGATACATCCGTGGGGATATTGCATCAGGTACGATAACCGCTGACCTAGATTGAGCGGAGGAATACTAGATACTTCCAGTACAGCCTGATTCGTTCCAGCCAGACCGATAGCTTCGTAGTCGGTATTCCAACTTTCCCCTGGCGGAATAATTTGGGGGATAGCCTGAGTGATGGGTGGATTAGGATTCCGGATGTCTAGCTCGACAGTATGGTTTGCCCGATTGGGCCCCGCCGCCGCGTTCATCTGTACTTCGCCTACCCCAACCCGTTCCGAAGCTTTCAGCGAGAAGTCAGTAACCCGGTCGCCCGGCACGGAAAAGAACATTTCCTTGCTATTAATGCTTTGGTGTTCAATCAGGGTATTAGTATTCACATTGATCCGGACATCTTTCACCGAGTTGTCCATCGCAAAAACGGTAACGGGCAAGCGCACCTGCTCACCGGGACTCAGTACGCGGGGCAGCGTTCCGAGCACCATGAGAGGCTGGCTCACCCGCGCGGTAGTATCGGCACTGCCGTAGGCTCCTTCGTGAGCTGCTACCACCATCACCCGCACCGAACCTACGTAATTGGGCAAAGTAAAAGTATGTTCATTTACGTCGTCATCGTCCAGATAAAATGGCCCCATAAACTCTACTACCGGACTAAAGCGATTAGCTTTTCGGTCGCCTACCTCCACCAGTTCTTCATCTCCGCCTACGGCTAACAGCCGCTCCAACTCACCGCCGTACGCCCCGATTACCTGATCGTACAAATCCCAAGTTTTTACGCCTAGGGCTTCCTGGGCGTAGAAGTACGGATGGGGATTGGGAGTGGCAAAATTAGTAATGTCTAGCAGTCCTTCGTCCACTACGGCTACGCTGTAGGCCATTTCCCGTTCATTGGCTTCAGAAATTTTTAGGGTGACTTCACTTTCAGGAGCTAGCTTTGCCGGAACGTCAATGATGGGCTGAAGATAAGTTTCGGGATTTTCTACCGCTAGGTTGATTACCCCGTACGTTCGGGTAGGTAAATCGTTGACCGTTTGCTGGTGGGGTTGCAGCATAGTTACGTTAGCGTACACATTAGGTACCATAGCTTCGGTCACCTCAAAGGTGAATACTGCGTTACTGTCGCTTTCTATATCCCCTTCATCAATCTCCAGCCAATGGTTTTCTATAATCTGACTTCCGTTTTCCAGACTGATTAAAAAACGGCTACCAACCTGTGCTGGTAAATATAACTGAACTTCTTCCTCAACCTGATAGGTATCTTTATCCGATGAAAACGCTAACATCGTTGCCCCGCTAGGACGACTCTCGTCATCTTGGGTGTAAGGTGAGTCTAGGTAAAGAATTTCGCCACTGCAATGCCCCGACACTGGGTCACATACCCTCAATAAATACCTTCCCCAGGTATCATCTGCTACTGTTAGCTGCCAAGTCGCTGTTCCGTCAGAGGCATCGATGACATCAGATTGGACTGGCTTACGGTAGGTGTTGTTCACATATTGGGCTAACGACCGATCGGATTGATCCCACCACCACCGCCACTCTAGCTTGTAAAGGCTCACTTCCAGGTCGTTTCGGCTAGTTGCCCGGCCCGATTCGGTGACAACCGCAATCTCTACCGAATGGCTTTCATTAGAATTTAACGAACCACCCCAACCTTGCCCTTCCGGCACGTTGATTCCTACATAGGATTCATATGGGTAATAAGGCAGCGTTTGCTGATCGGTGCTGAAGTTGCCACTTTCTTCAAAGACTTTTCCAATGAACGTAGCATTCAGTATTCCCGGTAATGACTTCTCGGAGGATAAGTTTATCCGGAACGAAGCATTTCCTTCGGAATCTAGCTGTCCGTCAAATACTTCCCTTCGCTCCCGATCAAACTCGATGGCAGGATCATCAAACTGGTAGCCAGGGTATTGAGAGAAAGTAGTAGTCCGGGGAGTAAGTAGTAATTCGTACTGCGCTCGCAGGTTGCGGGCAGTGGCCCCGCTTAGCCACGCTACTGACAAATCAGCAGTTGCCTGACGGTCCCGAGAGGTTAAGCGGGGTATACCAAAATCCAGATTGGCCCGTAAACGATTGGGTTTAATAGTTTCAATCCGCACAGTCTTAGTAAAAGTAGCCCCGCCGACGGTTACCACTGCCCGCCAGTTTCCGGTTGGATCATCGGAGGCGGTAGCCGTGCTGAAATTATAAATTCCCTCTACTCCATCAGTTCGCACGATCCGCCGGGTGACTTGGCCCCGGGGATTAGTCAGTTCAAAAATAACCGGATGATTACGGGGCAAACGTTCAGTTCGGTCTTCAAGGATAAAATTGATATGCAGCGAGTCACCGGGTCGCCATACTCCCCGATCACCGTACAAGAAACCTTTTATTCCTTCGGCTACGGCCTGACCGTCCACATCAAAATTACTCAAGGATAATGCAGTGCCATCGTCTAATCGAAGATAGCTCTTTTGCCCGTTTTCTTCGGCTACAGCCAGGAAAGGATTTTTTTCAACTTCAACCTTCCACCAGCCATCACCATCGGTAGTTCCTTCAGCTATTAACTGTTGTTGAAGATCTAACAGTTTAATAGTTATCCCCGACTTAGGTTCAGTCGTCTGTAAATCAGTAACTGCAATTCGGTACGCGTTCCCGGCCTCCTTTTTAGCAATTAGTCCCAAATCAGAGACTAGCAGGTTTTTTCGCACACTTCGCCTTCCGCCATAGTACGAGGGCGAGCAAGGGTTTTCCCGTTCTTCCCAGTTGTAATTGTCAGCGTAGTAGTAATCCCCGTAGCTTTCCCAGAACATCCGGTTGGGATTATTCCAGTCATCAGTTAGAGCTGATGACTTATTATCTAACTCGTTTACATTACCTCCGCAGTCGTACGCTACCTGATGCTGCCGAAAACCAATAATTATCTGGTACATCGCTCCTGGCTCCGCTGTCGTTAGCTTCTGTAAATCTAGCGTAAAACGGTTCCATTTCCCCAGATCGGTCACCCCTAAAGCATTTAACGGAACTTCCTGCTGGGCAACGGGTTGTCCTACCCGCCGTAACTCCTGCTGACCATCGTACTGATTAACTTGGAAGAACTGAGGCACGTTTTCTTCAAAAATCCGTACTACAGTTACATCTACCGCTTGTAGATTGACCGCTTCAAACGGTAGCACCGTTCCCTGGGTAGTGGGTAAAATAACCCCCGCCTTTAGCAGACGTACCGCAGGTTTTACCGCTTCAAATTCTACATCAAGCTCGATGGTAGACGGAAATTTTTTATCTTCGGTATTGCGAATACCTTCGTTGACAATTACGCTGGCAGCGCCCGTTAGCCGATTGGCTGGATACACTTTTACAACATTTTTATCAATAATAAAGCGTCCTTCTTCTGGTTCCCGGGTATTGAGTTGCACCAGACCTTCTAACGACTGGCTCGGGCGAAGTGGATCGGAAAACCGAAGCTCGAGGTACTGCTCAGGGGTTTCTACCACGCGGTAGTTCAGTAACTCAAAGGACGAACGGGATGGGACATTTACCGAAAAAGAGGGCGATTTATTCAAGGATAGAGACTCACCCGAACTCTGCACTATAACTACTGACTGAGCTTCTTGACGAATGACATTATCAACGATGAACGAATGGCTACGATTATCGGGAGCATGTTCCCAACGGACGCTGAGGGAGCGGTTAGCCTGCTGGGCGGTTAGCATTTGTTCTACTGCGGTAGCAGAAGCTGCGTCAGCCGTGAGTAATATGCCGTGTAACTCCTGATTCACCAATTCACTTTCACCCTGAGCGGTTAGACCGACCAGTTCTACTGAATAGTTCTGCTGAATAGTTTGAAAGCTAAAAGCGAATGACTCATAACCATTAGGCACCTCCCGTACCTCTTCCAGATCGAAATTAACTTGGTAACGTTGTCCACTTTTTAGCGGTTCAGTCGGAAGAAATTCAACGGTATTTTGGTCAGCCCAGTAGGCTTCCCCTTTCACTTCAGGTTCAAAACGGAACAGCCGTTGGCGGATGAGCTGACCTACCTGGGCACTGTCGGCTGCCGGGGCAGTAAGCCGAACCCGGATAGGTGACTCTACCGATAGCGCCCCCGAACTGTATGATGAAATGTAGGCTTGAAACGCAGGGTCAGCCGAATCAGCCTCGAGAAATTCGTCCGAAGCCAGAAATATGATTAGCCCGATCAATAATACGATACCCCCTACGCTCGTCGCTAATGTTATAATTTGCTGCCGAAAAGTAAGCTGAAACCACTGCTGCCGAATGGTCGAGAGAAGCTGGCGCAGAAACGCTTGTATCTTATCCATTTAGGTTGATTACTGACTTGTAGGAATAATACAAAATTAGCCTGAGAATATAAAAACCCCAACGGTATTTCGGGAGTTACCACGATTTTCTACAGACTCGATAGATATAGTCTTCAACCTTTTTTAATCTTCTACTTTTGAACTAATACACATGATTGTCTCATCGACGTTTATCGGTGGCGTAGCTAAATTATATAGAACAATCCCGTCGTTTGGCGCTGTATATTGCTCTATAATATTGCCGAATTCATCCGCAGTGTGGCCTACAAGGTCTCCTTCTTTTACACTATCCCCCGCTTTGTATTCGCTGTAAAAAACACCTTGGACGGTAGATCTGATGTAGGTTTGACTGTTGCGATAGATTATATCTGGATGAGGCCCAGTGCCGTTAGCGTACATACCCATCGTGGCGAGCATATTGTACACGCCTTGTTTTATCAAGTCTACATCCTCCCTTTGCACATTGCCTAATTTCCCACCTTCAAGGCTCAAGGCTGTTTTACCATCCTGCACCGCTTGTTTGAAAGCATACTTGGCTGGTTCAGTATCTGAAATTGTGTAGGGATAGGAGACTACATATTCAAACCCGCTATTTTCGGAGAGTTTCTTGGCCAACGCTGTTTGATCGGGTCTTTCAATGTTGTTATAGTAGCATACAAAGGGGATTAAATCTTCAGGGGCATCCCCGCCGTGGATATCGAGGAAAACATCACTCACGGGAGATAATATTTTTAGTTATAAAATGGGCTTTTCGCTCGGTTATACTACCGTCAGCTCGACCGGGAAAGGCATTGTTTAGGTTTTTTTGATCCTCGGGACTGACAAAAGGTGTGCGAGCAAAGAATGCCCCCATACTAGCAATCGGAATAATAATTATAGTACCATCAAGTTGCTCCAAGTCAATTTCTTTCATCAATGCTTGGGTAGCTACGATGGGGGGGGTATTCAAAACCGTGAATACCAGCAACGATTGTGAAAATAGGCCCTTCATTTTCACCTTTCATGATGGATATAGGTAAATGACCAGAATTTCCCGCGTCATCTAGAAAATTAATTCGGATATTTTCCTTACTAGGCCTGGTGCTACTATTAAAGACTCGTTGAAAGTCATTTTGGGATACTGCGACATTAGTCACGAAAGACACGAATAAATAGGAAAGTATTAGTCGCATTTTAAACTTATAATTTTTGCGAGCGTTCGCGACGATGCGAAGCGAAGGGCAATTTAGGGGTAGCGACTGGGGAGTGAACCCACATCGCCGCTGTTGTACGCTGTCAACCCTATTATCTTATTCGTTGCTCTTCATTCTTAAATGAACCATTGAGCACATTCCAAGTATATCAGGAATATAAGAAGCAATTTTCATTGGCAATGAAAGCCCGTTTCTCATTCCTTTGTTGATTGGTATTGCGCTTATTACCTTAAAGCGTTTGTCCCAGGTTTCAAGGGATTTGATTGGCTTGAGTCCCCAGCCACCGTCCATAGACATACCCATACCGCCTTTTTTGATAACCGCTTTTTTGGCAAAATTCATGGCCTGAGGAGATAAAGAGTCAAAGTAAAAGTCACACTCCTTGAAACGATCCGCTGCGGCGCGGAAAAACTCTTTAACTTCCGCTTCGTTGCGGTAGTACAGCACCCCTCCGGCAACACAAAGCAGGCCGTCCTTAACCTCAATTTCATCAAACCAACGGGTATCCAGAAAAGAACTGGCAATACTTTTACACCGCTCGCTGTCCTCAAAAAAACTCTTCCTCAGTTCAATAACATCAGGCAGATCAAGGTTGTAGAACAGCATTTTGCCGTTGTCCACGCGGGTAAAATTGGTCTCTAATCCGCAGCCGACATTGACGACAGTACCCTCGGGATGTTCTTTCAAAAATTCATTGATCTTCCTGTCAATTAGCAGGCTACGGGTTACCCAGCCATGCTGAGACATGGACTGCGTTTTGTTCATTGTCGAAAAATCGTAATCGAGACTTTTAATAATCTCAATAGCTTTTTTGTCAACTAGTCGCGGCTTGGGTTTTTCGGCTTCAGTCGCCCTACCCCACAAAGGAAGCAAGAGGGTTTCCTCCACAGTGCCTTTTTTGACTTTGATTTTTTGTTCCATTTTTTCTTCCTTATCATAAGTTGAGTTATGAGTTATTGCGCTCAACGTGTAGGCATCAACGCGTTTTGCTCGGGGAAGATACGAAGTATTTGGATAAAGTATGACGGGTAGCTATCAGTGCTTATTTGAAGGAAACGGAGCATTTCCGCAAACAGCCAAATGTAAGCGATGTACAAACTCATAGAGAGTATGATCGCCATATAAATGTTGGCTACCACTTTTCATGATAGTCATTGATTAATTTCTGATTCATTAATTCTTATGTTGTTGTATGCTTTCTTCTTTACTAGTGTAAATGCTGACAACTATTCGAGTTTCCCCTCTTTATCTCCCGCAAAAAACTTCCCAATAATAATGGCTATTAAAATAGTCAAATATAACTGGCCGGCTACACTGAGTAAGATGGCAGCTGACATAGCGAATGGATGTACTGGGCTCATATCGCCGTATCCTACTGAAGTGAGGGTTATAAAACTAAAGTATATAAAGTCATAGAAATCTCCTTGTCCAGATAAAAGGAAAGCATCATCGGCGGTCTTATTAATAATAAAAAATAGGGGGGCTCCTAATACCCCCAGAATCATGTATCCTGTGATACAAGCATATATCTCATTGACACCAATAGGATTCAACAAAATATACCGGAGAATTTTTACCAATACTATGCTAAAAAATACCAGCGTAGCGGCGGCACTTGCGAGACTGAAATAGATATTTTGCTGTTCATAAAGGAATAATCCGTACATAATCGCTGCGATAATACCCAACCCGAAAGAATCTCTCTTTGTAGTACCCATGTATATTACGCTCATTAAAAGCACAAAACCATAGGTTATATTCATAATAAGCACCCCGGCATGTAATATTGGAGTTAATGTTGGTAGTACCAGCATTAATACTAAACTGAATAGAAAGTACAGGTAATTAGGGTCTTCGGTGTTGATGGTATACCATTTTCTCATGAATTAAGCATCTAGCAGTGCCTCATCAAATTGATAGTCTCTATAGCTAATACCAAACAAAATGCTGTACATACAGGGGATGAACAATAGCGTGATAATGGTTCCAAATAGCAGCCCCACCATAATACAAACTGCCATCCCTTCCCATAGGTCTCCACCACTTAGGTACAGTGGTATCATCCCAAACACGGTCGTAAACGTAGCCAACAATATCGGTCTAAATCGTTGTAAGCAGGCAGCAACTACAGCATCTTGCCTTGTTCGAATACCTTCCTCAATTTCTATTCGATCCACGAGTACTATAGCGTTATTGATGATAATGCCTGCTAGCGAAATGACCCCCAAAAACGGCATAAAACCAAACGCTTCCCTGAAGGAAAGTAAACCGATTACTACCCCGATCACGGCTAATGGAATAGTCAGCAGTACGATGGTCATCTTCTTTACACTATTGAATTGAATAATCAACAGCAGTACAATTATGAAACCTGATACTGGTAAGTATCCAATTACAGACCCCATGCTATCGGCGGCCCGCTCGGCATCTCCACCGAAGGTGTAGCTGTAGCCCGGCAGCCAATTTTGGCTATCTCCTTCTATCCAAGTACTCATTTGTCCAGTGATCTCGGAGGCATTAGCACCTTCTCGCAAATCGCAACTGACATTGACGGTGCGTTCTAAGTCCTCGCGTTGAATCTTGGCATACTGCCAATCAGGGATGATGGACGCTACCTGCAGCAGTGGAACACTTCTACCTGAATTCTGAGCAAAAATATTCATGGTTTCGAGCGAGGCTAGAGTCTGTTGCTGATCCGAGTCACTTCGCATGACAATAGGGATAGACTTATCCTCCTCGCGGTAGCTTCCGGTCTGAAATCCATCCAGTACGGTCAACAGTGAGGCGGAGATATCCTGACTGGTTACCCCTGCTTTTTGCGCCCTGGATTGATCGATATCAACAAGAAATTTTTTACTCTTTGGGCCCCAGTCGTCTTTCACATTTTTAGTGCCCGGAACAGTGGACAATTTAAGTTTAACTCGTTCTGCAATGGTTGATAATTCATCGGGATTATCTCCTGATATTTTTATTTCAATAGGTTCACCAGCTTCTCCAGCCGCCAGTGGGAAGACTTTTATATCTGCATTTGGAAAATTGAAAAAAGCAAATCGATCTAGCTTGTTAATCATGGCGTTATTCTCCCTGAAGGAAGTCGTACGCATTACAATATGGGCATAGTTAGAGTTTGGCTCGTCTCGATTATATCCAAGATCGTAAGGCTCGGGTCCCTCACCGATGTAGGAAGTCCAGTTTAATATTCCTTTCTGACTCGGATCAGGGACGAGCAAGGAATCGCGCATGTATTGCTCTATTTGCTGGACGAGTTTCTCGGTAGCTTCTATTTTAGTGCCTTGTGGAAGATTGACATCCATTGTAATCAAATTGCGATCACTATCGGGAAAGAAGATAAAAGGGATATTGCCAAAGAGAAGCATCGAGACAAAGAAGCCCGAGAAAATAACCCCAAGCACCAGATATCGGCTACCGAGTGACCTTAGTATTAAATTCTTGTAGTATTTTTTGAGGGTGTTAATAATACGATCTACCAGACTCAATTTCTGTTTGCCATCGGGGGACACCTTTAAAAATAAATAACAGAATAAGGTTATAATAGACAATGCAACCAGCCACGAGGATAACAAAGCAATCGTGATGACTACGAATATTGGCCCCACGATATCTCCCATCACCGTAGGTGAAAGATAAAATGCTAGAAACGCAGCACTTGTGGTCAAGGTAGATATCAACAGGGGAGTCCAAAGCTCGGAGAATGCTTCTATGGCTGCTTGTTTTTTATTTATCCCCTTATCTATTTTAACTAGGATCGTTTCCGCTACGACAATGGCATTATCAACCATCATCCCCAACGCCATAATCAGGGCAGCCAATGTGACTTGATTTAGCCCTACATCGAGAAACCCCATCACCATGATCGTTGTAATGATTACGATAGGAATGAGACTCGCAATCACAATTCCCGTACGAATACCTAGGAAAATCAACATAACGAGCAGCACGATGGCAACAGACTGAAAGACATTGTCGACAAAATTGTCAATTTTAAATTGGATATAATCATCCTGTGAAGTAACTCGGGCAAGCTCTAATCCAGCGGGTAGTATTCTTTTCCAATCCTTGATGACAACATCGACATCCTCTCCAAGTGCTACGATATTTTCATTGTCTTTGAGGTTTACATGTATGGATATGGCATCTTGCCCGTTCACTTTTACTATTTGCGAAGGTGGATCAATGTAGTCTTTGTAAATATTTGTGATATCCCTCAGTTTGACGAGTTGCTGACCACCTGCCGTAGGGATCAGCATATCTTTAATATCTTCTACGGCATTGAAGTTACCTGTGGGCTCCAATATAATGCGTTCATCTTCAATATTGACTTGCCCGCCTGGGTTAATGATATTAGTAGATGAAATGAGTTGCTGTAGTATAATTGCTGATAGTCCGTATTCTTTCAGTTTGGTATTATCAAATTCAATAAATACTCGCTCCTCTTGCTCCCCCATCAGTTCGACCTTGGCAGCATCCGGTAATTTAATGAAATCATCTTTGATATCATCTGCATAGGTTTTCATCTCTTCGTAAGAATAGCCATCAGACGTGAGTCCCACTACTATACCATATACCTCACCAATTCCTTCTTCATCTAATGACGGAACTACCCCTTCTGGAAGACCCTCTATTTTATTTAGTTTTCTGCGGAGTCGATCCCAAACGGCCTGCATATCTTTGGTGGGTACTTCATCCTTTAAGGCAACTTTTACGATAGACAGCCCCGTACGGGAAGTGCTGGTCACCTCGTCTAACTCAGGCAGTTCTTGGGCTTTTTTCTCTATCTTATCGGTAACCAGTTGCTCTACACGCTGGGGGCTTGCACCGGGAAAAGCAGTGACTACAGAAGCTATACGTACCGTAAAGGATGGCATACTATCCCGGGCTAAATTATTGTAGGAAGAAATGCCTGTCAAAATAACCGTAAGTAGTATGGCGAGGACAATGGTTGTTTTTTCTATGGAAAATTTAGCTAAATTCATGAAGACTCAATGTTAAAAGATAATTCTAAGGCTTTATTTTCTAGAATAGTTATCTATAAGTTATTGTGCGAGGACTTGTTGCCCATCCAGCAGGGTTTGCAGGCCGGCAGTAGCTATTTTTTGCCCAGCGGTAATTCCCGACTTGACAGTAAATCCCGCTTCATTGATTTCACCTATCTCAATGTATTGCTTTCTCACAATAGCGGTATCGCGGCTCTGATCAATCAGAAATACGTACTGACCGTTATTATCTTCTCCCACTGCCTTGATGGGAATGATCAGCGACTTAGCATTCTCTAAAGTTTTTTCACTAAAATCAAAACTGACGTTGGCGGCCATTCCGCTTTTGATTTCCCCTTTAGCCCCCTCAATGGTCAGACGAATGGGATAAGTAGCAGTGTTTCCATCAACGGAAGGGGCAACCTCCGTTACTGCTGCCTTGAAGCTTTTATCGGGTAATGAGGCAAAACTTGCCGTTGCAACCATATCTTTTTCTACACTGTTGATCACGCTTTCGGGAATACCGATTACAATTTCCATAGTCGTTCCCTCGTTAAGCACTGCTACGGGTTGACCTGGACTTACATTTTCATCCTTTTCTGCCAGTACGCTCGAGATGACCCCATTTGCCGGAGCATACAGATACCCAAATCTGACTTGCTCTTTTTGAATATCTACCCCCCGTTGGGCAGACTGAAATCCCTCTTGGGCCGTTCGGTAGGCATTTTTCGCTGCCTCAAATTCACCCAAAGCAGCACTTCCTTTTTCGTATAATGATCGAACTCTATTGAGGCTGAGCTTCGCGGTATTCATCTGAGATTCTGCACTATTCAATTGGGTAATAGCTTGTTCGTAAGCCAGGCGGGATTGTACGTTATCCAGTTTACCTAGCAGTTGCCCCTTACGTACTCTCTGACCAAGTTTAATATTAAACTGGGTAATAATACCCGAGCTACGAAAACTCAACTGGACGACTACATCCGTTTGGGCAGTTCCGCTGAAACTTCTAATATTCTTTTTGTCGCCATAACTGACCGTTTCATATTTTACAGGGCGCAAAAAGGTTTCTTCTTTTTTTGCTTCTCCCTGACAGGAAATCAGGGATAGTCCCAAACAGATCAGGACAAAGATGGAGGGATAGAGATTCATTGTAGTATTATTTGTCATTGGAAGCATTATTTATAAATTCAAAAAACCGCCTTTTAAAATCATCGTTTTTTTCCTCCGTATTGAGTAGAAAAAAGTAGCCAAGACTCCGCTCCAGCTGTACGGCATTAATCAAAAAGTTATATACCGCAGCAGCTCTGGCAAGCTGGGCGTTGAGATAGTTATTTTGTGCATCTAATAATTGAATGAGGTTGACTGCACCGCTAGAATAGGCAACCTGCGTCAATTCTAGTGCCTCCCTAGCGGTGCGCTCTGAGATCTCTGAGAGTTGAATATTAGATATTTGATTGATCAGGGTTAATACATTTGTGCTGACATCGGCAGCAATGGCAAGCTGCAAATTATCTTGATTGAGTAATAGTTGTTCCTTTTGAACCTTGGCGGTTTGTCGGTTAATATTATTTCGATTTTGATTGAAAATCGGCAGAGAAATATTCAAACCAAGATTATAATTGGTATTCTGAATAGAGCCGCCCGTAATCAGTTGAGTCTCACTACCAGCGCCGTTCCTACTGAATACAGCATTGTATTGCCCTTGTGCGGCAATGGTAGGGTAATACCGCCCTCTACCGAACAAATCTATCGAGTACTCCGTAGCTTCTAGATTATATTTAAGTTCTCTGATTTCCGGAGCATTTTGTAATGCTTCCTGCACTAAGAATTCGACAAAAAGATCTCTCAAATTGGGATTCTCGAGAAATGTGGTCAATTCATCATAGTTGTATTTTTCCAGTAAGCCTTCATTTAGTACTAAATCCTCAACATCGATTTCCTTGTCGATCGGATTATTTAGTAATTGATTGAGTAGAACAAAATTTTGTTCTAACTGATTGATAGCCTCTACCAACGACTGCGTATTCTGGGCTACCTGACTCTCGAATCTTAATACATCAGATTTACCAGATTCCCCAGCCTCAAAATTTTGCCGGGCGAGTTGTAAATTTTGCTTGGTCAAGTCTAAGTTTTGCAACTGAATTTGGGCATTGACTTTAGCGATTAGAGTCACCAGATAGATACTGGACACATCGGCTACCATATCCAATTGAGCCGCATTGAAGTTTTCCTGCTGAGCGGAGAGCAGCTTTTTTTGGATAGCAATATTGGCTTTCACTGCTCTAGAGTAAATTAATTGACTCGCAGTAACTGCACCTACTGTGGAGAATTCTGGATTTTGTCCAAAACTTACCTCCGCCAACCTAGGATCCACATAACTAGCCGTTGCGCCTGCCTCAACCAGCGGTATGTAGTCGCTTTTAGCACTTTTAATGTCTTGGCTACTGAGGTTAATATCTTTTTGACTGGCAGCCAGAGATAGGTTTTGATCCAAGGCTTGGGCAATAGCAGTAAGCAAACTATAATTCTGCTCCGCAGCAACATTATTGACATCACCTACAAAATCAGTGGTCGATATCAAGCTGTATTTGATTGGTACGCCAAGGATATCGGCGGTATTAAAGTTGATGGTCAGCCGAGGATCGTAATCTATGAATACAGGTAATTCTGATAGTTTTGCCCCGTTTACATAGGCCTCGACGGTGAGAGCGATACGACGCTGTATTTGCCCAATATTGTTGGCACCTTGATTCGTTGCGAAAAGCCCGTTTTGCACATCCTCGATACCGGTATTGGTAAAAGCAGGTAATTTTTGACTGATGAGCGTGTCGGCGAGTTGTTTGATTTCGTTGGAAGGTAACAAAAAACCACCAGCTAGATACACTGCATCGATTCCATCGAGATTATTAGTGATGTCCGTCAGTACTTGAAAAGGGATCAGCTTGTAATCCACTTCCAGGGCTTGTAATTCTTGTCTAAAAATTTTCTCAAAGGGGAGAATATCTACCAATTGCTGCTCAATCACAATACCTAGATTTTTAAAATCAGTGAGTTCTTTGAATTTGGTAATGTCATCTTGGTAAGATTTTGACTGAATGAGGTAGGTGAAATTGTCAATACCAGAAGTGGTTCTGTCCTGCTCAATCTCGATCAAATCCCTATTGACTACTCCAAACAAAATGGTCGGCTTTGGGTAACGCTCTTGTTGTCCGATCACCAGACTATTGATAGCACCGAAGGCAAGTATGATATCGGTATTGTTGGACAATAACTGCTGATAATTTTGCCTTGCTCTTTCAAGGCTAAAGTCGTTGACTAAAAGATTTTCTTCATCAAACAAAATGGTCGCATCTTCTCCCACTACGGCTTTGATTTGTTCTTGAACCTGCTCAAGTAGTGGGGCAACTTCTGCTGTCCTTGTATCTGTTAAAATACCGATAGAATATACCTGTTTCTGTGCCGTCAACGGGAGTGTGATGCAGAGAAGGAAGATTAAGCAGTATAATTTTTGCATAGGTTTATCAGTTTAGCAATTGTAGGATTTTTCAATGGACTCTCTTTTTTGGTCGGTTAAGTATGTCCAATTATTCAGGCATAATCAATCATCTTTGTTTTTGATTCATTGTATTTACCTATAAAGTAACTTGCTCTTATTTGGTTGCCCAGTTGAAGGTCTTGACTTCGTACGATCATCTCCATCGCTGCTTCGTAGTCCTCCAGGCTATTTCTTTCGGTTATAATGAAGATATTTTCTTCGAGATTTGGTACCCCTTTTTTGTCTCTTCGGCCATTTTATTACTAGCATAAGCGTTGTGGATTTTCTCTCTAGAATGGCTATTACACTCACATCGAGTTTGTTTTGATTTCTAAGAAAAGTACTCAGCGACTTCCTTATTGATTATGAGTTTTAGCATACTTTGATGTAAATAATTTTATAATCTCAACCTCAGTTATCCCTAAACAGGGCAAACGCATTAAATGTTAAGCACGGCTTTAAGGTAGTGGAGAGGGGCATAAAGTAGCGTCGGTCGCTGCTGCCTGCGGACTGAAAAGCGAGAATCAACTGAGAAGCTTACTGCGGAAGTACCGAGACTACCTCAGGAGATACACCAAATGGCCTGATACTGCGCCCGATTGTCCTGGTGTACAAACCTTATTCATCATAGTTTTAGAGGGTAATCCAAAAAATCAAAAACATGAAAACTCATCTCTTGCTCCTCGCATTATTATGGTCAACCATTGCAGTATTTGGCCAGGCTTCCGAAACAATTG
Source organism: Bacteroidota bacterium (assembly GCA_039198955.1). GTDB lineage: Bacteria > Bacteroidota > Bacteroidia > Cytophagales > Cyclobacteriaceae > Tunicatimonas. The sequence continues at coordinate 57,882 of JBCCTI010000006.1, read as the reverse complement.
CGTATTATTGTCCGCCCTGCAACCAGAAATGTGACCTGCTCACCCATAGTGAACCCGGCACCTGCGCGCATTGCGGTATGGAATTAATCCAACAAACTACTGAAGAACGAGCTCAAGCAATGAATACTGACCGAATTACTATTGCTTTTTATCTGCAAAACGGAGTGGAAATTCTGGATTTTGCCGGACCCATGGAAGTGTTTTCCTATGCCGGTTTTAAGGTATTTACGGTAGCCAAAACCAAAGACCCCATTGTATCCCAAGGCATTCTCACCATCATTCCTGATTATTCGCTGGAAGATGCTCCTGAATCGGATATTTTGGCTTTTTTTGGTGGTGGTAATGCCTATGAGGCTTCTAAAGATCCGGCTCTAATCAATTGGATTGAACAGCGGAAAGCTACCACCGATCTGCACTTTTCGGTATGTACCGGAGCCTTTATGCTGGGGCAAGCTGGTTTATTAGACGGCCAAACTGCTACTACCTTCCACAATGCCATTGATGGACTGCAGGAGACTTTTCCCAAAGCAGATGTGCGCTCCGATGTTCGTTTTGTGGATAACGGAAAAGTTATCACTACGGCTGGAATCTCCGCTGGCATTGATGGGGCTCTGCACTTAGTCGCCAAATTAAAGGGGCAGGCGGCAGCCGAAGAGGTAGTGCACTACATGGAGTACGATAACTGGCAGCCTAATCAGGGGTTAGTCATTGGTGAATAATTTTCTCTTCAGAAATGGGGAATTGTCTCAGTCGGATTTATCTGATGATCACTAGCAGCGCGAAAAACTTCTTTTACTAGCGGGGTAGTTTGTTCTTCCGGAGTAACTGACGGGTTGATTTTCTGGTATTTTGGTGATAAATAGCTTAATGCTATTGTTAGGACTGGTGCAATCGTTGGGTAGTACTTTGGTTTTTATTCTTAGAAAGCCCAGGCACGTTTCCAACTTCATTCTCGCCGCATGGTTTTTAATAATTTCCCTCTTTTTTCTGGGCCTGTTAATTCCGGAGGGGCTGACCACTTATACCAAGATCGGATTTATTCCTTTCTTTATGCTGACTGGCCCGCTGTTCTATTTCTACGTTCGTAGCTTAATTCATCCCAACTTCGAGTTTAAATGGCCGCATTTGGTGCATTGCATTCCGTTTGCGCTGGTTGGTGGGTTAAGGGTTGCCTTTATTCCCGAGTCGTTATCGTTAAATTCCGAGCCCCTTCCCGAAAGGGAGATAAATCCTTACATCAGCGCTATGATATTCATTCTTAGCGTTTCATTTTTTAGTTACTGGGTAGCTACTTTACTATTATTGCTGAAGCATCGTAAAAATGTCCTCAATTATTTCTCGACGAAATCGGGGCAACGTACTTTGAGCTGGGTGCTGCTTATTATGCTGGTAGCGTTGTTAAGTCATATTATTTTCCTCTCGCCTTCTTTGGTGCAAGTTTACTTTAGCTCTCTCCAAACTATGAGTTTCTGGGTGCATCAGTTTAACATTGCTCTGTTGGGCTATCTACTGCTGGTATTTGGTCTTACCCAACCCATTATCTTTGAATCTCCGACGGTTGCTCTGGCCAGTGAAATAGACAATAACTTAGCGCGGGAGAAGTACGTTCGCTCCGGACTTTCCGATGAGCAGATGCAGTTTTACGCTAGGCAAGTGGTTGAGTATTTAGAAGAGGAAAAACCCTACAAAAATCCGGAGTTCAGCCTTACTATGATGATTCAGGATTTAAATATCACCCAACAAAACCTATCCCAAACAATTAACGAAGTGCTGGAAAAAAATTTTTACCAATTGGTCAATGAATATCGGGTTAAAGAATTTAAACAACTACTCCAGGATGCTAGGGCTGAACAGCTCACTTTTTTAGGACTGGCTTACGAAGCTGGCTTCAATTCAAAGTCATCTTTCAATCGGGTTTTTAAGGAAGTCACCGACCAAACCCCCTCCCAATATTCCCGATCACTAAAAGTTTCTGCTAAATAAAGTAAACATGTAAGTATTTGAAAAACAGATATTTATATTATTTTTTTGGTTCATCCGTTGGGTTGAGACGATACAAAGTTATTTGTTGTGTAAGATTGTAGTGAAACTAAAACTCAAAAAATTATGAACCAGCCTTTTTTCCACATCTTAACCACCATGCTTTTGCTAACCGGGCTAGGAAGTGCACTTTCCCAGGCTCAAGATTTCTTTGCCGCCCCCGAGGTGGAAGACATCCCGGTTGACCCACTGATTGGTAACGTTGATGGGAGAACCACACATTCTCTTCACGGTACCTGGAATGCGCTCATTGACCCTACTATTTTCTCATTGAATGACAGATTTCAGTACCTGGAACGCAATTACAAACCGGGTCCTTCGGAGTTGGTAGAAGCCAATCTGGAAGATGGTTTGACGCTACAAGTACCGGGCGACTGGAACACCCAGGAACCTCGCTTGTTTTTTTACAATGGTAAAGTATGGTACAAGCGAGATTTCTTCGTGGAAAAGCAGGGCGATAAACGCTACTTTTTACATTTCGGCGCCATCAATTACAAAGCTCAGATCTACGTAAATGGAGAACATGTAGCCAGCCATACCGGAGGATACACTTCTTTCAATTGCGAAGTGACCGAGCAGCTAAAGGAAGGGGAGAATCTATTAGTGATCAAGGTAAATAATACCCTCACGGCTGACGACATTCCTACTACCAGCACCGACTGGCTAAACTACGGGGGAATTACCCGGGATGTAAACCTGCTTGAGTTGCCCCAGAGCTTTATCCGAAACTATAAAGTTCAATTAGCCCCTAATGATCAAAATCTGATTGAAGGATGGGTAGAACTTGAAGGAAGTGAATCTGGTGAAGTTGTACTACAAATTGATGAGTTAGGTATTAGTCAGTCGATTTCAGTACAAGACGGCCAAGCGCAAATTTCACTACCAGCTTCTCCTGAATTATGGTCGCCAGATCGCCCCAAATTATACGATGTGTTACTAGCTACTGAAGAAGATACAGTCCGCGATCAGATTGGATTTAGAACGATTACCGTTCAAGATCGTGAGATGCTGCTAAACGGCCAGCCGGTCTTTCTGAAAGGAATCTCAATTCACGAGGAGGCCATCGGGGCCAAAGGCCGAGCATCGAGCTACGATGAGGCAGTAGAACTTCTCAAGCACGCTAAAGCCCTTAACTGTAACTTTGTGCGCCTCGCTCACTACACTCATAACGAAAATATGCTGAGAGCAGCCGATAAGATGGGGCTGTTGGTTTGGTCGGAGATTCCAGTGTACTGGAGTGTGAAGTTTGAAAGTCCGGAAGTGCTGGAAATGGCCAAAAAGCAAATGGAAGAAATGATTTACCGGGATCAGAACCGGGCTAGTATTATTTTTTGGAGCCTGGGGAATGAGACGCCCATGTCGGAAGCACGAAATACTTTCTTTGCAAACATGAACGACTACGTAAAAAGCCTGGATAAAACCCGGTTAACCACTGCCGCGCTGATCTTCGGGGGAGAAGAGATTCAAAAGATGGCCAAGGAGTATTTTTTCCCTACGATGGCCGGGCAGGAATTTGAAACCTGGGACATCGAGATTGAAGACCCCTTAGCCGCAATTGTCGATGTGGCAGCAATTAATCAGTACTTTGGCTGGTATTATTCCGGTTTTCTGGCTGCCTTTGCGAATATGTCGGCCCAAAAGGGACGACAAACCATGCTGGAAAATATGCACAAGATTCGGTTTCATATTCCGGAAAATAAGCCGTTTGTTTTCAGTGAAATGGGGGCAGGTGCTAAGCGAGGTAGAACCAGTAATGAAGAAGATCTGGCAGTGTTTACCGAAGATTACCAGGCTCTGGTTTATCGGAAACAAATGGAGCTAGTGGGTAATCAGGAAGGACTAGTAGGTTTATCCCCCTGGATTCTCAAGGATTTTCGCTCTTCCATGCGCCTTTATCAGGGAGTTCAGGACTACTGGAATCTGAAAGGGTTAATCACGGATAACGGTGAGCGTAAAAAAGCCTTTTATGTGCTAAAGGACTACTATGAATTGGTCGATAACTTTAATAACCAACAAGGCAGCCGATAACTTTGTAGTGGCGAGCTAAGTTCGTTATAAACCTCGGGTAGACTAACATTGAAATATCAAGAATGTAGTTGCTACCAATAGTGAAGATCTTTCAGGTGCCGAGAGCAGAACCTGGAAGATCTTTATTTTTTTGTCTGCAATTGAAACTTTCAGATACTGATATGCGTGAATGTAAGTGATTACTCACTATTATGACTGAAAAGCAAGAAAAGATAGTAGAGGCTGCGTTGGAGCTATTTGCCCAGGAGGGCTACCACGCTACTTCTACCAGTAAGGTGGCTCGGGCAGCAGGAGTATCCGAGGGGTTGATTTTTCGTCACTTCGGTAACAAAGAAGGATTGCTGGCGGCCATTACCAAAATTGGGGAACAACGATTACGCGACTTGTACGCCGATATAGTACTGGCTACTGACCCTAAGGAAGTTATCCGGAAAGCTTTAGAAATGCCATTTCTGGTAGAAGAATCTGACTATGAGTTTTGGAATCTACAGTTTAAGTTAAAATGGGAGCTACCCGGCTATGACCCCAGTAAAATGGAGCCGCTAAAGTTGGCCTTAACTAATGCCTTTCAGAAGTTAGATTACACTTTCCCTAAGCTAGAGGCCGAATTTCTTATTCATGCTCTTGATGGAATAGGCAGTGCTTTACTAAAGGGTGGGATTTCTGATAAGAGTGCGCTAAAAGAATTTCTATTGGATAAATATCAAGTATAATAAATTTTCAACATTTTGTAAGTGATTACTTACTTATTATTCACTATTATGAACAAACAAAAAGTAGCCTTAGTCACCGGAGCCTCTTCCGGAATTGGTAAAGAGATTGCCAAAAAATTATTGCAGGACGGACTAACCGTTTACGTAGCCGCCCGCCGGGTAGAAAAAATGCAGGATCTGGAATCGCTGGGAGCAACTGCCCTAAAGATGGACATTACCCAGGATGAAGGCATTAACCAAGCGGTGGAACAGATTACCCAAGAGAGCGGCGGCGTAGATATACTGGTAAATAACGCGGGATTCGGTAACTACGGGGCAGTAGAAGATACTTCCATTGACGATGCCCGCTATCAGTTTGAAGTAAACCTGTTCGGGCTAGCCGCGCTCACCCAGAAAGTGCTTCCTCATATGCGGGAGCAGCGATCCGGTACCATCATCAACATATCTTCCATGGGCGGTAAGATTTATACCCCACTGGGCGCCTGGTACCACGCCACTAAGCACGCGCTGGAAGGCTGGTCAGACTGTCTTCGCCTGGAGCTGGATCAATTTGGCATTGATGTAGTTATTGTAGAACCTGGCGCTATTAACACTGAGTTTGGGGATGTAATGACTGGCCCGATGATGGAACGTTCGGGCAACACGGCCTACGCAGATCTGGCCAAGACAATTGAAAAAGCCGTTCAGCAGACCTACGTAAAGGGCAACGGAAGCTCACCCACTGTCATTGCTGATACGGTGTCTAAAGCCGTAAAAGCCAAAAAGCCTAAAACCCGCTATGCCGTCGGCAGCATGGCCAAACCCTTATTATTCATGCGCTGGCTGCTCAACGACCGTCTGTTCGATAAAGCCGTTATGAGCCAGGTGAAGTAATTTATGCAGTGTTCAAGTGTTTAGGTGTTCAAGTTTTCATGTAAACCAGTAACTTTGAACACCTGAACATCATTCCATGACGGCCTAAACACCTGAACCTATGCGCAAACTAGTATACTACGTAGCTGTATCATTAGACGGATATATTGTCGGCCCCAATGAAAGTATAGATCTTTTTTCGGGCGAAGGCCCTTTGGTAGAAAAGTATCAGCAAGATTTACAGGAATTCGATACGGTATTGATGGGGTGCAAAACCTACGAGTTTGGTTATAAATTCGGGCTATCGCCTGGACAACTGGCTTACCTCCATATGCGACACTATATATTTTCGGAGTCGATGACTCTGGATAACCCTAGTCATTAACGAGGTAGGTTGTCTACTGGCTGAAGTGAAAGCGGTTTTCCACCTCTTCAAAGGATTGTGGCTGGTTCTTTTTCAGCGATAATAGATACTCCACCCCCTTGTCAGCAATTAACTCAGCAACTGTTTTCTGACAACCAATCGCGTTATATGAGCTTTGATTATCCGCACTGTAAACCAAAAATGATGGAGGCCGGGCGTTGCGTTTTCGGGTGTAGGGGTTCCTTTATTTCTGTCAGGTGGTAGCCAGATTGAGAAAAAAGTGCTACCCAATCTTCTAAGGTACGATAGTACCAGCGATAGGGCTGGGTAAACGGGCGTTTCATCAGACTCCAATCTTCGTTCTGCCAGCCACTCTGATACGGATCTTCACTTACTATCGTATGGGGGTGCAAGGTTTGAATAAACAGTTGGCCTGGTGTAGTGAGATAATTACGCAGAGCGGGCAGTAATGCTTCGGTTACCTCTTGGTCTAACAGGGCAAAATTGATCACTATAGCGTCGAAGGGAGCTATCGGTAAAGGTTGGTACTGGATTAAATCCTGATACGTAGCTACTTCAAACTGCCCCTTTTTCTGCTGACGCGCATACGTGATAAAGTCAGCTGCGGCATCTACTCCCAAGGTTTCTATGCCTGATGACTGCAAGGCCCGGCATAACCAGCCTTCGCCACAGCCTAAATCCAGCACTTTCTTTGGTTGGTGTTTTATAATAGTCTCAATAATCGCTTGGTTGGTTACCAGTTTCCGGCTTTCTAGCTCTTCACTTTCTACTGTGGCAATCCAAGCTGACGCATTGGCTTTCCAGGATTCAGTAATCGGGTCGGTCATTAGTACTGTATTTCTGCATCAAACCCTTCTTGCTGTTCGTAGAGTTGCCAGAATTGATCAGCAATGGCTACCGGATTGTACTTTTTATCTTCTTCCTGGATAAATCCTTGAATGGTCACCGTGGCTACGTGAATGCCCTTCGCCCGAAGTTCCTGATGCAGACTGTGAGCAGCATTGCGTAGCCCGGCTTTCCCGATACCTAAAGAGCCGTAGCGGGAGTCAGGCTGAATCGCCAAGCCACCTCCGGTGAAAAAGATTTTTCCCTCCTTCTTGGCTTCCATCGCCGGAAGCACTCCCTGTGCTGCTACAATCGCTCCCACTATATTCACCCGAAAGTCATCTATCAATTTATCACTCGGCACTTCTGACAAATTAGTTTTTCCGATAGCGGCAGCATTGTAAATAAGTACATCAGTATCGCCCAACGAGCCTTGTACGTAGCGTAGCCCGGTTTGAATAGATTCGGCATCGGCTGCATCAGTGAAGTAGTAGTAGCTTTCTACTCTTTCACCCGCAAGCTGCTTCTGAAAGTCTTCTAGCTTATTTTCACTGCGGGCCAGCATGGCAACGGTGAAATTATTTTTACCAAACTGACGAGCCAGAGCCAACCCCATCTTTCCGCCCATCCCGATGATGGTTAGTAACTTCTTGTCGTTCATAGCCTAATAATTTAAGGGGCTAGCCTCTTCTGTTTTTGAAAAAATTCCCGGAAGAATAGCAGTTGATACGCTATGGCATTAGACCAGTAGTTCCAGTTATGTCCCCCTGGCCGCACAATGTAATCGTGCGGAACTTGTTGATCGAGTAATGCTTGATGCAGTTGCTGATTAATTCTAAAGAAAAAATCATCGGTACCGCAATCAATAAGTAAGGCAAGCTGACCAGGAGACAAATCAGAAACCATATTAACGACCGACAGCGAATCCCAACGAAGAGGATTCTGCTCATAGGGCCCCAGTTGATCTTTAATGCCCCAGTTATTGATATTATACGTTAGGTCTACCCCACCGCTCATGCTTCCGGCCGCTCCGAAAACATCAGTATGACGAATAGCGAGAAACCAGGCTCCGTGTCCGCCCATACTAAGACCAGTGATAGCTCGTCCGGTAGGCTGCGCCAGCGTACGATACTGTTCGTCAATGAAACTGACTACCTCCTGAGCTACGTGGGTCTCGTACTGGCTACTGCTGTCCAGTGGGCTGTCAATATACCAGCTATCAAACCCACCGTCGGGGCATACCAAGATCATATCATGACGATCGGCCAATAGTTCTATATTAGGCGCTTTGGTAATCCAGTCAGCGTAGTCACCACTGTGCCCGTGCAGCAGGTAAACCACCGGAAACCGTTGCGCTTCTTCAGTAGCGTACTCTTCAGGGGTAATCACCACCGCCGAAATCTCCCGCTGCATAAGATCGCTAAAAACTTGGACAGTATCGACCGTAGCTGCCCACCCGAATGATACGCTGGCAAAACAGATTGCAATAACTATTAATTGTTTCATGAAGTCATTCTATCGAAAAATCACGCGCTAGTAAACTAATATCTTACGTCCTAAGATACTTATCCCTGATTTCTAATCAATATGATTTTTAGCCTTATTGATCTGCAAACGTAACTGTTTAGGTGGATTTGCAAAAGAGAGAAAAGCTTCGGAACTAGCCATTGATGAGCAAGGACGAAATCATAGCACAACAAGCCCAGCAAATTGCCAAACTACAAGCCAGTTTACAGGCTGCTTTGCATAAGATTGAACACTTATACACTATGATGGCTAGGGCCGCCTAAGGCTGAAGTCGAGCTTGGTTAGCTACCATTTTTTACTGTCTGGGATCTATTTCTTTGGGAATAGCTGATCTCATCTAAAATTGTTGTACTCACTCGATTTAGTATAACATCCCAAGTGTACTTCTTACAGGCTAACTCATAACCTGCTTCTCCATATGACTGGCATTTTCCAGCGTTGCTTAATAGTGATATTAAGGCTTGACTAATTTGATAAACGCTGCCGTCAGTAATAACACCTGACACTCCATCTTGTATGGTAAAGCTATTGGAACCAATGTTACTAGTCACAATTGGAAGACGGTAGTACATAGCCTCTACGAATACTATACCGAAAGTTTCTACGATAGAAGGCATGCAAAAAATACTAGCTTTTTCATAGTACCTCTTTAAAGCTTCCAGCGGAACCCGGTCTACAACGTAGCACCCCTTGACTTTCCCTACCGAAGGATTAGAACCCACGATATTTAGGGTAGCATCAGGGTGATACTTTCTGGCAATTTTAAAAGCTTCTATTAGAACTAATCCACCCTTTAACTCCCATCGGTCTCCAACAAAGAGGATATTTTTGTTATGGTACTTTTTGGTGTCAACAGTCGCTGGTACTGAAATATTGCCCCCACATCCTACTTCAACTACACTATTTTCTTCTATATTATACTGGTTGATCAAGGACTGCTTAGTATGATTACCCATAACGAATATCTTACGAGTATTCTCGTACAACTCTTTCTCCCGGATATGATATATTTCTGACTTAACCAGACGACTTGGTGCTAGACTTAATGTGGGATAGAAAAAGTTACACAGGTTGGTATGGTCGGTGTAAATAAAATGAGGCAGCCCGTTTATTTCAAAGTCATAAATTGATTGGGTTTGCAATGAAAATGTATATTGGCTTATATCTATGTTCTTTTCTAAGTATTTCTTGAAAAAATCAAATACATAAAGAGTACTTACAAAAAACCGCCTCATCTCCTTAATTCTACGTCGTCCAAAGAGAAAATCCCCCCCATATTCTTTAATGAAGTAAAAAATGTTCAGCAGTAATATTATTTTATTCTTCCGCAGTACTTTATACATTTCAATATCATGCATCTCATAACCAGGAAAAAAGTCAGGCAGCTTATCTTGTAGTAAAGTATTTACCATAGAGAAGCTACCTGCATGAATAAATAATATCTTCTGGGTACTCGTACTCATACAGTCAACATTTGTGACGATCGTTACTGTTTATCAATGTTTCACAAAAGATTGGCCGTACAAATCGAGATAAGCCTGGGTCATTGTGCTAAGGGTAAAGTCTTCCTCTATTCTCTTTCTTCCCGCCTCTCCCATAGACCGTGCTATTTGTGGACGGTCGAGCAAGTACATTATCTTTTCTTTTAAATCATAAGGACTACGTCGCTGACACACTAGTCCAGTTAGCTGGTCACCTACTAACTCAGTAGTACCTCCAGTATCGGTAGCAATGACGGGTTTTTTTAATACCATGTATTCCATAACTGAATTAGGTATTCCTTCCCCATGTACTAATGGGTCTGTGATGAGCACCCCGATACTAAATATATTGACTACGGCTTCAATATCCGTGATTCTTCCGGTAAAAATAATTTTCTCTTCACTTCTATACATCTTAGACAAACCTAGTAAGTCTCTTCCATCCCCCACTGCCATGAAAGTGACATCATCTCGTTCCTCAATTACTTGCTGAGCAGCTCTTAAATAAGTAATGTAATCTTTAGCTCCCCGGAAACTAGCTACCATCCCCACTATGTGGGTGGTAGTTATTCCAAAACGATGCCGTATTTTGGAAGTATCTGGTAGATGTTCAAAACGAGCTAAATCTATACCATTTGGAATACAGTAGCTTTTGTTTGGAGGAGCGTTGTAAGCCTTAATACCCGCTCTGGAATTGCTTATAATATTATCAGAAAACGGAAAAGAAAGCCTTATATGCCACCATCTACTACTAAAAGCCCTAACTAAGGTAGGAGCATCAGCAATGATAGCATTGATAAATCGAGCTTTACTAAATGATATCGTAGGTAAAAGAAACACAGAAGCGACTGAAGACCAACTCTGAATAATATCAGGACTAAACTTACTGATAGTGCGATAGAGTTTATAAAATATCGTAAAATCTTTTTTTCCCTTTCGGGGAAGAAAAATGGTTTGAATAGCTAGGTGGTGCAACTCTTCATATTCTACTAAATTGGACAAAATGATCAGACAAACCGAGACCGTTTTATTATTTTCTAGTCCTTTTAGCAGCTCAAGCAGCCGACGTTCTTTTCCACCTGCTACCATAGTATCTACAACAATTACGATTTTAATTATAGTTGGCTTTAAGCTCATACACGTGCTTATGCTAATTAGGGCTTCAGGTAAGAAAGAGGGCAGTTAGTGGTTAGAATATTTTGCCTAATTCATAAGATAATCACAAATGAATAAATTAATAACTATATTCATTAACCTTATTGTGATAGTTCTCAAGCTTATTAATCTTGCTGATACCTTTTATTGTTTCAAGCTGCAAATTATCTCATTATATCCTATATTTGAAATTATTTAATATTTATTATATGATATATGTAATATTAGGTATGCATAAGTCTGGAACCACATTATTGGCTGAGACTCTTCATAAGTCTGGCATCAACATGGTGGAAGAAGCTATCAAAGATCAAGACTACCATACTGGTAATAAGTATGAACGTCTCTCATTTAAGAACATAAATAAAAGTATTTTAGATTGTGAGGATTTAGAGAGCTTAGATACATTGGAAGACTTACAGATATCTGAAACTAGTCGTCAACAAGAGACATACATGCGACAGTCCATTCAGCAGTGTAATAACTCCTATCAGTATTGGGGCTTTAAAGACCCAAGAACTTGTATTACTTACCCCCTTTGGAAACAGTACTTACCCAAGCATAAGATTATTGCGATATATCGCCACCCCTATCAGGTTATGCAACATTACCTCCGAAATAAACGGTTAGACGATAAGTTGAAACGAACCTACAAATCAGTAAAGGGGTGGAAATTCTACAATAGCCTACTTTTAAATATTCTGGAAAATACCGATCAGGATACTTTTATCTTCAACTACGAAGACTTCATGCACAACGCAAGTATCCTTCAAGGTCTCTCTGAGTTTTGTGGACTACCAATGGTAAACACTATCTTAAAAAGTAGCTATCACAATAAAAAAACTAACAATAGCTTTATCAAATTGCTGGACTTTCCTGCTCAACGAAAAGCATTAGACATTTATTACAAGCTGGAGTCACTTAGGTCAGATACTCCTCGCGAGTCGATATGAATGCATATAAAACCGTTCAAGTAAGATCAGAGTTAACTGACGAGCAAGCTAACCACGCTTCTTTCTGGAAGGACGCTCTCAGACTAAGTTCGCTATATTTAATTTGCTGGGCAGCCGTATACCTCGAAACACCTATTATAATAAGGTTAGTGGTTGCTTTACTTCTGATTTTCATCCAGCTTTACTCATACTATTATTCCAGCGTCATTGTATTGATGGCTTTATTCATCCCTTTTTTTTCTATATTTTTTGATAATGCAATAAGTGGAATTACTATTACCCGTCTAGCTTTTGCTACATTTTTCATTCAAAGTTTGCAGAAGCAAAAGCTAAGGAACCTGCAGATTAGTCCCAGTTTACTCTTTTTGATTCTCATTTCCCTTACTACTCTGCAAATTTCTTCCAGTTACCAGATTTTGTTCAGAGATATGCCTATATCTAGCGATGGCTCATCAGCAAATAGCATTAATATATTGGCAATAATATATGATAACTTATCAGTTATCCTATTCTTGTATTTTATATTTACCCGCCTACCCTTTAATAAGCTTACCTACTTCATTAACTTCATTATTCTACTCGCTATTCTAGAGGCGATCAGTTTACTATTTGTAGCAATACAGTACCCTAACCAAGTATTTGGCACTATGGCTAGTGAGGTTGACAGGAACATCTTATGGCTTAACCCATTGTTTGGGCACAAGAATGACTGGAGTATGATATTAGTATTTATATTCCTGGTAGCTATCGTAAGAAATATTTATGTGAAAGATTATAAGCTAATTTACTACTTAGTATTGGGTATTGTTTTACCAACCATCGCCATATCACTTTCACGCCAAGCTTATGTCTGGTGCGCTTTGGTATTTCTGGTCGTCTCTTGGTTACAGAAAGATTTTCGCTTTGTAGGTTATCTTTCTATTATTGCACTTTTAGTAGTGCTATTTCAGCCCGACTTCATTCTCCAGCGTATCCAATCTATGTTGGAGGTTAGAAGTGTAGAAGACTTTCAAGAACTTAATCGTAAAGTGTCTGATCTAGCTGTTGAACAAGCTATTAATAACTTTACTATCATACCACGCATGTTTTTTCAAGACTGGGAATATAATTGGTCGGAAGGATTCTGGAATGGATTTCTCCATCAACAAGGTATCCTTGGCTTATTATATACCTTTTTCTTATACTTCTATATCTACCGTCGCTACGATACCCTCTCTAGGATGAAAAAAGGCAGCCTATACTACTACTGCATCATCTTAATGACGGCTATTATGCTAATGTTTTTGGCTAACTTCAATCGCCGTTATACTCATTTTATGCACTACAAGGGAGATATTGGTCAGATTGGTTTCTTAGTAATGTTTCTCATTATGTACACTGAGTTGGTCTATTCGGCTATTCGCCGTCAATTACCTGAGATGCTGTTACTCAAATAACCTTTTCTTGGTTTAGTATTTCCTCTAATTTACTGCTCATTTTATTGGCTAAGTAATGAGCATTATGATACTTAGTTACATACTCAATACACCTTTCCGATAACAGATTATATTCAGTATGAGTAATTAGCTCACTTAGGGCATTAGGTAAGCTCTCATATTCTTTTACTACCCGTCCTAACTCATACTTTGCTATTATACCATCAGGATCTGTCTCTTGTCGGGTAGCAATAGGTGTCCCTACTGACAGGGCTTCTAGAAATACATTGGAAAACCCTTCATATAGCGAGGTATTGAGAACAGCATGAGCCTTTGACAAAAAGTGGGTTATCTCTTGACGCTTGAGGTAGCCAACAAACTCTACATTTCTACAGGATTTTAACTTCTCGAGGGCTTCATAGGTCTCTTGATCTGGACGATCATTTTTTCCTGCTATTTTGAATAATTGATTAGGCAACCGGCGAGCGATCTCATATAGGGCGTTCATATTTTTTTGATGACAGAACCTTCCTATCCAAGCAATGTATTTACGATCAGCACCAATAACCTGATCAGGACGAGTTTCTAGCTGATGAAAAGGGTTGTGAATAATAATATATTCTTTGGTAGGGTAGCGATTCTGTAGCTGGGTGAGTTGGTAGTTATTCTGACATATTATCAATCTAGCATATTTTAAGCCCAATCTAAAAAAGAACCACTCACGAATACTAAGCCTACTTTTAATTCTATCGTCGCAATCAATATCGTTAGCTACTAAATATACAAAAGGAATACCTAGTGCTTTACCGACCAATGCCCAAGCCCCTACGTTAAAGGAAGCCGTGATATAAAAAAGAAAATCGGGCTGATACTGTCGGACTGCACGAATAACCGTTGGTATTCGCTCATAGAAGTATCGCAACCCACTGATACCACCCTTTTTACGATACGCCTCTACTAAGTCAAACGGATATTCAACCGCTTCGATGTACTGGTTAGCACCTTTCCAAGTCAAAAAGCCTACAGTATGCCCCAGAGTATATAAGGCTTTTCCAAAAGTATATTGTCTTACACACGCCCCCCCCACAGCATACTCAGCATCATTTAGCAAGTAGGGAATATCAAAATCTGTAAACAAAAGCCTCATTTTATATATGTTTGTAACACTCTAAATATTACATTAGTAAAATTAAAATATTATACCTGCTGCATTGGTAGTTCAATAATTTTCAGTTCGGGTAATATTCACTTAATTAGTGGGTTACGATTTACATAATTACTGGTATCGCACGATTCCAAACCTAATGCCCTATTAATTTGAGCCTGTTTAAGATCTACTAGCTAGCTTGATTACTTATAAAGTATAACAACCTTTTTCTATTTCAGTCAACCGTCCCGCACATTAAATATCTAAAAAATCGATTTCCTATTATTATTCCAGCGAAGCTACACCAACTGTTGACTTCTTGCAAATAAAAGATAGCTAACCTCAAATATTAAAATGGATACTTTTAAAGGCCCTCTCTTTATAGTAGGTATGCCTAGAAGCGGCACAAAATTGCTAAGAAACTTACTGAATCAGCACCCCGAAATAAGTATTCCTAGTGTAGAAACCCACTTTATCCCGTATTTGTATCATAAACTCCAGTATCAATTCCCGATTGATACTGGAAAGCTGGCAAATATTTACGATGAATTAGCGGAAACTACATTTTTTGAGGACATGCGAAAAAAAGGTAAACACCTTGATAAGTATAATTTGGTTACTGTAGCTTCCGAAGCTACTAACTGGTCTGACGTATTTGGATTTTTACTAAGGCATTATGGTCCCAAATCTTCACCTAATGTTATTATAGGAGATAAAACTCCCAGCTACATAACTAAAATGAGGACCCTTAAGCAAGATATTTTTCCGAACGCAAAGTTTTTACACATTATTCGTGACCCACGTGACTGTTGCTTATCAGCCAAGAAACTCTGGGGAAAAAGTCCACTTTTATTTGCTAGCGTTTGGCATGAATCTGTACAAAAAGCCCGATCTGATGCGGCTATTTTTTCTAAAGATTACCTTGAAATCCAGTATGAAGAATTACTAGAACACCCAGAGAAAGTTCTCAAACGGACTTGTGCCTTTATAGGCATTGATTATCAATCAGAAATGATTACGCTCAAGAAACCAGCTGAAAATTATGGGGATGCTAAAAATGCAAAGCAAATTGTAAATAGTAACAAAAAAAAGTACCGACTTGGACTATCACCATCAACTATCAGAAGAATAGAGGAAGTTACTTTTCCTTCAGCCAAGGAAAGTGGATATCTCTTTGAGTATGCTACCCGGCATCGTCCTTTACTTTCTATTACTAAAGTTTTACTAACCCTAACCAGTGGCTATTATGCATTTCGCTTTCATATTAGGGAAAAAGGCCTCAAACATGGCATTTCGTATTATCTACGACTTCATAACGTTACTCACTAGTCTTGTGCTTCCATAGTTCATGTCAATAAAAGCCCGCACCAAGTCTGCTATTCCGTATTCGGTGGCAATATCTATTCTTAATGTACTGGTAGCATTATTCGGAATGATCCTACTAGTGCGCTATCTACCCCCAGAAGAGTATGGCGTATATGCTATACTGAATGGGATGGTACCCTTGCTCAATCTGTTTATCTCGTTCGGATATGACCAGTATTTATTTCGGTACATTCCTTCATTAGAAGATCGCAAACAAGTTGGGTACGTTGTGTGGCACATTGTCATCCGGCGGGCAATGATCACAGCCATAATTGCATTACTACTAATACTAGGCTTTGACTTTTTCGACAACCGAGTTGGGCTAAATGGTTTCTTCATCCATTTTGCTGTATTTCAGATTATTGTTGTCTTATCCATTGTCAATGAAATTCTCAAGCAAGCTTTTCTCATTCGGCTATCACAGGATGTTGTGTTTGGCACTAATGTAGTCTATGAGTTGTCGCGGGTAGGGGTTGTTATCGTCGGTATTAATCAACAAGAAGATTTTTTATTCTTTATTATTGGGTTTACCGCCTGTGAATTTCTTTTCTCTGTTTTATCTTCCTTTTTCTTTATACGCCAATACAGTTTCCCCAGCCTTAAAAGCATTATTCGTAAAAGAAATGAGACCCATGACGAAAAGGAATATCGCCAGGCTAGTTATATTGATAAACTTGGTGCCTCTTTTCTGGGTACTGATATTGATCGGTATATACTTGCTTATTTTTCTAATAATATTCAGGTCGCTATCTACGCCATCTCTACCCGAATACTCACCAAGTTTCTAAAGTTCTATCCACATAGAATGTTTAAGCACATTTTTGAGGTAGCACTATATACTAAATTTGATGCTTCTAAACGAGATTCTGATATTAACCGTAGTTTCTCAATTATATACAATGCGAATAATATTGTAAGCTTTTTAGCAATTGCCATATTCGTTCCATTAGGTAGGGAAATGCTAGATTTTGTACTTCAGCAAGAGTATACTCAGCAGGCTTACCTACCTATCTGCATATTCCTAGTTTTTCTAATCTTTAATAGTATCCCACTGGGGATGGTAGCTAAAACTATCAAAAAGCCTAAAATATTGCTTATTTCCCGGGTATCTACCATCGCTAATTTAGGAATTGGTATTCCTATGGCTTACCACTATGGGGCAATAGGTATGGCACTAGCTACTACATTTAGCCAACTTCTTCAGAATGTTATTATATATGTATTACTTAAGAAGCATATTGATTTGACAATTCAGGGACCAGCTACTCTTAAATCTATCTTCAACTGTGCAGTCACTATTGGTATACTACATTTGGTAGATTTATATACTCCTGACTATGAATGG
This sequence comes from Bacteroidota bacterium, assembly GCA_039198955.1. Taxonomy (GTDB): domain Bacteria; phylum Bacteroidota; class Bacteroidia; order Cytophagales; family Cyclobacteriaceae; genus Tunicatimonas. The sequence goes on along the minus strand of JBCCTI010000006.1, from coordinate 40,651 downwards.
CTGCTTTTTCTAAAAATTGCCGCAGGTGTGGGCATGTATCTAATTTTATTGAAATTCAACTCAGTATTTTCCACTGAAGACAAAGAGCGCTTGCAGGGATTATTTCCTAAAAAGCTCCACAAGTTAATGACTTATATCTTGTAAAGTATGATAAAAGAACGCAATAAACATTTTTACTATGTTGACATAAATTATTCGCAAAACCCTATTAGCTTTCGTAAGTCACCACAGTCTTTCTTATGTTGTACTTGATGGAGGTTGATAGGGAAAACAGCTGTGTGGTGGCGATTTTTAAATCTGTATTTTCTCGGAAACTCCCCCTTTTTGTTGAATGTCGTAAAGTTAAAACCTTTCAGCATTTCTCCAGTGACCCAAAAAAAATTCCAGATATAATAGTAAAAAGAGTGATTCTCGAGTAGCCGAATCTTTTCATTCCATTTCGCCACCGTTTCTTCGGTCATATCCCGCAAAATAAATTGCTCAGTTTCTTCAGCATCCGCGCTTTCTGATAGCCCTTTTCTGTAGAAATAGCTAATCTGCGACCTACGCTTATTGTCAGGTCTAGTCACTCCCTTAGAATGAAAGAATAAGCACGAAAAATTATTACCTCCAATGTTTCTGACGTATTCTATCATCTTTAAGATGGTTTCCCCTTCCCCCAACTGAGTCTTAATAGATTTCTTAGGCTCGCTCCAGATAGCTATGGGTAAGCTATGATAGTTTCGGGTGTATAAGATTAATACTTTCGGATGCTCCTTTAGCATCCGTAAAAACTCCTCTAGCTCTACGGCGTTCTTGTATACTACGCCTACCTGCATTTCCTTACAGCCCTTGTAAAGCCCTGATTCTACTAACGTATCAATGTGATATTTCCATATATCCCGCCACCTCTCTACTAGGAATAAATGATAGAAAACGTAGATATTAGTTACTTGCTCCATTATAGCTAATTAGTCATTTACTACATTAGGTATATTTCTTTCTTCCAGAAAAGAGAGTATTTCGGCCAAAAAATCCTGAAACCCTAGCTTCTCTATCCGTTCCCGACCGTTTTTCCCCATTTTTACTATTTCATCCTTATGTTTAGCAAACCATGTAAAGAATGAGACCAGTTTCTTAGTATCAAAGGGATGATAAATAAAGCCACTCACCTCAGGTTCTACCAGATCAGCTGCCCCACAATGCTCCGAGGCTATCACCGGAAGTCCGCAAGCCATAGCCTCCATAATAGTCCGGGGAAGCAGGTCTGATACTGAGGAAGCCACGAACACATCGTACTTCGGCAATTCCAAGTGGATTTCCCGGGAGAAAGAATGGTAGTATACCGAAGAAATATCTGAAAAGTGGGTACCAATTACCTTTTGGGTAGTCTTGTCAATACTTCCGATCAGATGGAGTTCGGCAGCCTCAGGAGTAGACCCTTTAAATTTTCTCCAAGCATCAAGTAGTAACGGAACCCCCTTTTTGAGGTTAAACCGGGCTACTGACACAAATTTTATAGGCTGACCAATTTCTATTACCTTACTTTTCGGTAAATAAGTGTTAGTATCTATCCCCCCCAAATTCTTAAGCTGATATACCTGAGTATCTATCCGGTCAGTGTAAGTTTTACAAATAAATCTCGACCCAATTTGCGGAATGATTACGTCACTAGCTTCAAAGGTTTGGGTTAGTTTCTTAATCCTGTCAGTATTAGTATAAGAAGAATTATCCTTGATATGATACATATCCTCAATTTTCGCGATTTGATCGTGGATAAATTCTGGGTGAGCTACGGTAGCTAAAGTAATCGTATGTAGCTTAACCTCCCGGGCTTTTTGGGTAGTAATTGGTACGGCGGGCTTAAGATTAAACAGCACTTGTACTCCAATCAGATCAATGACTGAACTAATATACTTATCAAATATTTTTTCGCTCAGATAACGGTCCTGATATTTGATGTATTTACCTAAGACCTTGAGGAAAAGAAGCTTCATATTCGTCGGAAAATGGCTATACGCCGTATGAATCTTCTCGGCGGGTATCTCGAGTTTATGCCCTTTATCTTTGACCTTGAGGCAGTATACTTTATTTAATATATTTTTATCGTATAAATACTTGGCTACCCGATAGTTGAAGAATGCCAAGCCTGACTTTCCTGAGGCTGATAAAGAACCATATACTACAATATTGAATTTGCTACTCATCAGTTGTCAATCTAGTAACGTCAGTTTGCCTTGTTCTGCACTCAAGTGAAAAGTTTCTTCAGCTAACTGAATAGTCAACTGCTTCTTGTCCAAATTGAAGTTAAAATCAATTGGTTTATCATTGGATATGGAAGTGACCCAGCCCAAGTGTAAAAATTTATGACAATAGGCATCACCTACTGGTGAAATCACCGTTGTCCACGGGGCGGCTTCTACACCCTTTCTATTTTTCTCCGCTAAAATATTCTGATCGGTCATTGTTGCCACATACGTGTCTTGCATTCCTCGTCTCATCTGGATTTCTTTTTCTGAGGGTAGTATACAGTGAAAGACTAGTTTTCCGGAATACCGCTGCTTTTTTTGATAATGCCACTTACTATTCTCAATGGTAACTGTATTTTCTCTTAGAGTTGGTTCAACTTCACTGTGCAATAGCCAATGTTTCTCAAAGTCCGCTTCGCGGGAGATAACCCGATCATAGACAATAAAGATGAGAGGAATATCCCGGTTTTTGGTAGTAATTGCTGCCATAGTCCGGATTACCTCCTTAGCGGTTTCAGCCGGATAAGCATTGGTGATATCACCACTAATGTAACTAAATACCGGATTTATACTATCGGGCTGATAGCCATATTCAATCACTTTACCCATCTCGTAGCCATTCTCGGGATTTAAGAGCATGGTCATATCTTCAGGATGATCTTTACCCTGGTTAGGCCAGTGCTGCCCACCGTCGTTAACTGAGGGACGTTTGGCTTCAAACTCCTTCAAGTCAGGGTTTTGTATGAGTAACCCATTCTGAGAGCTAGTTTGATGGTAGTAGTGCATCCAGTAGGGTTGACCGTACTGTGCCCGCTGATCTCCCCCCCCGTAGACACCACTGCTGATCGCTAGTGGCCCCTTATAGTAAATCTGAAAAGTGCCAAAATCCTTCCGCTGATGGTTGCCGAAGAAATAATTACCAATCCGCATCTGCACTACAGCATCATTACTGTTTACCCCCAGGTTCCAGCCCGTCCGCACAATCATTTCACCCATCGGCTCGGGAAAATATTTCACTCGGGGCAAGCCAGACAGAGGTTTTCTCTCGGCATCCGTTGGACGAAACAATAACTCAAAAATTTTGTCTTCCACAGTTTTATCAGCAAACAGGTTCATGTCGGCTAATGTCATAAGGTAAGGGTCGTGGTAGTAACTTGCTGTAAACAGGGCTATTCGCCGCTTTTGTAAGTCTCTCCCCCGGTCGTCAAAGGTATCTCCACTTCGCATTTGCTGACCGTCGGGGCGCAAATGATATAGTAACTGATAGGGCACAAACCGCTGCTCCCCACTGAATACATTGCCCAACCCTGCCCGGCGAAACAGCCAGGCGGCCACTATATCGTGCTGAAACCGGGTACTAATATAAGAATCGCCCTGGTGGTGCATATGGGCTTGGTAGTGAAAATCCCGCACTGGGATGAACCGTTCTTTAAATAGGGTTTTCGCCGCATCAAACATTCGTGGGTCTTTGTCGTAGATCGCTAACCCGGCGGGTAACTGACCGCTTAGCAACCAGCCCTCTGAATTATGCCCTACCACTGCTGCGGTGCTGGGATCAGCCGGAAATCCCGGCTCGTGTAATTTGGCTATTCGTATAAACTCTTCAATAAATTGCTGTTTCTGGGATGCTAATAACAGCGGATAACACCAGTCATACACGCAAGCCCCGATGAGTAGCGGGTTGTAAAGTGGGCGGGCATCTTTTCCTGCTTTTAGTAAAGACAAACCCTGGTCTATTGCTTGCCTTCCGGCGGATTCGTCCTCATCCAGCAGATACCTCATCGCTAGGCTCAGTGCCCCATTATTCTGCTTAATTTCTTGCCACAGTTGGTTAAAGGGTGGCAAGTCCCGCTTCTCTTGGATTGCCTCAATATCCGCAGATTGCACAAATACCCGGGGGTGCTCTGGTATCTGTTGACAATGGGCGGTATCCATCAGAAAGAGGGAAATACAAAGTAAGGTCAGTGAACGAACCATACTCAAACCAAGTGTAGCATCAGGATAGCTTAAATCGGGTTTTTAGCGAGGCGGCATCCCGGTAGTAGCTACTTTTAGACTGTACATATCCATAACCCGAAACAGAGACTGCCCCATTAAGTAGCAGATTCAGGTTTTTAATCTGGTTCTTCCGTTGTATTTCGTTGATACCTTTAATGGTTCCCTTATCAGTATAGTTATCCCGTACCACAAATAAGGTTAGATCGCAGTATTGCTCCAATATCAGAAAATCGGCAACCAATCCTACGGGAGGGGTATCAATAATGATTTGATCATATTCTAGCCTTATCCGCTCAATCAAATCGCGCAACGATTGCTTCTCCAGTAGCTTAATAGGGCTTTCGTTAGAAAAACCAGAGAAGATAATATCCAGATTAGGCGAAGGAGTGGGGCGGAATAATTTTTCTACCTCAAACCCTTTTTCTAAGTAATTAGCTAAACCGTACAGGGTGTCATTTTTAAAGTATCTATGCACCCGGGGGCGACGGAAATCACAGCCTATCAGTAAAGTTTTTTGCCCGGCTTCCGCAAAGGCCCAAGCTAGGTTGGCTCCGCAGAATGTCTTACCTTCTCCCTCGACTGATGAGGTAATACCGATAATCTGGTTTTGCCGCTTCCGAAAGTAGTACTGAAGGTTGATACGGATGTATTCAAATGACTCAGATACTGCGGTGTTAGGGCTATCTTTCATGACCAACCCACCTTGCTTAGGCCCATTGGGAATCACCCCTAACATAGGTATCTCGGTATGTACTTCTATATCTGACTGATTCATTCGCTCATTGGTAAAGAATAGGCGAGGAATGATAAATCCAAGCGGAAGAATAAGGGAGAGGCTTATTGCTAGCAGTAAGATTAATTTACTATTGGGGGCAACTGGCTCAGGGGAAACCTTTACACTATCTACAATTTCTACATCAGGTAAGTTAGTTGCCAAGGCCAATTCGGCATCTGCCTTCTTTCGGATTAAGTAATCATATTTCTCCTGATAGTACGACACATCACGTTCCAACTTGGTAAGCTCCTGCTCATTGTCGGGAACGTTGCTAATCTGAGAGTTAAGCTGTTCTATTCTACGGTTTACGCCTTTCAAACTAGCTTTAGTAGCAGTAATAGCATTATCAAGGTTGCCAGATATAGCCTCTTTAAGAGAAGCCAACTGCTGCTCAATCTGGCCTACTAACGGATTGCTTTTATTATCATAATTAAGGGCGCGTCTGGCTCGGGCACTCATCTCGATATGTTCTATTATCAACTGCTCAAAAGTATGGTCAGAGATACCTACAGCGGAGGGTACTACTAAATTACCTTCATTCTGTATTGCCTGAGAAGTTTTCTGGTAATAGGCTAACCTATTTTCTAAGTTAGTTCTCTCTACTTCCAGTTCATTCTGCTTGTTCATCCCCAGTAGCTTACCCTGGGTCATATCGATAATACCTTGCTTATTTCTAAACTCACCAAATGCGCTTCTAGCCTTTTTTAAAGAGCTACCAATTTCCTGTATTTCTTCCTCCAGAAAAGCCACGGTGGTTACCCCCTTCTGATTTTTATTTTGTACATCTTTACCAATGTAGGTGTCTACTAAGGCGTTCAAAAAAGCCATTCCTCGCTGGGGCAGTGGGGTTTCTATACTAAGGTTTACTACTCGGGATTCTGCCTGGGTAGCTTTGGTAGTAGAAACGGCGGGCTGGGCGATTAGCAACTCCCGGTACTTGGTAGCCAGGGCGGAGGGAGTACCTATCTTAAAGTAGTAATCGCCCTCGGGAGATACCTCGGTGGTGGGCAGTACCTGTACTGAGAGATATTCGTTGCTAAAGAGCTGACCTACTTTGGCTTTTCTTTCGAATACCACATCCTCTACCTCAGCTACTTTCTGATTCGCAGCAAAATCGTATAGTGCTGCTTCATCAGCATCTACCCGAACGGTAATATTGTTGGCATCGTCGATACTTAGGTGAACCAATGTACCTACCAGTTGCACCTGGCTTGAGTCTAACACTACTCTAATAGGCAGGCTGTGATATTCTTCGTTCAGCCACTTCTCTTTCAAGAAATCAGGCCAGAAGTCTTCTACAGTGTAGTAGGTAATGCCAAAATCGAGGGTACTAAGGGCTTCTTGAATTAAGTCAAACGAGCTTAACCGCTTAATTTCGTCTTGCAGAACAATTTCCCGCTCGATCAGACGGTTATCGTCTACCAAAGCCCGATCAGTACCGACCGAACCAAACTCTTGCTTATTGATTAGAACACTACCATAGGCTTCGTATTCCTTCTCCCCAAACTTAATGAGCAGTAATGCTAGGGGAATTAAAATCGAGAAGAAGATCAAGAATAAGTACCACCTTTTCTTAATTTCGGCGAAGAGTAGCTTAAGATCAATGGTATTTTCTACGTAGGTTGGTTCAGGGTTCATAAATTTATCGTGTGCAGTTTATGAGTAAATACAAAGATAAGGAAAAAAACCTCAACAGATTGTAATTATCTAGTAAGATAATGTCAGTAAACACGTTTCCATGTCGGAAATATTGAATATTTCCCAGATAAAACGTTGCTTGTACCCCTTACCAAAAAGAATGGCCCCAATATGGTTGTACTTCTGAAACGCAGCGAGCTTTGAGAAAGTACGTATTTTGAAAATGCTAATAATTATGAGAAATAGGTGATATTCTCTTAATTATTTTTTCAAATATACTTATGCGTGGAAATTTTTACCCTTTTTTATTGTCACAAATATAAGTGTTTACCTAAGAATTTCATAGCACTACAAGTTTGAGACATATTCCTTTAGCAGAAACGGGTTTAAGTCCAACTATCCATATGGCTTTCTCTTCTGATAGAGTACACATTGATTGGGTGCCGAGTCTTCATGTACCAGTTTGCCCAGACGGATAATCACGTAGTTAAGATGCGTACTTCACAGGGCATTCTCGCTCCGTAGTTTCCAGGTGAGCACCCGCCCAAATAAGTTGAGAAAGAAAACCGAATGGGTGACAGCCGTGGTGGAAATCAGGATGAACTGCTTAACGCTATGTTTCTCCGCCGCCGTAGCCATTTGCTGAACACTCTGATAATCAATGTGCTTAGGAGTATTTTTACCAAAATGATAGCTATCAAAAGAAGTAGAGCCCGCTGCGTAAACCATTATGTCTTTACCTCGGACGATGGACCAGAATAATTATGCAGATTGTGCCCAACCAAATGAAAATCGGCAGGAAGCAGTTGCTGGGCTGTTTCGCACTAAAGCATGCACGGTATACCCTGTCTGACGAAGTTTACCGACAATTTTACTACCCGTCTGCCCGGTTGCCCCCACTACCAGTATATTCGGAGGATCTGCCATGTTTTCTCAACCCACACTCAGTGATATTGTTGGAAAAGGGTGAAGGGTAGGAGGGTATAGGGTGGAAAAAAGGTTTAACTTTAGATTATCATGAGTAAGAAGATTGAAAAGTTTGAGGATTTGGAGGTTTGGCAAAAGAGCACATCGTTAGCGGTTACCTTATACCAACAGTTGAAAGACTGTAAAGACTTTGGCATGAAAGATCAAATGCAACGAGCCGCCGTTTCTATTGCTTCCAATATTGCGGAGGGCTTTGATCGTCAAACCCAGAAGGAGTTCATCCAGTATTTGTATATTGCCCGAGGTTCCTGTGCCTAACTCCGAACCCAAATTTATATCGCTTCTCAGGTAGGAATATTAGCACCGACTAACGCAGAAGAAATCCAGACTCAAACCCGAAAAATATCAGCTATGCTGTACAATCTGATCAAATACCGCAGAAAATTCACATAGTCCTTCTACCATCTACCCTTCCACCCTGTACCCTCTCACCCTTCTACCGTCTTAGTTCCGAGAACTAATATCCGAGGAGTTGCCCTCTTCTTTGCGGAGGGTGGGGGGATTGCCCCGGTACTCAATATCACTACTACCACTGGCTTTAGCATCGAGTGACTCGGTAGCGTGGACAAAGGCATCAGATGCCCCGGAAGCTTCTACCTGGCAGCTCTGGCTTACTAAATCACCCGCCTCCAGGTCGGATGAGCCGGATACGCGGGCAATCATGGCGGTAGCTTCACCCGATAGGTAGCCGTCGGCTGCCCCTCTAATCCGACAGATAAGTTCGTCCACGTATATTTCTAGCGTAACGTCACTAGCCCCACTAATGCCCACTTCCAGGGTTTCGCCTCGGATGGGGGTACGCCCGTATATATCGGTAGCCCCCTCGGTAATCAGGCTAGTTAGCTGCTGGAAACCAACGTATACTTTACGCGATTCCGCCCTACGAATATTTTTTCGCTCTGAAATGTACAGTGTATTACCCCTAACCTCAGTTTGAATAATTTCTTGCAAGTTCTCATCAGCCTCTACTGTTACCGACTCTTCTTCATCCTGACTCAGATATACGTCTACACTACCCGTAACGGTAATAGCATTAAAAGATGAAATAGGACGGGTTTCAGTCACTGCATTACCATCGCCTCGCACTCCTTGAGCGAAGCTTAAAATAGGAAGCAGAGTAATTAGTAGAAGGAGTGATAAATTATATTTTTTGTACATACAAATAGTGTATTTGATTATTTGATGCTAATAATAGCATAAGGGTTGCACTCAAGCTATAAAAATACTACAAATCCTACATTACGGGATAATGTTTCATGGATGCTGTTTTTCAGCAAAAAATAATGATTTTCAGCTATTTGCGAAGATTTCACATATAAGAAGGATCCCCTTTATTCTAATTTGTTAGCTGTGATCTTTATCTTTTCATAAGTCTCAAGCAGACTAAGGTAGAGCTGGTTATGATATATTCTTTGTTGATTTTGGTCAGCAACTTTTATTCCATGAAGAATATTTTCACCTAAGTATTCAATGTTATTTGCTACCCTACCTATTCGTCTGTGTATAGTCTGATTAACTTGATTATCTTCATTCATCTTGGCCAAGATACTTATCATGATTGCTCCATTATCATCAACAAAGCTGTCATCAATAAATTCTGTCCTATTGAATATGTTGGTCTTTAAGTGTGTTTGTCTAGAGTATATATCCGACCGTGGATAATCACGATCCACATCAAAGGAAACAGGCGGAGCAATGTCCATAAATTTATGGTCTATGTTTACCTTGCTACTAAACTGTTCTATAAAAATGAAGAACTGCTGTAAACCGTTTAACTTTTTTCTATTAAAAATTCTAGCAAAAAATTTGCCACGAAGATTTCGATAATATACTTGTAATCTACTGGTTTCTTCTGATAAAGCTTCCATTTCTTCTGGCGGGATGCCTAAATTACTTGAGCTACTAGATGTAGAATAAGTGCCATATATATGTATTATATCTTCACATTTTTTCTCGATCCTTTCTGCACAGTCTTCAACTTCTCTAATCAAAGCTCTGCGTGAAGGCGTAGTATGACCATGCTGAGTTAGACTGCTGAGCAGAATAGTTAACAATATAGTAATGAATCTTAATCTTATCATTGTGTCATACCGTTAATAAAATTTCTAGTTCTTTTCCTTTGAGCTCTTAATTCTGTTCGGGTAGTATCAATGAAAGCGCTATTAAGCTGAATTCCTGTGTTGATTGATCGTACATTGTCACTTAGCTCTTTATCTTTTAGCTTTTCTATAGCTCGGGCAATTGCATCAGTGTCCATACCACCACTCCCTTGCTGATCAATATCTGGGCCCTTCAATTCTGGTATCTCGGGGACGGGATAGATCGTTTCTTTAAAATAACTGGGAAAATTCCAGTTGCCAATTCTTAGTGCCCAATAGGGGTTACTCAAATCAATACTTGATTCTTTAATAGGCTCAAGTAGTGCATAAAAGAGAATAAAAATACTTAAAAAGCATACTCTTAGAAAAAGCCCCCCCTCACGTAAAGCACTCGTATCAACATCTTGCCTCTTCTTATGCATATCAGACTTGTACACCTCCACAATAGCAAACAGTAAGATAAGTAAGGTCAAACCAAAAATCAGAATTCCTCTTCGCTGCACTACAATAAGGTATATCTTAAATACCTTCCGGCCTTCAATCGCTCGTTCATATAGCTGATTCTTACGATAGATAGAAAACACTGTATGCCATTTCATCATTTTTTCTGCATACCTATCATCTATATTGTCGTTATAAGCAAACCGACCATATTCACGTTTACCATATCGATTATAATTATTCCACAATTTGCTCCACTGAATGCCAATTTTATCATTTAAACCATTAATGTCTTCATTCTCTAACTTGAGCACTGCTAGCCCAAATATTTCACCAGCTAGTTGAATCATTTTATCCGATTGATCTAGGCTATCCTGATAGTGTTGAATATACTTTGTCGTTATATCCATTGGATGAGATTTACTATTACTCGCTTGTTTATGATATATATCTATTTCATTCAATAGTGAAAACATTTCTAATACACCCCCTTTATCTCTATAATTTTTTATGCTTTTGTTTAGGTCTCCTATGTATTGAGCGAATGGCTGTTTAGCCTTTTCTTTATCATTAATATGTCTATTCCATAAACTGATATATTTTGAAATACTCTCATGATCTTTTCCTGAAAACATCTTACCATAAGTTATTAACACCCACAAATCTTCAACAGTAAGTTTGTTGCAGGTTTTGCGAATTAGTTTATTACCTAAATCGCTTCTTTCTTTAAGCAAATAGATTTCACGCCATAACTGATCAATATTTATTGGACTAATATTTTTATATTTCTGCAAATATTCCTTCAATGATAAAGATTGATCTTCTTCTACAGAATAGTTTTTATAAAACCTACAGTATCTATTTATAGTAGATATTTCAATGACGTTATTTGCTTGGTTTAGTATTCTATGGTCACAACAAGACGTATATAAATCAGTAGCTTTAAGGTCGTCTGTGATTAACAGGTTTGATATTTTTTCGATAGTAGGCTTTATTCTTCTTTTTAAAATATCAATCTCTCTATGGATATATCCTAAATTGACAGTATTAAGTGCTTTATTCGAAGTTCTTATAACTTCTAAATATTCATAAGGTGTATTTATGTCTGATAACCTATTGGCAAATGTATCACAGCTTTCGCAATAGATTTTTAGATTTGCAAAAAATGAAACTTCTTTTTTTTCTATTCTATCCCCAATAACCCTTTGTAGGTCACAGTAACTATTGAGATGTGATAGATTATAGTGATGTATTTGATTATGATAGATGAAAATCAGTAAAACACATCCAACAAAAAAAGCTATCAGTGAAGGCCATTTAGCAATACTAACTTGCTTTAATGACAATAAATAGCTTTCTATAAACGCTCTAAATCTATTTGTACTTTTTTCTTTACGATAGTATATAAGAGTTAAAACAAATGCCAAAATGAAGGTTAGAGCTAACAATGCACCTATATGCTCCTTTTCCGTCAGATGAAGATTTAGAGCTGGTGATAAAGTTAGAATAAAGAGAACAGAGGCAAAGTATACGACTATTCTACTGTTTTTCTCTCTATCTTTTTGCCCCCAAAGCAAGCGTATACCGAGGAAGATGAAGCCTAAGCTAAAATAAATTATTAGTGGATAGAAGAATAGAATCTTATTGTTTATAAGGTATGGGTTAGTTAGAATAACAACCCCTAGACCTACTACTAGATTAAGAATAAAGAGCAAACCACCTACTTTTTGTACCAAAAAGGGGGCAAATCGCACTAATTTGCCCTTACTCCTAATACTTTTTTTAGTAAAGAGAATTGTCTCACCTATAAATATAATTAGATACCAGAGTGCCCAAAAAGCAGATATTATTAAAGAGGCGTAGGGCAATAAGTTAAACCAATCTATCCTAAGAAAACCTAGCCTTCTAATTGGTATTGGTTCATCTATCCAGAATATGAAATCTACATCTAGCTCAAAAGCAATGACAATAAAAGGTAAAATTTTCAAGGCGAAAGATATAATGGATGCCGAAAACCCTCTATCTAATCGCCAAGACCATACTAAACTGGTGATTATCACCAGAGGTAACAGGAAGTAAAAGAAAGAGAATAGCCGAAAAGCTGTATAGTTCTCAATATTCAGCAGACTACTGATATTTTTCACTACTTCGGGTAAAATAGTAGCCAACCCCGCAACACTAATTAAAATACCAAAAACAATTTCTTTCCAGTGTGAGGTTAGCCTTTCTGCTGCGAACATAATAAATGCAATAGGTTAGATTTGTGAGTTAAGGGGGGCATTGTTTAATCAGCTATTCTTTCTTCTTTGCCTTAGGATTGATGCTGATTCCGAAATAGGGAAAAGAAGAAATCACTTTAGTTTTAGTAGGTACTTCCCGAGACGTAAGGGTGTATTCTTCCCCAACTTGATAACCATCTGCTAGGGCATTAATATTGCTCCACACCCAGCCAATATGCAGCCCAAACCGAATGCTCTGTGTATTTACCAATACTCCACCTCCGGTATTAAATATAAATCTCTTATCAGCATCGGTATCTGCAAAAAGATCGTAAGCTACACCCAAGTTAACTGCTGGGTTGATGCCTTTCCAGATTTTATAATAGATATTCAATTGGCCACCCAACGCAATATTCATTTGCGTTTCTTCATTCTTACGGATAATATATTTTGAAGCATCGCTATCATTTTCGGAGTTCGCTCCGTCGACTTCGCCACCCAATGGTTGCTCTCCTTCCGGTGTCTCGGCTGGTTCTTCCGGTACTGGGTCTGAGATGACATCTTCTAAGAAGAAATTATCTAGTCTACTCTGATACCCCAGTATAGTAGCACTAGCGTTTATTTTCCATCCTCCTACAATAGACAAGGGATAAGAGACTGTAGGGCTAGGTGAATTATCAGATTCATCTTCTGTCTCACTTTCGCTATCTTGGCTCTGCTTTTCTTTCACAAATACATTTACTGCAAGCTCATCTTGATAAGGAACAGTTACCCCAAAGTTAGGTGATCGTTTATTTAGGCTGTGCAGTGCTTCGTATATTTCTGGTAACTTTTCTAATCGAGTCTTTTGATCATCATCCAACTCATCCTTCACTTCTTGTATGATACTGCTCATGCTTTTCCGAAATGATACGACCATCGTATCTAGCTCTAATTTGGAAGCTTGATTTGGCTCAAATGTTGAAGTTATGTGTTGATTGTAAACATTATCTATTTTACCATGTAGCTTATTAATATAATCCTCAATTATACAATCAGTAGCATAATAGGAACTCGTAAAGTATGCATAGCGCGTTGATATTGCTTTATCTAATTGAAGAAGATTATTGATTACTTTTCTGATGTTTTCCTTTTCCTGAACGTCACTGCTGCTCTGAGCCTTAGCAGCGTCATCTAGTAAACTATAAAAGTTTGCAAATTTTAAGAGATCAACTATTGGGTGTGAAGTAACCTCATAATCGTAGTCTCGCCCTTTAGTGGTAATAGTTACATTATGTAGGCGAGGATTGAAACCCTCGACAATCGTGTATAAGTTAGTACCTGCTTTTAACTTAAAGTTTTGCGCTCTCCCGTAAGCAGAGGCGCTATCTAGTAACTGGTCAAAGGCATAGTTATTATAAAGAGTTTTTTTGTATTCTGTAACATAAAGTATGTTATTGTATTCAGTAGTATCGTACTTTGCCAATAGAGAAGAAATATTCCTGTCGGAGCAGTCATCTAAGCTAGTCACAGGTATATTAAACGGATTTGGAATTACTGGAACCGCTTGTCTACTTATATTAGATGAGCTTTGAGAGGACGATAGCTCAAATATTCTATTAGTGGTAGCAGGAGGGGATTGAGAGTTATCTAGCACCGTAATCTTCAATGAAGCTATCTCATTCAATGGAATAGAAGATCCACTTGCTCGACCATCAACCATAGGGCGAATTAAATTCTGTTGATCTTTTTCAAAACTTATATCTGACCATTGTTTATCAGGCTTGACAATTGGTACGTATGTTCCTCCTTTAGTTACAAATTCTAAATCATGACCATACTGTCCCTTGGCATTCTCTTGGGTAATACGCAAAATATCAAGGTTCCCCAAAATATGTGAGTCAGTAATAGCTATGGTCTCACCGTTTGCTTTCTGTGAAGAAAGATTAATAGAGTCTTTTTTGATATTGATTTTATAGCTAGTTATATCTGTAGTTTGGCTATAACCTATATTGGGAGAAATAAAAATTACTAATACTATTACTACAAAAGGCTTCAGGCTGTGCATTGCGACAATGGTTTAAGATTAAAATGACTTACTATATCATAGAAAGGAATGGCATAGCCGAAGAAATCATCTCCGGCGACTATCATTCCAACAGCTTCGTGCTCATAGGTGTAAAGAATAGCTCCTGAATCTCCCTGATTAGAAGGGTTCTTATATGGCTCTTGGGGTTGATTTGAAAATACGATTAAGCCAAATAGTGTAAAAGTGGTATTACTGCCGTCATAGTATATACGGCGAGCAAAGTCAACATTTAAAATATGACCACTTCGCTCATAACTTTTAGTCATTCCACTAAAATAAACTTTGGTTCTTTGTTTGGCATCTTCATCAGTGAGCTTACGTACAGCCTCTGGTATAGCAACCCCGTTACTCTCGCCGTTTATTACTGCGTTTAAATCAATTTGATCTACTAAAGAAATGTCGTAACGATAGTTTCTAAAGCCCTCCCTTATTTGTCCAATTACTTTGTTAGATTGGCTACTAATAATATGACTGTATTTTCCATTCGCATCCTCAAACTTCTCCCACTTTTGATTTTTAGTTTTAACTACATGATAACATGTTAGAAGTACTGGCTTACAGTCATGGTCAGCCATTATACAGCCGAACGTTCCTTTATTATCAGGGTTCTCTTTATTGCTAATAGACTCCCCAGCTTTAGTGATATGCGCTTCTTGAGTTTTGGCTGGACCGGTACAATGTACTTTGGTAGGTACACGGTATAGAACTCCTCCCTGACTGCGATAAGTTAGCTCCTTCGGGATTTTACTAGCCGAAGTAGGATTGTCTGTGTAAAATACAATAGTATCCGTGATCTTACCATCTATTTCTTCATATCCTAGACCATAATTCACTCCCTCCAATGTATCAAGCCAAGCCTTATTTTGTTTCATACACTGAGTGACTAATTGGCTACCGTGCAACTCTACATGCTCCTCGATCAGCTTAACTTCGTCATAATGAAAGATTTCCCCATTTGCCAAAGATTTCTTTACTTTCTTGTAGTAGAATAACAAGTCGAGTATATCATGCCAAAACTTAGAGCCAAAGCCTAACAAGAGAGTCATAAACAAGACTCTAATCGGTACAAACCACCACTCATTATTCTTGAACAATTGTAATCCCAAGCCATTACTAAATTCTGTATCTTGAAGCATTCCTTCAAATAGAATTGCGACGAGAAATCCCGATATAACGCTATGAATAATGACCTTTTTTTCCTTCTTAGTTTCTAATAATGGGTTATTTCTGGCGACAAGAAGTTCGTTATCCAATAAATACAGTTTAATGATATTAGCGATTCTTTCACTTATTTGACTTAGTAAGAATAGTGAAATAGCAAGCGGATAAAATTCTTCCATTTTAAGAGTTAGCGACAAATACATAAGTTACATTATATGCCATATCCCATCCTAGAGCGACTTATTAATACCCTCATACCAGGGAGAATACTAGAGAAAAGCTCACAATAACTTTTACTCAGTTACCTAGCCTTATAATGAAGTTAGCAGTGAGGAGGTACAATATAAAATATTAACTGACAGTGTAAATATGGCAATATGAAGTAAGGGCTACTGAAGCAGTAGCTTTACTGAATGGACAACAAGAAAATTTGGGTACGTCTCAGAGTAGAATGAAAGCAATGTAGATGGTTTGCACCTTTTTGTCAAGTATTATCCGTAGAATATTTTATAAAAAAGTAAAATACCGATTAATATTAGGCTATTTTACCTAAAATATACCCATTGTTGGGTATATGAAATAGAGTGTCTCATTCAAGTAATCAGCGTTTAGCATTATCTAATCTACGCAATAAGACCTTATTATATCCACATTGGATGCATCATAACATAAAGCGAAACCATCGTGCGTCATGCAATGGGCAGTCCGCCGCTGGAATGTGGCGTTGATGGAACATCCTTCCGATTAGGAGATCGCTTCACGTTCGTTCGCGATGACGTTGAAATGACTACATCTGATTACTTACTTGAATACCAAAACACCATAACACCGTGCGACGGCCGCCCTAACACTGTATACTAACTCACCGCCACATTCAGATAATTCAGGAAGGGCTGCATACTTTGGAAGACTTTGACGGTTGTGGCAGGAAATTGCTCGTTGGTTACTTGCTTATCGGTTAGTTTGTACATTACTAAGTAACTTTTGAGTTTGAGTAACTCAATGTTAGGGTGGTCGGGTTCGTAGCCTTTAGGTGCCCTTTTCAATGCATCGCCCTGGATTTCACCAAAGTAGCGTTTAAAGTCAGTGGCGTCGGTAATGGTTTTTAGCTCACTGGCGTTGTAGTCAATCTCCTGCCGTACTTTAGCCAATATGGGTGGAGGAGGTTGATACATTCCTCCCGCCAGAAAAGATTCGCCATTGGGCTGAAGGTGCAAATAATAAAGCGCCTGGTCAGTTTTCTTTCCGCCCTCAGCCATAGCTGCCCCAAAGTTATTTTTGTAAGGCGATTTGTCTTTAGAAAAGCGAATATCCCGATTAATACGAAAGATACAATCTTTGGGTCTAAGTCCCCGGAGGCTTTCGTCATCAATACTGAGTTCGCCCAGAATGTGCCCCACTAAGTCAATAAAGTGCTGGCGGGCGGTTTGGTAGCGGTCGCGGTGCGCATCCATCCAGGCTTTTTCATTATTCGCTTGGAGATCGCTCAGAAAGGAAAGGATGTAGGTGGTGTTCATAAAGAGATGAAAAAATTACAGACCATGCTCTTCCGCAATCTGCTTGATTCGTTTTTCTGATATACCCGTAAATTCAGAAATCTGAGTGTAAGTCAGCTTTCCTCGCTTTAGCATTTTCACAATTACTGCTTTTTCACCTTCCTTAATTCCTTCAAGCATTCCTTCCGTTGCACCTTCTTTAAGACCAGCTTCTTTGCCCTTCATAAAGAGATAGTCGGTCTGAATGTCATATTCTATTGGCATTTCGTCTAGTTGTTTAAAAGTTAGTGGTTGCAAATCACGCAGCTTGGATAGTACCCCAAGCTGGCGAAAATAACGTTGTAATCTAAGTTTATCTGGTACAACTTTTATTACCTTTTCCAGAATTAAACGGATGATTTCTTCCGGAGGTTGGTCTTGAAAGTCACTTAGCACTGCCAGAATAACTTCTTCGGGAACATCTGAAGCCACCAAGTTTTGATACTCGTAATCTCGTAAACTTCTGAGAGTATATTGAAAGTCGATATTCATTGCTGACCAAGCCGTATCCATCGTTGGCTTTTCTTGTCCAAGATAGACAACAAATTGAATGATTGGCAAACGGTGTTTACGAAGCAAAAGGGAATAATATTCCAACATCCGATAAATCATTCCCCCATTGTTGGTCGACTGAAACTCGATATGCAGAATAGCATTCTGATCATCCTGAGTCGTGATGTGTTTTACGAAGTCAGGCTTGCGCTCCAAAGTTACCTGTAACTCGTCTGGTACTTCAGCCATCGACTTGATCTCTAGCTGAAATAATCGTCCGGCTAGAGGAAGAATCAGCGCTTCAATATTCTCCCGAATAATTTTATCGTAGTCGTTCGGCATTATTTAAAAAGCAGATCAGATAATTCCCTATGACGACCTACTGCTGATTGTTGACCGTTAGCTGGGTTTTGGTAGATAGCATGGTTAGCTCCTTCGCGCAGTAGAACACAACCGTGTTTACGTAAATGCTTGAGAAGTTTATTTCGCTTCATGAAGCGATTTCTAGCTCTTCACGAATGACCTGCTTACCCTGGTAGGCCTTCTCGGTGGCTTCCCGATTGACTTCTAGCAGCAAGTGTAGTGCATCTAACAGGTTCGTTTTAACTTCTTCTATACTTTTACCTTGCGAAATGGCTGCTGGGAGTTCTTCTATCTGCCCAACGTACCAACCGTGGTCATCCTGTTCTATTACCGCAGCAAATTTCATAGTTTCTTTTTTCGGAAAGATACTATTTTTGCCACAATAAATAGTAGTGTTCTCGACATGCACTGGTTCGTCATATTCAAAATAAATCCACCAATGTCTCCAGCGCAATACCTCGGGAAGCTTTTAACAATATGGTGCTTTCTTGGATAGGATGTTCTTTTAGGTAAGTTTCTAACTCGCTTTTCTGCGGAAAATATTGAGCACCAGAATAGGCAGTTGCTGCATCCTGCATTAGTTCACCACAGAGTAGCACTTGAGTGAAGCCGGCTGTAGCTAATTGTTCGCCAATAGCCCGATGCTCCTGCGGACTGTCTTCACCCAACTCGTACATATCACCCAGGATGGCTACTTTCTGCGAGGCTTGCATGGCTTTCAAATTCTCAATGGCGGCTTGCATAGAGTCAGGATTGGCATTGTAGGCATCCAGAATGATGGTATTACTGCCTTTCTTTATTATTTGAGAGCGTTTATTAGAAGGTTGGTAAGTGGCTACGGCTTGGTTAGCTTGCTCAGCAGGCACCTCGAAGAACTTCCCAATACACAGCGCTGCGGCGATATTTTCAAAATTGTATCCACCCAACAACTGAGTTTCCACGTCTTGCCCACTCTCGGGACGATAGCGAACGAAGGGATCGGCTGAGATAAATTTGCAGTGAAAGTAATCGCCTTTTGCTGGATAAAAATAGGGATTAGCGAACCGCTTTGCCATATTGCTCAAAATTGGGTTCTGTGAGTTGATAAATACTGTACCATTGGTTTTTCGCATATAATCGTACTGCTCGCTCTCGCCCCGAATAGCTCCCTCTAGTCCGCCAAAACCTTCCATGTGGGCTTTGCCAATGTTGGTAGTCAGTCCGTAGGTAGGGTGAGCAATCTGGCAAAGGGCCGCAATCTCCCCTACGGCATTGGCTCCTAATTCAATAATAGCTATCTCAGTATCTTTTGTCATCTCCAGCAGCGTCAGCGGAACACCAATGTGGTTGTTGAGATTGCCTCGGGTAGCCAGGGTCTGGTACTTCTGGCTAAGCACTGCGTAAAGCAGCTCTTTCGTTGTCGTCTTACCGTTCGTGCCGTTGATTCCTATCACCGGAATGTCTACTTGCATTCGGTGATGATGGGCTAGCTTTTGTAAGGCAGTAAGCACATCTTCTACCAGTAAAAACCGTTCACCTTGCTGATAATCGGCTTCGTCAATTACCGCATAAGCCGCCCCTTTTTCCAAAGCTTCAGCAGCGAACTGGTTACCATTAAAATTAGCTCCCTTCAGGGCAAAAAACATACTACCGGGTTCAATCCGCCGGGTATCGGTAGATACTTTTCCGAAACGTAGAAATATCTCGTATAGCTCCTTGATGGTTTTCATGTAATGACGAATGGTTGATGAATTAAAGTTGTTGATGATTTTGTTGATTACCAAATTGTTCGATTGTTCAATGGCTGAATTATCCACTGCTCATTATTGATTTTTCCGTTCTCCGTTTTCCTTTCTTCTATTTTCCGATATTTAACATTTTACATTTCATATCTCATATTTTCCATGGTTATTTTAAGTATAGAAACTGCCACCAAAACTTGCTCGGTAGCCTTACATCAAGATGAAACGTTGTTGGGGTTGCAAGAGGTACACCTAGATAAGTCGCACTCGTCGCTGCTGCACGTAATGATTGACAAACTACTAAAGTACTGTGAGATAGAGCGTAATCAACTAGATACCGTAGCAGTATCAGTTGGTCCGGGCTCCTACACGGGTTTGCGGATTGGCGTGTCTGCAGTCAAAGGCATCGGTTACGCCCTGGATATTCCCGTGATTGCCATCAATACCCTAGAAGCAATGGCAAGAGGAATGCAAGGCGCAAACCTGACGAAAAGCTGGCTTTGTCCGATGCTGGATGCCCGCCGGATGGAAGTGTATTGTTTGTTACAGAGCGAAACCGGGGAGACTATTCATCGTACCCGTCCATTGGTAATTGATCAAGACTCGTTCGCATCCGAATTGGAGCAGTACTCGATTACTTTTTTTGGTAACGGTAGTGATAAATGCCGCGAAGTACTGAAACACCCTAACGCTCATTTTGTACCCAATGTAACGCCGTCGGCTCGTTGGATCGGTGAGTTAGCCCATGAGAAATTTGAACGAAAAGAATTTGAAGACTTGGCCTACTTCGTGCCCTTTTACTTAAAAGAGTACCGAGCTACCCAACCGAAAAACAAGCTGTTGCGTTAAGAAATGATAAAAGGTGGATATTAGAAGCTGTAAATTGATAGAAGTTAGAAATGGTTACCGTGTAATTAAATGATAGAAGTTAGGTGTAATGACAAGCAAACTCAGGGACAAAAATGAAATACTTTTGCCAGATGAGGCTCTGCGAATTCCGGCATCTCATGCGGGAGACCCCGGAATTCGCAGAGCCTCATCCGGGGATAATGTCCCCAAGATACAATGTCATTACAGCTAGAGGTTAGAAGTTGCTTCGCAGAAATTAGAACGGGAAGTAACGGAAAGAAATTACGTATTCTAACTATCTTATCCAGAGTACGGTCTCCCGTCTCCGTCAATTATTAGTAATTTGGCCATAGAACCGCGCGGCGGTCGCCATAGAGCAATTCAAGAAATATGAATAACGATACTGAAATCATCAATAGAGTGGCTAGAAGCCCATTGGTAAGCTTTGATTTAGAAGATTACTACCCGCAGGGCGAACGGCTAGTGTACGATATAAAAGACAATCTTTTCCAGGAAATGATCTTGCGGGAAAAGGATTTCCGGGCGTTTGTTAAACAACACGATTGGTCGCAGTACCAGGATAAATACATTGCCTTAACTTGCTCAGTAGATGCTATAGTACCCACTTGGGCGTATATGCTGCTGACCACTAGATTAGAACCCTACGCTCGTCGGGTAATCTTTGGCTCGCTAGAGATGTTAGAGTCCACTTTGTTCCAAGAAGTCTTGTCGCGCATTGATCTAACTGAATTTCAAGATAAGAAGGTAGTTATAAAAGGATGTGGCAATCTTCCGGTACCAGACTTTGCTTACGTAGAGATTACCCGTCTTCTGCGACCGCATGTTAGCAGCATTATGTACGGAGAGCCGTGCAGTACCGTTCCCTTATACAAGAAACCTAAAAAATATTCCTTGAAGTAGCATATCGAACATTTCTTGTAAATCATTGATAATCTTTATCTTCTAAAAAATATTGCGTATTGAGCAATATTTTTTTTCAAGTTGCTAAGCAAAAACACTCACTTTTTGTTTTTTCTTGGCTTATATTCGGGCTTAGCTATCTCTATTACTCGCTTATTAACGACTGGATATTATTACCAATGACTACCAAATCAACTACGCTCACTCAGCCCTTATGGACATCTTCTACTGTCGGATTAGGAATTATCAATGACCAGCGTAGACTGACTGAGGTAAACCCAGCATTTTGTGCTATCTACGGATACGAACGTATTGAGCTACTGGGTCGCTCCATAGATCAACTGATTCCCCAGCACTTTCGCGCTAAAGCCCGGTTGCACTATCAGAATTACGTCCACGGCGATGCTAGTAAGGGGGTTCAATTTATTAATAAAAAGAATGGTGAGCAGCGATACGTACAAATATCTACTGACGAAATCACAACTGATTCGGGAGAACCCGGACAATTAATCACTATAATTGCTTTGCCGCATCCCCCTCCTAGGACTGAACTACCCGTTACAAACCACACTTCCCTGCCTGGTGTTTTCTGGTTTGAGTGTGATGCCCAGGGCTTGTGCTTACACAGCAACAGCCTCGCTCAGCAAAAGTTAGGCATCCACCCCAATCAAATGCTCCTTCAGCCAGTAGCTATCTACAGTGGGCTTATTCAGCGCATGGTTTCCATTGCCGAGCTACTTAACGAGAGACCCGAATGGGAGAATGCTGAGTGGCAAATGAATCCTGAGGGTGACTACCCTCATTGGATGCTCGCTAATACTCATTTGACCGAACGAAAGACTAAAGTAGTATGCCTGGTCTCATTAACCGATCAGAAACGATTAGAAGATGCCCTTACCAAGACTTTGCAATCCCTTCGGGCTTCTAATGAGCACCTTCAACACTTTTTGCAGGGAGCTACCCACGACCTAAAGGCACCTTTGGCTTCCTTACTAGGATTGATCGATATTTTTCAGGATGAGGATGATGAAGCCGAGAAAGAGATGTATTTGCAATTAATGGAAAAAAGTATTCACCGCCTCAACGAATTTGTTCACGAGATTGTAGATTACTCTAAGCGTAAGCACCGAGGATTGCTCCGGGAAACGGTCGATTTTCACGTGCTAGTAAACGATGCTTTTGAGCATCTGGAACACAGCACAAACGTAGTTGAGATAGAGAAAATTGTTGATATTCATCAGAAAGCCCCTTTCTACTCTGATCCACATACCATTAAGGTCATTTTAAACAACCTTATTAGTAACGCTTACAAATACAGCAGCACCCACCGCCGCCGGGGCGAAATTCGCGTGTCAGTATTTGCTTCGGAGAAAGAAGCTA
This sequence comes from Bacteroidota bacterium, assembly GCA_039198955.1. Taxonomy (GTDB): domain Bacteria; phylum Bacteroidota; class Bacteroidia; order Cytophagales; family Cyclobacteriaceae; genus Tunicatimonas. The sequence continues at coordinate 17,776 of JBCCTI010000006.1, read as the reverse complement.
CCTTGCAGGTATCCGATAATGGGCTAGGTATTGCCAGAGAGCACCTCGATAATATATTTGACATGTTTTATCGGGCGAGCGTCAAACAGGAAGGCTCTGGGTTAGGTTTGTACCTAGTAAAAGAGGCAGTTAATAAAATGAAGGGGCGAATCCACGTAGATTCCACTCTAGGCGAGGGAACGATCTTCACCGTTCTCCTCCCGGCAGTAGCCCCAGTTCCCAAGCAAGAGCAGATGTCGCTACCACTACAGTGAAACTCCCCGCTTCCAGGGAATGAAATCATGTTGTCCTAAACGGACTGCTTTAGGAGTATAGTCACCGCCTGCCGTTCGGATAATAAAGTCGAGGATTTCCTCGCCTTTGCTCTCAATGGTATCTTCCCCCGAAATCACGGTTCCCGTATCAATATCAATAATATCACTCATGCGTCGGGCTAACGTAGTATTGCTGGCAATTTTTAGGGTAGGGGCTACGGCATTCCCGGTAGGCGTACCCAAGCCGGTAGTAAACAGAATAATGGTCGCGCCCGACCCAGCCAATCCAGTAGTAGACTCTACATCGTTACCCGGGGTACACAGTAGAGTGAGGCCAGGTTTAGACACTGGTTCAGGATAGTCCAAAACGTCTACTACCGGAGATGTACCCCCTTTTTTGGCCGCCCCGGCTGACTTAATGGCATCGGTAATAAGTCCGTCTTTAATATTTCCCGGCGAGGGGTTCATATCAAAGCCACTTCCTGCTTCTTCTGCCCGACGGCTATACGCCCGCATAATACTAATAAACCGCTCGGCAGTAGCAGGATCGGTGCAACGGTCGGTCAACTCCTGTTCTACCCCGCAAAGCTCAGGGAACTCAGATAAGACAACCGAGCCTCCTAAAGCTACCAATAGGTCAGCAGCATGCCCAACGGAGGGGTTGGCGGAAATGCCCGAGAAACCATCGGAACCTCCGCATTCTAATCCAACCACCAGTTTACTAAGTGGAGCGGGCTTTCTCTCAACCTGATTAGCTATCGTTAGTCCTACAAAGGTCTTTTTGATGGCCTCCTCTAAGAACTCTTCTTCTGAACTACTTTGCTGCTGCTCTAAAATATACAGCGGCTTGCCAAAATTAGCATCCCGCTTATTGATTTCTTCTAGTAGGATTTTATCCTCGGCATTCTGACAACCCAGACTCAAAACAGTAGCACCCGCCACGTTAGCGTGAGTGATGTAGCCTGCAAACAGTGCACACAAGGTTTGGGCATCCTGGCGAGTCCCACCGCAACCGCCCTCGTGGGTGAGAAACTGTACTCCATCCACATTCGGAAAAGTGCGCCGGTGGTTTGCTGTTTCGCTAGAAAGCGCAATGGGTGTCGCCAGTAAACTATCTACACTAGCCCCTGATTGATACTGTTCAACCAACGTCTGCACATCAAATCGGTGACTTCGAGAGCGGTTGTACCCTAGTTCTTTTACCAGGGCTTCACGCATGACCTCAAGATTACGGTTCTCGCAAAACACCAAGGGAATTACCAGCCAGTAATTAGCTACCCCTACTTTTCCATCAGCTCGGTGGTATCCATTGAAGGTTACATCTTGCCACTGGCTCACCGCTGGTGCAAACCACTGGTATTGTTTTTCCCGCAAATCGTACCCCTCGGCATCATGATGGATATTCTGCGTACTAATGGCTTCTCCCTGCTGAATTTTCTGAACAGCCTTGCCTACGCGCACCCCGTACATAATAATGCTGTCACCCGGGTAAAAATTAGTTTGGGCGAACTTATGCTTGGCAGGTATGTCTTGGCAGATTTCGTAGGATTCCGACTGTAATTGGACTTTTTCGCCCGCAGTCAGTTGATCCAGTGCCACGATCACATTATCATCGGGATGGATACGCAAAACTCGTTGTCGCATGAGCGGGAAAGATGAGTAAAAAGTTAAATTATTGAGATGGCGGTTAGGCTATGTGCTATACGGAGCTTTCCGAAGTATGATATCATATCGGGTGCTATTTTCTGGCTTTCACATTACGTTTTTGATTGAAGAACAAGGAACACCGATTAACGATTGCAGACCTGCCCGTTCCGCAGGCGGGTTTACTCTAAGTGGGTTGATTTTCATTTCTTTATATTATTTTGAGCTGTTTCAATACTCTTGACAAAAATTGAGATTAGCTCGTTATTTTCTTGCTTTGCCTTCTCTAGTTTTGCTTGTGCTTTGAACAGCTTGGTTCGCTCAATAATTTTCAAACATATAAATGTTTCTCTTAATTCTTTCAGAACGATTTTCATTTTATAGAGTCCTTTCTCGACTCTCCACTTTGAGCTTCACCATAATTCAACGACACAGAAGTACCGGATCGAAGCAATTGTTTTGACAAGTGATTTCCAGCATAACTATTAGGCATTTCTTTGGTGATCCCAATGATCAAAACTGAAAAATCAATCAATCGTTCTTCTAAATCGAACTTGTTCATTCCATCCTTGCACTTCTAAAATCAAAAATCGTTAATCCTTGTTCGATATTCAATCAAATGACCGGATTGGTAAGCACACCCGCAAATAAAATCACCCCGGAATGCTGCTCGCGGATGAAAAACAGAAAAGATCGGTTTACCCGCACCGATGGGGAGGCACTTTTCACGGGAAGAGAAGAAGTCACTGAGGTTGCTTTTACTCCGGTTTCGCTGATCTCAATAGATGCCTGATGCAGCAAATCGTCCAGATGCGGCTGAGATTTAGCCTCGGAAAAGAATAGGGAAAAATTAGCACTGTCTTGAAAGGCAATTCCCATTCCTAACTGCGCGAGCGTACTTTTGAGGGATGTCTGATAATTGATAGCAAACTTAGGCAAGTACAATCCTTGCTCTAGTGTGTCGGCAGCACTTAAAATAAAGTTCAGTCTTTCAGCACTCAAGCTACTAGCTAGTTGGTGCAAGCTGTCTTCTGTGGTAGGCATTACTAAGGTCATGCTGTACTTTCCGCTGCCGTAGGGTACGTCAATATACGCCGCCTGATTTGTTTGGTAATAGCGGTATGTTGCCTGATCGGTAAACATCATATCAGTAGTGATACTGTTGCCGTTAGGCAAGAAGAACTCAGCCGGACGGGTATACTCCGGTAGGAATGGAACCGACCAATTTCCGCTAAACTGAACAGCGTTGGTCATGTACAGGGACGTACGAGAACTTGGTATCGTTATCGGCTCCGCCAATTCGTAGGGCATCTGGGTTTCAATCCACTTTTGGATGGTAGCAGCCGACCGCTTGCTACGAAAGTTTAAATCAATGGCGTGGGCATCGTAATACGCTAAGAGAATATCTTGGTAGAATGTGCTCATCGTTAGCTTCTGATCGTACCACACGGCATTAGCTAATGAGAAATTGACTTGAGGATCTAGCTCTTGCAGTAGCGGAATCAGCTCACTGTAAGCTTTATTGACCTCTAAGGGGGAGAGCACGTCAAAATCGAGGGATTGATAAAGTTGCGATTGAGTAGTGCCAACTGAGCCATTCAGCATCAGGCTCATCGCCAGATTTACGCTCAGCGGTGATAAAAACGTATTTTGAGGGGATGAATGATAGGTAACTTGACGGAGTAAGTCAAAAGCAAAATCGTTGACCGAGCGGACCAATTCCTGCTCTTCGCGGGACAGTTCCCGAACCGAAGGGCTGTTTGCCTCGGGCTGTATACCTTCTTTCTGACAACCCCAGCCTATCGTCACCACTATCAAGATGACCCAACTTTTTATCCAGTACGTACCACCACCTAATTTCATAACTCGGTAAATCCTTAAGCGTTTAACTCCCTAATTTACAAAAACTTTACCTTTTTATCACTATCACACTGAAAGGTAAACCAAGTCAGTGAAATTTTATTTGATATTTAGCGACAAATTGTTCGCCAGGCGATAGTTGCCGGATACCTTCTTTTTCTGTAAAGTCTCCCGAACGATCGGCTGTATCGGCAATTCCGTACCAGGGCTCGATGCAATAAAAGTCAGCCCCTACCTTCTGCCAGATGCCCAAATAAGGAAAACCACTGAAGCTAACAGTCACTATCGGTTGCCCATCGGACCGGCGAATAATTTGCACCCAATCTGACTCCGTATCTTTGAAAATGATGGCATCTGACTCGAATAACTTCCGATGTAGAGGTAGCACATCTTCATTGGTTAGCAGCCGTTCGGTTTTCTCATTACGAAGCCCATTTTCCAGCAAGTGCCTGTCCAGAGTTTCGTTTTTTTCAAACTTTAGGTGATACTCTTCCCACTGTTGTCCTTGCTGCGCCGGACAGTAAAAAGCCGGATGCGCCCCGATAGAAAACGGCAAATCTACCTGATCGTGGTTAGTCACCTGATAAGTCACCGTTAGTTCATCGCCGTTTAACGTATAATGAATATCCAGCACGAAATTAAACGGATAGATCTTCTGAGTTTCGGGCGAAGCCGTTAGCCCGAATGTAATTTCAGTAGCGGAGTGGCTCACTACTGAAAAATTCTGATCGCGAGCAAAACCGTGTTGCCCCATTGAGTACGTTTCTCCCCTTAGCGTGTACTGATTGTCCACTAAACGCCCCACAATGGGAAACAGCACCGGAGCGTGACGAGCCCAAACAGCAGGATCAGCCTGCCAAATATATTCCCAATTATTGTCTTTACGACGAGCACTCGTTAGTTCGGCTCCAGCGGTTTTGAAAGTAACAGTTAAATGATCGTTTTCCAGAATGTAGTTTTCCATAGTGGTGAATATTATTGAGTATCCAATAAACTACCTTTGTAACCAGAAAGTTACTCCATTGACTGTCACTCATCTGTAATTAACCATCAATAAAATATTCCCATCAGATCGGGTTCTTCGCCCGTTTCTAGCCAGATGAGCGAGGCGGCTAAAAAGCCAAACATATCAGCTACATCGTAGCGATCTTCACCCGTATGAGTGCGAAACATTCCCTGAGCGTACAACCGATCAATGGCCTCGTCAGCTACTTCTTGTGCCAAAATACGGAAGCGTTCGTCAGAAAAGGTTTGGTGCGCCCCCAGTAAAAAGTGAATAACGCGCCCGTAGAGATCCGCGTACCCCCCCTTGCCATCCCAGGCCGGGAGGTCATTTTTGATGGCAGTCATCCAACGGTAGCAAGCAGATTTGTAGTGCTCCTTGCCCGTAAGTTCGTACAACTTCAAACAGCTTTCGGCAAAGGGCATAGGGTAATCGTGACGCGGAAACAGTGGTTCCCAAAAAGAAGTGTAGTTATCGGGGCTGTATACTGTTTTACTCTCAAAATCGGTCAGAAAATCTTCTTCAAATACAGGTTCTCCGTTGGCAACCCGCAATATACCGTAGTAGTTACACTTGTCAGAATCAAACCCGTACTTTAGCCAGGCACTTACTGCTTCGTCAGCCATTCTAATCCACTCTTGCTGAGTAGTCTCATCTACGTAATTCGCTGCCTCAATCAAGTCCCGGGCCCAGAGACCGACTTCGGTAGTAGAGTATATTTTATCCCAGCGATTTTGGTTGGGACTATTCACCAGTAACCCAGTTTCCGCCCCCTTGTTAAAGAAGCTGTAATTCGCCATTCGCTGAGCTTTATTGAGTAATGAAGCATCCTGAGTTTTGCCGTACAACCAAGCTGCCGAATACACCAGCACTCCCCCCGCTTCTAAAAAAGCGTGCCCCCGGTTGCCCGTAGCATGGCGGTTAAACTCCCCAGTGGCTGGATTAGTCAGATGCCCATCTATTGCCGAACGAATAGCTGCTTCAGTAATCTCCGGGTCAATATCCCACAAGGCCTGCCAGGAAGGGACAATCGGGCGTATCTCGTGCAAGGTTCCGGTTTCCTCCTCAAAATCTACTCCTTTGGCAATCCCATTAGAGCCAAACCGAACGGTTGAATCCCGGAAAGCATCGTAGTAAAAGTGGTTACCCCAGAGAAAACGCCCGTTTTTGGCAACGCAATTATCAAAAAATACCCGAATATAGGCATCGGCCGATTCAGAAAACATGGTATTTCCTGTTTTTTCGGCTAAATAATACGCCATAGCCACTTGGGGCATATCCCAGTATATGCTAGAACCTTTGGGGGCTTCTACCGGTCGGTCTTGATACAATCGCTGGGGACGATCATCAGGACGGGTGTCGTCTTCGGGATACTCTCCAGTAGCGGTACTTAGACTGGACATCCAAAACGGTGTCTCGGTGGGCCCGTAAGTATCTTTTCCGTTGGTCAACCGCTTGGTAAAGTGATCAACCACTTGGTCGTAATACGATTCATCCTGAGAATAGCCCGGTAGGCTTATCAAGATAAGGAGCAGGGTTAAAGTAGCTGTAAAGTGCATAGGAAAATTATTCATTATCTCTCAAATATAAGGATTTATTGAAGGATTAGTAAGTTCAATTCTTGTGAAATCCATCCGTAAGAACCAGAGCAAATTCACCCAGAAATCCGTAAGTTTACCCCCCTCAAAACACGCAGGAACTGTGACTAAAAATTTATTCGGCCTGATTGGCTATCCATTGAGCCACTCCTTCTCCAAGCGATATTTTACCGAGAAATTTCAGCGGGAAGGTATTACTGACTCGGCCTACGAACTATTTGATATAAAATCAATTGATGAACTACCCCGAGTGCTGGAGCAACCTAATCTACGCGGATTGAACGTCACCATTCCCTACAAACAGCAGGTAATGCAGTACGTAGATGCACTTGACCCAATAGCCGAACGCATTGGTGCCGTAAACACCGTTCGGGTTGAAAAAGACAAAAAGATAGGCTTCAATTCGGATTACTACGGTTTTCGCGATTCGTTAGTATCGTGGCTTGACGGGGCTGCTGTTTCGCAAGCGTTGGTGCTAGGCACAGGAGGAGCTTCTAAAGCGGTAGTGTGTGTACTACAGGACTTAAGCATTGAGCACACATACGTTTCCCGCCAAGCTAGTGAAAACGCCATTTCTTACGCTGACCTCCAACAGAAAGATTTAAGGAATTACTCGCTCATCATCAATACCACCCCGTTAGGGATGAGTCCAAACACTGAAACCTATCCTGATCTAAACTATCAACAGTTAACAGCCGAACATTTCTGCTACGACCTGGTGTACAATCCCGAAGAAACAACTTTCATGAAATTGGCGAAAGAACACGGGACTCAAGTAAAAAACGGCTTAGAAATGCTCCATCTGCAAGCTGAGAAGAGTTGGGAGTTTTGGAACAGCATCATCGATTAATGAGTGGTAACTAACAAGTAATAGAGATAAATAATAGTAGTTCTCCATCACCACTTCCTTGTACATTAATCATCAGCGACCGCCGCCCAGTCATTATTCATCAGTAGCCAAACTAACCCTTCTAAATCATTGTTTATTGTAATCTGCACATTGTTAATTGAAATATGGATTTTGTCCTCACCTCAGACTATCAACCAACGGGTGACCAGCCCGAAGCCATCAACCAACTGATACAAGGCGTAGAAGTGGGCGACCGGGCGCAAACGCTACTGGGCGTGACGGGTTCGGGAAAAACGTTTACCGTAGCTAATGTGGTGGCTGAACTCAATCGGCCCACGCTGGTCATTAGCCATAATAAAACCCTGGCTGCCCAGCTCTATGGCGAGTTCAAGCAGTTTTTTCCTGAAAATGCGGTGGAGTACTTCATCTCCTACTACGACTACTACCAGCCCGAGGCGTACATTCCTACTACCAACCTGTACATTGAGAAAGACTTACAGATTAACGACGAAATCGAGAAGCTCCGTCTCAGTGCCACCTCGGCACTGCTGTCGGGGCGACGCGACGTGCTGATTGTAGCCTCGGTGTCCTGCATCTACGGTCTGGGGAACCCCGATGAGTTTGGGAAGAATGCGATTAAACTACAGGAGGGCGACGTGCTCTCACGGCAGCGGTTGCTGTATTCGCTAGTAGACATTCTGTACAGCCGTACCGAGGGCGAATTTCGGCGGGGCAACTTCCGGGTGAAGGGCGACACCGTAGATATTTTTATTGCTTACGCTGACTTTGCCTACCGTATTTACTTCTGGGGCGACGAAATTGAAGCCATCCATCGGATTGATCCACACACGGGCAAGAAGCAGGCGGATGAGCGGTTAATCACAATTTACCCCGCAAACCTATTTGTGACTGGAAAGGACACACTACACCAAGCCATTCACGAGATACAGGACGATATGATGGCTCAGGTAGGTAGTTTTGAGAAAGAGCAACGCTACCTGGAAGCGAAGCGTATTCAGGAACGTACTGAGTTTGATCTAGAGATGATTCGCGAGCTAGGCTACTGCTCGGGCATTGAGAACTACTCCCGCTACTTTGACCGTCGCCAGCCGGGGCAACGTCCATTCTGCCTACTGGATTATTTTCCCGAAGATTATCTGATGGTAATTGACGAAAGCCACGTGACGGTGCCTCAGGTACGCGCCATGTGGGGCGGTGACCGTTCTCGCAAGGTAAACCTGGTAGACTACGGTTTCCGCTTACCATCGGCCTTAGATAACCGCCCACTCACATTCAATGAGTTTGAGACGATGATTAACCAGATTGTCTACGTGAGTGCTACCCCCGGCGACTACGAACTACGGGAGTCGGACGGAGTGGTAGTAGAACAGGTGATTCGTCCTACGGGCTTGCTCGATCCGGTGATCGAGGTGCGCCCGAGCGTCAACCAGATTGATGACCTACTCGGCGAGATTGATGACCGGGTCAAGAAGAATGAACGGGTTTTGGTAACCACCTTGACTAAGCGTATGGCGGAAGAAATGCAGAAGTTCTTGGAGCGAGCGGGGGTACAAAGCCAGTACATTCACTCCGATGTAAAGCCCCTCGACCGGGTAGAAATTCTGCGCGGTTTGCGCCTGGGCGAGTTTGATGTGCTAGTCGGGGTAAACCTACTGCGGGAGGGGCTGGATTTACCCGAAGTTTCGCTGGTGGCTATTCTGGACGCCGATAAGGAAGGCTTTCTACGGAACGAACGCTCGCTAGTGCAAACCATTGGTCGCGCTGCCCGAAACGAAAATGGCATGTGCATTATGTACGCTGATAAAATCACTGGGTCAATGCAAGTGGCGATTGACGAAACCAATCGTCGCCGCAACAAGCAGATGGAGTACAATAAAGAGCACGGCATTACTCCTAAAACCGTCTTTAAGTCCAAAGAATCTATCATGGGCCAGACCAAGGTGGCCGACTCGCGCAAAGCACCCGCCAAGGCCTACGCTGAACCGGATGCAACTAGCATCGCGGCTGACCCAGTGGTAGCGTATATGAGTAAACCTGACCTAGAAAAGCTGATGAACCAGACTCAGAAAAGCATGGAAAAAGCCGCCAAAGAGCTCAACTTTATGGAAGCCGCCCGCCTGCGCGACGAGCTGAACGATTTAAAGAAGTTGTACGAAAATCAGGAATAATGCCTAATTTCGGTTTTTGCTAAATATATCATCCTGACCATTGTATGAAACGCATTTTTTACCTAACCGTGTTCTTAGTACTCACTTACAGTTCAGTATCCCAGGCTCAGTTTCTATTTAACTTTGGCATTGACGCTTATAAGACCGATAATCGCAACCCATTTGAGTTTGTCGACAAAGCCCAATTTAGCGTAGAAGCCAATTATTTTTTACTCAGCCAGTTAGCCCTTACGGCGGGAGTGGAATACTGGACTGCCCCGAATCGCCTGAGCTTTATTCCCGGCATGCGCCTGTACCCGTTAGACCCGATATTTATCCGCTTGCGTCCGCTCATCAGTGGTGAAGTAGACTACGCGGCTGGGCTGGGCTACGCCCGGGCCATTAATGATGCATGGCGCATTGAGATAATTGGCGACTATTATTTCGAGCGGGGCAACGCAGCTCTACGGGTTGGAATAGGCTATCGGCTGTAAAAAAAGCCTTACTCTCCGAAGAAAATAAGGCTTTAAAGTAGATGTAATACAATTACTTTTTCAAGTTCATAAGTATCTCTATCGAAGTAGAAGAATCTACCCCTTCTAATTCCATACCTTCAAACTCTAAACTCGTAGATAATGAAGCATTGTTGTCAGTTAGTGAACGCACTGTATACTTCTGAGAGTCGTTGTCAAAAGTTATGGTTAGCTCCTTGTCATTTGCACTCCAGGTCCCACTTTCAGTACCATCTTCGTCCGTAACAATAGCAGTTTTATCTTCCTTGAACTCTAGGGTGGTATTTTCAAATTCCTCGCTAAGATCTAATTCAGAAAAACTTTCTTGTAGTAGCTCAGCCATTTCATCATCGAAGTTATCACCTAATTGGGTTTTTAGCTGATTTATTGATTCCTCCACGAAGGTCTCGAGTGACTTTCCATCAATTGTCATCTCCGCAGACTCTACTGTCCACTGACCAATAATACCTACTTCGGTAGAAAGTTGCTCGTCATCATCGCTACAAGAGAATAGCGTAACTGCCAAACAGGCGATTAGTGTGGTTGAAAATAATTTCTGTAAATTCTTCATTGCCAATAGTTCTTTAGATTTGTTAATATTAGCAACAAATTTAGATTTAATAATTAACCCAAATAGTTATATTTTATAACAAATAATACATAGCTAATAAACCCAACCTAATTACAGTATACTCAGATAAGGATAGGATGATTTGCCCTAACACGAAATACGGAACTAGGTTAGAGGCACTAAGAGTGGTGCTTCCCTAAATTGTTTGTATATAGAAAAACTAAAACGCCCTACTTTATCACTAGCGATGTGCCCAATCATACTGATCTAGCGTTTCAAGTGACGCTTTCAGTAGCTGAATACAGCCGTCAATATCTTCTTTACTCGCCATCTCAATGACCTGATGCAAATGGCGGGTAGGGATAGAAATGGCTCCGGCAATGGCTCCTTGCTTGCCCATTCGCTGCACTCCCGCCGTGTCGGTTCCTCCGGCAGTGAGCACTTCGGGTTGCCATTTGATCTCGTATTTGTTGGCGGTTTGCTTCATAAATTCCACCATGCGATAATCACAGATCGTAGAACCATCCATCACTTTGATTGCCGCCCCTTCGCCCAACGAAGTAATTTTCTGATGAGGCTGGGCACCCGGCAAGTCAAATGCAATGGTTGTATCCAAACCGATACCAAAGTCAGGATTGATAGTATGAGCGGCTACGTTGGCTCCGCGCAAGCCGACTTCTTCTTGTACAGTAAACACTCCGTACACATCGTAGGGCACATCACCGAGTTGACGCAGGGCTTCAATTAGAATAAAGACCGATACCCGGTTATCAATAGATTTACAATTTACACAATCGCCCATTTCAATCAGTTCCCGCTCTCGGGTAATGGGGTTCCCAACGCTGACCACCTCTTTCACCTCATCGGCCTTCATACCCAAATCGATGAAGTAATCGGTCGTTTTTGGGTTTTTATTACGCTCCTCAGGGGTCATCACATGAATGGGCTTGCTTCCCATTACTCCTACCAAATCTTTTTTACCGTGAACGATGACCCGCTGGGCAGTCAAGGTCTTGGGATCGAAACCACCGAGGGTATGAAAGCGTACAAAGCCGTTATCATCAATATGCGTGACGATAAAACCGATCTCATCCATATGAGCTGCCACCATCACCTTCTTCCCATCCGGGTTGTTTTTTCCTTTCTTCACGGTAACAACACTGCCCATATTGTCCACTTCCCAATGGTCGACCAGCGGCTCTACTTCTTCGATGACCAATTGGCGCACTCGCTCTTCAAAGCCGGGTGCCCCGGCTACTTCACAGATTTTCTTCAGTAAGTCTACGTTCATATTTGCAAAATGATAGTTGATCTCATTAAAGTGTTCAAAAATAATTATTCAGATTGAATTGCCCGAATCTCGTCTTCGGTTAATCCAGTCATCAGAGCAATAGCAGGAATTTCTAATTCATTATTAAGAACAATAGTACGTATACTTTCTTTTTTCCCCTCTTCCCAGCCTTCCATCCAGGCAGTATCCATCACATTTTTAAAATCCCGATAGACCTTCATGCTGTGCTGATAGGCGCGCCGCTCTTCCGCATCAAACTGAGCAACCTCAGCAGCCTCAAATAGACGTTGAAAGACTCGTTCTTGAAGTGCCGGAGGGCGATCCTGAAATTTGGGAAGATTTTTCAGTACGTATAACCATTTATCGTAATGACTCTCAAGTTCTTCCTCAGTTTTGGTAAACTTTGGCATTTCAAGGTAAATGAACTTCAGTTTGTCATAGAAAACTTCTTTTCGCTCAATATCCATCAATTGTACATCGTAACGAAAAATATCGGAATAGACTGGTTTTTCTCGAAAAGTAAAATCCAGAATGGCAATGGTATAAACTGCTTTTAACTCAAAATCCCAATCGCCTTGTCGAGATTGTTCTTGAATAGGAAAAGTGGTGTAGAATACACTTCGGTCAATAAAAAAGCGTTGATAGGCTTTTTGAAGTTCTACGATAAATCGTTCCCCTTGCTCATTCTCGCAATATAAATCGAAAATAGCCTTTCGGTCGATAGGATTGCCTCCCAAATGCTCATTTTTGAGATAGGTAAGGTCTACGATCTGCTCACGATCCTGTAGTAGTTGATTCAAAAAGTCAATAAGTAGATCTTTGTTGACTTCTTCCCCAAAAAGCTTCTTAAAACCGAAATCAGTAAAAGGATTGATATAACGATCTTCCATGTCAGTCAGCATTACTAAGTAGACGTAAATCTACGGGGTACTGCCCCAATAATAAAACAGCCTTTTCAGTTTTCCGATAAATACAGATATTCGCAGCTTATTAGCTATAATACTATGCGACAGCGGCTACTGAGCGAAGGTGCTAACGAATTGAGCTACGAAATCCGAGGGATTGTCAAGAAAGCTCATCAGGTGCGGGCGTTGGGGCACACTATTTTCTGGGAGAATATCGGCGACCCAGTGAATAAGCACTACCAACTACCCGACTGGATTAAAGACATTGTGGTAGAAATTGTGCAGGATAATGCTACCTTCGGCTACTGCGACTCTAAAGGAGTACTGGAAACCCGACAATTTCTGGCGGAGCTAAACAACCAACGCAACGGCGCGCAGATTACTGCTGATGATGTGCTGTTCTTCAACGGTCTGGGCGATGCTATCTCGAAACTGTACCAGTACTTAGTGCCGACATCCCGGGTTATCGGTCCGTCGCCTTCGTACTCCACGCATTCGTCAGCAGAAGCATCCCACGCTAATCACCATCCCATTACTTACAATCTTGATCCGAATAATAACTGGTACCCTGAACTGGGCGACATGCATATGAAGATCAAGTACAACCCCAACATTGTCGGCATTTTATTAATTAACCCAGACAATCCGACTGGAGTGGTGTACCCGAGAGATATTCTTGAGGCCATTGTAGAAATAGCCCGTGCCTACAATCTATTTTTGGTGGCTGACGAAATCTATTTGAATATTACCTACAATGGAGCAACGGCGCACGCTCTAGCAGAAGTAATTGGCGAAGTGCCGGGAATATCCATGAAAGGGATTTCTAAGGAGCTACCCTGGCCAGGGGCACGCTGCGGTTGGATGGAATTTTATAATCGTCAGCAGTCGGCTGATTTTGACCGCTACTGCGCTACGCTAGAGAATGCCAAAATGATCGAGGTGTGCTCGACCAAGTTGCCCCAACTGGTTATTCCTAAAGTCATGAGCGACCCGCGTTATAAAGCGTACCGGCAAGGGTTTAATGATGCCATTGGACAGCGCAGTCGAATTATCAGCGAACTGCTGCAAGATATTCCAGCTATTACGTTCAACCCTACCTACGGGGCATTCTACAACACCATTATCTTCCGTGACGGAATACTGAAGCCGGGTCAGCAACTCGCGATTGAAGACCCCCGGGCAGAAGATTTATTAGGAAACTGGTTTGCCCAGGAACCCGATATGGCCTTGGACAAACGCTTTGTGTATTATTTGCTAGCAGCTAAAGGGGTGTGTGTCGTCCCGATTTCTTCTTTCTGCTCCGACTTGCAGGGTTTTCGGGTGACATTATTAGAAAACGACGAAGCTATTTTACGAGAGACCTTTACCCGCATCCGGGAAGCAGTGATTGAGTTTACTGGGTCAGCATAATGGTTTATCCGATTTTTCGCCTAGTTGTTATGTATCTGAGAAGAAAGCTATTTTCCATACGCTCGTTCGTTAGTGGGATTTTCATTTTTGATTAGGTATCCCCGTCATTGCCATTTGCAGTTTACATTTCAGAAAAGAGGGCAGTCTAATGTAGACTACCCTAATTTTACCTTACTGCTAATGCACTTCATTACTGAACCTCCCGCTAGAGGCATCTTATCTGCTTGCTGGCTTATATTTTAGTTAAAACTGGATAAAGCGCAGTGCCCGTTCGCCGAATTGGGATATATACAACCGTCGGCGAGCGGTATCGGCGGCAATGCCGTTGGGGCTAGAGAAAGTAGCCTCGGCTAACAGTCCGTCGCTGCTGCCGTTGGCACCAGTGCCAGCAAAGGTGCTTATCTGCCCGTCCATCGTCACTTTAAATAGTTTATGATTACCTACCCCAGTGGCGTAAATATCTCCTTCAAATAAGGTGATGTATCCAATAGCAAAGTTCTCTACCAAATCAGGAATTTGGGCAATCAGGCTTACTTCGCCGCTGCTGGCGTTTATTTGGTAAATAGCCCCGTTGTAGAAGTTAGCCGTAACAATATTACCCGCTTCGTCGGTGTCAATACCCACACAACCAAATAGGCGGTCATCTTGAGCCAGTACCGAAACCGTGCCGTTGGGAGCAATCTTGTGTAGCAGTGGCCCAAAGAAGTTAGCGACGTAGAGGTTATCATTAGCGTCTACCGCTATTCCCGAAGGCCAACCAGGTAACGTTGCTATTTCGGTGGTACTTCCATTGGGGGCTACGCGCACTACTTTTCCGTCGACATAATCTCCGCCGTTTTCGTGGGTAAAATAGAAGTTACCCTGACTATCCGTACCTCCACCCATCGGAGCCACAAATCCGGTGGCCTTTTCACTAACTTCTCCCGCCGGAGTGACAGATAATACCTTCGTACCCAAGCCTATTTGCAAATCATTATCAAATGCGCCAAAGTCTGAGGCGATAATGGTGCCGTCGCTGGTTACGTGCAAACCGTCGCTCGCCCCAAAATCAGGAATGAGCGTTTCTACTGCCAGTTTTTCGATAGGAATTGGTTCGTCAGCGGCATCGTCATCTGAACAGGATAATCCTCCTAACGTGAGCGTCGATAGAAATAGGATGTGTGAAAAGTGTTTCATCGATGTTTGAGATTAAATTTTCTCAAAACACCGAAAACAAGGCCCTCCAAGCGTCTTTTTCCTCACAAGAGGGTGTCTTTGTACCCATCGCTACTCCTATTGTTCACAAATTGAGAAGGGGTAAAGCCAGTTTCGGCCTTGAAAGAAGCATTAAACGCTGACTTAGAGCTAAAGCCCGAATCAAATGCCAAACCAAGCAGGGTTTTATGCTCGTATTCTTTATTCTTCACCCGACGAACGAAGGACTGCACCCGGTATTTATTCACGTACTTATAGAACGTAGTCTGATACACCTGATTCAGCAACCAACTGAGGTTATTAGGCGAGGTATCTATCATATCAGCCAGTTTCTTCAGCGTGAGATCATCTTGCAGATATACATGTTCCTCTTCCATATAAAACTGAAGCCGTTTCTTGAGCCGCTGCACCGTAACAGGATCAATTCGGTCTCGCTTTACTTTAGTATCTTTAGGGCGCAAGTATACCCGAAATATTTCGGGTTGGCGCAAGCTATAGTATCCAATAAGGTAGATCAGCAGAGGAATAGCTACCCAAAAGGTGTTGTAGTTAAGCACCGGTAGATACGTTTGAAATACGTAAGCCGAAGTAACACTTATCAGCCACAGCAAGCCAATAGTAGCCATAAAGCCTACTACAATCATGGCAAACGGTAAGGCCGTTTGGGGAAAAGAAATCTGCTGGTCCTTAACCCGGACGTAGGTCTGAACCAGTCGAGAAATCCGGAAAAGATAGACGAATAAAGAGGTGATACCTCCCGCCTCTACCGTAAAGAAGATATAGCGGAAAGCCTCTCCCTGATAGAGCTCGATAAAATATTCCAGATCCAGACTGAGTGTCCAGAGAAAGAAAAGTGCATTCAGCAAGGCGGGCGTGTATTCCCAAACCCGAAGGGGTGGGTTATCCGATTTTTGCAGGAATAATCGATGGAAGTAACTATATAGCCAGGGACCAAATAGAAAGATGGTGGTATCCGCCAAAATAGCAAACCGCCACACCCACAGTTCTTGTATCCGAAATAAGGCTATCCGCCCGAAAAGCATCAGCACGGCAATGAGCAGACAACGGGTTAGCCACCGGTTGGCTTCCACATTACGGTTTTGCAACGATTGCAGCACTATCACCAAAAACAACCCCTGACTGATGCCTAGGAAAAGTAGAATATCAAAAAACGAGTACATAAGAGCGATAAAACGAGCCGTGAAGATAGAAGGAAGCACCGAAGGGAGCGTGCTTTTGTACCCAAAAAGCCTTACGTAGGATAGTTTTATGGATAGGACGCTGAACTAAGCTACATAACTTACTCGAGTAGCTTTTAACCCTTCTGTATTGCTTGGGTGGGGCGTATGCATTACGGATGTATTGAGTATAACTACAGCTAAAAAGATCGCCTCCTTTGCCCTTGTATGTCAGTTGATGTTCATTTTTGTCATTGCCACAAAAACGAACCAAAAAAGTCTAGAAACCTTTACAGCTTCCCCACCTCAGGCTCCGCACGCTCGCAAAGTTTCCCACCCTACGCGCATTCAATATATGTTATTATGTATCAGTGTGAGGTTAGAATTCTTAGTATATTATTGTAGAATTCAAAAATGATGTAATTTCAGATTATGGATGGAAGATTAGTAGAACTCTCAACGGAAAAGTTACTTAAGAAGTTTGGCGCTGGAAGCCACAAACCAGGATCAGGTAGCGCAGCAGCATTGCAAGGGATGTTATCAGCACAGCTAACACGAACGGTGATAGATCTTACTGGCGGAAAAAATAGTTACAAAGAGTGGCATGCAAAGCTCAAAAAAGTAGATTCTGAGATTGAAAGTCACATATATCCTTCACTAGAAGAATTATTTCAAGAAGATTCTATTCAATTTGATAAGGCTATTCAGCAAAGAAAGGCAAGGGACAGAGAAACAAATATATTAAGGAAGAGTCAATTGAAATCCCAAGCATTGGAAGAACTTAAGCCAGCTACAGAAATACCAATCAAAATTGCCCAATTGTGTATAAAATTAGCTGATTTTGCCGTATTAACGTTTGATCACGGATTTAGGTCTGCAAGAGGTGACTCTAGTGTTGCATTAAACAGTGCTATTTCCGCTATTGCGGGTTGCTTAGCGATAATCGATTTAAACCTTGAGTCTTTCAGCACTAGTAAGTGGACAGAAAAGATTAGATCAGAGACAGAACAAATAAGAGTTAATTACAGACAACTATCTTTAAAAGCAATAGAAAAGCTAGATTATCTCAAAAAGGAAGCAGACCAGAAAAATTTATACTCTCTGGAGAAAAACTCATTTCTCTCAAGTTTATCGGATGAGTCAGAGATGTCATACGCAGATATTGAAGAAATCGCTAAAAAGCTACAAAACATAATTTGGGTAGTGTATTTAAAATAAGGATGGCATTTTTGCCATTCTTTCAAGATTGTAATGAACTAAGAAGTACTTGATAGCCAGGTAGTGGTTTTCCCAAGTTTTGGAAAAAGATAGCGTTTTGCGCACCAATCGGGCACACCG
>JBCCTI010000005.1:0-151868 GCA_039198955.1 Bacteroidota bacterium | reverse complement strand
TAATATTCTTATAGTTTAATTAAATTATGTAGTAATGTGCTGATAATCAATATTTTATAATTTTTGCATTGGATTATAAAAAATTTATTTATTTCTAAGGTTGCTGAAGGTAAGTGCTAAACACTGTCTCACAGAAAGAATTATTCCTAAAATGGGAATCTGAAGAGCCTAGGAAAGTGTTTTCTTCGTTGTGATTGTTGAGTACTTCAACTACTTTTGGGTGCTTCACTTACTACTATTTATTATGGAACGGGATTACGAAATATTTTCATTAATTCAGCAAGAACAGGAACGACAGGAGCGCGGTATCGAGCTGATTGCCTCCGAAAACTTTACTTCACCTCAGGTGATGGAAGCTACAGGTAGCGTGCTTACCAATAAATATGCAGAGGGTTTACCCGGAAAACGGTACTACGGCGGTTGTGAAGTAGTCGATAAAGTGGAGCAACTTGCAATTGACCGAGCTAAAGAATTGTTTGGAGCGACTTGGGCAAACGTGCAACCCCACTCGGGAGCCCAGGCGAATGCGGCAGTAATGCTCGCAATACTTCAGCCCGGCGATAAAATTTTAGGATTTGACCTGTCACACGGTGGTCATTTGACGCACGGCTCGCCCGTTAACTTCTCCGGTAAACTGTACCAGCCTTCGTTCTACGGGGTAGAAAAAGAAGATGGTAACGTGCCTGCCGGGTATATCGACTATGATAAAGTAGAAGCAATTGCCCAACGAGAGCAGCCGAAACTACTGATTTGTGGAGCCTCAGCCTATAGTCGCGATTGGGACTACGAACGATTGCGGGCAATTGCCGATAGTATAGATGCCTTCTTGCTAGCCGATATCTCCCATCCTTCGGCATTAATTGCCACTGGCTTATTGAATAACCCTCTACCCCACTGCCATTTTGTGACCACTACTACCCACAAGACCCTGCGGGGGCCCCGGGGTGGCTTAATTATGATGGGGCAAGATTTTGATAATCCATTTGGGGTGAAAACGGCCAAGGGTGTTATCCGTCCAATGTCGGCTTTAGTAGACATGGGCGTATTTCCCGGTACGCAGGGTGGCCCCCTGGAGCATGTGATTGCGGCGAAAGCGGTAGCATTTAAGGAAGCTCTCTCCGAAGAGTTTGTTACTTACACCCAGCAAGTAATTGCCAATGCCCAGGTGATGGCTGAGGAATTTATGAACCGAGGCTACTACGTAATTTCGGGCGGAACTGACAACCACGAAATGCTGATTGATTTGCGCTCTAAGGATATTACGGGTAAAGCGGCTGAGAAGGCCCTGGGCGAAGCAGATATTACAGTAAACAAAAATATGGTACCCTTCGACGATAAGTCGCCGTTCGTAACATCGGGAATCCGGGTAGGTAGTGCCGCGGTAACTACCCGGGGCATGGGAGGAGCTGAAATGAGGCGCATCGTCGAGCTAATTGATAGAGTGATTACCCATCGGGAAGATGAGGGACGCTTGAGCCACATCCGGCAGTCAGTGAACCAAATGATGGCTGAATATCCTTTATACAGTAGTTTAGAGAAGATATAGAACACGTTGGAAGAGCAAACCGGAAATCAGTTACAACCTCAGGAAAACGGCCTGAGCTCTTATCATGAAGATAAGATCGTTCAGAAGTATACCGCTCCCGAAGAAGAGGGTGAAAAACAAATGTCTTTTCTGGAGCACCTGGAGGAGCTCCGTTGGCACATCATCCGATCACTAGCGGCCATTATGGTTTTTGCCGTGGCAGCTTTTGCAGCTAAAGAGTTGGTGTGGGGCTTTCTGATTTTAGGGCCTACTGAACCCGATTTCTGGACCTTCCGTCAGTTTTGTAAAATTGGAAACCTAGTCGGCTCCGATGCTTTCTGCCTGGAAGAAATGCCCTTCATTATCCAGAGCCGAAAAATGACTGGGCAGTTTACCATGCATATTTATTCTTCAGCGGTTATTGGGCTGATTACGGCTTTTCCTTACGTCTTTTTTGAGATCTGGCGGTTTATTAGTCCGGGTTTATACGAGCAGGAACGCAAACTTAGCCGGGGAGCAGTGTTCTTTGTAAGTACTCTCTTCTTGATTGGGATATTGTTTGGCTACTACGTAGTAACGCCTATTTCAGTCAATTTTCTGGGAAACTATCAGGTAGACCCCAGCATCCTGAATGAGTTCGATATCACATCCTACGTTTCCATTCTGATTACTTTGGTGCTAGCTTGTGGATTACTGTTTCAGTTACCCATTGTAGTATACTTTTTAAGTAAAGCAGGTATCATTACGCCATCTGCACTGACTACATATCGTCGCCATGCCATCGTGGTTATTCTGATTATTTCAGCCCTAGTCACCCCACCCGACCCCGTAACGCAACTACTAGTTACCTTTCCGCTTATCTTGCTGTATCAAGCGAGTATTCTAATTTCCAAGTGGGTACTACGGAAGAAAATGCAGGCAGAACTGGAAGAAGAATAGTCTGTTCAGGGTACTTCTGGCTTAGTCCTCCGATAAACAGGTTGCCCCGGCAGTTTTCGGTAGGCTGTTTTTATAGATGGAATCCGCTCAAAAATATCATCTATCAAGCCAGATTCGTCAATAATTAGTTCGGGCATATCATTTTGAAAGGCAGTAGATACCAACGATACATTTTTGAAGTCATCCAGATTGGCTAGTTGTTTTTCTGCTAATGACCAGTTCAAGTAAGGGGTTGCCAGGTAAGCATTACGATACACACTTAGGTTGTGACCGAAAAAGACGACTTGTTTTCCAGCTACCAGTTCATCATAGTCAGTGGACTGCACCATAAGATTCGTACTGTGGGTTACCCGTTGTAAGGAAAAAAAATTGAATAACAAGGCGTAGCCATTAAAAACAAGTAACAGTGCTAATCCGGCAGTAACTAGCTCGGCAATGAGTGTACGGCGGATAATCAGGAGAAAGTGCGTAATGAAGAAAGCAATAGGAGGGACAAAGTACAAAAGATGATAAGGGGCCAATTGCCGCACCAGTAGCAGGGTGGCTAAGGCAGCTAGTATCTTTATGCCCATAATTCGTTGTAGTTTACCCTGTTGGTTAGTATATCGACGATATTGGCCTAGCCTGTAAGCGGAGACCAGAAGAAAAGCTAATGGAACCAGACCGACAATTAGTAGTCGCCAGTCGCCTACGTAGGGGCTACGCTCAATGGTACGAAGAGAGAGTAAGTACTGCTGGATAAATCCCCCCGAGGCTTCTATCAGGAAAAAATAAGTGAACGCAATAAGTAATGGCAGGGCGAACCCGTATAATAAAAGAAAAAAGCGACGAAGCGAAAGGTTGGCAAAAAACAGATAGGCCAGTAGAGAGGAAAGGAAGTAAATAACACTGGGCAAATAACAAAGCACGGCCAGGCCAATAAAAATACCAGTACTGAGGATTCGGACATCGCGCGACTGACTTTCAATACGGTAAAAAATATTGCGTAGGGCGAGCAACACCCAGGTGAGCGACAGCAGTACCGGGGATAATGTATAAAAATCAAACGAGAGACAAGTGAGTAGTGCGTAAACCAGCGCGGGCACATAGGTATTCTCGTGGTACGCTTTTTTAGTCAGCAGAAAATCGTTGAAAATCAGGCACTGGTACGTGATGAGCACTGCTGCCAAAATTACGTAAGCCACTTGGCTGCGCGAAAAAAGTACATCAACCAATCGGTAGATAAGTGCTGAGAGCGGCCCAATATTTTCCCATAATTGAGTATACAGCCGATTGCCTTCGGCTAAGTTTTCCCCCACTAGCATCCAGTTTAGCTCAGGCAGGGTGAGAAAACCATCGCCGAAGAAGAACGGCAAACGCACAATCAACAGTAACCCAAAGATCAAGGGAATCCGATAGGGATCATTAACGCGGAAAAAGGTAAGCAACTTAGTTTATTTACAGGATTGACAGTTACGCATTATGAAACTGCAAAAAAAGCAATCACCCGTCGTATCCGCAACGCCGTGTACTTTTTTACTTACATTAATGTGAATTCTAGCCCAACGATAGTATGTTTGTTCGTTTACTATCCCTGCAAATGAACTGGATAGTACGAAAGTACCAGATAAACTTGGGCTACAGGAAATAGGAAAAGTTAAACCAAAGGGCAACGAAAACGAATTTTTCCTGTTCTCCGATAGATAAACAGATATTCAAACGAGTACCTATTATATAAATTATAAAGCAAAAGGATATGAAGGAGAGTAAGCGACAGCGACAATATTCATCGTTACTGCAGAAAGAACTCAGTGAGATTTTCCAGCGTCACGGGTCATCTATTTTAGGTACCAGCGATTTCGTGACCATCTCGCGAGTGTACGTAAGCCCTGACTTAGCAGTAGCTAAGATTTATCTCAGTTTTATGCTGAGCAAGCAGAAAGAACAATTGATGGATACCATTCAATACCGAAAAGGCGAAATCCGTCGTTTGCTGGGTAATCGCATCGGAAAAGTAGCCCGGGTAGTACCCGAGTTAGCTTTCTTCCTGGACGATAGTGCGGACTACGCTGCCCGAATGGATAAAATTATCTCCGAGCTAGATATTCCCCCAGCCGAAGAAGACGAATGAAAAGTGAAAGGTGAAAGGTGAAAGGTGAAAGGTGAAAGGTGAAAGGTGAAAGGTGAAAGGTGAAAGGTGAAAGGTGAAAGGTGAAAGGTGAAAGGTGAAAGGTGAAAGGTGAAAGGTGAAAGGTGAAAATTAATGATAACATCAGCAATTAAGCCATTGAACAATCGAGTAATTGAACCATGAATTTTCCCCTCTTGGTGGCCCGCCGCTATTTTCGGTCCAAGAAAAAGAAGAACTTTATTCAGGTTATTTCCAATATTTCTATGATTGGGGTAGCCGTAGGTACTATGGCCCTGATTGTAGTACTATCGGTCTTCAATGGGTTAGAAGATTTAATAAAAGCCTCTAAGAGTACTTTTGATCCTGAAATTAAGATCGTTCCGGTGCGGGGAAAAACGTTTTTAGCAACTGACTCACTACTAAATCTGGTAAAGCAAGTGCGCGGGGTGGGCGTTGTCACTGAAATAATTGAAGATAATGCGATAGCTCGCTATCAAGATGCCCAGATGATTGTAAAGCTGAAGGGGGTCAGTGAGAACTTTATGAAGCAACAGCGCCTCGAGCAAGCCCTAGTTCACGGTGATCTAAAACTGAAAAAAGATGGTATCCATTACGCCATTATGGGACGAGGTGTGCAATATACCCTGTCAATTGCCCCGTCCAATGACTTTTATGCGATGCAGCTATTTATGCCCCGGCAGACAGCCAGTAATAGTGGTTTTAACCCTGATCCTATGAACCGCTACTTCAAGCGGAAAAATATTATGCCGGGCGGGGTTTTCGCTAACGAAAAAGAGTACGATGCCAGTTATGTCATTGTACCCATCGATTTTGCCCAAGAGTTGTTTGATTATAACCAGGAACGCACCGCACTAGAAATTAAAACAAAAGATAACATCTCCGTCAATCAAGTAGAACGTCAGCTAGAAAAGTTACTTTCTGACTCAGAGTACCAAGTACTTAATAGCGACGAGCAGCACGCTAGTTTGCTGCGAGCCGTAAAGTGGGAGAAGTTATTTGTGTATGTCACATTTTCATTTATTCTGGCAATTGCTTCCTTTAATATTTTCTTTTCTCTCTCCATGCTGGCGATTGATAAACGAAAGGATATTGCTATGCTCTTTGCCCTGGGGGCCCAACAACGTACTGTAAAATCTATCTTCCTACTCGAGGGGGTCATTATTGCCCTGATAGGGGCCGGAAGCGGTCTGTTAGGGGCGGTGATTATTTGCTGGGCGCAGCAAACCTTCGGTATCGTATCTATGGGTATGCAAACCGCCATTGTAGACGCGTACCCAGTAAAAATGGAATTAGCTGATTTTCTGTTCACCGCTCTCAGTATTTCCCTTATCACTTTCCTGGCTTCGTACCGTCCCGCCCTTATTGCCTCCCGCACTGATGTAAAAGATTTTTTGTAAAGTAATTATTTTATCTAAATTGGGAGTTAGCTTTTTGCGATCAACCTCAACAATCAACCGCTAGCCCTCCATGAAAGTCTCGCCAGAACAGCCTTTTAAAGTGATTTACTCACTTTTCAACCATGAGTATTTAGGATACTTGTTTGAGTCATTTGCTGTGCAGCTCAATGAACAGCACGAATTTACCTTCGAGCATCAGAATATATCGCATAAGAACGCTGAAGAGTTTTCTAAGGACCTCGATGAGCAAGACTACGAATTGATCCGCCTAATGGACTCTATGCAGCAAGAAGTAATTATCAACAAATTCCATAAGAAGCGGGTAAAGCCGCATGAGTTCTTCTTTAAAGTCTACTTGGGAGAAAGCGATAAAAATCAGGCACTGAAGGACGATATAGCGGTTTATCTGGAAGATGCTCGCTCTCGCATACTACCATTACTGCGAGGGAAGCACCTATTTGAAATGAGTAACGATGGCGAACCCGTGGGACGCAAGATCAACGTCTTACCTGAAAAAGGTACGGTGCTATTCCATTTCCGACGTAATGAAGATAATACCCACTACTTTCCCACGATTAAGTACGGGGGCGCCAAGGTAGATTTTCAGTATAAAAACGCGTACATCGTTTGCAATCAACCCGCGTGGATGGTACTAGAAAACCGACTATTCACCTTCGAAAAAGATGTGGATGGAAATAAGCTTCAACCCTTTCTAAACAAGAAGTTTATCGTCATCCCTAAGAAGGTAGAAGATTCGTACTACCGCAAGTTTGTTGCTCCACTAGTTTCCTCGTTTGACGTGTACGCCAAGGGGTTTGATATTTTAACAGAACGCCACCGCCCAAAACCTTTTTTGTCCTTTTTCGAAGTTCAGCCTGACACATCAAAGGATCAGAGTAGTACCCATGGTGAAAACACACTCACGGTTGCTAAAGGAACTGCCGTCGGCTATATCGGCTTTGAACTGGCCTTTCGGTATGGCACTCACTGTTTTCAGGCCAATGGGGAAGATGTGAGCGTGGTGGTTGAAAAGCAGGAAGACAACGATCAGTATACCTTCCGACGAATTGTCCGTAACCGCCTTGCCGAAAAGCAGGTAATTGCCTTTTTGGAAGATCAGTCCCTAATCATAAATGGTTATAGAAAAGTAGTAGACCGGAACACCGCCATCGAGTGGATCAACCAGCATAAACGAGATTTAGAAGAGGCGGGTATCACTTTATCGCAGCGAGCGGTAGGCGAGAAAAAGTATTTTCTGGGGGAGTCTACCATTAACATAGAAGTACGAGAGAATATCGACTGGTTTGATATTTACGCTACGGTAAAGTTTGGCAATTACGAAGTACCCTTTACTAAAATCCGCTCCCTGATTCTGGCTAAAAAGCGAGAGATTCGGTTATCCAATGGAGAAATCGCCCTCATCCCGGAGGTATGGTTTACTGAATATTCGGAACTATTTGCTTTTACCGAACCCCCTGAAACAGTAGATGGAAAAGTACGCCTGAAAAAATATCATCTAGCATTGGTACAAGATTTACACAACGGTAACCTGGCAAAGGTGACGATGGATCGTAAACTAGACCGTCTGCGACAGTTTGAAAAAATAGAGGATCAAAAGTTGCCCGAGCATTTTGAAGGCACACTGCGACCCTACCAAAAAGCCGGGTACAACTGGATGCATTTTCTGAACCAGTATCGCTTCGGTGGTTGCCTGGCTGACGATATGGGGCTAGGCAAGACGGTACAAACCCTGGCTTTGTTACAACGACAGAAAGAATGGCACGAAGAGCAGCAGCAAACCATGAACACCTCGCTGCTGATTATGCCAACTTCACTCATCTACAATTGGGAGATGGAGGCCGCCAAATTTACTCCCGAACTCAAGGTATTTATCTACACCGGAACCAACCGGGATAAGAATGTAGAACGGTTTGCTGGCCATGATTTGGTGCTAACCTCCTACGGAATTGCCCGGCTGGATATTGATATTCTAAAAGATTATTACTTCCACTACGTAATCCTGGACGAATCGCAGGCAATTAAGAACCCGGATTCTAACATTGCTCAAGCGGTGCGGGAGCTCAATACCAAACATCGCCTCATTTTGACTGGAACCCCGCTAGAGAATAGTACACTGGATCTGTGGTCGCAGATGACGTTCATTAATCCTGGCCTGCTGGGCAGTCAATCGTTCTTCCGCAATGAGTTTGTCGTGCCTATCGAGAAGAAGGGGGATTTATCTAAGACCTCTAAGTTGTACAGTATTATTAAACCGTTTATTCTGCGTCGCCAAAAGTGGCAGGTAGCTACTGAATTGCCCGAGAAAGTAGAAAACGTAAAATACTGTACGATGACCGATGAGCAAGAAACCTGCTACGAAGAGGCTAAGTCATTCTACCGCAACGAGATTCTTAACCTAATTGAAAATGAGGGGATTAAAAAATCTCAACTGCTGCTGCTCCAAGGACTGACCAAACTCCGGCAGATTGCGAACCATCCTAAGATGGTAGACGAAACCTACGCGCATGAATCGGGTAAAATGGAGGATATGCTTCATATGATTATCAGCACGCTGAGCGAAGGACATAAAATTCTCATATTCAGCCAGTTTGTGAAACACCTAGCTATACTTAGTAAGCACTTAAAAGAGCTAAACTATCCATTTGCCTACCTGGACGGAAGCACCAAGAATCGGAAAGAGCAGGTAGAGCGGTTTCAGCACGATGCTTCGCTGAGTTTGTTTCTGATCTCCTTGCGGGCGGGGGGAGTTGGCCTCAACCTGACCAAAGCTGATTATGTGTTTATCCTTGACCCTTGGTGGAACCCAGCGGTAGAAGCCCAGGCTGTTGACCGGGCGCACCGCATCGGTCAGAAAAACCAAGTGTTTACCTATAAGTTTATTACCCGCAACACCGTAGAAGAAAAGATTCTCCGGTTACAGCAAAATAAAATCAAGCTCGCTACCGAATTAATTTCTACCGAAGAGAGCTTTGTAAAACGACTGAGCCGGGAAGATATTAGTGCAATTTTGAGCTAACTCTTAATGATAGGCAGGTGGCAGTATGAAGCGGCGCGCCATAGAAAAGCATAATTTACTGCTTCCAGCCTACCGTGAATCACGGTTCCGGATTACGCGCTTCTACCGGATAGGAAGAAGGGTTTACGGTAGTCATATTAACGATCTTCCACTGACCATCCATTTTTTCTAGTACTCGCTGTTCCTTTAGCATCACCCCATTATTGGTACTTTGATTGAAACGGGCCCAAGCCAGATTGTCCGTTATTTTGTAGTGCCATTCGCTCCGGTCTACATTCATTTCACCGTCTACCGGTGGGTTCTGCGCCATAGATTGTTTCATGTGAGCACTTATATTATCCCAACCATCGGCGTATTCAATATATTCGTTCATGGTCACACTAAAGTAGGCGTAGGGGGTGTGTCCCCAGTGTTCAGCCCACTTGTCATAATCTCGCTCCAACCAAGCATTAGTTTCTCCTTCAATCACCTCGCGAATAGCATTTTCTTCTATCTCTTGGGCAATAAGGGTCGTGCTGGCAAGCATAAAAAAGATGAGCAGATGTGCAGTTGTCTTCATAACAGTGAATTTTTAGGTTATCTATTTGAAAAGTTTTTTCTCAAACGTAAGTACAACCTTGATTTCAGTGGGAGACACGAACTGAAGAATTGCTAATGCAAGAAAGGCCAAGAAATGAGCAACAGTATGTCTACCCGAAGTACAACCTGATGGATATAAGCAGAGGAGGCTGTTATTGGTATGTAGCAACCCTTCATCAATGTACATAATTTTTCCGACGAATGCTAGCGAAATATGACCCGGAAAAGGATGAAGGAATATGGCTTCGCCTAACTAATTGTCCGAGTCTATTTCCTTCCAAGCTAGAGCACTGGAACCTAACACCGCAGCATTGCGATTTTCCAACCCTGATGGGAGAATCGGTACCTTATTTTTAAAGACTTCAAACATATGCTCTTCCATGTATTGCTTGGTGGGTTTGAACAAGAAATCACCTGCTTTGGCTAAACCACCCAATAGAAAAATAGCTTGGGGGCTGAAGATCGCTACTATATCAGACAATTTGCGACCCAACAGTTCAGCGGTATAATTGAAAGCTGCTTCGGCTACAGAGTCGCCTTGCATAGCTAGTTCAGTAATCTTGGCTGCCGTCAGATTGTTAAAGGTAACATCACGTAGGGGGGTCTCATCATTCATATCAGCGAGTAGCTTAAAGACTGTCCGTTTGATGCCAGTAGCTGATACGTAAGCTTCCAGGCAGCCCTTGCGCCCCAAACCACAGGTGCGCCCCTTCGGATTATTCATGATGTGCCCCATCTCTCCGGCAAAGCCATCGTGACCGTAGATTAACTCACCATTAACTACGAAGCCACTGCCCAGACCCGTCCCCAGGGTGATCATAACAAAGTTTTTCATTCCCTTGGCACCACCGTACATCATTTCGCCGATAGCGGCAGCATTGGCATCATTGGTCAGTACCATTGGTACATCGTAGTACTGCTGAAAAATCTTTAGGATGGGCACTACTCCCTGAAAGGTTAGGTTGGGAGCGTACTCAATAGTACCGGTAAAGTAGTTACCGTTAGGTGCCCCAATGCCACAGCCAACAATATTGAGCTCTTCGTTTACCGTCTCACGAAGTTTCTCGACCTCTTCGTATACGTACCTCAGGTAAGCTTCTACATCGCCGGGGGCAGTCTTGACCGTAGATACGGAAGTTTCTGCGTACATATTTCCCTCCAAGTCTACAAAACCAAACTTGGTATTAGTGCCACCAATGTCAATGCCGAGGGCTACGTCTTTCATGTCGTTAATCTAATTGAAAAAGTAAAAAACAGGCCAGCCGATTAATTTAGAAAATTGACTTAGTTGACCGGGCGTTCTTTTAGTATATCCCGAATTTCGGCTAGTAGTTTTTCTTCTTTAGAAGGCTCTGGTGGTGGTGCTGGCTTTTCTTCCTCTTTCTTTTGAGTACTTTGGTAAGCCTTTATCACCATAAACACACTGAAAGCAATGATTAGGAAGTCGATGATATTTTGAATAAAGACTCCAATGCGGATTACCACATCTTCTTCTCCTTCAGTAGCTGCCTTTTGCAGAGGTATCATCAGATCAGTGAAATCGACACCTCCTAAAAGTATTCCAATGGGCGGCATAAGCACATCGGCTACGAAAGATGAAACTATTTTACCAAAAGCAGCACCAATGATTACGGCTACTGCCAAATCAATGATGTTACCTTTCATGACAAACGCTTTAAATTCTTTTACAAGTCCCATGAATAGATAAGTTAAGTTAGTTAGTAGTTTGCTCGTTAGCTGAACCTGTTCTGTGGCTAATTTAGTAATTTTCTGTTATCCGCTACAAAAAAGTGAGTTAAGTCAAGCGCTTGAGCTATTGTGGTGCGGTGCATACTTTTTTTATCTATCTAAGCAACAGCGATGGGTAGGTTTGAGATAATTTAGTTTTGTAGTAAGTGACAGGAACACTAAGCTAGCTACCGCTGGAATGAAGCTACCATCTTGTTAATTCCTTCTAAGTAAGGGATGACTTCAAAACTGGGAAATTTTTTCTGGAATTTATCAAACGAAAATACGTACACATAAGTAGACATGCGAAGAGCCTTGTATAACCATCTCTGTTTGAGCTGGATCGAGTAGGTCAGCACGTTTTTTTCTACTTCAGGTTAAATTAGTGATGCGACTAACAGCTCTCAAGGGAAGCCATCGAAGGGAGAGTTCATTAACAACTGTTTGCCCAACTGCCCCTGATGCGCCTAGCACAGTGTGCATAGTACTTCTTTCTTTTTTAGCGATTTATAAACAAGTTGCTGGGTGAATTTTTCAAATTCAGTAGGGGTGAGATCGACAAACCGCGATAGATTTTCTCTTATCATCTGATAGCCAATCTCACCCATGCTTATCTATCGCCTTACTTTAGGTAGTTATTGATAATCATCTCAAAGAGTTCAATCTTTCCACTGCGTCGCTGGGGTTCTCCGTACTCGGCTGCCAAGTCGTGCAGATCTTCCAAATTGAGATTACCTTGCTCGAACTCTGCTCCTTTGCCATTATCATAAGAGGCGTAACGCTCCTGCTTCATTTTTAGGAAGTTAGAATTCTCCAGAATATCATGGGCGATCAGTAAGCCTCGGGCAAAAGTATCCATTCCGACGATGTGGGCAATGAACAAATCTTCCAAGTCGCTAGAGGTGCGTCGGACTTTGGCATCAAAATTTAGTCCACCGGGAGCAATACCACCTTGCTGTAATATAATCATCATCGCGTGAATACAATCGTAGAGATCCGTTGGAAAGTAATCGGTATCCCAACCGTTTTGGTTATCGCCTAAATTAGCGTCGACACTACCTAGCATTCCGGCATCGGAAGCCGTTTGTAGATCGTGAGCGAAGGTGTGTCCAGCTAGAATCGCATGATTTTGCTCTACGTTAATTTTGAAGTCGTCGGCTAGACCTTGCTGATGGAGAAAGCCTACTACCGTAGCGGAATCAAAGTCGTACTGATGCTTGCTGGGTTCGGCGGGTTTAGGCTCAATCAGATAATTTCCTTTAAAACCAATCTTCCGTCCGTAATCCCGAGCCATGCGGAGAAACTGTCCGAGGTGATCCAGTTCCCGCTTCATGTTAGTATTAATGAGCGCGGCGTAGCCTTCGCGCCCGCCCCAAAATACGTAGTTTTCGCCACCCAATTCCACCGTTGCATCTAGCGCCGCTTTTACCTGCGCTCCGCCGTGGCAGAGCACCGCAAAATCAGGATTAGTGGAAGCCCCGTTCATGTAGCGGGGGTGCGAAAACAGGTTAGCCGTGCCCCACAGTAGTTTCACTCCGGTGGCCTGCTGCTGCTCTTTCGCCAGCGATACAATTTCTTGCAAGTTCTTCTCGGATTCACTCACCGAGCTACCCTCGGGGGCAATGTCGCGGTCGTGAAAGCAGTAGTAGGGTGCATTTATTTTGGTAAAGAATTCAAAGGCTGCTTCCAGTCGGGACTTCGCATTATCCATCGGGTTATCGTGCTTGTCCCAGGGAAATTCACGGGTTCCGGCTCCAAACGGATCACTGTTTTGATTCACAAAGCTGTGCCAGTAGGCAATCGCGAAGCGCAGGTGATCCTTCATAGTTTTATTGCCTACCTTGCGGTTCTCGTCATAATAGCGGAAAGCAAAAATGTTATCCGTCTCTGTCCCCTCAAATTTGATTGGGTTGATGTTAGGAAAAAATGCGGTTGTGCTCATAGTGAAATTTTAAAGTGTTAAGTTTTTATAGTGTTAATGTATTAGAGTTTTCAGATTCAGGGTTTAGGGAGTTATAGATGCTGTTAATTCCTTGCCATACAGAAAATCGCAACTTCTAATTTCCAACCTCTATGATCTACCTTCGCATATTGCAAATATCTCATCTCATATTTCTTCATAGGTGTTTTTCCAACTCACCCAACCACCGATTATATGCCTCATCGTAAGCCGATTTATTATCGCTCTCTGGTTCAATCTGGTCGATTTTTTGTAAGTGGGCGAAGGCTTCTTCAGGATTGGAGTACTCACCCGCGCCGATTCCTGCGCCCCGGGCCGCTCCGGCCGATCCGTCGGTATCGTATAGTTCTATTGTTGCGCCAGTGGTATTAGCAAAAGCTTCGCGAAAGAGTGGGCTGAGGAACATATTGGCCTTCCCTGCTTTTACGCAGTTTACCTGTACCCCCATCTCACTCATAATATCTAGGCTGTACTTTAGGGCGAACACAATTCCTTCTTGGGCAGCTCGTACTATGTGCGCTGTCGTGTGCGTATTAAATTCTACTCCGCTAATGTGCGACCCTATTTTGGCATTGGCTAACGGACGTTCAGCTCCGTTGCCAAACGGTAAAACTACTACTCCCGCTGCGCCAATTGGAGCTTGTTGAGCCAGTTGGTTCATAGCATCGTAAGAAAGCCTATCGAGCAGTAACTGTCGCTTAAGCCAGCTATTCAGAATGCCCGTGCCGTTTACGCAAGCCAGAATACCGTAGCGAGGCGAATCCTGACGATGGTTTACGTGGGCAAAGCTATTCACCCGCGATTGTGGATCGTACTCCAGTTGGTCGCTCACTCCGTAAATCACGCCGGAGGTACCCGCTGTAGTGGCTACCTCACCGGGCTTTAAAACATTGAGCGACAGCGCATTATTAGGCTGGTCGCCCGCCCGGTACGCTACTGGAATATTCGCCGGGACACCTAATTCTTCCGCTATAGCCGATTGAACCCGGCCTTGCTCGCCAAAAGTAGGGACCTGCTCAGGAATTAGGCTTTGATCTATCTGGTAGTACTCTAGTAATTCTTGGGAAAGTGCCCCTGCTTTGAAATCCCAAAAGATACCCTCAGATAAGCCAGAAACTGTCGTGGTTATTTCGCCCGTTAGTTTCATGGCAACATAATCGCCCGGCAGCATAATTTTATAGATTTTCTCGTAAACCTGAGATTCATTTTCCTGCACCCAACGCAGTTTAGAAGCTGTGAAATTTCCCGGTGAATTTAGTAGACGTGATAAACACCAATCTTGCCCCAACCTCTGGAATGCCTGTTCGCCGATTCGTACCGCCCGGCTATCGCACCAGATGATGGATGGGCGTAGCACTTGTTGATCTTTATCCACGACTACCAAGCCATGCATCTGATAGGATATACCAATAGCAGCTACTTGCTGAAGTGCTTGCTTGCTAGTCTGTTGCAGTTGGTGCGTGGCTTTTACCAGATGATCCCACCACAGATCAGGATGTTGCTCGGCCCAACCTTCTCGGGGGGCTTCCATCGGTAACTCTTGGGATGGCGAAGTAGCTGATGCCACTACTTTACCCGAATCAGCTCGTACTAAACTGGCTTTAATTGAAGAACTTCCAATGTCGTACCCGAGCAAATAGTTGGTAGGCATAGTAGGCAGTTGTGTTAAAGGAAAAGCAAGATACAAGCTTTACCAGATTTTGAAAAATTTTCCCGACTAAGGAAATATCTTCTGGTTTTATGGCCTTTCTTCTGAGTTAAGGTAAAGCTGTACGTTAGAACTGTGTACTTACTCCTTTAGCGAATCAGCAGGTAGCCACACTATCTTTTGTTCTGATGTGTGAGGTTTAGTGAGAATATCTCGATAAAGCTCCGGGCGACGCGCCTGCTGATAGCGATATCCTCCGGCTTGGGTAAGCTTCTCTGGTACGCAAGTAGCCGTGATTACTTCATTACCCAAATGCCGACATTCGGCAATTATGTCCCCGAAAGGGTCTAAAATCATGGAGCAACCGTTCTTCAATTGGTCGTCATCCATACCAATCGCGTTGGAAAAAATAGTGTAGAAGGCATTGTCGTAGGCTCGGGCGGGGAGCCATTTCATCAGCCAGGCCCGTCCCTTTAGTCCGTCAAATTCGTGACGTAAACTGGTTGGGTCAGTCTCGCGATCTTTCCAGTCGGCCTGGAAGAACCCCGCACCAGGACGAGTGGAGGGAGTGCCCATCGTTACGTGAGGCATAAACAGTATGTCAGCTCCTAGGAACCGGGTAGCCCGGACATTCTCCAGGATATTATTGTCGTAACAAATCAGAGCACCACATCTCCAGCCATGCACTGTGAAAGTGGTGTATTGGTCACCGGGGGTAAGTTGAGGGTGAATAAAGGGATGCAGCTTGCGGTGTCGGGCAATCATACCGCTATCATCCACACAAACGTAAGTATTATAAACTTTTCCCACCTCATCGCGCTCGAACAAACCCGCGAGTAACGTCAAGTCAAGTTCTTGCGCCAATTGAATCAGCCACTGAGTACTTTCCCCATCGGGCACTGGCTCGGCTACCTCCTGAAGCTCCGAAAAAGAAAGATGACGAGCAAAGGCGTAACCCGACAGACAACACTCGTGGAAAGCAACCACTTGAGCCTCTTGCTGCTTGGCTTGCTCAGCGAGTTTACGCAGGCTTTCCCGATTGCGCGACTTATCATCGTTGTAATGTTCAAACTGAGCCGTAGCAATTCGTAGTGGCTGCATAATCAATAAAGTTAAAGACTGTCTTGCCAAGGAACGATTGAGAAACCGGCTAATTGTTCAGCTTCGTTCATAACCACTCGCACCTCTGGTTGGGCATTATCCCGTTCAAACTCGCCCCGAAAACGAAAGATGAAGTAGGTGGGCGCAGTAGTAGTCCGAAAGGCTTGTTCAAAGGTGATGGACTGATAATCCCCGAATAAATCGCGAATAGCGCTGTAGGTTTGTGACTGCTTCTCAGCACTAAACTCCTCCTGTACCGCCGAAATCGCTTCCGACTCCTTTAGTATGTAAGGCTCGCCGGCTTTCTGGGCAGTTAGTAAGGTGTTAGTCAAAGATTGAGCTGTTTCTAAGGGAGCTGATTTTAACGCATCCCCCGTAAGCTCTTCGTAATTGCTTTGAGCCGAACCAGAAAGCTGTAGTAGTAATCCACCCAAAATAAATAGTATTTTCTCAATGGTCATGGTAGTAGAGGTCAATTGTTCATGCGACGCAGCCAAAGTTATTGATAATCTACTGTCCTACCAATGAAAACAAATATCCTTTTTAGGAAGTTGATGGCATCTCAGGGTCATGCCTGAACTTAACTTGCTATACTACATATATCTATTATGAACTATTGCCAATTTTTTGCCTGCCTAATTTTCTATCCTTTAATTCTTACCAACCCGGCAAATGCTCAATCAGTGGAGATCGCCCCACCTGCCGTAGATCTACGGATGTACCAAATTATTGACGCTGTTTCAACCGACCGTCTTGAGCAGGATATTCGCACCCTGGCAGGTTTTGGCACTAGAAATACTATGTCTGATACAGTTTCGGATACTCGGGGAATTGGAGCAGCCCGTCGCTGGATTAAATCCGAGTTTGATAAAATATCGGAGGAGTGTAATGGCTGTCTGGAAGTATTCTATCAACATAATCCTACCGAAAAAGACGCTGGTTCGCGCATTGTAAAGGATGTAGATATTGTAAATGTAGTGGCTATTCAACGCGGTACCGAACAACCCAACCGGATGATTATGATGTCGGGCGATATTGACTCCCGGGCTTCAGATGCTACTAATTATACAATAGATGCTCCTGGTGCCAACGATAACGCCTCAGGTATGGCCGGAACCATTGAAGCCGCTCGCGTACTGACCAAATACCAATTTCCTACTAGCATTGTTTACGCCGGACTAGCGGGTGAAGAGCAGGGCTTGTACGGTGGAAAAGGACTGGCTGATTATGCTCAGGAAAATAATTGGGAGATGATCGGGGTGTTGAATAACGATATGATTGGTAATATTGAAGGGGTAGACGGGGTGATTGATAATCGTACTTTTCGCATCTTTTCCGAACCCGTGCCCCCTACTGAAACTGAAAACCAACGCCGCCTTCGTCGGTTCACCGGAGGCGAAGTAGATGGTATTTCCCGTCAATTGGCTCGCTACGTCCATCAGATGACAACCGCTTACATGCCTGAGATGAACCCGATGATGATCTATCGGTTAGATCGTTTTGGGCGGGGCGGTCACCATCGTCCGTTTAGTGACCTAGGCTTTGCTGGCATCCGCATCATGGAAGCTCACGAGAATTACAATCGCCAGCACCAGGACATCCGGGTGGAAAATGGCATTGAGTACGGAGATGTAATTGAAGGTGTCAACTTCCCATACGCTAAAAAACTTACGGCGGTAAACGCTATTAATCTGGCCGGATTAGGCTGGGAACCGCCCGCTCCTAACAGCGTGAGGATTGGTGGCGCAGTGCGACCGTCTACTACCCTAACCTGGAAGACAAGTGATGATGCTCAGTTAGCTGGCTACAAAATCTACTGGCGGGAAACTACCGTTCCGCAGTGGACTTATTCCCGCTACGTAGGTAAGGTAAACCGCTACACGCTGAAGGGTATCGTAATTGATAACTTTTACTTTGGGGTAGCCGCCGTCGGAAAAGAAGGAAACGAAAGCGTGGTGGTCTTCCCATCAGGATTGATTATGAGAAATTAGTACATAGGGTCGCTTTGGAATCTTTAGTGCACGACTTTATCGGTGGTGGCACTACCCAGATGGTAAAGGTACTTGACCGTTAATGGTGTAAGAAGAGCTGGTAAATTACCTTAATCATCTCTACAGATAATTACTACATTACCCCCCGATACGGTACGCAACTACCTAAATAACTGTTGGCAAAGGACTACAAATATTTAACAACCGGAACAACAATGGTAGCGGGCACATCTCTCAAAAAGCATATTTATTATTCACTTAGCCATATTATCGCCAGATATTCAGCTAAATACACTACACATATGACAAATAAACGCACCAGTACGTATGTACAGTTGTTGCATAACATTAGCGAGATTCGAGCGAGAAAAAGATAATGATAAAAAAGAAACATTACCAAATGGATAAGATAATGATAATTGGTTGTAGCGGAGCAGGGAAGTCCACTTTCTCTACAAAATTACATGAAATTACTGCAATAGAACTAATCCATTTAGACCAGCATCATTGGCTTCCAAATTGGGTAGGATTGAACAAAAGTGATTGGCGAGATAAGGTGACCGAATTATCAGAAAAGGAGAGCTGGATAATGGATGGTAATTATGGAGGAACAATGGAAATTAGACTGAATAAAGCAAATACCATAATTTTTATGGATAGAACGAGATGGTTATGCTTATATCGGGTATTGAAGAGAGTGATAACGCATTATGGAAAGTCAAGGAAAGATATGCCAGAAGGGTGTGTTGAAAAATTTAGTTGGGAATTTATGCACTACATATATCACTACAATAAAACAAGGAGACCAAAGATCTTAGAGAAATTAAGCAAATTAAAAACGAGCAAAGAGATAGTGATACTGAGAAGCGACAAGGAAATTAGAGGATACCTGGCAGATCAGAAAAAACGCCATGCAACATTGTATAAAAATAATAGCGGTTTAATCGCTTAAACTAAAATGATGTATATAATCTAAATCGTATCAGCGGAGACAGCTTCGAAAATCAAGTGGCTCTGCTGAAAAAACAGGAGTTAAAGCAGATAACAAAAACAAAGAACTGGAATTTCAATTGGAAGTCTGAATTGACTCAAAATGACAGAGAGAGCTACAAACTCACCATAATTTCCAATCCCCATATTATTCAAGGGTTAGTAAGTTTAACAATCAAACCTGACCACGTCTATTTGAATTTGCTTGAAAATGCACCCTTCAACATTGGGAAAGTCAAACTTTATGAAGGAGTAGCTGAAAATCTTGTTGCTTTTGCTTGCAAACTTTCATTCCAGCGGGGAGGACAAGGGTTCGTTTCCTTTCAGGCTAAAACAAAGTTGATTGACCATTACGTTAAAACATTAGGAGCTTATCACTTTGGAGGCCATTTGATAGTGATCGACTCGATTGCGGCTCAGAGATTAATTGACAAATACTTTAAATCGTAGAGTTATGGGACTAATAAAAGAACCGAAAGGAGTAGACTTCATAATAAATAGTGAACCTTTGACGAAAGAGCAGGAAGAAAAGCTGAGTGAATTTATTGCAAAAAGAAAGCGGGAAATAGCTGAAATGAAAAAACACGTACGCCCAACAAAAGCTAAAAGCAAGCGGGCTAAAATTGCTAAAACAAAGCCTAAAAGCAAACAAGAGAATTAGTTTGCCGTGATAGCAAAACGCCCACAAGGCCCGGTATGACGGCTAGCCTTAGCGTTGGGTGCGATTTAGGGAAATGAGCTACTTTTTCCTAAATTAACCGTTCACTCATCTTTTCCCCTGTTATGAATAATAACTTATCTACCCCCAGCTCATCTCGCCGAAATTTTATAAAGGGCACTGCGTATACCGCTGCTAGCTTCATGATTATGCCTCGACACGTGCTGGGCGGTAAAGGCTTTGTCGCTCCTAGCGATACGGTAACGCTAGGCATGGTGGGTGTAGGTGGAAAGGGCCGTAAGAATACTGAAGCTTTTCTTCGGTTAGATGATGTTCGCATCACGGCTGTTGCTGATCCAGCTTATTACTGGAACTTGGCTGATTTCTACTACCGCTCCGAAGCAGGTCGAGGCCCAGTAAAAGATATTATTGAGGAGAAGTTTCAAAAACAAGATCTTTCCTTTCAGGTAGCTGAATATATCGATTTTCGGGAAATGATGGATAAGGAAGAGTTAGATGGTATCGTTTGCTCTACTCCCGACCATACCCACGCCTATATCTCTCTGTTAGCAATGCGGGCGGGTAAACACGTTTATTGCGAGAAACCTCTTACCCATAATATTTGGGAAGCCCGGCAAGTACAAAAAGTAGCTAAAGAAACTGGGTTAGCCACCCAAATGGGTAACAGTGGACACAGCGCTGATGGCATTCGCCAAACCGTAGAGTATTTACGTGCGGGGGCAGTTGGTGAAGTTAAAGAAATCCACGCGTGGGTTCCCGCTACTCGCTGGGTTCCGAGTCTACGCGGACTACCCGAAGGACAGTCGACCATGCCCGTTAACTTTGATTGGGACTTATGGCTAGGGCCTCGCGAACCTCGCCCGTTCCACGAACACTATGTCCCTGTTACCTGGCGGGATTTCTGGGATTTTGGCTGCGGAGCTTTAGGCGACTTTGGATGTCACGATATGGATGCTTCGGTGTGGGCATTTAATTTATCTGCCCCCGAGCGAGTGGCGATTCGCCCAGCAGGTTTCAGTAATTCAGATATTGCCCCCTACGGTGAAATAGGCTATTACGATTTTCCCGCCCAGGGCGACCAAGCAGCAGTTAAATTAACTTGGTATTCGGGTGGCCTACAGCCAAAACGACCGGAGACGCTACCTCAGGGAGTGGACTTACCTCGGCGAGGCACGCTATTCGTAGGTGATAAAGGCGTTATTGTCAACGACGGGGGTGAACGTGTCCCGCAAGTTTACCCTGAATCCCTAGCTGAATCAATCAAACCGCCCAAAACTAGCATACCCCGCTCTAATGGTCACTTCCGCGATTGGATCGATGCTATTAAGGGTGGGGCAGTCGCCAGTGCCAACTTCGATTACGGTGCCCGTCTGACCGAAATCACATTACTTGGTGTCTTATCTCTCCGTATGGGTGGTCAGCCTATCCACTGGGATACCGAGCAGATGAAAGCCAAGGGCTTACCTGAGGCGGATAAGTTCATCCAAGAACCCGTTCGTCAGGATTGGGAAATGACTTAATCCATGAGCCGAACATTGTAGCGAATCACCATTTGAGAACCGGGTACAGCATCATCAAAATGGGTTACCCATAGTTCTTATCCGTGCGGAACGATCTTTTCGCCGAGCTTTAAAATTATGTTACCTTGTTCGGCCAACACATGCCCGAAGCCCGAAGCTAAAACGTGGGTGCCCAATTTGATGACAAAGTCTTGGGGGTATCTTGCCCTCGTAAGTTAGCAATCAGTAGTCCTACCCTGGTCAATATCAAAAATTGCTACTGGGCCGGGGCGAGTGGCGTTGCCCTTTTGTTTTGCGATACTAAGGAAAGAGCCTATCTCCGCGATATTCAGCACACCATTAATCAGAAAATTCCGGTAGCAGGCGATCATCCTTTTCTAGGAAACGATACTGAGCCCATCGCTGGAAATCAGCAAAGTACATCCCGGGTAAACTCACAACCGAAGTCAGTAATAAGCGTTTCAGTAGGTGAGAAAAGTCAAAAGTCCCGCCGCCCTTACTGGAAAAAGCGTCGACCCAAAAAATAGGGGCATACCGCAGTTCAAACTTAACACAAGCATAACACAAAAACTGAGAGGGAATCTCGGTTGGCTAGTTTATTAGGGTATGAGTGAATTACTACTGAGCCTACCCTTACTAAGCTCTTACCTGTCGCCAAAAGAGTATAACAAAACGCACCATCGCCGGAGGGATTTTATCTACTTACCTACTGACCGCCCCGACCGACTATTTATCCTCAATCGGGGAGCCGTAAAACTCGGGAACTACTCGCCCAAAGGGGTTGAAGTCACCTATGATATTGTTTGTCCCGGAGAGTTCTTTGGCAATCTTCAGTACCTACCGGGTAATGTATTCAGCGAATTTGCTAAAGCACTGTCGCCTGTAGAGGTATACAGTTACCCTACTCGGCTATTTAAAGAGATGATCCAGCAAAACACCAGAGTGGCCGAGTACTTTCACAAAGTAATGGTACGTCGCTGGTGTAGGACTGAGACTAAACTATTTGCTAATGCTTCCCTTAGCCCTATTGAGCGGGTAAAGCAATTGTTGAGTCAGTATCAGCAGCAGGTAACTACCGATACCAAGAAAACCGTTCCTATCCATACTTTACTTACCCAAAAAGATATTGCCAATTTAACTGGACTTACCCGCCAGACAGTAGCTCAGATCATGAAAAACAGGCATGTTAAGGCTATGTAAAGTCTGTGTTAAGAATACTTAACTGTTAATTTTTAACATTCACCCCCTGCTCCCGTTCGGTAATTTCGCGCTTTTAATAATCACTTAAACTTTTTAGCGATGAAAAAAGCGTACACAATGCATGTCAAATGGGCAATTTTTATTGTAGTAATTTCGCTACTGCCCGTAAGTTCATTACTAGCCCAATCAACCAACGCCTCCATTGTGGGGAAAGTAAACGACGAAAATGGTGACCCGCTACCGGGGGCAACCATCATGATTAAAAATACCTCCACCGGCTTCAGTACCGGAACGGTATCCAACATCAAAGGAGAGTATCAGGTACAGCAGTTGCCTTTGGGTGGCCCCTATACGGTAACTTCTTCTTTTGTCGGCTACGGCGATACCCGCAAAACAGGTTATCAGCTTAACCAAGGCGACCAAATCGCCATCGATTTCTTTTTGCGCGAAGCAGCCGAAGAACTAGAGGAAATAGTCATTACCGATCAGTCAATCCGCTCCCGAATGCAGCGGGAAGGAAACGCTACCACGATTGGTGCCTTACGAATTAAGAAGCTGCCAAACGAAGGACGAAATTTTACCAACTTAACAAGTTTATCGCCTTTACAAGGAGGTGGCTCCATCAACCTCGGTGGGCAACGACGCACCTCTACCAACATCACGGTTGACGGGGTAAATGCCCGTAATCAGCTTACCGCCGGAGAGATCGGTCGCGGCCCCTACACCATCTCCTTGGAAGCTATCCGGGAGTTTGAGGTCGCTACTAACGTGTACGACGTTACGCAGGGTCGTCAGGCCGGAGGAGCCCTCAATGCGGTGACCAAATCAGGAACGAATGAGTTTGAGGGAACTGCCTTTGTATACCATCGTAACGATGCCCTGGCGAGTGATCTTGACATCCAGGGACGAAGACGCAGTGAAGATTTCTATAACTACCAGTGGGGTTTTAGCTTAGGTGGTCCAATTATCCGCGATAAGATGCACTTTTTCGTAGCCTACGACCGTCAGGATGCGGGAGAACCCGTATTCATTGCTGACATTAGGGGTGAAGCGGATGAAGAACTTCTCGATATCCGTCAGGATACTTTACAGAAGTTTATTGATGTGGCCCGGAGCGTATATGGAGTGAACGATGCCCAGCAAGTGGGGGAATTTGGTCGCGAAACTGTAGCCAATACGCTATTTACCCGGATTGACTGGCAGTTGAACGACCGCCATCGCCTGACGCTACGTAATAATTATTCGGACTGGAACCGTCCGCTGAGTGTCTTCGACAACTCCGATATTGAACTTGCTGAATCGGTCGGCAGCTTTTCTTCCGAGGAAAACAGCTTGCTACTATCGCTACGGTCTAATTTCTCGCCCAATTTTACTAATGAGTTTAAAGTACAGTACCAACGGGCTGAGCGGGCGTTTGCACCCAATTCGCAGTTACCATTCTCTAATATCCCCCGGGCTATCGTGGCGGTAGAATCACCGTTTCCAACGGAGGATAATCCTAACGCAACCAGTACGGTAGATGTACAGATAGGAGGGCAGCGCTTTACCCCCGAAACCAATCTAGAGCAGCAAGTTCACTTGGTCAATACAGCGTACCTGCAAGCCGGGAAGTTAAACTTTACTTTTGGAACGGATAATATGATCACGTATCTGGAAACATTACTATCAAACGAACAAAATGGTCGTTTCTTCTTCAGTAGTTTGCAGGATTTTGAAAACCAGAACCCTTCTCGTTACGCCCGCGAGGTACCTTTACAAGGGCTACCCATTGTAGAACAAACGGTACTCGATCTATCGCTCTTTGCCCAAATGGATTTCAACCCTACCCCAAACATCAGCACCATGATTGGGTTGCGCTACGATGCTACTGCCTTTCTGGATGGTGCCGATTACAACCCAGTACTCGACGAAGACTTAGATATTCGTACTGACCGTAAACCCGCCGACTGGAATAATATCCAGCCTCGCTTCCAGGTTAATTGGAACGTAGGTGGCAACGAACGAGATTTCATCAAGTTTGGCGGAGGTATCTTCTCATCCCAACCGCACTACTACGCTCAGGTAAACAATATTCAGAATAGTGGAGTACTATTGGGGGCGGTTGATGTGAGCGAGAATGTGCCTACCCCTGACTTTGTATCGTACCGAAATGATCCCAGCACGGTGCCTGGAGTACCCGCCGGAGTACAACCGTTTTCTACTATCAACTCGGTAGGCGAAGATTTTGAAGTTCCTTCCACGCTTAAGGCCAATATAAGCTACACCCGCTTAATCTCTGACCGCTTCAGTATTACCATAAATGGTTTAATTAGCCGAACCTGGAACAACTATGTGTATCAAGAACGCAACCTAGTAGAAGAGCCATTCTTTCGTATCGCTAGGGAAGAAAACCGAGGTGTATTTGTTCCAGTAGAAACCATTGACGAAAGTGGACGCAATAACTGGCTAGATTCCCGTATAACCGAACGGGCCGGTCGGGTACTAGAACTAACCTCAGATGGTGAACTAGAACAGATGGCGCTGATTATAGAGGCAAACTATCAATTTGGACGAGATGGTTATATCAGTGCCAGCTACACGGCTAACCGGGCACAGGATAACTCGTCGTACAATTGCTGCGTGGCTAATACGTCCACTTTCCTTCCAGTAAAAGATGATCCTCGGGATTTAAACTTCGGTTTCTCTGACAATCACTTTAATTCTAAACTGGTTGTTAATTTCTCTAGCCCTAGCGTTTACGGCTTTACTTTAGGTGCTACCTTCATTGGCTCGGGGGGAACCCGCTACTCATTACACGCTGCTGGCGGAGGAAGTAGCTTAAATGGCGACTTTAATCTACGAAACGACTTGGCTTATATTTTTGATCCGAACGATCCTAGCACACCGGAAAATATTCGGGAGGATCTACTTACCGTATTGGAAGATGAGCAAACTCCCGATGGCTTTAAGGAGTATATTCAAGATAACTTCGGACGTATTGTGGAACGAAACGGAGGAGTCAACCCTTTCGCCGCTACATTAGACCTGCGGCTAATTAAGCGGATTACACTGTTTGATGACCACGGGCTAGAGCTATCGGCCGACATGTTCAACTTCACTAATTTCTTGAATCGCGACTGGGGAGTAAACCACAATTACGGGCGAAGACAGGACTTTCTTCGTATTCAGAACTTTGACCAGGGTACTCAACAATACGGCTACACCGTGAATACTACCCGAGGACGGGAGCCCGTTGGTGGTACGCCTTGGCGCTTGCAGCTAGGACTCAGGTATAGTTTTTAACCCGTAAAAACATCTCTACCCGCGGGCACTCTCAACTTGGTTGGGAGTGCTTTTTTGCATAAGCTGTCCGGTAAATTTTTTGCTCGTGCAACTTTAAGCTAAGGTTTTCTGTCTTATCATTGGGTGGTTATGTATTTCAACGCCCTATTAACTACTGAAAATCAACCATTTAACTGTGAGAAACAACAATATACTCTTCTGGGGACTGCTGGGAAGCGGATTATTATTTGTACTGCTCCTGATTA
The DNA here is from genome assembly GCA_039198955.1 of Bacteroidota bacterium. Lineage (GTDB taxonomy): Bacteria > Bacteroidota > Bacteroidia > Cytophagales > Cyclobacteriaceae > Tunicatimonas. Next base: position 125,916 of record JBCCTI010000005.1, on the reverse strand, counting down.
TCATCGGCAACATCCTCACGATCGGCGACAGTATTGCCGAAATTCATCCATACCTCAGCTACGCCTTCTATCTGGTAACAGCATTGTTGCTCTTCTTTCTTATCATTCGTCCGCTGTTCAGCGTCTTTTCCCTACCGGAAATTCGGGCGGGGCAATTTCTGGACGAAGATATGAGCGACCCTGGCTCAAAAGTGGCCCGAAAGGTGGCTAAACAACTCGTTAGTCAAGGTCAGCTGGAGCTAGCTGAGAAGAATGAACTAAATCAGTTGCTCAAAAGTAACCAAGACCCTTCAGAGGCCCTGGGAAGAATCTTTGATGGTCGGCTCGACCGCATGGACGATATCATTCATCGGCACGCCAAGCAGGTATTCATTTCAACTGCCTTATCCCAAAACGGTCGCCTGGATGCCATTTTGGTACTGATGATTAACTTCCGCATGATGAAGGAGTTAGTTCGTAACTACGGCTATCGCCCTACCTACGGCCAACTAGTAAAGACCTATACTAAAGTACTGGCAGCCGCCTTGATTGCCGACGGTATAGAAGATGCTCAGTTAGCCGAAATTTTTCCTCAGATCAGCCGGGGCTTCCTGGGCGTGATTCCCGGTTTGGGTACGATTTCGTCTTCCATTCTCCAAGGTACTGGTAATGCCTTCCTCACCCTTCGGGTGGGTTACATTACCAAAGGCTACTACGCTATGGCCGGACAAGGCTTATCGCGTCGTGAATTGAGGGTTTCGGCCAATAAAATGGCCATTAAGAAACTCTCCTTAATTGTACGGGAATCGTTATTGGTGTTTCCCCGCGAGGCTCAACGTAAAGCCCGGGAGGTACTAAAGTTTGTTTAGACAGCCTCAATACCTACCTTCTCTAAGGACGGTAGATAAAGGGTGAATGTAGCGCCTGTACCTTTCTGGGACGCTAGAAAGATGTTACCTTCCAGCATTATAGCCGCCTCTTTCACGATGTACAGCCCCAAACCCGAGCCATCCGCCCGGGTGGTTGCCCGAAAAAACATATCAAACACCTGATCTTGCACCTTTTTTTCTATACCAACCCCATTATCCTCTACGATAATTCTTACCCCTGCCCGGTGAGGCTGAATGGATATGGATACGAAAGGTTGCTCGGCATAGGGGTTAAAGTACTTGATAGAATTAGCCAGCAAATTATTGAAGATAGTCCGTATTCGTGAGGGGTCTGAAAAGAAGGCTAAGTCACTGGCAATATCAAGATCAATTCGGATGTCAATGGTGTTGCGTAAGAAGTACAACCCGTCTAGTATTTCGGCTATGATCTTCTGAAAGTGAATAGGCTCAACCGATAGGCCCATACGGGAATTACGGGAATAGTCGATAATCTCTTGAATAGTTTCATCGAGCCGATGGATGCTACCCTCAACTAATCGCAGGTACTGTTCTCGTTCATCGGCATTATCAATTCCCTTCAGTACTGATGTTAACCCAAGAATGGAGGCCAAGGGCGATCGCAGGTTATGCGATGTACTGTAGACAAAATTATCTAGCTCCGCATTAGACTTCTCCAGGGCCTTCAGATTATCCCTCAGTTGATTTTCTGTATTCTTTAGGGTGGTAATATCTAGGTTGATCCCAGTCATACGCACGGGTTTCCCATCTGAGAAGGTAACCCTACCGTGCGATTTGATATATCGTACTTGATGATTATCCCTACGGATTATCCGATATTCCAGGTCAAAGTCCCGACCGCTTTCTAGGGCGACATTTACTCCATCCCGAACCCGTTGTGAATCAGCCGGATGAATTACTTCTTTCCACAATTCTCTATTATTTTCCTCGGTAGCTGGATCAATCCCATACATACGGTAGATACGCTCGTCCCAAACTAAACAGTCTCGGGAAATTAACCAGTCCCAGATGCCAATATTAGCCGATTCAGTGGCAATAGCCAGACGCTCTGAATACTCTTCCGCTACCTGCTCATTTTTGCGCTGTTTAGTAACATCCCGAAAGTTCGATACTAGCCCCTGAATGTTTTCATCCATGAGCAAATTGGTCATGACCGATTCTATCCAGATAACTTCACCATCTTTGCGAATAATGCGGGACAGACTACTAAACCGTTGCCGAGATTGCGCTATCGCATTACGGAACACTTCCTGCACTAGTGGCAGGTCTTCGGTATAAATATAATTACGGGCATAGGTACCCACTAACTCTTCGGGGGCGTACCCAATTACGTTGGTTACTGAGGGGCTTGCGTAAGTGATTACTCCTTCGGCACTATACAATATCACCGCATCAAAGCTTTTTTCAGTAAGGCTGCGGAACTTCTTTTCGCTTTTCAGTAATAACTCATTGAGCTCTTGAGTACGGGATAAGGTTAACTCTAGCTCTTTTTGGCTCTCCTGAAGTTTCTTATTTAGCTGTTGACTTTTATAGAGTAGCTGGGCATTAGCTTCTTCGGCTAGTTTCTGCCGATGAATACTACGGGTAGAAGCGATAACTTCTTTTTTTCCACCTTCTTCAATCAACTTTGCAGTCACCTCTAGCCAGTAGTAGTGTCCATCTTTGTTGCGTTTCCGATACTGACAACGGGTAATGCTGCCGGAAAGGGTATTTTTTAAATGCTCAGCAGCCTTAGATTGATCATCCGGATGAATCAAATCAAAGGGGGATGTACCTAATAGCTCAAGCGGCTTGAAACCCATTAAGCTTTCGGAAGAGGGCGAAACGTAGTTATACACTCCATCTAGATCGTGCCTACTTACCATGTCAGCCACATTATCTGCCAGTAGCTTGTACTGCCTACGGTTGTTAAGTAAGTCCTGGTTCAGCCAAATGTGATGGAAAACGCTCCCTAAGATCATTCCTAATGTTTTAAGCGGGTTCAGCATCTCATGAGTCTGGGGATTAACATTTGCTGCACTTACAAACAGTAGGTATCCGGTCAATTTCTGCTTATAGACAATCGTAATAGCCAGCAACGACTCGGTATTCAACATATTAAACAATAATGTCTCGCGATACGCTTCCCGAGGTAGGCCCTCAGTACCCGAAACTTCAAAAAGTTGACCATTGAGTACTTGCCTTCTGAGCCACGGAAAGTTATTTATTGACAATTGATTGACCTTATTACTTAAAGAAAATACCCTCGGGGTAGAATACTCGTAAGCCAAATGACCTTGCACTTCTTCCTTTTCAATCGTTCCTGTATACACTAAGCCTCGCTGAAAACCCAAAAAGTGGGTAATAACTTTTAAGGACTCAGTTACTACACTATTCAAGGAAGAGAGTTCTACCCCCATAAATTGGGTAGAGATCGCCAGAAGGTGCTGATTTAATTGATTGACTTTTTCCAGTCGGTAGGTAGAAAGTTCTTCTCCGCTAATATCATGACCCAACCCCTGTGTTCCTGTGACGTTCCCTTCTCCATCAACTACTCCTATAAACTCCCAGTAGGTGATGATATAGGTACCATCCTGCTTAGGTTTACGAAACTCAATGGATATAGGCATTCCCGGATTTTGAATACACCTGAACTTTATTTGCTCGTACTTATCAATATCATCAGGATGTATTGTGGCATGAAATAGCTGCCCAATGTATTGTTTCTTAGTATCAAACTCACGTGTATAAGCCTGATTTACGAATACGATATTGTCTTGTAAGTCAATCTGAACTAGGTAATTTACCTGAGAACTAATAATAGAACGCGATACATTTCCGTAGTCTTGACTGGGTGCAAGCTTTTGAAGAGATGAAGCTCCCGGCATAAGCGACAAATGTTATAGATTCCGAGACTTAAATACACTACCTGCTAAAACCATCTAATTAGCTCTTTACGGAGTAACTACTTTATTAAGAGATGAACTTCAAGAGCTTGTAAAAAGTAACACTATAATTTCACCTATTTATTGCACTTTTTCTAAGTAATTCAGCTATTATTTACAAATAGATAGTTATTTAGAGCGATAATTTAGTAAATACTGTAATAAATATACACATATATTTTACTTTTCTACACAACATATTTTTTCCTACATTGTTTTTTTATTCATCCAGAAAGGAGCCGTTGCAAACCAGAGTACTGTTCCGGCCAACATAAGATGTTGCTGAACTGATAATGGCACATAACCAGTAAAGTACAACAGGGAAGGGATAATAGTTAGTAGTAAGCCTAACGTAGAGGATAATTGGAGTAATAGTTTCATACCACTTTTTCAAACGAGACAGAAGATTGTTTTTGCAGCATTTTGCTAGTCCCGATATACAGTAGCACGGCGAGGAACCAGCCGGGTAATCCTAAAAAGAAAACGTCAATGCCCAACGCCTGATTGAGCAGTAAACAACAGGTAAGCGTCGCCAACCATGCGAAGGCGGGAGCAGTGTAAAACGACAAACCTTGTTTAGATGCGTAGTTCTGTTTTAGGTTGAACTTAGGCAGTAAATAGACATCTACGAAAATTACCGCCCCCATTGGCATCAGTATTAGCCCATATATGGCAACAAATTCTAATAACCGCATCACCAATGCTGGGAAGCACGCTGCTATGGTAGTCACTAGACCTACTACCAGGGTTACTTTCCACCGCCGTACCGACGGCATAATTCCCTGAATAGCTAATCCGGCCCGATAAATAGTAGGGTTAGCGGTAGTCCAACCCGCAATAATCACACAAATAGCCCCCGCCATACCTGCCGCACTGTAGGCAATAGGACCTGGTGCGATAGAGCCTGCCGCTGCCGCACATAGAATACCGGAGGCCATCCAGGCCACGAAGTGCCCTAAAAACACTCCGGCTGCCGAAGAAAAACCATACTGCCACTTGCGGGCGTAGCGTAAGATAGACATATCAGCCATCCCGATGTGCATCGCCATATTACAGAACCAGGCAAAAAACATCACATGCCAGAAGGTGAACTTGCTTTCGCCTTCCAGGGGTACTCCTGTCCAGATTTTCTCGTTAGCCACCTGCCAAAAGTCACCTAATGAGCGAACACCCAACTCAGGTAATGCTGCAAATGCTGCTGCGACGAATACCAGTATCATCCAGGGGGCGGCAATATTGGCAAAGCGGGAAACCTGCTCATAGCCTAGCATAGCTACTACCGTAATCACAGCACCTACCGCAAATACGGTGATAACCCAACCCAAGCTGGTAGGAAGCCAATCACCTAATTCAGGCATAGCGATATCGAAAGGAATACCGACAGCAGTGGCCGAAACAGCGATCATAGAACCCGCCAAAAAGCAGAACATCATGCCGTTCACTACATTGTAGAGTGCGACTAGGTTACGTCCGCAAATTTTTTCCAGCTTGAAGTAGAGGGTTTCCCGTACGCTGGTAGAAATGGGCGCGCAGATAAACGCCCAACTGCCTACGGCGAGTAAATTTCCTAGAATTAGCCCCCAAATTAAATCCCCCGCTGATACCCCGTGAGCTACGAAAAGTGGCCCGATAACAAACTCAGTTCCGGCAGTGTGCTCACCCGCGTACATACCGACAAAGCTCTTTACACCTTTGAGGCGGGAGGGCGGTACTGGTTCTCGTTCAAATTCATTAATACTGTTAAGCTTATTAACTACCGTATTTTTACTCATACATTTACCGATGGATAGGTGGACAAACGAGAAACTGCCAGTGGCTGAACTTCCTGGGAATGAAATAGATGGGTGATGGACTGATCACGGTTCCAGTGACGGTGCATTACCAAGGCTGCTCCTAGTGCCGAAGCATTATCTAGCTGCGTAGTGTAGAATTGTATGTCAGGGAAGTGCGTAGCCAGCAGGCGCATAAACAACTGATTAGCGCAAAAACCGCCCGAAATAAAGACTTTCTGAGGTGGTGTTTGACCAATAGCTAATTTCAGGGAAATAACCTGCATTCCCACCAAATCGAGCATCAACTGATGGTATGTTTCTTCGTAACTGGTAAACTGATCCAAGTCAGTAAGTGGCCCAGTAAAGTTAGGAAGCGGCCCAGTATGCTGCATCGTTTGCGGATAGAACCGCCGACTTGAATCATCCTCTGATAAAAGTTTGTTGAGTATTGCTTCATCGGGAACAATAGTGCGGTGATATTCCTGACCTCTGCTAAAGTGTTCAGCTAGTCGAGCTTCGTGGTAATCATGCTCGTGCCCCATAAAAATCCGGGATGCCTTCACGGGTGCGCCCCGGTAATTAATATATTGTAAGCAGTCTTTTTTTAGTTCTTCCCGGGTTAGTGGCTCATCGTTGAATGGGTTTAGCGTAATACTCCAGGTGCCCGTCGAGAGCAGCATGAACGATTCCTCGAACGCTAAAAGGTAAGGAGCCAGAGAAGCTGAACTGTCGTGGATACCCACCCCACATAACATCTCACTATTATTATTGGAGATTACTTCATACGAATGGGTAGCGACTACTGGAGGTAGCGTAGTGTCAATCTTTTCGGCGTATACCCAGTCGTGGCTCCGGTCGCGGGTAAAATCCCACAGGGCAGTATGACAGCCTAGGCTAGTAATCTCATTAAAAAACTTTCCGTGAATAAGGTAGGCAAAATACTGAGGCAAGTGCAATGATCGCCAAATAGTGCTGTACTTTTCAGGCTTGCAGTGTTTGAGCCAGTACAACTGTAACCCTGAGTTCAGCATACCCATGCGGGGCGAAGCGGTTCGTTGAACGAATACATCTTCGCCACCGTATTGCTCGTAAAGCTGCTCAGCTAAGCCTTCTGGATACGGTTTTAGGTAGTTGTAAAGGGGAGTAGACGGGCGGCCTCGCTCGTCCACGTGCACAAAGGAGGCTCCGTAGGCCGAAACATTTAGGGCACGTATAGCAAACTGTTTATTTTTTTTTATGGCTTTGAAACTCTTCTTTACCCACTGGCTTACACTCTTCAAATCGTCGCAGGGATAACCATCTTCGTCGGTAATCTCCGGAAAGCTCTCTCGATCTTGATATACTATTTGATAGTCCCGGTCGTAGAGCAGCAGCTTTTTATTTGTTTTTCCAATATCGTAAATCGCAATAACGGGTTCGTTCATATTCTTTAGTTAGGTTATGTTCTTTAGACTCAAAGACCCGTTGCCAGCACTTCCGAGCCTCGATTTTCAATTAGAGTTTGTCGTATCCGAAGCTTTCGGTACAATGCCATAGGCTGTAATGCTGCCCCTACCCGATAGCGCACCTCGGCTAGCAGCGGTCGTACATCGGTACGGAAGGCATGCTGGATAATCTCTTGGCACATTACCACATCGTTATCTTCCTGGGCTTGATAGAGAGCTTTTCGGTCAACCAGCAAAGCCTGAGCGTAAGCAATCAGAATCGCTTCAACCGATTGCAATAAATCTTCTAAAGGATCTTTCACATTGTGGCTGGCGTCAATCATCCAGGCCAACGACTGGTTTTCCATTCCCTCTAGCAACTCCAGAAAGATTAGAAACAACTGATAGGGCTTAATGCTCCCTACCGTCAGGTCGTCGTCCCCGTACTTAGAATCATTGAAGTGAAACCCACCGAGCTTTCCTTCCATCATCAGACGACTGACAATCTGCTCAATGTTGGTGTTAGGCAGATGATGTCCTAAATCGACTAGACTAAATGCTTTCGGCCCTAGTTTGCTGGCAAGAAGCAACGAACTGCCCCAATCTTGAATCACTGTACTGTAGAAGTTAGGCTCGTAGGGTTTGTACTCTACCAACATCCGCCAATCATCCGGCAAGTGCCCGTAAATTTTCTGAAGACTGTCTAAGGTACGCTCAAACGCGCGCCGGAAATGCTGTTGTCCGGGAAAATTAGCTCCGTCAGATAACCAAACCGTAATCGCTTGGGAACCCAATACTTTTCCATAGTTGATAACTTCCTGATTATGCGCCACCGCTTGTTCTCGTACTGTAGCATCAGTGTGGGACAGAGAACCAAATTTGTACGAATGGGTCTGATCAGCCTGATCCTGAAAAGTATTGGAGTTGACCGCATCAAAAGCAATACCCAGTTCATTGGCTACTTGACGAATATGGCTAGTATTATCAGGAATATCCCAGGGAATATGTAACGATATGGCTCCGCAATGGCCGCTGAGCGCGTGTAATACGCCAACATCGGCTAATTTCTCTTCCAAGTTGCGAGGCTCTCCCCCACCCGGAAATCGCCCAAAACGGGTTCCCCCGGTGCCCAGTGCCCAGCTGGGAATGGCGATCTGCATGGTCGAGAGCTTTTCAATGCAGTTTTCCCAAAAAGCATCTGTACGAGGCTGTATTGAGCGAAAGCCATCCCAATGATCTCGATGGGTAGAAAGCAGTAAAGCATTCTCTTCAGAAATACGTTGCGTATTTAGGTTCATACCGTAGTGAAATTTGCTAGATATAAGCCCATTTTCCAGGGAAAGGCATCCTGCACTATCCGGTAACTTTGCTAATTTTTTAAAATAGGTCGTGTGGTATTAAGTGCTAGCTAATAAATATGCATAAAAATATTTGCTTTTTGAAAATTCACAAACCCTTTTGTACTACTTCTGTATTCGGTACTTCTGTGCTTAGAAGTATAGAAATAAAAAAACCTATGGGTAATTCCATAGGCTTCGGTCGGCGAGAATAATATTTTGCTAATTAAAGCTTACTGAAAACAGATCATGCTCGGGCCATGTACCAAGCTGACTAAATTCTTTTTGCATAACGTAACTGATACGCCCCGTAAAGTAACGGCTGCGATGATTAGTGCTATTTGCCAGAACTACCCAAGAAGTACCGTCTTGATGCCGCTTAATTAGGGCTGATGTACCCGCCAAAGTTCCAGTTCGCCACCAGGTGCCGCCTATCCGGGCACTGCGCCATCCGTAGGGCCTACCCCACTTGGTTTCTATCATGCTCAGCAAAGACTCGTTAGTGAGAATGTCAGGGCTGTCCTTAAAACCGTCAACGGCTACTAAAAACTTCATAAGATCAGCCGTAGTAGCTAACCAACCTCCCGCAGCTCCTAAAGCTTCAATGTTAAAGCTGTACGCATTAGATACTAGTTCACCCGAGCCGTACATGTCGGGGCGCACGTTGTTCACCGACAAATCATAGTAACTCACTTCGTGTTCCAGCCGATCTTCGGGACGGTTTTTCGCCAAATGCATATTAATAATACCCAGCGGGGCTAGAATTTCTGACCTTACGTAATCTTCGTAAGACTTTCCTGTCTTGGCTTCTATTACCCGTCCTAATAAACAATAACCGAAGTTTGAGTAGTCGTAGCGAGTGCCAGGACGATACGGCAGGTTTTTAGATAAGATAAACTTGATGATAGTATCTAAATCAGGCGTACCCTCAACGTCCATTGCATCAGCAATGCGCAGGGGAATAAATAAGGGGTCACCGAACGACCGTTTACTCCAGCCCCCGGTATGGTTCAGTAGATGCTCTACGGTAATTCTGTAATGTTTCTTATCTCTAATTCCTTGATAGGTTTCGGTATCCAGGATACCACCTTCGCCAAACACCCGCTCATCCATTCTCAGATGACCATCTTCCCGCAACTTCATAATGGCTACTGCCGTGATCAGCTTGGACAAGCTCCCAATCCTAAACAAGTGATAAGGTTGCACTCCTTCATCGGTTTCCCGGTCGGCAAAGCCAAACCCTTTGGCGTACACTAGCTTGCCATCTTTGACAACACCCAACGATGCCCCTACAATACCCTGACGCTGAATAAACCGATTCATTGCCTCATCAATGGGCGCAAAATCAGCTATGGTTGAGTGCTCGTTAGTCAGCAGTTCAATCGGGCGCACATAGTAATCTTCGTAGCTATTCCCCCAAGCCACTGGTCCCGACTCAGAAATTGAGAACGGAACTCCCAGGAGGGTTAGCGTAAGCACGCCAGTAAAAGCGAAAAAATAAATGCGACGAGGAAAATACAGCAATAAAGATGTAAGTTTTCTCAATATTCCTTGCATGGTTTTGGTCTAAAGTGGATAATGGCTGTGTCGTAAATTCGTACTCTGCGTTTACTATCAGATGTAACGCTTTTTTAGTTTATTAGTGTAAAAAAATGTGTAGCCGTAACTACTAAATAATGTAAATTTTCTTGCGTTAGCAAGGCAATTATTTCAATAAGACAAAAAGTTATTTACATAGTTCAAATATTATTTTCTTAGTTTTGATCCAGAAGATTAAAAGAGCGAAAAAAGCGGGATACCGAAGAGGGAGAAACCGGAAATTATTAGTAATTATTTTGCAAAAATTAGAATTGCAAGTGGCAGACAGAGGTTAGAAGCTAGCAATTAGAAGCGGTCAGAGAATATAAGTTAGAGGTGAAAACAGATAACCCATTTCTCTTTTCAAAGCGCGGCTGCCGCCCTCTAGCTTCTAGCTTCTAATTTCTTTTCAATGGCAATTAATAATCAACAATTTAGCAATCGATCAATCAAATGAATTACCGAAAATTTGGCCGCTTAGGCTGGCAAGTAAGTGACATTGGCTATGGCATGTGGGGTATGGCCGGATGGACTGGCTCTGACGATGACCAAAGTGAAAACTCCCTGGATTTAGCCGTAGAACTAGGCTGCAATTTCTTTGACACCGCCTGGGGCTACGGAGAAGGAAAGAGCGAAGAGTTGTTGGGTGCTTTGGTGAAAAGGTATCCTGATAAAAAACTGTATACTGCCACCAAAGTGCCCCCCAAGAATTTTACCTGGCCCTCACAGAGTCATTTCAAGCTGGAAGATGTCTTTTCCTATGACCACATTATTGAGTACGCTGAGAAGAGCCTGAAGAATCTGAGAATAGAAACGGTAGATTTGCTACAATTTCACGTGTGGGAAGATGTCTGGGCAGGGCAAGACGAATGGAAACGAGCCGTGGAGCAACTCAAGCAGGACGGTAAAATTCAAGGCGTTGGATTGAGCTTGAACCGATGGGAGCCGAACAACGGCCTGGAAACTATCAAAACTGGACTTATTGATGCCATACAGGTCATTTACAACATTTTTGACCAGGCTCCCGAAGATCAGCTATTCCCGCTCTGCAATGAGTTGGACATTGGCATCATCGCCCGAGTCCCCTTTGACGAAGGGACGCTTACCGGAACATTTACCCACGATACTACTTTCCCGGAAGACGACTGGCGCTCGACCTATTTTGTACCCGAGAACCTACACTCCAGCGTTGATCATGCCGATGCGGTGCAGGCTGTTCTTCCCGAAAACATCAGTATGCCTGAAGCTGCCTTAAAGTTTATTCTGGCCAACCCTATTATAAGTACGATTATTCCCGGAATGAGAAAAGCCCGGCACGTGCGCTCTAATATTGGTTATAGCGACAGTGACCCTTTATCGAACGACTTGTTGCAAGAACTTAAAAAACATCGCTGGGACCGAGAGCCCACCGAATGGTCGCAGTAAGGAAGACCGGAGACCGGAGACCGGAGACCGGAGACCGGAGACCGGAGACCGGAGACCGGAGACCGGAGACCGGAGACCGGAGACCGGAGACCGGAGACCGGAGACCGGAATTTCCTGACTTCTAACCGTTCCCGCAAATTTTAATTTTTCTAAATTTCCAATTTCTTGCCATCCAGAAAGTCAGAATTTCTTCCGTCTATCAAAAACGAAAAAACCATCCCTCGTTGCCAAGGCATGGTTTAAGTCATTGTGAAAAAGAAGTACGCTAGATTGCTAACTTCTCCAGGTTTTTCTGGGTCAATGGTTTATTGATATATTGTTTCACACTGGAGTATTTATGCGACTTGTTTACATCCTGAGGATTGATAGATGAAGTAAGCATCACAATTTTGCAGTACTCTTTGGTCTCATCGGCCAGTTTCTCAAACTCATCCAAGAACTGAAAGCCATCCATGAGTGGCATATCAATATCTAGAAAGATAATTTCGGGAAGTACTTGCGCGCCAGTATCTCCCAGTTTCTCAATATTTTTCAAAAACTCAATAGCACTTTTAGCACCAGAATGAGTGTAGATATGATCACAGATATTAGCTGCCTCGATCATTTTCTGGTTAATGAGGTTATCAATCTCGTTGTCATCAATGAGCATGACTGAACGATGTTTGTTTTCTTGTTCTGACATATTAGTTCTGCGCTTGTTGAATGATAGTTAGAAGTAACTCGTTTTGGAAGACGCTCGGAATACTATAAATTTACTGCTTATGTGCCCTTAGCCTCAAATATGGTGCAAAATACGAACTTGTAGAAATAAAAAACCAAATAAATTACAATTATACTTACCTTATAAAATTTGTATCTTACCTATAATTTATAATAGTAAAGTAATAATAGTTAAGTTTATCTAATTAATTTATTTGTAATCAGGCTGAAAAAGTACTTTATCGGAAAAACCTTTCGGAACATTCGAGTAAGAATCCCCTGGTTTACTTACCAGCCAACTCCGTAAAAAGCCTTCTCACCATCGGTAGAATAGCCTTCAATGAGTATTCCCCCCTTCTTATTTTCCATAATCTTTTCGAGCTCTTTCGCATTTTGAATAGGTATTTTATCAATAGAAGTAATAATAAATCCCTCGGTTAACCCAGCTTTCTTCCATTTTCCTTCGGTCATCACTTTTAGTTCTGCCCCACCTTCAATATCCAGACGTTCTAGTACTTCATCAGAAGGGTCAGAAAAAACACTACCCTCAATATTCACCGGCCGAATCTGCTCCACAATGTCAGTATTACCCATGGTGTTCTTTAGGGTGGCATACAGTGTATCGATTGAACCGTCTCGCCAAAAAGTAACTTTCACTTCATCTCCGGGACGGTTACGGGCTACTAACTCCTGAAGTTCCGATACATTATTCACCGATCGGCTATCGATCTCCACAATGACGTCTCCGGCCTTCATACCTGCTTCGGAAGCAGCACTTTCTTGAGTTACTCCATCTACGTACACTCCAGTCACTGTTTCTAAACTTTCTTCTTCGGCCAATTGAGCATTCACATCCCGGATTCGTACTCCAAGTAGTGCCCGTTGCACTGACCCAAACTCCAATAAGTCATTCATTACTTTTTGCACTAACGATACGGGCACAGCAAAAGAGTAACCTGCGTAGGTACCCGTAGGAGTAGCAATCGCTGTATTAATACCAACTAATTCCCCTTTCAGGTTTATGAGCGCTCCGCCACTGTTTCCTTGATTCACTGCTGCATCGGTCTGAATAAATGACTCGATCTGCCGACCGTTACGATCACGTAGTATGTTGATGTTCCGGGCTTTAGCGCTGACGATACCCGCCGTTACTGTAGAAGTTAATGTTCCGAAGGGGTTACCAATAGCCAGTACCCACTCTCCTACTTTTACCTCGTCAGAGTCCCCGAAAGAAACAAAAGGAAACGAGATATTTCGGTCTTCAATTTTTAGTAACGCCAGATCGGTAGTGGGATCGACCCCTACTATTTCTGCCTCGTAAAAACGATTATCATCTAGCGTAACTTCTATCTGATCAGCCTCTTCAATAACATGGTTGTTGGTAACGATGTATCCATCGTCCGAAATCAACACTCCTGAACCCGATGAGCGGGAAGGTCGGTCAGTATCACCATTACCATGATACGGGTCTCCGGGGGACGGCCCCCCGAAGAAGTCCTCTAATAGACTATTGCGCGACCGACGGGAACCGTTATAAATCGATCGGATAAATACTACTCCGGGCTTTACCCGCTCTGCGGCATACACAAAGTTAATTCCATCGGGCACTGAGAAACTGGAATCAGCCAAGAAGTTCACGTTCGGATACTGAACGTTTTGCTGCTTATCGTCAAAGCTAATGTAAGCTGACGATGGCTGCCAACCCAAATAGTTCACAATACTAACCGAAACCAAACCACCCAATATGGCAGCTACTATAATTCCAAAAATAAATTTACTCTGACTCATCACCTCAAAATTCTAAGAGATACTGTTTACTTTATTGTTCGGTAACCACACTATTTCGCTAGTGTTATAAAACCGAAAATAATATACCTGATCTTCATCAACATTACAACCCCAATACCCAGTTAGACTACTCTCGCGCGGAAAAAAAAGACTTTTCACCTTCCTTAATCTAACCCATAAAATTTATCAATAAAAAGATTGGAATTTTCGGTATAACCCGCTAGTATTGCAGTCCAAAAATTAAATATAATCCTCCTTAGCTCAGTTGGTTAGAGCGGCTGACTGTTAATCAGTAGGTCCTTGGTTCGAGCCCAAGAGGAGGAGCTTATCAAAAAGCACTTGCCCCACTGCAGTGCTTTTGCTTTTTCCGCGCCCGCTTACTGTAACTTTTCATCCTTCAACTGCTGCTCAAATTTGGCATCGTAAGCCGGATTAGGGGAAAATGAATGCTCAGTACGATTAGTGTCCAACCAATCTACCAGCAATTGATATAATTCCTCACTAACCTCGGAAAAATCACTAGCTACGTTTTGAGTCTCGCCCAAGTCTTCTTCCAGGTTATAAAGCTCTAGTGAGTTATCTTCGTAGTAATGGTGCAGCTTCCATTTGCCCTTTCGTACTACTGAGCCAGGTCGGGTACGGAACAGTGGGTCACGCCCGCCATCTTCCTTAGGATTATACGCCTGTAAGTAAATTGGAAAATGCCAAAATAGCGGACGCTCATCAATATCTTCCCCCGCCAGCAACGGTGAAATATCTACTCCGTTCAGTTCTTCAGCTGAGGAATTAATGCCAAGTATCGCCCGAAAGGTAGGGTAAAAATCCAGGTTACTTACTGGAGTGGTACATATAGTCTGCGGAGTAACTTTATTTGGCCAGCGAATGGTAAGAGGAACCCGGATACCTCCTTCGTAGTAGGAGCCTTTACCTGCCCGTAACGGACTCTGATAGGAAATATCCCGAATGCCCCCCGTTGTCTGAAGTAAGTACAACTATTGTATTTTCACGCAGTTGCAAACGGTCAATCTCGGACAGCAGCCTGCCTACGTTTTCATCCAAGGAAGCTATCATAGCGGCGTATACCGGATTATCCTGCCCCAAACCTGACTCCTTTCGCTCAAACTTCTTCACCAGCGAGTCTTTACCAATCAGTGGGGTATGAACGGTGTAGTAGGGAAGATACAGAAAGAATGACTTGCTTTGATTCGCGCGTAAAAATTGAATAGCTTCAGTAGTGAGTCGGTCGGTAAGATACTCACCATCTGGTCCATCAGAAAGTTCATCAACATTATACGGACTGAAGTAACCGTTCTTACCCGGATTTCCCCGGTGGCTACCTCCTACATTAACATCAAAGCCCTGCGTAGTAGGGTCTTCTCCCAAATGCCATTTGCCGAAGGTCCCGGTAATGTAGCCCTGGCTGCTAAATAATTCAGCTAAGGTTACGATGGAGTCAGCTAGCACAGTTTGATTGGTGGTAGGAATAATCCGTCGAGTACGGGCATCACCCCGGTCAGAGTTTTCTACTGTATAAATTCCGTGTTTAGGAGTATTCAACCCGGATAGTAGGCAAGCCCGACTCGGAGCGCAATTGGCTGCTCCCGCGTAAGCCTGGGTAAACACCATACCTTCGTGGGCTAACCGATCGATGTTGGGAGTTTCGTAGAAAGAGCTACCCATGTACCCCATATCTTTATACCCCAAGTCATCAACATTGATAAAAATCACGTTAGGTGACTGCCCAACTGTTTTTTGAAATGCTAAGCCTAAAACTAACAATAGAAATATTCGGAGCATCGTCTGTTTTTGAAGATAGGTAATGCCAAATTGTTAGTAAAGGTAAGGCAACAGATTACAAATCCGTATTCAATTTAGGGCGGGATGGCAAATCCCGCCCCACTTGTGTTACCGACAAATCTTAACGATATCCGTTATTGGTTGGGTCTGATTCCAGCAAAGCCGGATTGAGCCGCAATTCTTCTACCGGAATAGGCAATAGTACATGATACGGTTGAATATTTTCAGCCGGATTATACACCCGATATTCAGTGCTTTTCACTACGTCCATCAAGATGCCCCAGCGAATCAAGTCCATTCTTCGGTGCCCTTCACCGCCCAGTTCCCATCGCCGCTCATCGTAGATGACTTCCCGAAACTCCTGCTGAGACAGCCCTGAAAAAGGTCTATCCGGCTCGAAAGCTCGTTCTCGTACAGCATTGATATACTGATAGGCATTACCCGGCCCGTTCAACTCATTCTCCGCTTCAGCAGCCATCAGGTAGACGTCTGCCAATCGGAAGATAATTTGGTTATCTCCATGATTGCCTCGGGGAGAGTTAATTTGGTCTAAGTTCCATCGTTTGGGCATATAGGGAAAGTTCAGTTCAAACCCCAGGTATTCAGTTACAATATTGGAGGACCGCCGTAAATCATCCATTGGAAATTCATTCACAAAGTCTGGAAGAGGAACGGCCAAGCCGAAGCCGGTAAAACCTTCGTTTCGTTCACTAAGTGCTGCGCTTAGAGCCGGGCGATCTTCCAGGTTTTTAGGCTCATCTCGAATGCGGGGAGTAAATTGATCAGGCCAAGAATCGCTGTTGATATCCTTCACTAGGTCCATTGTCCAGATGATCTCGTCATTATATTCATTATTGGGATCAAATACGTCAGCATAGTTTTCCAGTAAGCGATGCGGAGAGTTGTCAATAACTTCTACCGCTTTATCTCGGGCTTCCTGCCACTTTTGCTGGATCAGGCAAATTTTTACCATGACCGTAGCGGCCGTCCACTTCGTTACTCGGCTTAGTTCGCTATCACTGTAACTGCTGGGCAATAGGTTTTGCGCTCTTTGCAAGTCAGTCAGAGCTTCATCTCGAATCTGGGTTTTATCCGTTCGGCCTAGTTGTCTAATTTCCTCCAACGGTAAGTTTTCCCGGTAATAAGGCACGTCACCCCAAAGATTGGTTAGATGGTAGTAAGCATAAGCTCGCATAAAGAGCGTTTCGCCAACATACTGGTTGCGGTCTTCCTCCCGAATAGCCTCATTTCCTTCTATATTTTCCAGAATAATGTTGGAGTTAAGAATAATACGGTAGAGATCCTGCCAAGTGAGCGGAGCGCCACCCCCTTGAGATATATCGCTGATATTCCCTTCGTTGATGATATAATCCTGCACCGCTTCTACTTGACCAAATACCCGACTGGGTCCAATTACATCAGCTCCATTTTCGTAGAACCGATACAATCCGATGTTCCGGTGTAGCGATCTTTCTTTAAAAATGTTGTATAGCCCATTCACAGCTGATTTAACTTCTGGTTCCGAATTGAAGAAGTTGGAAGGCGATACAATGTCTCGAGGCTCTTCGGTAAGGAAACTTTCACAACTTAATGCTATAAAGAGCAACGGGATGATAATGAATGATTTATTTCGTAAGTTTTTCATAGTTTTCTCTAATGTAAATTGGTGAAGGGTAATTAGAGGGTGATGTTAAAGCCCATTGAGACAGTTCGGGCACTTGGGTATTCCCCTTCGGAAAAACCCAGCGCTACATTTCTTGCTAACGAGTTACCACTCTGACCGAACAAGCTGGTTTCAGGATCTACCAAGCGGAAGTTAGATAGTACAAATAAGTTGTTTCCGGCAAAGTATACATTAATCCCTTTAATGGTCTTTAGGCCCCAGCGGTCGGTAGGGAGATTATAGGACAGTCGTATTGTCTTCAACCGAAGGTGAGAACCGTCTTCTACCATTTCCGAATTACTCTTAATCTCGGATAATGCGGCAATTGCTCCCGCCCGAGGAATATCGGAGGTTGGATTTTCCGGAGTCCATCGGTTTAGGGTTTCGGCGTACTTAGTGGTTTCCGCTCGCCCAAAGAAGGCGGTTTGGGTAATACTGTTAAAGACCTCATTTCCGTAGGTACCCTGAATGAAGAAATCGAGACTAAAGTTTTTGTAAGAAATTTCGTTCTGAATCCCGAAGATAAAATCGGGTTGAGGATTACCTAAAACGATAAAGTCATCTTCAGTCACTTGTCCGTCCCCATTGGTATCTTCAAAGTTAGGCCCACCTACATCCTGCCCAGGAACCCCCGAAGCGTCAATTTCTTCCTGCGACTTCCAGGTGCCTAGGTAATTGACCCCCACAAAAACGGGCGCAGGTTGTCCTACAATCAAGCGGCCATTCACACCGCCCTGATCCGCAGGTGTAACAACGTCGATTAAATCGACCCCGCCCAGATCGAGTACCGTATTCCGGTTTCCAGATAGCGTAAGTAGGGTAGACCATCGTACATTCTGCGTAGATACATTGATAGAGTTAATCATAAGTTCTAGCCCTCTATTTTGTATCTTTCCTAGGTTCTGCAACCTACTTACAAATCCGGTCTGACGAGGAATCTGTACGTTTAATAGAAGATCTTCGGTTTGTTTATCATAATAGTCTAGTTCAAAAGACAGGCGCCCCTTCAAGAAGGAAGCCTCTAATCCGATGTCGAGCTGTTGGGTAGTTTCCCACTGTAGATCCGGATTAGCGGGTCGCCCTAAGGTGACTCCGGCCTGTTCTACACCGTTAAACGTAGTATTGGCATCGTCTAGAATAGCAAACGTTCGGAATGACTCTATCGCCTGACTACCCGAGATTCCGTAACTCGCCCGAAGTTTTAAATTATCAAATACGTTGAGGTCTTTGATGAACGGTTCATCGGACAACCTCCAACCCACCGCGGCGGAAGGAAAAAACGCGTAGCGATTGCCCGGAGCAAATCGGGAAGAACCGTCTACTCGCCCTACCAACGTTACTAGGTATTTGTCCTGAAAAGTATAATTCGCTCGCCCTAGCCAGGAAACTAGCTGAAAGGCATTATAACCAGAGCCTACGGTGTTCCGGGTGGGGTCGGAGCCAAAGCCCAGATTATTGAATTGGGTTACATCATTGGAGAACCGAAAAGCTTGAGATAATACAGTCTCTCGATCAAACTGCTGCAACGTAAACCCACCTAATACATTCAGATCGTGGCCATCACCCAGACTTGTGGAGTAAGAGAGCGTATTTTCGTTGATAAACCCAATGTCTGACGTAATATCAATCCGGGCATCACCCCCATCATTGATAACCAAGTTTTCGGGTAGCACACCTGGGTTAAAGCGATTACGTTTTATTTGGTTAATCTCAGGGCTAAAAGTGGTTCTAAATAACAAACCATGCGTAGGTTCAATTTCTAAATATAAATTCCCCAAAAAATTGGTAATGGCACTGTTGTCTACCTTCAATTGAACATCAGCTTCAGGATTACGCTGAATGGAGGTAGATATGGGATCTTCGTTGGTAAACTCACCGTTCTCGTCAAAAATAGCCCGCGCGGGCACCACTGATTGAAATACCTGACTGATATTCACCTTGTTATTTTCTCTTTTTATCCGAGATACATTAAACCTAAATCCAGCCTTTACCATATCAGAAACCTGGTAATCTAGATTAGCCCGGAATATATATCTTTGGATACCTGACGACCGAATGATACCTTCCTGGTTGAAATAGTTGCCCGAGAGGTAGTAGTTAATTTTTTGATCAACTGAGGTACCAGTCATTGAGAGATCTATATTGTTCATAGGGGCGTTCTCCGTAATCTGATCAATCCAGTCAGTGTTTGCTACATTATTAACATCGGGGAACGGTAAAGCGGCACTCCGAAACTCAGCATCTTCGTTAGCGTAGGCGGCGTGCTGAGGACCGTTCAGAAAATCAGCCGTTCCTAGTAGAGATTGCACCCCAGTGTAGGCATTAAGGGTAATTTGAGGAGTCCCTGCGGCGGCTCCCGCCCCACTCTTAGTCGTTACCAAGATAACCCCATTGGCCCCCCTAGTTCCGTAGATAGATACGGAGGCGGCATCTTTAAGAATATCAATCGACTCAATGTCATTGGTATTGATATTATTGAGATCGAAGTTTTGACCTACAATCACCCCATCAATAACCCACAGTGGCTCGTTATCTCCCTGAATAGAATTACCTCCCCGAATACGGATAGATGTGGCTGCTCCTGGTTCACCGCTTATCTGAGTAACCTGTACACCCGGTGCCCGCCCTTGTAAGGTCTGGTCAACCCGGGCGGCAGGGATATTCTGCAGATCGCTACCATCAACTTTACTTACCGAGCCCGTCAGGTCTTTCTTCTGCTGGGTTCCGTACCCGATCACCACCACTTCCGAAAGCGACTGAATATCAGGAGATAAGGCTAGATTGATCACGCTCTGGCCGTTAATTGCTACTTCTTGAGTGGTAAAGCCAATGGAGGAAAATACCAACACTTCTACATTATCGCCTACAGTCAATCGATAATTACCACCGATATCGGTGACTGTTCCAGTGGTAGTTCCTTTAGCAAGCACATTTACCCCTGGCAAAGGCTCACCGTTATCTTCATCGGTTATTTTACCGGAGATCGTTTGCTCAATCGCCGCTTTGATCGTAGTTGGATGTGCTTTTACCCTTGGCAATACGGTAGGTACGGGAATAGCGGATTCCTCGAGGGGGCTCTTTTTCACCTTTTTGGGCGACTGAGTTTTACCGTTGGGGTAAATTACGTAGGTTTTTTCATCGAATTGTTCAAAGGTAAGCTGAAAGGGCTTGAGTAAGCATTGCAAAACATCCTCCAGGGCTTCTTTCTTTTGTACCAACGAAGTATTCTGAGATACCGACACTTTTCTACCCTGAAGAAGCTCCTGATCGTAGCTAAATCGGGTCTGGTACTGTTCTTCCAGGCGATGAAGCACCTGAATAAGTTCAGAGGGCGCATCTTGACGAAGTGGGGTTACCCCACGGTACAGTTCAGCTAACTGTACCTGCCCCAATACTGAGGTAGCGACCAGGGAAAACCCCAGCCATAATAGTAATCTGTTCATAGTTGTTGTATTAGATAAAAAATGAAAACTCGCACTAAGGGTTATTTGACTGTATAAATACCTGCTGCTGGTTTTGTTCTATATCAATTTGAAACACCTTCTCCATTTGCCCAAACAGGCTTGTTATATTGTCAGATGCTACCCGTCCGGTAAACCTCTTGCTTAACATATCACGCTCTTGAATATGCACTTCTAGACCGTAGTTATCTTCTAGCAGTTGGGCAATATCAGCAATACTGGTACCATCAAATATCAATTCATCGTGGGTCCAGGCCGTATAATCTTCTACATCTACCTGCCGTTGAGTGTAGTTGACTCCGGCTATTTCCACCAATTCACCGGGTTTCATGGTAATCTCGCTCGGCGAAGACTCATTTTTGTCGGTGTGCAGGCTTACTTTTCCTTCTTGCAAGACTACCCGGGTACGGTCGTGCCGATTGTGCACATTAAACGAAGTACCCAACACTTCAATGGTGACTGAGTTAGCCTGCACCACAAATCGGCGATGGTCATGGGTGTGACGTACATCAAAGAAGGCTTCGCCCACCAGCACCACTTCCCGTCCCGATGATTGCTCCCAGTTTTTTGAATAAGTAAGCGATGAGTTTGCGTTAAGAATGACTGAAGAACTATCGGGCAAGATAATATGCTTAGTTTCACCGTAGGTAGTCTGATGAGTTATCGCTGCCGTACTATTATCGGTTTGGTATAAAAAGACTCCGAGGGCGGCGAGCATAACTACACTCGCCACTGCCCAATACCACGACCGGAGGAAGCGCACCTTAGTTGGCTTATGCGTTGTGGCAGTCTGACTTTGCAAATTCTGCCACATGACTTGTACTTCTTCTTCACTCAAAGAATCTGCTGCTTCGGTGTTTCTCATCTGAAGTACCAATCGCCGGGCCCCGGCTATCGCTTTCTTTTTACCCGGATCGCTATCCTGCCACCTCCGCCAGTAGTCGTCAAGTTCTTCATCAGGATGAAGTACCCAATCCACAAATTGATCGTTTAGCAGTAGTTCCTTGATTACTTGGTCGTTTTTGTGCATAGATTACTTGCTCACGACTTGACAAAAAGTCGCATTCACTCAAATTTTACCTCTACCTGATTGAGGTCTTTATTAGATAGAGAGGATAGATGAGTTTTTGTGCACATCAGCCCAAAAGTATTTTTTATTTTTAGGTAAATGTCAATTATATAGGATTTTTATTATCTATTTAGCAATTTAGATCCGCTATTATTACACAATTTGTAAAGCAACCCATACCCATCCTACGATTTTTACGAGATCCTGGGTATTCTTCAACCATGAAGATGATAGGGCTTGAATGGCTTTAGAAAGAAGTTGATAGACCGCCCGGCGTTGAATATTCATCAGTCGGGCAATATTGTCTACTGGCATATTCTGGTAGTACTTCAGAAAGATAGCTTCCCGCTGCCGCTCAGTTAGTTGCTGGAGCCCGCGATGCAAACACCGTTCATCATTGGCTTTTGTTTCTTCATCCATCCACTGTGCTTCAAAAGAAGTATCTACTGCATCACCATCACTTAACTGACTAAATGAAATTGATTTATTTGAGACTAAAATTTTTCGGCGCAATGCCCTAAAAAGATAATACTGAGGATGTTGCACATTCCCTAACCCCGAGCGGTGTTCCCACAGGTAAAAAAATATATCTTGGATAGCATCTTTGACCCGCTCCCGGTCTGAACACAAACGGTAACCGTACTGAAAAAGAGACTGAACATACTGATGGTATAGCGTGGCGTAGGCCTGACGATCTCCTTGCTTGAAGGCTTGCCAAATATCTGCACCGTCGGCGGTCTTTTCCATATTCAGTAGTGTTCAGGCTGTGCTATCCCGCGCTTCTTTTAGCATAATACAGAATATTTCTAATATTGAAAAACCAGTAGCATAAATCGACTTCACAACAATTTTATTATCTGGACAAACCATCATTATTCAAAATTTTGTAAGTTACCCATCTATCGATCACAATTTTTTGTTCTCATGAAACCCCTATCCCTGTCTCAGGAAATTATGTACTATGGCGGATCTGATCACCGTCCTCCTTCCGCCATAGAACTTACTGCCGGCTCACTCAAGTGCCAATACGAAGAAGGCAATCTGCGATATATTCAGATAGGGAATATAGAGTTACTACGTATGATCTATTCAGCCGTGCGCGATCGTAATTGGGATACAATTACCCCGAATATTAGCAAGGAAAAAGTAACGCAACACCACGATCACTTTACAATAACTTACGACTGCCAATACCAGCGAGGGGAGATCGATTTTCTCGCCCACTACCGCATACGGGGTGAAGCAGATGGAAACATTACCTTTAGTATGGATGGCAAAGCACTCAGCACCTTTCGGCGTAATCGAGTTGGTTTCTGCGTTTTGCATCCAGCTAGTGCAGCCGGGATGGATTGCCAGATTACCCATACTGATGAAACTTCATCTGAAGCTCGCTTTCCTACTCCCATTAGTCCCCATCAACCATTCCAGGATATTCAACGAATGCAGTGGTCACCCACTGATGAAATTATCGCTTCGCTGGAGTTTACCGGAGATATCTTCGAGACCGAAGATCAACGTAACTGGACTGACGATTCCTTTAAAACGTATTGTACCCCACTGGATTTACCGTTTCCGGTCACTGTACATCAAGGAGAGAAAATTCGGCAGAAAGTAACGCTGCGACTAAAAAAGGCTCCAGCAAATATCACAGCCGACTCACAATCATTGCAGCTCGTTGTCTCAGAAGAAGAAATACCATTACCACCCATTGGGATTGGACGATCTACTGAGTTTGATACGTTAACTTCATCAGAAATAGATTTGCTTCAGAAGATCCATTTTTCTCATTACCGGATTGACCTTCACTTACATGAACCTGATTGGACAGAAAAATGGAAACGATCAGTAGCTGAAGCACAAGCACTCACTTGGTCATTGGAGGTTGCTTTGCACTTTGGTAATCAGTCTGCCGAACAATTGGAAAGTTTCTTAAAAGTTACGTCAATTAATTTAGTAAGCTCAATCCTAATTTTTGAGGAAGCGAGGAAGGTGGCTTCCATTGATCTGCTCAATCAGGTAGTTCCTAAGCTTCGTCAGCATTTTCCTCACGCCAAGATTGGCAGCGGTACTGACTATTTTTTTACCGAACTCAACCGGGATCGTCTGCCTCCCAAAGGGTTAGGCTCTCTAACATATTCTATTAATCCGCAGGTACATCATTTCGATAATCAGTCGTTAATAGAAACCCTGCAAGCCCAAGCCTACACCGTAGAAAGTGCTCAGCAGTTTGCGAATGGCACTCCAGTCCGGGTATCACCAGTCACCCTGAAGATGCGACGCAACCCCAATGCTACTGGAGCTGACCCTACACCTGACTCGACAGTTTTGCCTCCCTCAGTAGACACCCGACAAATGTCACTCTTTGGGGCTGGATGGACAGTAGGCAGCTTGCGTAACCTCATTCAGTCGGGGGTAAAGTCTATCACTTATTTCGAGACTGTAGGACGTAAAGGTATTTTGGCTGGCGACGAGGCTGACGATTCTTTCTCTCTCTTTCCAGCTAAATCGGGAACTGTATACCCAATGTATTTAGTCTTTAGATTTCTGCTGACAGAGAGCGAAATTTCGATGCTCTCTACGGATCTAAGTGATCCATGGCAGGTCGAGGGACTCACTTTTAAGGTAGGGAAGGGACTACGAGCGATAGTAGCAAACTTACAGCCTCATACAATATCGCTGAAACTTCCGGCAGATATGTTTACCCAACTGAAGTTACTGGATGAAACCTGCTTTGAAGCAGCTACTCAACAACCTCATAAGTTTCTGTGTTCTGAATACGAGAGATGCCCTAATACTATTTCACTATCTCCCTACGCAATAGCGTTCCTTAAATCAACTAAGGATAGAGATCAACCTAAATGACAAATAACAATTTAATGACTAACAATTCATGAAATTATTCTTTCTTACGTCCATAGTCTGTTTTACCATCGCCAATACATTTGCTCAACCCGAGCCAGATACGCTTCGCTTATGGCCCGAGGGTGCCCCTGGTGCTACTGGAACCGAAGAGAAAGACCAACCATCCCTGATTCGCTATCCAGCACCTGAACATACCGCCACGGGAGCCGCGGTCATCGTCTGTCCGGGCGGCGGGTATAATATGCTAGCAATGGATCATGAAGGACATCAGATTGCTAAATGGCTCAATTCCTTTGGTGTATCTGCTTATATTTTGACCTATCGGCTAGGAAAAAATGGGTATAAACACCCTATCCCCATGAACGATGGCAAGCGAGCCATCCGAACGGTACGATCTAACGCCAAAGCCTGGGGAATTGACCCTAACCGAATTGGGGTGCTGGGCTTTTCCGCCGGAGGGCATATGGCATCAACTTTGGGTACCCACTTCGATACCGGAGATGCCGATGCCAGCGATGCAATCGAGCAACAAAGTAGCCGTCCTGATTTTATGGTTCTGCTGTATCCAGTGATTTCCTTTACTGAAGACTACCAACACGCGGGTTCCCGCCGTTCGTTACTGGGTGAAGATGCCGATGCCGAGCTGGTTGCCTCTCTTTCTAACGAACGTCAGGTGCAAGCCGATACCCCCCCAACCTTCTTGGTACACACTACCGAAGATACCGGAGTGCCTCCCGAAAATAGTATCTACTTTTATTTGGCACTGAGAGAAAAAGGCATTCCCACTGAGCTGCATGTGTTCGAGAAAGGTCGGCATGGGTTAGGCATGGGCAGCCGCTACTCGGCATTCTCAGCCTGGCCCGAACTCTGCGAAGCCTGGCTACTGGAACGGGGACTCCTGGTATCAAATCCTTAGTATACTAACTTATTGTTCATTGCCCGACTAAAAATAGGGCGTTACCAAACAGTAACTTACCGTTTTGCCAGAAGGCGCGAAATAGCGGATTATCTACCATGTAGACGATAGTGCCATTGCCCATTTCTTCTACTCCAAACACCAAAGAATTGGGTAGTTGCTTTTGGATCTCAGCCCCGACAAAACCACTCACTAGTGCATCTTCACTCTCTAAAGTAGCTACGTTCCACCCTTTCTTTAAGTAACCGTATCGGCTATTACCTCGCTTTAGGGTAAAGTAATGATTGGGGTAACCCATACCAAGTGGGTGCGTATTGTCGAGACGCACTTTAAAGATGCTACCGGAAATGTAGTTGCTAATATCACGTCGCTCGCGTTCATCATAAGCAGCTAATCGGTGTTGCTCCTGATAGTTTTCCTCTAACTTTTCTAGCTTGTTCTCTTCTTGCTTATCGATGTATTCTGAAAGCTGATATTCTTCTCGTGCCCCAAAATATTTGAGTGCATCTTCTAATGCAATCACCTTTCCGCCTCGCTGTACCCAATCTTTTAGGCTAACATCCTGCAAAACCTGGCTGTACCTTCCGCTGGGTAGAATCAATATATTATAATCTACCAGATCAATATCACCGAGATTTTGAGTGTTAACCACTGAGACTGGGTAATTAATTTCTTGTTCAAAGAAATACCAGATTTCCCCCAATCCGTAGGGAGATACTTCTTCTCCGGCAACTAGTAATACTTTCGGCGGTTCAATGTAATGAATCTCACCCGAACCCAGGTCAAACCCACTCTCTGCGTAGCCAGTCGGTACGGGATAAATTTTTTGTTCCAGTTCATTGGCTATGCTAACGATGATTTCATGGAATTCATTGCTCAAGTGGCGATTGTTGGCACGGGTGATGATCAGTGCCCCGGCGTCAAATGCTTGCCCGTCTACTGAGAAATCCCGGGTAGAGTAGCGTACTTTAATACCTCTTTTAATAAGTTCCGACAGAAACTGAACATCCTGAACACCACGCCAGCGACTCACGTAGGCGTAGGTCGAGCTCTCCGGATTAATCGGGGTAAAAGTGGTTTGGACTGGCTCACGCACCGCATTAACACTATTCGTTAATGCGTAAGCATCTAGATCGTAGGTATATGGGATGGCCCAGGCCGTAATGTCGTAGGTGATAGAATCGCTAAGCTCGGCTTCTGGTTCGAATAGCGTTTGTAGCAACACTGATTTGGGCTGACGCGATGAAATAACTAGATCTCCCAGTTCTAAACTAAAATCTATATTGGCATTCTGCTGATAGCTAAACCCTGATGACTTTCGGGTCGTGGCACTTTCCTGGTACTGTATCTGGTGAGTATCTAGTAGCGAACGTAAGGCCGTAATTTTTTCTGAATTATTACTGGACTTTATTACGTAGCTCTGATACGTACCAAAATCACCTCGCCGTGACTTACTGTAAAAATCGGTAAACTCCTCAACAATACGACTGGCATTTTGCGAAGCAACTTCAATAGTAGATAGGCTGGTAGTTACATGATGGGCAATACGGTCTTTCAGAGTCAAGGTATCACCTTCCTCAGTTAAAACGGCTAAGCCTGCTCTACCCGAGCCACCCTGCTCATACGTCATGCCAATGGCCCCATTGAACATAGGATAGGTATCGCCATAGCTGGGGTAAAGCAGATCAAAGCGTTCGCGGGTAAAGTATAGCCAACCTTCATCATCAAAGTAACGGGCGTTATTTTGTCCGATCATGGTTTGTAATTCACGCTGCCAGTCAGTAATAATAGCGTGGTAGGGTTCCGCCGCCGGAGCAAAATAGTACGGGCTGTTTATGCCCTGCTCGTGATAGTCGGCGTGAATATGGGGCAACCATTCATTGTAGAGTTTTAACCGTTGTCTGGTTTCCTTCTGGGTAGCCCAGGCCCAGTCACGGTTAAGATCGAAGAGGTAATGATTCATGCGCCCTCCCGGCCAGGGTTCGTCGTGCTCCCAAGATTCAGGTTGGGCATTGGTAATAGTATTTACTTTTTGATCGTACCAGTTCACGTAACGGTCGTGCCCATCGGGATTTAAGCAGGGATCAATAATTACCACAGTATTTTCCAGCCATTCGGTAGCTAAGGCATTTTGGTCGCTGGCTAATTCGTATAAAACCTGCATGGCCGATTCGGTAGCTACCGCCTCGTTACCGTGAACATTGTAGCTTAGCCAAACAATGGCAATGTCATCTTCTGCATCTGTACCGCCGTCAGTCAGTCCGGTTCGTGCCAAATTTGTCTGACGGATCTCTTCTAACCGGTCGGTATTCTCAGGTGAGGATACGTAAGCTAGCACTAGTGAGCGATGTTCGTTGGTTTCGCCGTAGTCAACCAACGTTACTCTTTCAGACTGGTCAGCTACCTGCTCAAAGTAGTTAATGACTTGGTGGTAGCGAGTAAAACGCTCTCCTAATTCGTATCCAAAAAATTCTGATGGGGTTAGTACCTGAGCTGGAACTGAATTAGCAATTACCGTAAGCAATAGTCCTACAATATACTTCATATGAGATTTGAGTAATACAATGAGCTGGGAAGTTAGTTTTTTTCTAGGTAAGTTAGATGGGAAGTATTTGGAGATTTTTCATGACTTGGTAAAAGAAAAGCCGTCACCTAAAACTAGGAAACGGCTTAGTATTTAAATTTGCAAGAACTTTTATCCAACATTCGCCACTCGTAGTGGGGAATCGTCCCGGGCTTCTAGTTTAGATTCACCCATTAGATAAATATCTACTGCCCGAGCTGCCTCTCGGCCTTCGGCAATGGCCCAAACCACCAGCGACTGTCCTCGGCGGGCATCCCCGGCGGCAAAAATATGAGGCTTACTGGTTTGGTAGTGCCCTTCTTCAGCGTTGATGTTACCGCGATTATCCAGTTGTACACCCAGATCTTCCAGTAATCCATGGCGCTCAGTATGCAAAAAGCCAATAGCTAGTAAGGCCAGATCACAGGGAATTTCATATTCGCTTCCTGGAATTTCATCAAAGTATGAGCGACCTTCCTCATTTACTTTCCACTCTAACTTAGCCAGTTTAAGACCCTTTACGTTACCCTGATCATCACTAGTGAACTCTTTGGTCATGATTGACCAATTGCGCTCTGCACCTTCTTCGTGCGACGAAGATGTTCGCAAGATCATAGGCCACTGCGGCCAAGGGTTATCTTCACTTCGCTCAGTGGGTGGCTTAGGCATCAATTCAATCTGGGTCACTGAAGCTGCTCCGTGCCGATTGGAGGTTCCCACACAGTCAGAACCAGTGTCACCACCACCAATAACTACTACGTGTTTGTCGGTAGCCCATATATCGGAATCATCCGTTAGGCGGTCGCCCGAGACTCGTTGGTTCTGCTGAGTCAGAAATTCCATGGCAAAGTGTACACCCTCTAGATCACGGCCGGGAATGGGTAGGTTACGGGGAACACCTGCTCCAGTGCTAACGACGATCGCGTCGAACTCTTCTTCTAACTGTGCTGCTGTAATGTCTCGACCTACGTGAACCCCAGTTTTAAATACAATACCTTCTTGTTCTATTACGGCTAACCGACGGTCAATTACCCACTTTTCCATTTTAAAATCCGGAATTCCGTAGCGCAGCAACCCGCCTAGGCGCTGATCTTTCTCAAATAACGTGACCCAATGTCCTGCTCGATTCAGTTGAGCTGCCGCTGCCAATCCAGCCGGCCCGGAGCCAATTACTGCCACTTTTCTACCGGTACGAATCCTCGGGGGATTAGGCTGAATCAAGCCCAGTTCAAAGGCTTTTTCAGCGATGGATTTCTCAATGTGTTCAATAGCTACCGGAGGTTTGATAATGCCTAGTACGCAGGATGCTTCGCAGGGAGCAGGGCAGATTCTTCCGGTAAATTCGGGAAAGTTATTGGTTGAATGTAGAATTTGAGTAGCTAGCTCCCAATTTTCTTCGTAGACGGCATCATTAAATTCGGGAATGTTATTCCCAAGTGGGCAACCGTTGTGGCAAAACGGAATTCCACAGTCCATACATCGAGCTGCCTGCTTTTTGGTTTTTTTATCTTCAAAAGTGAGATAAAGTTCTTTATAGTCTTTAATACGCTCTTGAGGGTTGCGGGTTTGGGGCAACTCGCGGTTAAACTCCTTAAATCCAGTTGGTTTTCCCATCGTATATTTAGTTTTAGGGATTGGGGGCTGGGGACTGGGCGGCGGCCGCCTAATCCCTAACACCTAACCTCTTAGATTATACATTCACTTCTACTTTTACTTGTACTTTTTTCGCTTTTCGTTTTTGTAATGCTGCTTTGTATTCACGAGGCATCACCTTAACGAAATCCTGACGGGAATTCTTCCAGTCGCGTAATATACGCCGAGCAACGCTACTCCCAGTGTATTCAACTTGCTTCACAAGCAGGCTGTATACCGTTTGTTCGTCCTCTTCGTTCATTATTTCCAGGTCTACTTCTCCGGGGTTACAGTAGGCTGAAAACCGGCACTCAGGATCGTAGATAAAAGCCATACCACCGCTCATGCCGGCACCGAAGTTACGTCCAGTACGCCCCAATACTACCACTGTTCCGCCCGTCATGTATTCACAGCCATGATCACCGATACCTTCTACTACGGTTTTTACCCCGGAGTTACGTACGCAGAAGCGCTCTCCGGCTTGTCCACGAATGTAAGCTTCGCCTGAAGTAGCTCCATAAAAGGCCACATTTCCAATAATCATGTTTTCTTCAGGCACATAACCCGACTCACGATGAGGATATACAATTAGTTCACTCCCAGATAAACCTTTGCCAAAGTAATCATTAGCTTCGCCTTCCAGATCGAAGCGAATTCCTTTGGTCGTGAAGGCCGCAAAGCTTTGTCCAGCCGATCCCTTGAACTTAAAATGGATAGTGCTATCAGGTAGCCCCGGCGTACCGAACTTCTTGGAAACTTCGTTAGAAAGCATGGTTCCTACCGAGCGGTTCGTATTGATTAGGCGGAAGTCAGCATTTACTGCTTCTAGTTCTTCCAAGGCGGGTAGTGCCGCTTCAATCAAATCCCAATCCAGCACTTCATCAATACCATGATCTTGCTCCTGCTGCTTGTAGATGCCCACATTCGGTGCCGTTTCGGGCTTATAAAGAATACGGGACAGATCTATTTTCTTCGCTTTCCAATGGTCAATATCAGTTCGTTTCTCCAGTACATCGGTTTGCCCGATCATCTCATTAATGGTACGGAAACCCAGTTCGGCCATAATTTCCCGCAGGTCTTCAGCCAAGAAAGTAAATAGATTGATCACGTGCTCCGGCTTGCCACTAAATAGTGCCCGCAGTTCAGGGTCTTGGGTAGCCACGCCTACCGGACAAGTATTGAGATGACACTTACGCATCATGATACAACCTTCAGTGACTAGGGCTGCGGTAGATACGCCAAATTCCTCAGCACCCAGTAAGATAGCAATGGCAATGTCGCGCCCCGTTTTAATCTGACCGTCGGTTTGGACAGTGATGCGACTACGCAGATTACTTTTCACTAGTGTTTGGTGGGTTTCGGATAAACCTAGCTCCCAGGCAACTCCGGCATGACGTACTGAACTTAGTGGGGAGGCGCCAGTACCACCGTCGTGGCCAGAAATCAGCACCACGTCAGCGTACGCTTTAGCTACCCCAGCAGCAATTGTCCCTACTCCTGCCGAGGCCACTAGCTTTACATTGATTCTGGCCTCACGATTAGCATTTTTCAGATCGTAGATCAACTGAGCTAGATCCTCAATAGAGTAAATATCGTGGTGAGGCGGTGGTGAAATCAACCCTACTCCGGGGGTAGCGTTTCGTACCCGCCCAATCCAATCATCTACTTTATGACCGGGCAATTGTCCCCCTTCGCCAGGCTTGGCTCCCTGAGCCATCTTTATCTGAATTTCGTTGGCATTCGTTAAGTAATTGCTAGTCACTCCAAATCGCCCGGAAGCTACTTGCTTAATGGCCGAACGCTCCCAGTCACCGTTGGGCTTACGCTCGAAACGGATTTCATCTTCCCCGCCTTCCCCACTATTACTTTTACCCCCAATGCGGTTCATAGCAACTGCTAGGGTAGAGTGGGCTTCGTGCGAAAGCGATCCAAAGGACATGGCTCCGGTAGCAAATCGCTTAAAGATACTCTCCTTAGATTCTACCTCCTCGAGGGGGACAGGAGTACGCTTTTTGAACTGCATTAGCCCGCGCAAAGTAGCCAACTGCCCCGAACGTTGGTTGATGATTTCAGCGTACTGTTTGTACATCTGATAATCGTTCTTGCGAGTGGCTTGCTGTAGCAGATGAATGGTTTGGGGATTTAGCATATGATACTCGCCCCGCCGTTTCCACTGATACACTCCACCTACTTCTAAACGAGCACCAATAATTTCTTTTTCGGGAAAAGCCAAGCGATGGCGAACCAGCACCTCTTCCGCCAGATCATCAAAATTTACTCCACCAATACGCGTAGCTGTACCTGCAAAACACTTATCTACCACTGACTGACTGATGCCCAGTGCTTCAAAAATCTGGGCACCGTGGTACGACTGAATAGTGGAGATTCCCATCTTAGAAAAGATCTTCAGTAGCCCGGCGTTCACGGCTTTGATGAATGCTGTGGCCAGCTTAGCCGGAGAATCTTCCTGATGAATCAGTCCACGCGCTTGCAAGTCAGCGATACTAGCGAAGGCCAGATAAGGATTAATTGCGTGAGCTCCGTACCCGATCAAGGTTGCAAGATGGTGAGTCTCGCGCACATCCCCAGCTTCTACCACCAGACTTGTCTTCGCCCGTAACCCATTACGGATTAAGTGATGGTGCACCGCTCCCGTAGCCATCAGGGATGGCATTGGGGCTTCGGTTTTACTAAAGGACCGGTCGGAAATGACTAAAATATTGGCTCCATCACGAACTGCCTGATCTGCTTCAATAGATAGCTGTTCAATTGCTTGCTCTAGTACTCCTGCTTCACCACTCGCCGGGAATACTGCTTTCAGCATGTGTACCCGAAACGCCGGATGCTGTAAGAACTTAATTCGCTTGAGCTCATCGTTGGTAAGAACGGGTTGTTTGAGCTTGATCTGTTGGCAGTGCCCGGGAGTTTCTTCCAATACGTTTTTAGTAGCCCCAATTTGGGTAAACAGCGACATTACCAGCTTTTCGCGAATCGGATCAATCGGCGGATTACTTACCTGAGCAAACAGTTGCTTGAAGTAGTTCGCAATATGCTGGCTCTGACTGGATAAGGCTGCCAGGGGGACGTCTGCTCCCATTGAGCCAATAGGTTCTTTGGCCTTACTGACCATAGGTCCCAAAATCACCTTCAAATCTTCGGAGGTATAGCCCATTGCTTGCTGGCGCGTAAGCAAAGACAGATGATCAGAGGGCTGAGTATCGTGCCCGTTTACGTGCAGAGGATCCGGTAATTCCTCCAAAAAGTAACGATGCTCATCCAGCCATTCGCGGTACGGTTTCTCCGCACAAATACGTTGCTTAATTTCTTTATCGCTAATGATACGGCCTTCGGATAAATCAGCCACGAACATTCGTCCGGGCTTAAGACGGCCTTTCAACACTACCCTCGACTCATCTACGGGTAATGCGCCAGCTTCCGATGACATCACTAATTTATGATCTTTGGTAAGCAGATAACGGGAAGGACGTAACCCATTTCGATCTAGCGTTGCCCCTACTAGCTTCCCATCGGTAAAGCAAATAGAAGCGGGACCGTCCCAGGGCTCCATCATAGAGGCATAATACTCATAGAACGCTTTCTTATCATCTTCCATTAACTCATTACTCTGCCAAGCCTCGGGAATGAGCATCATCATGACATGGGGCAATGAGCGCCCCCCCATGTGTAATAGCTCTACTGCTAAATCTAAGTTAGCGGAGTCAGAAAAGGCCGAGTCGCAAATGGGCATCAGCTTACTCAGTTCTTCATCGGTAAATAAGGTAGATTCCAGCAAGGCTTCCTTGGAACGCATCCAGTTCACATTGCCCCGGATGGTGTTGATCTCGCCATTATGGGCGATAAACCGAAAGGGCTGCGCTAATTTCCACTTGGGGAATGTATTGGTGGAAAAGCGAGAATGTACTAATGCGAGGGCTGAGTCAAAGGAGGGCTGTTGTAGGTCAATGTAGTAGGGGCGCAACTGAAAAGTAGTAAGTTGACCTTTGTATACAATCGTTTTGTAAGAACAAGAGGCTATGTAGAAAGTGTCAATCGTGTTTTCTACTTCCCGATGAACAGTGTGTAAGACGTGGTGTTTTAGTACGTATAGCCTTCTCTCCAATGCCATGGGGTCGGCAGAAGGAGCCTTTTTCCACCGAATAAAGGCCTGCTCAACTCGATGTTCTACTAACCTAGCCGAACGCCCCAGACTTTGATTATTAGTAGGTACTGACCGATAGCCTATTAGTTCTAACCCGAGTTCATCAATCATGCGGTTAAGATACTCCCGACAGGTTTCCCGCAAGCTAGCCTTGGCGGGAAAGAAGATCATAGCCACTCCATATTCCTCAGATTCGGGCAGGGTGAATTCTGTGTTTTCCTGGAAAAAACGATGAGGTTTCTGTAATAAAATACCTGCTCCATCGCCAGAGTCAGGCTCACAGCCACAAGCTCCCCGGTGCTCCATATTCTGGAGCATGATGATCGCATCATCGATGATGCTGTGTGATTTCTTACCCTGTAGATGGGCGACAAATCCGATTCCACAAGCATCGTGCTCGAACGAAGAATCATACAGTGAAGGTGGGTTATATCTCATTCGGAAACGTTTGGTAGAACTAATAAACAAACAGTTTATCTTCCAGTTCTTGGAAATCAGAATAAAATTTTAGAGATTGCATTTTATTCCAGTGATTGTACTAATTATTTTGTCGCAAGCAGAATCCATGTTGCTTGCGATACGAAATACTTGGTGTTAACCTGTCGCAAAATTTTATTCTGCGAATAAGCAATATACTTAATTTTTATCACATCTTAAACCCCTTTAGTGGGCGAACCCCAAAATGATATTGGGAAGTGGGAAGAGGTATAGCCGTTACGCTAAAAATCTTTTTGCGGGAAAATATCTCCGTTGTTAATCTTACAACTACAGCCGAAATCTTACATGATATATTACCATTTTGTTAATTTTTACGAAATGCTTTCTTTATTAAAAAAATTTTAAAAAATATCTGATTATTATCAATTTTAACTAATTCTACTCCAGTTCAGCATGTTTTCTCGCATTTTATCAATATGTATCCGAATAGGCTGATATTGAGGCTGATTTAGCTCGGGATCTTCTTGAAGGATTTCAGCAGCTGAGAGGCGAGCTTCCTGCAAAATTTTACCGTCTTTACTCAAGTCAGCGACCAGTAAATCAAGCACCCCGCTTTGCTGGGTTCCTTCAATATTACCGGGGCCGCGTAGCTTTAAATCGGTTTCGGCAATCTCAAAACCATTGGTCGTTCGTACCAATGTTTCTAAGCGAACTTTGCTGTCTTTACTGAGTTTATAGTCCGTCATTAAGATACAGTACGATTGCTCAGCACCCCGGCCTACCCGACCCCGTAGTTGATGCAGTTGAGCTAACCCAAAACGATCGGCATTCTCCACTACCATTACCGTAGCGTTGGGTACGTCTACGCCCACCTCAATCACAGTGGTAGCGACCATAATTTTTGTCTTACCCTGGGCAAAGAGGTGCATTTCATAATCTTTATCCGAACCACTCATTCGCCCGTGTACGCAGCTCACCGGAACATCAGGGAATGCTCGCCGGATTGACTCATAACCGTCTTCCAAATGCTTTAAATCTAGCTTTTCTGATTCTTCAATGAGCGGATAGACAATGTACACCTGTCGCCCCGCTTGAATTTGCTCCTTTAGAAAGCCAAATACCCGCAAGCGATTGTTCTCGAAACGGTGCAAAGTTTTGATCGGCTTTCGTCCGGCGGGTAACTCATCGATCACCGAAACATCTAGATCGCCATAGAGGGTCATTGCCAATGTGCGGGGAATGGGTGTAGCAGTCATGACTAGCACGTGGGGGTACGTTTTGCCAGCATTCTTATTCCACAGCTTAGCTCGCTGGGCGACTCCAAAACGGTGTTGTTCATCCACTACTGACAGCCCCAAATTTTTAAACTGAACCCGATCTTCTAGCAGTGCGTGGGTGCCGACCAGAATGGGTAACGTGCCCATTTGCAGCATTTCATCGATAATACGTCGCCCCTTTCGTCCAGTAGAACCCGTGAGCAAAGCAATTTCCAAACCGAGTGCGTTAGCAAAAGGAGTAAGGCCACGATAATGCTGCTCAGCCAGAATCTCAGTAGGAGCCATTAGAGCAGTCTGCGTGCCGCTGCTGATAGCAATGAGCATACAAATGAAGGCGACAATGGTTTTCCCGCTACCCACATCGCCCTGTAGCAACCGGTTCATCTGTTTGCCGGAATGTAGATCGGCGTAGACTTCTCTAATAACGCGTTTTTGGGCGTTGGTTAACTCAAAAGGAAGATGGTTTTCATAGAAATCATACACTAGCTTAGTATCACCGAATATCTGACCAGGAAATTTATCGATACGGGCGAGTTTAAGTTTGAGCAGCCGAAGTTGTACGTAAAATAACTCCTCAAACTTTAACCGAAAAGTAGCTTTCTCCAGATAGTTGATCGATTCGGGAAAATGAATATTCTTAACTGCATCAGGCTTAGGCATTAGGCGGTAGCGTTCTGCTAATGCCTCCGGTAGAGTTTCGGGAATGTGTTGGTAAGCTTTCTCTAGCAAACGCTTCTGCAGACGGGCAATAGTACGGCTATCAATACGTCCTCGCTTGAGCTTTTCGGTAGTATGATACACCGGAAATAGCTGACCATTTTCCCGGTCAATACTGGCTAATAGCTCCATCTCGGGATGCGCCATATTAAACTTTTGCCCGAAGCGACTGGGCTTCCCAAAAGCTACGTAGTCAATATGAGGTTTGAGTTTACCCGATAGCCACTGAATTCCCTTAAACCACACCAGTTCCATCTCGCCGGTAT
Source organism: Bacteroidota bacterium (assembly GCA_039198955.1). Taxonomy (GTDB): domain Bacteria; phylum Bacteroidota; class Bacteroidia; order Cytophagales; family Cyclobacteriaceae; genus Tunicatimonas. The sequence goes on along the minus strand of JBCCTI010000005.1, from coordinate 89,262 downwards.
CGTCAACAAATACGGCGGCTAGTCGCTTCTTCGGCCCATTGCCGATAATCTCAGCTTTGCGAATGTGCCCCACTACCTGCACATAAGGCATCTCTTCGTGAATATCCTCGATTTTATGAAACTGTGACCGATCTTCGTGCCGGAAGGGATAATGTTGGATAAGATCGCCAAAGGTATGAATATTCAGTTCTTCGCGCAGCAGATTGCCAGTGCGTTCGCCTACGCCCTTAAGGTAATCTATTTTAGTATCGAAGAAGCGGTTCATGAATTCAGCTTGACTACTTTACATTGTATCCCGCCACTCTAACGTATTCAGCAGGTGTACCATATCAATTTTGATAAACTCAATGACGGGAGCCAAAGAATCATTCTGGGTGGCAGTACGAAAGTATAGTGCTCCTCTTAGAAAATGGTTGACAGAATCCGTAATGTAAAACTGAAACTGACTAGGTACCTCACCACTAAGCTCAGCAATCAAAGCTTTCTTTCCACTGGGGGTACCCAAAACACTCTCGTCAATAGAGGATGCTCGGATCTGATGATTGGCAGTTAGTTGGTACGAGTCCTCCAGCAACGTTTCCAGTCGCTGCTCGCTTTGGTTTACGGGCTTGTAGGTAAGCTGTACATCGGCGACAAATTCAGGGTAATGAATGTTAAGCCAGTAGCGATCCGCATTTACTGACGTGTCAGGACGAATGGTCGAGTGGGACGAGTACTCAAAATCGTAAGGTAAGGTATCGGGTAAACTGTTGTAGCGATGCTCCGGTAGGTCAATACGGTTATAACCCTCCGGCTTGGGAACGTAATTGGAAGAGTTACATGCCCCAACCCCAATCAATATGAGTAAACTGAACCAATTCTTTCTCGCATTTATCATCATGAAGCCTGAATATAATCGTAGGAAAGACTTAATTTTTAAAGTTACAATTTACAGTGGCACGAACACCAAAGCTCAGTGATATACTTGAGAGCGTACTCACAACCTGAGAAAATTGCTCGAGCTGCTGAATATTACATCGTGCCGTCGTATTTCTCAAAAACCTCTTTAGTATATCTCATCAAACATACCGATTATTGTAGTGAATCGCGAAAAAGTTAACCAATAGATTTACCCAAAAACAAACCATGCATGGCGGCAAATAAAAGAATTTTGATTACTGGCGGCGCGGGCTTCATTGGCTCGCACGTAGCACGCTTATTTGTTACTAAGTACCCTGATTACCAGGTCTATAATCTGGATGCGCTCACCTACGCCGGTAACCTGGAAAACTTAAAAGACATTGAAGCGCGGGATAATTATCACTTTGTGAAGGGCGATATTAGCGATGAAGCTGCTATGGCTGAGCTATTCCAGGAAATTAAACCCGATTCAGTACTGCACCTAGCGGCAGAATCGCACGTAGACCGATCAATCAAAGACCCAATGGCATTTATTCGCACCAATGTAATGGGTACCGTGAATTTGCTGAATGCCGCCAAGGAGATTTGGAAAGAGGACGTGGATAATCACTTATTCTACCACATTTCTACCGATGAAGTGTACGGCTCCCTAGATGATGGTGGCTACTTTATAGAGACCACCTCGTATGATCCTAAGTCACCTTACTCTGCCTCTAAAGCCAGTTCCGATCACTTTGTACGGGCGTATCATAATACTTACGGCTTGCCCGTCGTCATCAGTAACTGTTCCAATAATTACGGGCCCAACCATTTTCCTGAAAAGCTAATTCCACTCTGTATCAATAATATTAAGCACAACAAACCGCTCCCTATTTACGGCAAGGGTCAGAATGTGCGCGATTGGCTCTACGTGGAAGATCACGCCCGGGCGATTGATACAATTTTTCATCAGGGAAAAGTGGGTGAAACCTACAATATTGGTGGCTTCAACGAGTGGAAGAACATTGACATTGTCCGTCTATTGTGTCAAGTGATGGACAAAAAGCTCAACCGCCCCGAAGGCACTTCCGAGAAGCTTATCACCTTTGTGACTGACCGCGCCGGACACGACTTGCGCTACGCTATTGATGCCCACAAACTGATGAATGAACTGGGCTGGAAACCATCGCTACAGTTTGAAGAAGGTATTGGAAAAACCGTAGACTGGTACTTAGCGAATGAAGCCTGGCTCGATAATGTCACTTCAGGCAATTATCAGAAATACTATGAAGCGCAGTATGGATGATTTTTTGGTGCTATGGTGTTTGGGTGCCAAGCGTGCTATACGGAGTATTGGAGGAGTGAAGAAAAATGAGGCATGACAAACTCCACAACAAAAAACATTGATAAGAAACACCTTCTGGTTATAGGTAAATCCAAAGAAGAGAGACGTAGGTTTATAGATAGCGTAGTAGAAATTTCGAGCAATCAGGTTTACAGATTTTCCACAAATATCAAGAGCTATCATGAATACATAGACCAAGTGAGAAAACTGTTTCCTTTTATACCTGTAAACTGGAAAGAACAGAACACTAACTTACGATAAAAGGTAAATCAAATGGATATAAAACATCTTTCCTCATGTGTAGGTATTGAATAGAAAAGCAAAGCCACGATGGAAACCCTAGCCCCGCCCAGAATTACCGCCGAAGCCTACTTAGCATTTGAAGCTTATCGTACTGCAGAGAGTTTGCGGGAATACGTACTGGTTTCTCAACAAAAGCCTCACACAGAAGTGTTTTCCCGCAACTCAGCCCAAGATGTGTGGAAACTGACCGAAGCAAGCGGGTTAGACAGTAGCATTAAACTACCTGCCCTTGATTTGACCTTATTGTTAACTGATGTGTATGCTAAGGTAAATTTTGAGAAAAAGTCTTAGCCGTTTTCTTTTTACCTTCTCTCTTTCAATGCGCTAATAGCGACCAATAATTCAAGCCTTTGGTTGTAAATCCGCGAAGGGCTTTTCTATCTTTGCGGCTATGGCAAAGAACAAATCCAAAGAAGCTGCTCCCCACGAGCCCGAAAGTTCGCTCAAGCAGGTAATCGCCCACGCTAAGGAGTACGGTTTTGTGTATCCTTCCAGTGAAATTTACGATGGCTTACAAGCCGTGTACGATTACGGTCCCTACGGAGTAGAACTGAAAAATAATCTCAAGCAATTCTGGTGGCAGGCGATGACCCGGCTAAACGATAATATCGTCGGACTAGATGCGGCCATCTTCATGCAGCCCCAAACCTGGAAAGCCTCGGGGCACGTGGATAGCTTCAACGATCCAATGATCGACAACAAGGATTCTAACAAGCGCTACCGGGCTGATACATTGATTGAAGACCGCGCTGCTCAACTGGAATCTGAAGGCGAGATTGAAACCGCCCAACTGCTACTCAAGCGAATGAATGAATTGCTGGAAGCCGAAGACCTCACTGGGGTACGCGATCTAATCGTTGAGTACGACATTACTTGCCCGGAATCGGGTACGACTAACTGGACCGAGGTGCGACAGTTCAACCTGATGTTTTCTACTCAGGTAGGTTCGGTAGCCGAAGACTCTAGCAAAATTTATCTGCGTCCGGAAACTGCTCAGGGAATCTTTGTCAACTTTTTGAACGTGCAGAAAACCGCCCGACAGAAGGTTCCCTTTGGGATTGCCCAGATCGGTAAAGCCTTTCGGAATGAGATTGTCGCTCGGCAATTTATCTTCCGGATGCGGGAGTTTGAGCAAATGGAGATGCAATTCTTCATTCGCCCCGGCACGCAGGCTGAGTGGTTCGACCGCTGGAAGCAAATCCGGATGCGCTGGCACGGAACGCTGGGTATTCCGGCGGAGAAGTTCCGCATCCATGAGCACGAGAAGCTAGCTCACTACGCCGATGCGGCCATCGATATTGAGTATCAATTTCCGTTCGGATTTAAAGAGGTGGAAGGTATCCATTCTCGTACTGATTTTGACCTGACTGAGCATCAGAAGCTATCTAAAAAGAAGCAGCAGTACTACGACCCCGATGTATCGGAGAGTTACGTACCTTACGTGATTGAAACCTCCATCGGAGCGGATCGCCTGTTTTTGATGACACTTTGCGAAGCTTACACTGAAGACACTGGATTAGATGCTAAGGGCAACGAAAAGAAACGAGTTTACCTGAAAATCCATCCGGCACTAGCTCCGGTAAAGGCGGCGGTACTCCCTTTGATCAAAAGAGATGGCTTACCCGAAAAGGCCAAAGAGATTTACGAATCGCTAAAGCTAGATATGAAGGTGGTGTACGAAGAAAGTGCCGCTATCGGAAGACGCTACACCCGCCAGGATTTAATCGGAACCCCCTACTGCATTGCGGTAGACTACCAAACCCTGGAAGATGATACCGTCACCATCCGCGAACGCGATAGTACCGAACAGGAACGTATTTTGGTAAGCGAGCTTCGGTCTACCTTGCTGGAACGGGTTTCGTTGCAAAACGTTCTGCGTAGCTTAGCAAAATAATGGCATTCTCTCTAATGATCTTTCTGGTATTACTAATCGGCTTTGCCATTTTTTATCGCAGTATTCCTACTCCTAAACCGCTGTATCCGTTGGTAAAGGTACGGGAGATAGAAGCTATTCTAGCGAAGTATTTTCCGTACTACCAGGAGTTACCGCTACCGAAGAAGAAAGAATTTCTAAGCCGGGTAATGCATTTCATGCAGCAAAAGCAGTTTATTGCCCGGGGATTCCAACCAATTACCTTAGAAATGAAAGCAATGATTGCGGCTTCGGCGGTACAGCTTACGTTTGGTCTACCAGAGGTGAGCTTGGCCCATTTTAAACGGATTCTCATCTATCCTGACGATTACTATTCTACCATCACCCGAAAGTACCATCGGGGCGAAGTAAATCCTCGCTTACAAGCTATTGTACTCTCGTGGAAGAGTTTTGTAGAAGGTTACGCTGACCCAACTAGCGGTCAAAATGTAGGGTTACACGAGATGGCTCACGCCCTGGAACTGGAAAATATGATTGAGAATGAAGACTACCAGTTCTTTCCCACCGAAGCCCAGCAACGTTGGAAAGAACTAGTTCCTCAGTACATTGAGAAGATACAGAGCAAAGAAACCACCTTCTTCCGGGATTATGCGGCAACTAATGCTCAGGAGTTCTTTGCCGTATCAGTAGAACACTTCTTCGAGAATACCCCTGAATTTCAACGACAACACCCAGAGTTGTACCAAGTACTGGCTACTTTGCTTAACCAGAATCCTTAGCCCTTAATTCGTCGTATTATTCAATCCTTCACCAGAGCCCATGATTATTTTTTGCTTACGAACGTAGGCAGAAAGATATCCTTCATTATGGCAAAAGGTAATTTATCCTCTTCCGAATTGTAAGCCCCTCCGGTAAATACTGCCACCATGTCTAGTGCAGGAACTACCATAATATACTGTCCACCGTTCCCCATGGCGACTTTAGAAACGATAATATTGTCACCCACTTTAAACGGAATATTCCACCACAGATAGCCGTAATCAATATTAGTGATTTTAGTTTGGGGGGTAGTAGCTTTCTCAACCCATTGTGCAGATACTACCCGCTCGCTGTTCCACTTTCCTCGGCTAAGTATTAGTTGCCCAATTTTGGCCATATCACGGGAAGTTAAGTATAATCGCTTAGCTGACGGCATCACTTCTTTGTTAGAAGTATGTCCCCATTGTAGATTATGGATATTCAATGGCTCAAACAAGTACTTCTCGGCGAATGCGTCAATCGTCATCCCCGAGGCTTGACTGATTATTTCGGCGGCCAGCACTACCCCCATTGAGCAATAATGGGAAACTGTTCCTGGCTCATTCGCCATTGGTAAGTTAAGGGTATACTGAAGCCAATCCTTCTTTTTATATACCCGATCCTCCTGCCCTTTTGATTTTTTATCCCAATCATTACACTCCAGTCCAGTTGACATGGTTAATAGGTGCTTAATAGTGATGTCTTTCTTCCGTTCATCCAGATTTTTGGTCGGTACGGGAGTTTTAAGGTAATTAAATATAGGATCGTTAACACTCTCAATAAACCCTTTATCAATAGCAATACCCATTAAGATTGACCGGATACTTTTGGTAGTAGAACGTAAATCGTGAGGCTGATCTACCGAATGCCCATTAAAATATTCCTCGATAATAAGCTGTCTATTTTTTACCAGCAGCACACTATGAATTTTATGCTCTCCGCCCTGCAATTGGTTGAATAGTTGATATATCCGAGCGGTATCAATCTTTTGAGATTGTAGATCACTAGTTAGCCATCCATCCTCCAGCTTTTGAGGTTGTTGATAGGCGTACGTACTTTGTCCGTAGCTAGTAGTACTGACAAGTACCGTAAATAGAACTAGAAGTATTATGTTTTGCATTATTAAGGGTAACGTAGAGGTAAGTGTTTGGTTCACATGCTGAATTCATCTAATTTTGCTCAAAACTGAACCAGTTGGCAAGCAATTGGTTATATAATTTTTTAGTAGAATATACTCATCGCCTCGGTGAAGAATCGGTTAAACGTTCATGTGGATTAGCCTGGCTCATTTCATTATTCGGTTTCGGTTAGTATTGATGCTGTTTCTAGCGGTAATTACTGCCATAATGGCTTACAAAATTCCGGACCTGAAGTTGAGTTACGACTACGTAGAAGCCGTACCTGACGATGACCCGGCCATGATCTACTACGATCAGTTTAAGAGCCAATTTGGCGAAGATGCCAACCTACTGGTCATTGGCATACAAGACTCAGCCTTGTACCAAGCGCAAAACTTCCGTCGGTTCAAGTACTTTAGCGATGAGGTAGCCAAGTTATCGGGGGTGAAGTATGCAGTATCGTTGCCTAAGCTGCAAATACTCACCAAACACACTAAGGGCAAACGCTTTGAGCTTCAGCCCCTATTTACCTCGGTGCCTGATGATCAAGGGCAACTGGATAGTTTGTTGCAAATAGCCCGGAGCTTTAAACTATACGCAAATCAGCTTATCAATCCTGAGAATGGTGCTACGCTCATGCTAGTAGCGGTAGAAAATAATACGCTGAACTCGGATAAGCGCGAACAATTGGTACCCGATATTCAGCAGTTGGGGACGAGCTTTTCCGAGATCACAGGCATTGAGTTGCACTACGCCGGGCTGCCCTTCGTGCGGACGGTGATGAATGCTAAAATTCGATCTGAACTCCGCTTGTTCCTGATTCTGTCGGTAGTAGTTACTGCCCTAATTCTCTGGATATTTTTCCGCTCCTGGGATGCAGTTGTTTTTCCCCTAATTGTTATCGGGGTGATGGTGTTATGGTCAGTCGGTACCTTGGCTTGGTTGGGTTACGAAATCACAGTCCTATCTGGCTTACTTCCACCGATTATCGTAATTATTGGCATTCCTAATAGTGTTTACCTTATCAACAAGTATCATCAGGAATACCGCACCCACGGCGATAAAGTAAAAGCCCTAAACCGGATTATTCAGAAAATTGGAATGGCTACCCTGATTACGAACGTAACTACTGCTATTGGTTTTCTGGTACTATGGTTTACGGATATTTCTATTCTGGAAGAATTTGGAATCGTAGCGGGAGTAAACATTCTGGCTACCTTTCTGGTCAGCATCATCGTCATTCCTTCGGTCTTCTCTTACCTACCTCCCCCTAGCGACCGGCAACTGAAGCACCTGCGTTTCGCCCTGATTGACTGGGTACTAACTAAACTGGATTTACTAGTCCATCGGCATCGCTACCGGGTGCTGGTTGCCTCGGTGCTTACCGTTGTTATCTTCTCCTTTGGCCTGTTGAAGATTGACGCGGTTTCTTATCTGGTAGATGGGATTCCGGCGAAGAGCCAGATTAAGCAGGATATGCAGTTTTTTGAGGATAACTTCTCTGGCATTATGCCACTAGAGATTGTGGTAGATACCCATAAAAAACGATCAGCTACTCGCGTAACTACGCTGCAAAAAGTAGCTAAGCTAGAAGATTATCTAGCGCAGCAATCAGCCATTGCAGCACCAATCTCTCTAACGGGTTTTGTTAAAACTGCCCGGCAGGCGTTCTACAACGGTGATTCGGCATTTTATGAACTGCCAAATAAGCGCGATCAAGCCTTTGTATTACGCTACCTCAAAAATACGCAGGCTATTTGGAATGAAGCCCAAGTCGGTTCATCGCCTAACTTACTCAACGGACTAGCTGATAGTACCGGGCAACAGTTACGTATTTCCTTGCGGATAGCCGACGTGGGTTCTAATGAAATTAAAAAGCTGGTAGAAGAGAAGATTCGCCCCAAGGCGAATGAAATCTTTGACAGTGCCGAAACCGACGTGTTTATCACCGGGGCGAGTCTGCTATTCACCAAGGGGAATGAGTTTCTGATTGAGAACCTGCTGGTGAGTCTGCTTATCGCTTTCGGGATTATTGCGGTCATTATGGCCCTGCTGTTTGGCAGCGTGCGGATGATTTTTATCTCGCTAGCCCCCAATGTGATCCCGCTCATTGTCACCGCGGGCATTATGGGTTTCGTAGGTATTCCCCTAAAACCCAGTACGGCCATTATTTTCAGTATTGTGTTCGGTATTTCGGTAGACGATTCCATTCATTTCCTCGCCAAGTATCGGCAAGAATTGAAGAGCAACCGGTTCTTTGTACCCATTGCCATTAGCCAGAGCCTACGCGAAACGGGAACCAGTATGATCTATACGTCTATCATTCTATTCTGCGGTTTCATCATCTTTGCTGGGTCTAGCTTAAGCGGTACTCAGTATTTGGGCATTCTGACTTCGCTCACACTAGTCATTGCTATGTTCACCAACCTGACGGTACTACCTGCCCTGCTTATGGTGTTCGACAACGGAAAGGGAATTGCCCACACCAGTCAGCAACCGCCCCTGTTTCACCTTATTGAGCACTACGACGAGTTTTATCAGGAAGATGAAGACGAAGAAATTGACCTAAGCCGCCTTCAGGTAGTTAACCAAAATAATTCGGTTGAGCGTTACGAAGAGGTGAAGAAGGAAGAAGGTTAAAGTCCAGTGTAGGATATTCCTTTGAAAACTATCTAATTCCTCCGTCGTTTACTTACGATTGAAAATCTGCGTCTCCATTTTTCCGCATACCTCTTGTTGCTAGCCGTGCAATATTACGTGTTTTTCAAAAATTTGGTAGTGTACTTTAGATATGGTATGACCAGCTACAGTAATCAGAATTATCGTTGCCACAATCTAAAGACAAGCCTGCCAGATTCTACTTCACTACCAGGCCAATTTGGCCATCGTTTACCTCAGTAATCTCAAAGCCATTGCCCGCAGCTTTAGCTACTGCATCTAGAAAGTTATCAAATGATCCTGTATGTTCTACGGTCAAAGTACCTTCCGAGCCACTGAATGCCCGCTCAATTTGCTCTACACTATCTGTTCCTTTCAGTGCGTTGTATAAAGTGTTTACTTGAGAAAAATCCGCCCCGGATATTTTCACTTGAGTACGGCTCGTAGTTGGAGCTACTGCGGCTGAACCAGATGAGGCTACCGCATCGCTCATTGAAGAGCGGGCAATGCCACCCGAATTAGTACAAAGCGATGCTAGGAATGAGTCAGCAATCAATCCTCCCGCATTGCGCAGAGCAGCTTTGGAGCTAGTCGATTCAGCTACGTCAGCGGCCCCGGCGTGTAATCCATCCGCCGCTAGAATGCGTCCATCAGCGGTTTGCACCGCCCGGGCTTCTACCCTGGCGCGACAAGTTACCATTCCACCAGCGTTACGGTTTACCAGTTCGCTAAAAGCTTCTCCAATCACGACGATATCTGCCCCATAGTCTACTCCAATGGATGCTGCTACCGAAGGATCTTGCAATGCTTCTTTCAGTAGCACATCGCCCCGCAGGGCAGCGTAGGTAGAAGGGTCAACTACGGCAAACCCAGTGTTGACAAACTTACGGATGATCTCCGTTTCCCCAGCAGGGTCTACCAACTGGCTGTTGATATGAAACTCGGGAATAATGACCATTACCTTGGGGGCATCCCCCCCGCGGACAAGCGGACAGTTGGAGGCATTCCATACTTTGGTAGCAGCTACTCCACTGTTAGGGGTCACCCCAAAATTATCTTTATTGGTTGCCAGAAGTTCCACAGCTTTGATGATTCCCTTTTCAATAGCATCGGTCAGGGCAATATTCCCGCGTTGACTACCCGAAACCCGTACTCCCAAAATGGTAGCCCCGGTAAAACCGTTCGCCCTACCTTCTACATCAACTGACTTGGAAAAAACGATCTCGCGGGTTTCCGGATTAAGTACTTTCAGGATAAAACCGATGTGAGCCTTGGAGCTTTTTCCCCCAATCCCCAGCGTACTTATTTTGTTACTGCCTTCGGCAAATTCGGTCACTTCTCCGGTGACTACCAGTTGGGGACCCAGCATTTTTCCTGCCTGGGGCGAACTGCCTGAAGCGGTGAAACCCTCCTGTCCGAAGGCGATTTCACTCGTCATATCCGATAGGTTGCTTACACTTTCTAGCACCCGGAAGCAGTTGACTTCTTGCAAGGCACTGCTCAGCATGGTTGCCATCTCGTCGCCAAACGCCCGCTGGGCACTACGGGTTGATACCGAGAACCGGGTCACCGAAACCCGGATACGCTGGTCGTACGGGGTTCCCTCACACTGGGAAGCAACCTTTTCCATTGTCACATTTTGGGCGTAGTTAGGCTGGACTACTGCCACAATCATTACTAAAAGCCAGGGATATATTTTCTTAGTCATAGTAATAGAATATTAGTTAGAATTTTGAAAGCTTAATTGATAGGTAGTTGGCTCGGCTTTGAAGTTGTCGTACTCGAGTTCCAGAATCATCCTTTCTTCCGTTAATTCAATTACATTGAGTACATATTCACCACCGTTAATAGAAACCTGAGTATCATTATTAATGAGCTCCCAAGTGCCCATGGTAGGAAAGAAGTCTAGTTCGGGTAAGATAATATTATATGTACCGTTCTCATTAAACCCAACATCCGCCTGACTGCTAGGAGACTGGGATTGCCCGTCAATAATCACCGTAGTAATATTCCAGCTTTGTACCAGTAACTCTTCTCGTGACGGATTCCCATCTGGGTTAGGGTCATCGTCGTCGCTGTCTCCTTGAGGGTTGCAGGAAGCTAAAAGAATAAATAGCCCAAGCCATAAAATCAATATCTTTTTCATAGTAAATAAAGTAAGGAGGGGGAAGTCAGGCCTCCCCCTGGGTTAGTTTAGTATTTCTGAATTTTTCGTTGAATGACCGTATCAGGACTGGTAATCCGCAGTAGGTACGTCCCGGCCGATAGGTTCTGGGTGTTAATCCGAATGTCCGTCTGACGGGAAAACTCCTGCTTAGTTATCACCTGCCCCTGCAAGTTGTACACTGCTACATCGGTACGCTGAGGTACTGGCGAGGGCAGGGTAATCTGTAACACATCCTGCACCGGGTTCGGAAATACCAGCAGTTCATCTTCCCACTTATCCACCAGTGAATTTACTAGGAAGCCTTCTGATTCAGCACTAGGACAGCCATCGGCATTGGTTACTTGCACCGTGTAGACTCCACCACTAGTTAGCGTAATTTGATTGGTAGTTTCCCCTGCAATAGGCTCTCCGTCTAAAAACCAAGTAAACGTTCCACTTACGTTAGTTACAGTCAGCATTACTTCGGTGGCTAACTGCTCAGGGTCAGCGTTTTGCTGAATAGTGATGATGGGAGTTTCTGGTGCCTCTGCGGGTGGATCAATTACAACCTCGGTTGTTGTCGAGCAACCGTTCTCGTCTTCTACAATCACTAGGTAGTCTCCTGCTGCCAATCCAGTAAATATGCCGTCAGTCTGAGTAGCAACTCCATCAATACGAAAGGTATAGTTGTCACTAACTCCACCCGCCGCGATGACTGTAAAGCTACCGCTCTTGGGTTGGGCACAAGTAGGAGATACAACATCTCTGGATGATAAAATTATGGGGTCAGGAGAGCTGATTATGAAATTGCTGGTAAGCGTAGTATCTGCACTCTGGGCGTAAGCGGTATATTCACCGGGAGCTAAGTCGGTGAATACGCTGTCGTCTACATAGGTTATATTATCCAGACTATATTGGTATTCTCCCTCGCCTGAGACCGATAAAGTAACTTTTCCATCAATGCTTGTAGCGCAGGTGGTATTCTGAATACTTACTAAAAGACTATCTTTGGGTGGTGCAGGAACTGTAAACTTCGCACTACGCTCGGTGGTGGTATCGCCGCTGGCAGTGAAGGCTCGCACATTGATTAGGTAGGTCTCTCCGGGAATCAAGTCGTCGGCTACTAAACCTTCATCACGTAAAACGATGGAGGGAGCGGGATCAAAGTCGGAGTAAGTATATCGGTCAGTAGGATTGTTTCCCAATGAATCGGTATAGTAGTATTCCAGACGGACGATATTATCCGTTCCGGTACTGTCGGGTACGAGAAACAACCGCCGGGTAGTATGCGACCACTGATTTATGGTTGACTTAGCTCGAGTGTAAAGTACGTGTACACCAGGGTCTAAATCATCCGGCATAGCGATGGGGTACACACTGCTGTCAGCTTCCATTGTTACAAATGTACCTTTACCAAAATCTACGTAATCGTCAACGAAGTACTCAAAGCCAACAATTGAAGGTGAATCGTAATCAGGTTGAAGAAACAAGCGAGAATATGTTTGTGACCAAACGCCATCACTATCTTTTACCCGAACGTATAATCTGTGGACACCAGGCGAAAGTGAAAGCGTAAGTGTGGCTGAAATACTGACCGTATCATCGGCAATGATAGATAAAGGCGCGCCCTGCCCGAAGTCTACATAATCATCTACAAAGTACTCAGCCGCCACTATGGTTGATGGGGATGTCTGCGCCCGGGCAAAGCTGTAGCTGACTACCGTTAGTAGCAATATTACAATATATCTCATAGCTACTTATTAATTGGTGGTAGCTTGGATAGTGATGACTAGTTCTCCCTCCTCATTCACAAAACCGTCGGAACTTAAATCAATGATGCGAGGAATAGAAGGAACACCACTGAGACGGTAGGGTTCAGGACCACCGAACGCTCCAATGTCGACGCCATCTCGTCCTGTGCCAGCCGCCAAGCCATCTGCCTTAATTTGGTACTGCCCATCGGTAGTACCCTCTTCTACAAAGATTTGCGATGCAAGTACATTAATTTGGTTACCATTAGCGGTACCAAAAGTTTGTAAGGCAGCAATATTGTGGCTAACATTTGTGCCATTCACTAAGGGAACAACTATCTCAGTTCCAGTAGTACTCAGTAAAATGTTGTTATGAATTTCTAGCGAAGAGGAAGCACCTAAGTTAAATCTCTCGAGAAGAAATATATTATTGATAATTCCCCCAGTAGTACCATTTGGAATCTCAAAAGGGTTTCCCACTATGTTATTGGCAAAGTATAAATTGATAGGTGGGCCACTAATATTGGGATATGAAAAAAGAATAAATGAGCGCGAGCTAATAAAATTTCGATTCAGGTTCAAATCTCTAATTGAATTTCTTGCTATTCTAACACTTACTTGAATAAGACATTGACTTATTTCTATATCGTCCGTTGCAATAGAGATACTTATATTAGGTAGATAGAATGAAAGTCCTTCTATTTTCGATCCTTCGCTTCCTCCTGAAAAAGAAAAAGACGATACTGCAGCATTAAGTGTTTCAGCTTCAGCGCCTAGATTTTCTTCCAAGAAATAACCAGGTCCAATGATAGTCAGTGGTTTAGTTAGTGTCAGTGATCTATACGCAGTAGCAGAACCCTCTACGTAAATCGTATCGTTGTCATCGGCTCGGTTATAAGCTTCCTGTAGTGTTTTATAAAGCTTTTGTTCAGGATCCGATTCGTCTATAGTGTTGTCTACGGTAAATTTTTCAGCTCGAGTAGTTATTGCGCCTAGCATGATGCAGGCAAATAGAAAGTAGAATGTTCGTTTCATGGTTATATTGGTTTTAATGAAAGTATTATACATGCATGATTGTTAGATGTTTCAAGCTACACGTTGCAAGCGCGCAGCAGTTATGTGGATAGTTTGTTTGAGCAATAGCGTTTAGTCCTCAATGGTGTAGGGGATGTTACTGAACTCACCGTTGGTTATCTGGTAATACTTGTCATTGTCTTCATCGTAAACAGTGAAAGAAAATTCGCCCGAAACCAGTTGGCTGCCCCGGTCGATATCGGTAATTCGTACCCAGATATTGGCAAAATCATCAGCGGCACTACTGGTGCCCGCTTCGTAGTCATTAAAATGGTATGGTCAATGTAAACCGCCATTGTGCCGAGGCCAAAAGCTAGATCGTTATCCCCAAACTCATCGCCTGGCTTCAGGTCATCAAAGTTAGCGCCGGTAAAGCTGAATGTTATTGACTGACCTAGCCCCGTGCTGATATTTTCGTAATCAAAAGCAGTTATACCAAACTGGTAGAAACTTGTATTCTCAGTAGAGAAAGTAGCTGCAACAAATTCAAGCGTCGTTTCAAATTTTCGCCCGTCTACTTCAGCAGCAAAGGCAATATCAGGATTTAGAGCTCCCCCATTGTCACCGTCTTCTTGTGAACAATCGAATAGTAGTAGAACCAACAATAGGGGAAGTAGAAACAATTTTATAGTTTTCATTTGGTTGAGTTTATTTCCTCGGCCCTTTCTATGCCGAGCCCGAGAATGGAGTTTATATTTTGAATGGATACATGTACAGTCTTACTCTAAAGTGTAATTAGCGTATTTTCTCAGAGAAGCCATCTTGATCTCTAAGCAGTCTACCGTGCCCATTCTCGATATATCTGTTATTAGGATCACCATTATCTTCAATCATAAAAAGAGAGTTATGTAAATTGACAATTCCATTTTCTGTCAATGTACCTGATATAACTTCGGCTGATAAGAGGGTATGATCATCACTATCAGTTCTATCTATTCTTACAAATACTGTAAAATTATTTCCTTCTCCTGAAATGAAGCTTCCAAAACCAGTTCCTTCGTTGTCCGCCTCTTCAATATCTACTTCTAGCTTGAGAGTACTACGGTCGAGATTTCTGAATTCAATAAATTTATTAGCAAATACAAATCCTGGATCTAGCGGATCCTCAAAATTGCTACTCACTAAAATTTGAGGAGATACCTGATATCTACCACTAATGTCAGGCGGATTTAACCCCTCAAAAATTGGTTGACCATTTGCTTTTATTTCCTCTAAGATTTCTTCGGGGATAAAGTCCTGTCCGGGTATAAGATCTGAGTGATCTTCGTAGCAGGAGGTGCAAATAGCTACGATTATAAATAATACTGCTAGATTTTTCATGATTTTTTTGGTTGTGGGTTAATTTCCAAATTTTATAGCCAGGCCGAGTTTGGGGTAAGCCACGCTTTCGTCACCAATCTCCCCAAAGAACCCAAAGGTATCGTTTAAGTAGTAGCGAATTCCTAAGAGCAGACCAGGGTCAATTTCCTGACGAGTAATGCTTACCTCCGAATTACTGACTGAAATCCTCCGTCCGGTCAGGGCCCCACCAACGTAGAGGTCTATCTTTTTTCCCAAATTGAAATGATAGGCTAGCCGGGCACTCACGGCGTAGTATTCGTAGAGAATATTATCGGCTTCAGCATCTCCCCAGTGCATAGCCCCAGCAGTTAGGCCAACGCCTACATTGTAACCAACCGGAAGCTCAGCAATGACCATTACTGGAGGAATAATCAGCGGTCGTTCGTTATTGGCAAACCCAATGTCTACATTATCCAACCCAATCCCGAATCCCATTACAAAGTTACCCCGGTGGAAGGCTTCGGAGGTTTTGAAGAATGGGACGTTTTCTTCCCACCACTCGCCAAAACCTTTTTTCTGTTTTACCGGACGGGCAAAGGTTTCTACTCGTCCGTCGGCGTAGTAAATGGTATCAATCCGCAGGGTATGCATACTGAGGGTGTCATCACTAGTAAACTGTTGGTACCGGATACGATCATCTTCTTTGCCCAGCACGGTGGCCCCAATCTTCTGCCGATTCCTGAGCACAATCACATCCTGAATGGTCTCTACCGCCGGAGGTTTAATTACCTCCATCTCTACCCGTCGGTTCTGAGCCCGCCCGCTGGGGGTTTGGTTACTGGCTACCGGCTTCTCGCTGCCGAAGCCTTCACTAATTAGTCGTCCAGACTCAATACCATTTTTTTCCAGATAACCTTGTACGCTGTAGGCCCGGTCGTAGGATAGTTTTTTGTTAACGTCTCTACCTCCCACATTATCGGTAAAACCCTGAATGTAGAGGTCAATGTTCGGGGCTTTTTGCATCAAATCAACTACCTGATTTAGATAGTTTGCCGCCCGGGGTTCTAAATCCGCAGTACCAAAGCGAAAGTTAATATCCCCCAGGTTGATGACCATATTTTCTACGGTTTCTCCGGCGTTCAGCTTCTCCAGTATCTCTTGTACATCGGTCTCTGAGTCTTGCCCTAGCAGTGGGGTAAGCGAGAGCATCAGTGCAAATATTGGTAAGGTGAAATATGTTAAGTATCTCATAGATTTGGTATTAAGTCTACCCTCTTCTCTATAAATCTAAATCCAGAAAGTAGGCAGCACTTACTGAGAACATGAAGTTACGCCAGGCGTAGTCAACCCCATTTTCAGGATAGATGTTAGCCAATCCTTGCTGTAGAGCAATCTTAAGTTGGATAGGGTACTCTGATGACTCAATGGTTGCTCCTAAGGCTAACCGAATATCGCCTCTTCGTAGATCATCCGAACGGCTGGAACCAATATCTAGACTTCTACTATTATCTCTGTCTCGTTCTCCATTGACATTAATTCGTTGCCGACTACCTACTGCAAACCCTACAATCAATCCTCCCCAACCGCTCAAGGAGAACTGTTCTATATCAGCTAGCCGATAACGTGCAGTAAGTGGAATATCCAAGTAAGTAGCTGTGAACCGGGAGTTCACGCGATCGTCTCCGAATTCAGTACGATAGCTAACCCCCGCTCCGTTGAATATCATTCCTGACTGGAGAATCAGTTCATCACTAATGGCATATTCAGCTATACCACCAATCTGTAATCGTAATGTTGGTCTAACTCTGGTACCAACGTCGTTAATATCTTCTTTCAGTTCTCTCGAGTGTTGGAAAGTAGCAACATTAAACCCAAGCGTAGGGCCTACCCGAAGTTGAGCGAAAGAGAATAGGGGGGCTAGTAGCCCTAGCGTAATAATAAATACAATCTTGTTTTTCACGACTTTATAAAGTTAGTTGATAATAAATTTATTTCATGCTTTCGTATTTGTACCAAAGCAGGTACAGTTAATGTTTCTCGCTTTTAGCCCGAGGTTTTACATTTCACTGTCGTCAATAACGAACACCTAAAACTATTTGGTTGCTTATGTAGCTAATCAGTCTACCTTGTGCACAAGTATTATCAGAAGGCAACACCAAAACCCAGATTGAACATCGGCATTAGTCCAATAAAGAACTCGGGAAGATCTTCATCCAAGGTTTCGATCTCAGTCGTTCCATCAGGATAAACAATAGTGTAGCTGATGTTTTCCTGAACCCCAACTATTGCCACACCGATCTCCGGGCGAAAGTAGAAACTATTACCGAGCTTTGCCCCAAGTTTAAGATTCAAAGCATTGAACGCAATATCGAGCTTGCCTACCCCGCCTCCTATGTCTTCAACCTCGTCATAGTAGTCTAAGAAATCATAGCGTAACGAGGTACGACCGTAACTTACATTGGCGTACAGACCCCGCCCGGGTTTAAAGAAATAAATATTGGCCCCGACTTCCAGGTAGGAATACCGAAACTCAAAGTCGCCGTTTCCGTAGGCGAAATCTGAGTCTTCATTGACATTGATGGGAATGATAGAAAAGTCGACAGTGGGGGCTATTCTACCACCTAGTAGGGGCGTAGCGTACTCTAGATGAAGCCCCACGATGTTGGGGAACCCAAACTTAACTCCGATACGAACTGGGTTTTCGGGCTTGCTTGACTTTTCAGTTACTTCTTGAGCCCAGCTACTGGCGCATACCAGACTGGCAATGGTGATGGTAAGAATGACTTTTTTCATAGTTTGGTGAATGTATAATTTGAATAAGCGATTTATTGCTCTTTGCAAAGTCCAGTCAGGTGCTGTAGTGCAGTTACTATCTCGCGGGCTTCTTCAATACCCGCCGCCTGAATTTTTACCTGCTTCTCATAGTCATCTATTTCCCCGTTTTCTACCACTTCAATAAGCTCCCGCTTCCCCACTGTTTCCATTTCAACAAACACCGTATTTCCCTTGGTACCCAGCGAGATACTCTTTTCATTCAGGTCACTCATGCCCCACTCGTAAATCAGCTCGTCGCCGTCTTCTTCGTCTACTACCCGGTACACCAATGTACACGGACCGTCGGGCTGCATTTCCAGGCTTTGCGCTAGTTTCTCGTCTCCATTGGCAATATTCCCCACCCGCTGTTGTAGGAAGTTTACTGTAGCTGATATTGTAGCCGGAAGTTCCAGTTTACCCGACTGATCACTGATCTTCTCGGTGACATGACGAAAGGCATACATTAGCTTACGCGCCTCCTCAATGGTGCTGGCCCGTATGGCCACTTTATCAGTATAATTGTCCAGCACGCCATTTTCCGAGTACGCAATAAGATCTGATTTGTCAGCAGTTGTCATCGCCACGAATACGTTACTCTTCTGAACGCTCAGTTCAATATTAGAGGGCTTTACGTCCGCTACGTTCCACCGATAACTTTCTTCCTTACCTTCATCAGTGCTAATGGACTGGTAGTTGAATAGATAGCCTCCGCCATTGCGGGTGTTCTGGTCAAACCAGAAAGATTGTTCGTAGGTATTTGCTACGCCCACGCTTTTTTTCAGAAAGTCCAAGGTGGCATCAACTGTAGGGTCAGCATTGCCGGATATAAACTCGGTTTCATCTTCAGTCAGGCTTACTAATTGCCGCCATGCCTGCTCCAACAATCGGGCTTGTTCAATATCGGTAGCAATTAGGGTGATCTCGTCCTGGTAGTTCTCAGGCTGTCCGTTTTCCGTAACCTGCACTAGGTTTTGTCCACCTTGGGTTTCGGCAGTTACCAGCACCAACGCCCCTTTAGTATCAAAGCTGATGCTGCGCTCATCTAAGTCAGCCAGATTGACGGTATACTGCAAATCTTCGCCGTCCTGAGTATTAATCTGTTGGTAGGTAATAATTGCCGATTTGTCAGTACGATGCGTGATACTCTGATCATACTGAATATCATCCTGGTCAATGGTTCCCATGCTTTTCTCCAGAAAAGATAAGAGTTCAGCTGCTGACTTTCCTTCCATATCAGTCTGGGCAGTTTGCTGCTGACATTGTTGCACCATTTCTTTCCAGGCACTTACCAAGTCACGGGCTTCTTGAATCCCGAGGGCTAGTATTGTCACATCGTTTTGGTAGCCTTCAGTAACCCCATCTTCATACACCCGGATTAGGTCGCGCTTCCGGTCAGTGGTAGCTTCTACCATCACCTCGTTTTTTCGGGTATCAAACGTTATTGTTTTAGGGTTGAGGTCAGCCGCATTAAATTCGTACACTGTCTCCTCTCCCTTTTTGGTGTTATATACTGTAAAGCGTACTAAGCAAGCATTGTTGGCATCGGAGGAAAACGACTGTTCGTAGGTATCTTTCTTGATCGTAACTGGCTGTACCTGCTTAACCATTTCTTCTGACTGGCTGTAAGCTGGAATAACAAGAACACTGGCTAACAAGAGTATCGCGAAATGTCTCATGGGTCTGATTGGTTTAGGGGAAAGATAAAATGAGGTGTGCTTTACATTAACCCTTCGGCGAAGGCGTAGCATAGTACACTGATAATGAACAGAAGTGTTAAGGTGGATTTCATGGATAGATAAGGTTAAATAGTTAAATAAATAGTCTGTACTTTATAGTTACATTCTGATTTTGATAAAATCACTAATAAATACCAGTTGGTGGGAAGTGTTACCCCTTTGCTGGTATCTTTTTAGGGGTTTGAGGTAATTTATTTTATTCGGTCGTTTTTGATAAGGAATAATTTCTGTGCTTACTTTCTATATTCAATGCAATTTTTAATAAAATTACTAATATTTATTACACGAGCTTGCTTTAGATGATTTTTTTTCTGGTCTACTGTACCAAGCGAAAACATATTCCTACAAACCTCATTTTTTTTCGTACATATAAATTAATTTTAGTCTTGTTTATCCGCCAACAGTTGAGTTTATACTAGATCCATTAAACTATTTTTTTATTTATTATAAATTTTACACTTAATTGAATAATTAATTCTATAAAAATTATTTTTTAAATTTAACTTTTATTATCACTCTTTCTGTTCTTACTCAACCCGCAGCAAATGAATGATGTTATCCTTTTTCAGTTTATATGACTTTCCATTCATCTGAAGCTGATACATCCCTTCCGTGTAGTGTAACTGAATACTATTGACCTCAAAGTCGCCGTACAGGATAAGTTTCTCCCCAAATTGATAATGAAAATCATACTCAGTATAGTCAATAATCGTCAAAGACAGACTGTCGGTAATATTGTCCTGTCCTCGCGTTCGTTCTATCTCAACCGCTACCATTCCCTCGAGAGGAGGTCCGGGCGACTGCTGCGTGAAGAACCACATTCCTCCTGCTACCATTAGGAGAGCTACTGCTGCTGCATAGTAAAATATCGGACGACGTAGAGGAATAAGGGGGCGCTCTTCACTAAGCTCTTGATCATCTATCTCGGGCAAATTGAGTAGTTCTTGGCGTAGGGTTTCCCGTTCCATACGCTGTACCGTTCGAATAATCTGCTGCTGAATGTCCACCTCACGACTAAATTTGGCATCGGTTTTTATTCGTTCTTCCACCGCCTGATGTAGCTCTGGTGATAAACTCCCTTCCAGATACTGATCAATAATTTCGGTCTTATTTTCTTCGTTTATCATCATGGCAACAGATCGTTTAGTCGTTTTCTTAACCGCTCAATGCACTTAAATTTCTTTTGCCGGATGGCAATGTCCGAAGCAAAGCTAAGCTCCCTCCCTATTTCCTTTAATTTTTCGCGATGAAAGTAATAGGCGAATAGTATTTCCTGACAAGGTGAGCCCAATCGTTTAATCTCTTCCCGAATAGTGTCGTACCACTGAGCATTTGTGCTAACCGATAGGGCATCCTCCATTGACCGATTTTCTCTCTCGAAATCGATGATTACTTCCTCGGTCACTTCGTCAATATCCTCCCGTTTTACCTCCTGCCCCCTTTTTCGGAGATATTTCAGGGTAATTTTATCGCATATTGAGTATAGAAAGTTAGTGAGCTTAGCAGTAAGTTTAAACTCCTGCTGTCGAACTTTTTGAAATAACACAACAATAGTTTCGTGCAGAAGGGCCTTCTCTGGATCGCGTACCCCGCGCTTTTTGAGTATACTGTAGTACATCGGAAGAAATTCGCCTCGGACGTAAGCCAGTGCCCGGCTTCTTTCCCGTTCACTGCCCTGCCGAAGCAGGTGTATAGCATCCTGGTCAGTCATAGGGCTACTTGTAGTATCCTGGTTTATCATAGAAAATAGTGATAATGAGCGAGTGTAGGTTGAGATGATAGCAATTAACGAGGAACATACACGTCTTTTACTTCATGGGTAGGGCAGTCCCGTGGGTCGGCAATATGCTGCCTTCTTGAGATAGTGCGTGCCCAAGACGACTCCATCCGTAGGTCGGATAATTTGAATGCCAAAGTGACTTCATGCGCCCCACCGCTTTGGCTCAGCCGGGAAACGGTAATATCATAACTATATACCACCTGAATCTGATGTCGCAGCATAGGCGAACTTCCTAGGTTAAATCCCTTGGGCCAAGTTATGGAGGCGTTGACGATAGCGGCATCACGGGTAGAAAGGTTTTCCAAGGTCCGGAAAAAGCCTCGGTAACCCCCGCCCATCCCGAGTACAATGTCAGCAGCATGTCCGCCGGGGGTTAACGGACGGTAAGCTACGTTGAACCCTGCCTCCCACTGGCGTACTGTACCCCGCGACCGAAAGTTAGCGTAACTGGTAAAGAATAACTGGCGGGGCATTAAGAATTGGGAGTACCCGCCGTGCACTGAAAACCGCCCGTAGTAAGAGCCCGTATTCCGATTGGCACTTACCAGATAGTAGGGCGAGGCTGTATTTAAGCCCGGATTGGGAAGTAAGTCTTTCAACGCCCCACCCAACCAAAAGGATTTGTGAATAAGCATGACCCCTAACGACAGATTGAAATATTGGTTTACCACCCCTGGGGCTAGGGCATTAGGGTTATTACTGATATAATCATCAATCCAAATGTAGTCTTCCCGCAATCGCTGGTCGTAGTAGCTTCCTTGGAAACCGGCTACGAAATCAAGTTTAGGCGTGATCTGCACCCCGTAAGAAAGGGAGGCAGAAGTCTGCACAGTGGTTAGAGGGGCTGCACCCGCTTGGTCAGTATAAGCGGTAAGCCCTACTCCAAAGCGGTTGAACGCATAGTCGGCCGAAAGAAAACCCGTAGTAAACGAGCCCCGGTTGTGCCACTGCCGCCGAAAGTTGGTAGTAAACTGATACTGATGACTGGTACGCCCCGTAAAAGCTGGATTAGTATAGAGTGTGGTGGCGTAAAAATTGCTAAACTGGGGTTCTTGGGCACTCGCCCCCCACGACAAAAACATAAAACAGAGTAAAGAAGCAAAGGTAAAACGTTGGTTCATGAGATATTAAGCTAGCGACACATAGTATAATTATCTATTAAGAAAATCAGAAGTTTTCCAGTATCAGGTACAATTGCAGCACATTATTTCCGCTGCCACCGGCACAATCCCGGTACGAAACCTGTACATTGTACAACCCGGCCGGGGCTATTTCCTCGCGGTAGTAGCCATCCCAAGCTTCTTCTGGGTCGTTGGTTTGAAAGACTTCTACTCCCTCGCGGGAAAAAATCCGTAAATCTATATCGGTTACCTGCACATAGTTCAGGCGAAAGCGATTGTTCGTCAGAGCGGTAGGCGTGAATGCCAAGGGTTTGTTACCCTCAGGTAAGGCAACTCCAGCCTGAGAGCTTACTTCAATGGTTTGCTCATAGGTTTGCGTACACCCCTCGGTGCTAACCGTAAGGATGGCGGTGTAGGTTTGCGTTCCCTGTGCCGGATAAGGGTAAAGCTGAGCGGGAATACTGCCAAAGCCGCTGTAGGTTGCACCATTGCCAAAGTCCCATTCATAAACCCCATCTTCAGGCGGTGGATACGTGGTTTGGTTAGAGAAAACAATGCTATCGGCTCCACAGCCAAAAGAGCGGGTGAAGGTAAACTCCGGTTCCGCCTGACGGGACACCTCAACTGTGTGCGAGGTCTCTGTGACACAACCTTCGCTAGACATGGCTGAGAGCTTTAGTTCATAAATTCCGGGGGCAGAAAAGGCATAATCCAGGTCCTGTTCAGTAGAGATAATACCTAATCCCTCGGCTACCCACTGATAACTTGTTGCCCCGCTAGAATTATTTTGAATCTGAACGGGGTTATCTTCGCAGTAGGGTTGATCGGATGGAGTAAACTCTGCTATGGGCAATGGCGTGACTACGATAGTATGGGTCTTAACTTCACTGCGACATCCCGGCTGATTGTAAGTGACTAGTGTAATGTTATACTCTCCGGTCTGATCGTAGAAGAAAGGCGGGGGCTGTGTTCCCGTGAAAGTTTGCCCATTCCCTAGCGTCCATTCGCTATTAATCGCATTGCTAGACAGGTTTTGCAATACGACCGAATCGGATACACAAATACGGTCAGGGGCATCAAAATCAGCTACCGGAGTAGGAAATACTTCTACCGCCACTCCGCAGTCCGCCGTAGCCGAACCACCGCACTCATCTATATTACATCCATTTTGGACCACCAGTTTTGGGTAGTAGGTTCCGGGCGTTTCGTAAATATGTGTATCCATTATGGGTCCCTGAGTGGTATCGCCATCCCCCCAGATAAACATTACCTGATTACCCGTACCTGGCTGCTGATTACTTGTCAGTGTAACTTCTAGCGGACCACAACCTCGCCGGGTATCAATGTTATAGAACGCCTCCACCTGATTGGGGGTGACGACTAGCGGACGGGTGATGGAACTCTCTCCGCAAGCATTGGTAGCAGTCAGCGTCACCAGATAAGTTGTATCTTCTTCTCCTTCGTAGATAAATGGCTGAGTAAATGTTCCTGAGCGGTCTTCTAGCGGTACTGGTTCCGCTAGTCCAAACTCCCACACAAAGGTCTCCGGTAAACCGGTGCTATTGTTGTGAATAGGCAGGGGATAGCCCGAACAAATGGTATCCTGTTCAAACAGAAAATTGGCAACGGGTTGGGGACGGACAAAGATAGAGTCACTAAAGGTTAGGGTTGTACAAGCGTTGGTCACGCTCAAGGAGACTACGTAGGCAGTATCGCCCAGCACCCCCGGGGGAAACACAACCGCTCCCGGATTTTCTTTATTACTAGTCTCGCCAGTGCCAAAATCCCAGGTGTAGCTCAGTGTCTCGCCCACGCTCTCATTAGTAAAGGTGACCGACAATGGCCCGCAGAGAGTTTCAGGGTCAACGGTTTTACTGAAGGCGGGCTGAGGCGCGTCCACCACCTGCACCGTTTTCTGTATTAGATTGGTACATCCGTTAGCGTCCTCAGCCACCAGTCGGATTTCAGCTGCCGCTGCTACCCGTTGAAACCGATGGGTAGGACTGCGCTCAGTGTACTCTGCTTCCTCTACTTCCCAACGGTAGCTTACCCCAGCATCATTGGAAGATGTATTGTCCAGTAGCACGGGTTCATTGACACAGACCACTGCTGGCACCGAAAAACCCAGTTCAGGTAGCGGATTGACCATGATAGTTTTGGTAACCGAAGCTGCACAAGCTAAGACATCATCCGTCTGATATTCAAAAGTAACCGTATGTCCACCTAGGCTAAGCCCCGCTATTTGTGGATCAAACTCCCCAGCCGGACTAATACTACCTGCTGGAAGCCCATCACCTGACCAGCTACCGCTTACGCCAGGAGGCAAATCTAACGCCAGTAGAAACGGTCCACTAGAAATACAGACTGCCGTATCGCTGCTGTTTACGCCGGGTATAGAGCGAACATTAATAGTTACTTGAGCAGTATCGCGACAACCATCTGCATTGGTACCCACCACCTGATAGGTAGTTGTCACTGCAGGAGCTACCGTCGCCGAAGCTAAATCATCGGCAATGGTTAAGTCCGAGGCTGACAACCATTCGTGGGAGTCCCCACCTGAGGCTTCCAGCACCACTTCTTCAGCAGGGCAAATATCTGACAACGAGGCAGTAAGCGCGACATCGGGCGCAGGTAAAACCGTCACGATGAAGGAAGTATCTCGGGTGCAGCCCGCCACGGTTTCAGCAGTTACAGTAAATTCCGTAGTGGCATCGAGGGTAGCAAATACGGTATTTCCTTCGGCTATATTCAGGTTAGTAGCAGGTGACCAGGTATACTGAGCGGCATCGCCTGTCATTGTTAGCTCCAGTGGTTCCCCTGCACAGGCTACTGGGTCAGTAACACTGAGGGCGAAAGTAGGTGATGGAGTAATATCTACAGCAATGGGATCGGTAATAGTAACGCATCCTACTGAAGCATCTATTTGAGCCCGATAACTTCCTATTTCAGTTCCAGAAAAATTAGTAGAAGTTGCCCCCGGAATATCTTCCCAATCAGTCCCGTCACAATTTATACAGGTTTGCCACTGAACAGTAGATGATGGAGGGTCAATATTAGGAAGGCTTAGTGTGAATGTGATATCTTCATCAGGACAAAATGAACTTCTATCTGCCTCAATTGGGTCAGCAGTAGGTGCAGCACTGACGGTTACAACTACCGTACTCGATAAAATGACGCACCCATTTTTCTCTAACTCCACAAAATAAGTATACTCTCCTGGAGTATTGAGTTGGCGACTAAGGGTTGCTTCATTTTCTCCGGTAATCTCACTATTGTTTTCAAACCAGGTATATGATAGTGCCGTATTATCGTCGACACTTAATTCAAACGCTTCACCCAAACACACTAGCGATTCGTTGGCAGTGAGGGTTGCAGGACTAGCTACTTGAACCTCTACGGTCACTGGGTCAGTGGTAGTTACCCCACAATTATTCTCATACGTGAGAGCTATTTCATAAGTACCAACAGGAATATTACTAATAGTTAGAATATCAAGACTATTATCAAAAGAAGGAACGGGACTTCCTGATATTGGCTGAATGTCCCATTGTATATTCAAAGCATCGTCAGGGTCAAGGGCAATACCATTGGCTAAAATGTTTGCAATCAGTTCGCTCCCTTCACACAGTGTAGCCTCAGTTTCTATACTTACTTCAGGCGTGTCTTCCACAATAACCGTGATACACGATGCATCACTACCAATCAAGCCATCCGCGCAGTTATCCTCCACGGTTAGACGTACCTCGTACTCACCTGGCTCACTAAAGCTGATTACATTATTATCCTGGGTCAAATCGCTATTCTGAAAGCTTATTCCTGATGCAGGGGAAACACTCCAGCGAAAAGAAGTCGTTGCGTTACGGTCTTCAGTAATATTTGCCACCGGGAGGTCTACGTTTACACAGGCATTTGACAAAGGAGTGAATGTAAATATGTTGTCTTCTCGACAGTTATCTACGGTAGTAAGTTCGGCATTTTCACCGATAGTAAACCTGGGTTTTGGAATACTGAGAACGGTAACAGTTTTTGTTTCAGTATCAGGCCCGCAAGTATTCTCAGGGGTCTGATGCCCCGTAAGCACAATGGTTTTAGTTCCAGTTGTGGTAAAGCCGGGATGAGTTACTTGTTGCTTACCATCGTGTTCTTCATCAATCGTACCGTCGCCATCAAAATCCCATTCATAATGAGCGTCAGTCGTACAGTCTATATTGTACCCCTCTATTGAGGTATTCGTTATATTGAATGGAGTGTTGGTGCATATAAAGTCCGGCACTTCAAACTGCACATCTACCGGGGCAAGCACCCGAATCTCGCCAGAGGCGGCACTATTGGTACAGCCTCCATTTGGGTTAAGAAGATCAATTTCTACTGTAAACGTAGCCGTAGGGTCAGGACAGGTCACTTGAGTATAGTTATGACAGTACCTTCTAAACCGTCCGATAAAGTCTTCTTCCTCTGGCAAGTTAAGGAGATCCTGATGACTCAATGTATCAATTACCCCATCCCCCCAGGCAAAAATGTAAAGTGTTTCAGGGGGATTAACTTGAAAAGTATTATCGAATATGATACATTTTTCATCATCCAGACAAGTACTTCCCCCGATAGTTTGAGGTTTAAAATCTGGCTGACAGGATGTACCCGGTGCTACAGATCCCTGTTGATTGAATAAATCAAAGCAGGTGCCATTACAGTCTTGCGCTTGTAGGTTGCTAACTTGAACTAAGATAAGCAACAATGGTAGTATAGTTGTACAAAAATTGTACATAAATAGGATAGTGAAGGTATATTGTTATAAGCAAACAGTTATTTTTTATTTTCGCATTATTTTAGGCACTTTCGCTGGATAAACCTACCATTATTTATTCTTTTTTTCGTTTGATGCTATTATTATTCTGTTGCTTCCATCAAGATTCTTCCCGGTTGATTGCTTTGAGAAAGGAACTTGATGAATCAAGTTCCTACGAGGTGAACCAGAGGTTTTACCTAATACTACAGTATTCCCGTTTAGCACCCTTCCGAATACCCCTGACGTACGGGGCTGAAAAGACAGCATTTTTCCGACAAAATGGCAATTTGTTCTAACCAAACGGTAGAACTACAACTTAGTGCGAATAATATTGAGGCGTTCGTACAAAGGTTTACGGTAGTGCTCCCCAATCATAAACTGTTTTTCCTTCACCCAAACGGTATCTTTATTCACCTTTGCCATATGCAAGGCATTGATGACATACTTCTTGGATATTCGTAAAAAATCGGCTGACTCTAGCTGGGGGGTCAGGGTTGCCAGATTGGTAGTGATATTGTACCGTTTTTTGTTCTGGGTGTAAATATTAACGTACCCTCGGTCGCCCTCAATGTACAGAATGTCTTTCTTGAATACTTTCTCGTGTCCTGAATGCTTGATAGGTAAAAATAGAGCATCTTGTAAAGCAGCCACCTCGTCAATTCGGTTCTTAACGAAGTTACGAATTGCCAGGTCAATGTTCGTTAGCAGTTCTTCTACCTGATAGGGCTTGAGCAGGTAATTGACCGCTCGGGTCTTCTTCACTCGGTTTCGGGTAACGTCGTCGGCATTGCCCGTTAGGTAAATGATGGGGACTTTGCTGAACTGCCGCAGTTGAGTGGCTACGTCCACTCCATCTTTATCTCCCTCCAACTGTATATCCATAATGACCAGATCGGGACTGGTTTGTTGAAAAATTGCCAGGGCTTCGTCGTGGGTGCGGGCGATGCCAATTACCACGTAGCGAGCTGCTTCTAATACTTCTTTGATATCTTCCGCCGCGATGAGGTCGTCCTCAACAATCAGCACTTTAACTTGCGCCATAGTTTTAGGGGGTTTGGTAGTACAAAAGTATGTTTGGTTAGAAATTCTAGTGTATACATTTTCTGCTAGATATGCAATTGTTCTCAGCATTTCTTACTAAGTAAATGGTTTTATTTCTGCCGCAAGTACCTGACCTACTTGGCAAGCGGGATGTGGTTAGCACCACCTCATGCAGAACTTCTCGTAGAAAACACGCAGTAGATTGGTGTCTGATACTTCAGTATTCGTCATTCCTTGTTCAGCATTCGACATTCAAATCCTTAGCCTAATGACATTGAACCTGGACTACGCGTCCCGGACTACACCCGGAAGCTAAGCTGAAACTGCGTTCCGCCCTGGTTTTGGTAAGTATACTGCCCCCGTAATTGTTCTGACTGTAGGTGAACCAGCTTAAGGCCGAATGATTTTTTATGGTCGAGCCTGGTATCAAAGCCGGGGCCATTGTCGGCAATGCCAAGCTGATAGTTATTCCCGTTCGTTTGGGTGAACCATACGGTGAGGGTAGGTTGGGCGTGGTCGGGAAAGGCGTACTTGCAGGCGTTGCTTACCACTTCGTTAACAATCAGTCCGACGGGTACAGCCTTATCAGTAGGCAGCAAGCAGGAATCTACTCGAATATCCAGCGTGGGCGTACTGCCGTAGGCGGCTAGTATACTCTGCACTAGCTCGGTGAGGTATTCGGGCATAGCGAGTCGCTCCAGTTCCTGACCGTAGAGCTGGCGGTGGATTAGTTCCATCACCTGAATACGCTGCTGACTCTCCTGCATAGCTTGTTTAGCTCCTTCATCTTCTAGCCGCCGGGCGTGCATCCGCAGTAGGCTGGCAATAACATTAAGGTTATTCTTCACCCGATGGTGCTGCTCCCGCACCAGAGACTCGTTGTGCTTACTAGCCCGACGGTATGCCTTTGATAACCGAAACAGCCAGTAGCTTAACCCTAAAAACAGTAGCACCAGCCCAATGGCTACTGCGGTTAATCGTTTTTGTCTCTGGCTTTCCGCCTGCGCTCGTTGCGCCTCCACTTCGGCTTGCTGCCGAGCCTGTTCCTCCTGCTCTAGATTGTACGCTGCCTGCATTTCTACCACCTGCAAGTGCTCCTCGTGGTAGATACTGTCTTGTAAGGCCGCCCACTGCTTATAGTACGCCAGCGCCTGAGCAGCTTGCCCTACCGCCTCCTGATACTGAGCTGACAACTTGAGGTTCATGAGGCGAATGGTGCGGGAACCTACCTCCGCATTAAGCTGCCGAGCCGCCCGCAGATAGTACCCGGCTGAGTCGTAATTTTGCATAGTGAGGTACAGCCTAGCCAGGGAGTTATTAACTCCGGCTGCTTCATGGGTTTGCTGGTAGGTACGAGCTAGTTGAAGAGACTGATACAAATGCTGGCGGGCGAGGGTAATACTATCCAGCATCAGGTAGGTGTCTCCCAGATTATGCAGATTAGCAGGTAATGATTTTTGCTCATTGATTACCTCCTTTAGACCTCGCGCCTTCTGTAAATTTACCAGTGCACTATCGTACTGCTCTAAATCGTAGTAGGCTTGCCCCATATTATTGTAGACGTAGGATATCCGCAGGCTGTCGTGCCGCTCCGTCCAGATGTTGAGTGCCCGATCGTAGTAGTTTAGGGCTTCGTTATACTGATCCATGAGTGATAGTAGCAGTCCTACCGAGTTGCTCACTGAAGCAATACTAGCGGGACGGTTGATAGCTTCCGCTAGAGCTAATGCTTCCGTATATTGTATTAGTGCGAGTGTAACTAATCCTTTAGCTTTATACGACATGCCAATATTTTTCAGTCGGCTAATAATTTTTGCTGTATCTTTCTGAATCCGGTCTAAAGTAAGAGCTTTCTGATAATAAGATATACTTTGGTCGAAGTTACCCGATTGATGGTGGTAGTACCCGTAGTAATTATGCACTCGGGATTGGTTAGTTACATCTTCCTGCTGCTGGCTTAGGGTAAGGGCCGAATCCAGGTACTGAAACCCTTGGGTAGTATCGTTCTGTTCAAAGTATTGGTCAGCCTGGGTAAGTAGGGTATCAACCGAAACGGGTTGGGCACCTGCCGAAACGAAGGTTTGAGGCAGAAACAACAGTAATACAAGCAGGTTTGGTAGCATAGTTCACCCTATATTTTGGATAGGGAAGATACTGAAAACCCTGGATAGTTCACAGGTAGCCGTATTTTTTTCAAAAAAGATATGGTTCTCAACGGACTACTCCGGATTTTCCCTGTACTCAGGCTAGTATACCCCTACGCAGGGTGTACGAAAAAAATGCATAATATCTTGCCGGACCTGTTCCGGCATCTCCCGCATAGTAGCGAGGAGACCCCGGAATTCGCAAAGCCTCATCCGGGCCACCGCGGCGCGGGATACCCCGTTATTGCATAATTGTCGGACACCCCCTACGCTCAGGGTAGTTTTCCGTAGGGGCACTGCCCTGTACAAATGATAACTAGGGACTAAGTCCCTCTTTATTATGAAGAAAGGCGGAGTGAAACACTCCGCCTAGCTTTTGAGGGGTTATTAGTCACACTCTTTACAGGGGTCTTCATCACCGCCACCACCACCGCCACCGGGGGCTACTTCGGTCTCGATCTCATCGTAGTTGAGTAGATCGCAGCCGGTGGTTAGGCAAAGCATTAAGCTTAGGCCTAGTAAGGTCTTAAACAAAGTTTTCATACTTCGGTGTGGTTTAAGTGAAACATACCATAAAGTAAGAAAAAGGATACCCACCTGCAAACAGGTGGGCACCTTGGTGGCAGGTACTAGTCACATTCTTTCTCCTTACAGGGGTCATCATCCCCGCCACCGCCATCACCGCCGGGGGCTACTTCGGTCTCGATCTCATCGTAGTTGAGTAGATCGCAGCCAGTGGTTAGGCAGAGCATCAGGCTTAGGCCTATTAAAGTCTTAAACAAAGTTTTCATACTTCGGTATGGTTTAGGTTAAACATCCCTCAAAATACAAAAGAGAGGGGCTGCCTCCAAATAGACAGCCCTCTCCTGTGGTTATTAGTCACATTCTTCCTTACAGGGATCATCGTTCCCGCCACTGCCGCCGCCACCGCCGCCACCAGGGGCTACTTCAGTCTCGATCTCGTCGTAGTTAAGTAGATCGCAGCCGGTGGTTAGGCAGAGCATCAGGCTTAGACCCAATAGGGTTTTTACTAGCGTTTTCATTGTAGTAATGTTTAAAGCGTAGTTATTCCAGTCAGCCTTTCTCTTAAAAAAGAAAGCTGGCGAGGGTGCGTCCCCAGATAGTTGAGCTACCCACCTCGCCGGGCGGCCGTTCTATCTGGTATTCCTAAGGGATCGCTTAGTTCCGTTGCGTATGGTGGTAAATACCCGGTGTAGCGAAAGGTTACCCCCCTGGTGGTAGAATTTTTTTCTTCTATAGATTACTGTTGGGGCAAATCCCCCTTAGTCCCCGCGCTGCGGTGGCCCTTTTCAAAGGGGGAGAGGATAAAAGAGAACCTATTCCCCCTTTGAAAAACTATTGATTCCCCACAAGTCAACGATAAACTTCTTTTTTACCGTCATTCCAGCCGTAGCGAAGCGTAGAGCTGGAATCTCCTCTTTCGTAGCGGGAGATTCCGGGCCACCGCGGCGCGGTATTTTCTTCCGTGGGACGGCCCCCGTTACACTGCAGAAAATCCCGGAATGACGAAATCAGTTGGACAAAAGCACTCGGAAACAGCCAAGTAAACAGGTTACATCGAGCTTTTTGACGCAAAATATTTATGGGTAATCGATAATTTGAAAAAGGAGGAGAGAGGGAAGTGGTCTTATTCCCCCTTTGAAAAAGGGGGTAAGGGTGATTTCTGCAACCATTGCAATTTGCTGTACACCAGCTCAGGATCGTAATTCGGGACGCATAGTCTAGGACTAAGTTCCTCTTCATCATAAGGAAGGTCGGAGTGAGACACTCCAACCAGCTCTAAGCGGTGAATTAGTATACTCAACGGCTTCCTGACGGTGTCAGCAAGCTTTCCTAGATGTTGATGGCTGGCTTCTTCAGAGTTCTCTGGCAAGTAACTCTGAGGAGATAGGAAGGTATAAAGAGCTTGAATGGTGTGAATGAACTAGGGTATATGCCTAAAAAGTAAAATCGTTACCCATCTTTTCAAAAAAAGTTTTACTTTTCTGCTTACAAACTAACTAAGTCGCTACCGCTGAACCTTTACACTCATGCGATTCCTAGCAATACGCCTCTGGTTAGACCGGGCTGTAAGTACGACAAAATGCGGAAAAACACAAATCTTCTCCCAGGTGAGCGAAGCAGTCAGTTGTGCTACAAATTCGGGGGGGTATCCCGACGAGGTATCTTCGATAGTAAGTGGGAGATGCCAGAATTCGCTTCACTCATCCGACAAGGAAACCTGTATTTTATCGTACACCCACTGGGTTGTCTGCTTATTAACCCTAGTATTATCCTTTGCCCTGGTCTCTGAGGCAGTCCACGCCCAGTATGGCTTTGAGCAATTACTCCGCAACGGTGAGGGCGATATTACCGGGATTAGCAACCCCACCCACGTGCTAGTCAGCCCCGACAATCGCTACGTATACGTGGCGGGTTTTGACAATGATGCCATGGCAATTTTCTCGCGCAGCGAAACCAATGGCGAACTAACGTTTCAGGAAGCGGTAAAAAACGGGGAAGATGGAGTACAGGGACTGGCGGGGGTACGTAAATTTGCGTTTAGCGAAGACGGCCGTTTTGTGTATGCCGTAGCCGTTAAAGATAATGCCCTCACCACTTTCTCTCGGGCTGACGATGGCTCGCTCACCTTCATCAGTAGCCTGCGCGATGGGGAAAATGATGTGGATGGATTGGGAGGGGCGTGGGCACTGGCGGTTAGCCCCGACGGCGATAATATCTACGTAGCTGCTTACAATGATAATGCGGTTTCAGTATTCTCAGTCGACAGTTTGTCGGGTCAACCGACATTTGAAGATGTTATATTTGATACTGGAGTAGTGGGCAGTATTGGTGACCTAAAACTACGCACTGCCAATAATGTAGTCATTAGCCCTGATGGGAGACACGTATACATTACTGGACTTGATGATGATGGATTGTCAGTATTTGCCCGTGATGTGAATAGCAAAGGACGATTAACTTCAGTGCAAAATATTGATAACTGGGCTTCGTTTCTTGGATTTGGTAACATTCGCCCGACCGGAATTATTACTAGCCAGGATGGTAAAAATGTATACGTAAGTGGCTTTGGAGGAATTTCTGCTGGTAATCTCACTACATTTTCCCGCGACGTATCTACTGGTAACCTGAGTATTCAGCAGCGTTTTACCAACGATGGTTCATCACTGGATGATCGATTCAACAAAATAGTAGGCTTTGGACAGGTTTCTTCCGTGGCTATTACTCCCGATAACCGCACCGTGTACACAACCAACTACGAGAATAGCGACGGGGTAGCCGATTTTGAAATGTTTGCCTTCCAGCGCAATCCTGATACGGGAGGGCTGACCGCCGATCTGACGATCAGAAACGGAAGCCCAGCGATAGAGCAACCTAATTTTATGGCGTTTGATAGCACTGGACACTTTTTTTACGTGGTAGCTGGTGCCGAAGAAGCCCTTACCACCTTTAGCGTATTTTTCCCGGAGATTGAATCTATCTCGGCTGATCAGGGCTTTCCAGGTGAGGAATTTACCTTGAGGGGGACAGATTTTGGCGATACTCAAGGAAACAGTACAGTCACCTTTGACCAAGAGAAAGCTGATGCTAGCTTTTGGTCAGACACTGCAGTAACCGTCACCGTGCCCCAAATTCCTGCGGGAAGTTATCAAGTAACAATCAATATCAATTCCCGATCAAACCCAGTTCCGTTTATTGTCGGCGAGATTATTGTCCGGATCAACGACTTCTCCCCCCGCGAGGGTAAAGCCGGAATGGAGGTTGGCATTAGTGGTGAGAACTTTGGCAACAATGCCCGTAACGTGCAGGTCCGACTGGGCAACACTGAGGTTACCGATTTTCAACTGATCTCACCAGACTCAATCATTGCTGTCGTTCCACCCGGATTAGGTAGTGGTTCGTACTCCTGGCAAGTGGTGGTCGATGGCAGCCCCTCCCCTCCCTCTGATGATAAATTTGTTATCGATAAAGATCCGCCCCTCCCTACCTTTTCGCCAGGGCATCTTGCCGATGAAATAGCCACCGATGGACCGCTGCGTATTACCTTCGACGAAGAATTATTCCTGCCCGATGGCATCACCCCGCTAGACGGTGCGAATGATTTCTCTTCGGCAATTCGTCTAATTAAACTGGGTAGTACCGAGGAAACGGTGGATATCGCGCCAACGTATCAGCCGCCTACGCTTACTATTACTGCCTCGCTAGAGGAGAATACTTTTTATCGCTTAGAGATTACCGCTACCGCCCTGGCTGATGCCTGTGGTAACCTGGTGCGGGATACGTCAGTACTTTTTACCACCGGACAGTACCAACAGCTAACGATTAGCGAACCATCGAGTGACTTTTTGTCATCTGATAGTAGCCTTCTGCTTCAGGTAAATGACCCTGCTTTGGTTCAGAAAGCCACATTATACTACCGGGGCATTTGCAGTACCATCCCTTTCCAACAAATACCTCTTGATAATATTTTCAATGAAGAGCGCAGCATCAGTACCCAACTGAGCAATGTCGTTGATCCAGTAGGGGTAGAGTATTTTTACCAACTCACCGATTATTTCGCCCGCGATACTACGTTCCGCCTACAGTACGCTTACCAATTTCTGGAAGAAGGCGAGGACATTGACTTAAAATTTGGCAAGACCCGAGATAAGTATAATACCATAGCGTTCCCGCTGGTGCTAGACCAACCCACCGTATCTGACGTATTGTTTGACGAACTGGGTGGATATGATAAAGAGAAGTGGCGATTATTTACCATCAATGGGGATAATCAGTTTTCCGAATATCCCGAAATCAGGACGATTGACCCAGGACAGGCGCAGTTGCTTATTGTGAAAGATGATATTGGTGAGCCGCTCAATTCGGGTAGTGGTCATCGGGTGAGGGCTAATAAGACCAAACCTTACCGCATTGCAGTACACCCCGGTTGGAACCTGATCGGTAACCCAGCTCCCTTCGCCATCGACTGGCGGGAGGTGGCTAATGACCCTGCCAATACTGATGCTGCATTAAACGATTTTGTGTTTCAGCATAGCCCCAACTGGAACAACTCTGCCCGAGAGTTGGATAAATCGGCCGGGGGATTGGTCTTCGTAAACGAGACCACTGATTCTATCACCATTCCTCTCAGTGCTAAGTCGGCCCGGATTGAGGGCAAAACGGCTAAACCAGCCAAGGGTAGCTGGGAGGTTGCGTTGAGCGTACAGCAAGAAAAAAGCGGACTGGCTCGCACCCGGGCTGGGTTTGGAATGCATCCCGATGCCAGTGCCCTGGCTGACCGCTACGACCTGATGACCCCTCCCGCACTGGGTGCTTTTCTGGATATTGTCTTTCAGCATCCCGATTATTTTTACCCTAATTTTTCTAAAGATATTGTGCCCCCACACAACCATTATATCTGGGATTTTGACGTACAGGCTAGCGAGAGCGGATTGATAAAATTAACCTGGGATACTGAACAGTTTCCCTTAAACGATCATTCTCTCCTACTGGTTGATCGTCAAGAAGAACGGGTGATTGATATGCGCCAGCAGGCTTTCTATTCATTTCCGGCCTCACCTCACCGGATGTTTCAAATTTACTACGCCCCTCAAGATTCCATTGATGATAATCTCAATCCGAGTAAAATACATCTACAAGCAGCTTATCCTAACCCCTTTGCCAAAGAGGTGACCATTCCGTTTACTTTGCCACCTTCTGACCAGGATTTTCAGGTAGAATTGACTATCTACAACACAGCGGGTCAGCGAGTAAGCTCTTTACTAAACAGTTCGAGGAAGACAGGATTTCACCAACTAACCTGGGACGGTCGGAATGTCGCTGGAAACCGACTGCCCGGTGGTATCTACTTTGGCGAGTTACGTACCCAGCAGCACGGTACGCTTAATATCCAGCGAAAACGGCTGCTGCTATTGCCCGAGTAGTCTTTTATAACTACTGCCGGGTAAAGATAAAATCTCCCAGTTCATGTCCACTTTCAGGAATTGGCTCGAAATGAGGAGTGATACGGGAGTTGTGAATCACTTTAGCCTCGAACCTACTAAACAGGCTGTTAGCCCGCAGATATTTATTCTGGTTTTGCTCGAGCTCTTTCAGCAAAAATTCCATAAAAATGCTTTTGTCTGGTACTTCCTCCAGGTTGGCACTGGTCATAGCGACCCGGCTTTTATCGGCGTATAATTGTTGTACATCGCGCGGGATATTTTCTATACCTGGTCCCCGAGACTTAAAGATACTACCACTGGAGCAAGCATCAACGACTACCAATGTGTGCTGCGAATTAGTTTCTCGTACGTAGTCCTGTATGGCACTAATTCTTACGTAGGTAGACCGCCTTCCTTTCTTAGCCCCCGAGGGTATCCAGAACCCGGTCTGAGAGACCTCATCCCACTGGCCGTGGCCCGCAAAGAAAACCAGTACATTACTGTTTTCTCCTACCTGCGCCCGCAGTGCATCAAATGCCCCCTCTATCCCCCCTCGGGTAGCCATACTATCTTCTAACATCATAATGTTACTGGGCGAAAACTTATAGTAATTTATTAAGACTTCCCGTAGGTCACGGGCGTTATCTACTGGATACTTTAGACTGGCAAAACCTGTACCTTGGTAGTCTTCCACCCCAATAATCAGGGCATGATAAACCGCCTGGGATATGGATTTTCGAGAGGTAAGGTCAGGAATATAACTTACTGAACTAAAGCCTCGGGAAGGAAAGTATTCCTGATTAATAGTATTACCCCGGCGGTCTACCACCCGTACGCTATGATTTTGATAAGCATCTAGTGAGTCGACAAATAGCTGGGCATGATTTACTGTTTGCGGAATTTGGTCAATCCATACCGTATCAATACCACCCTCGTCCCGCACCTGAACGCGTACCTGTCCGGTATTCTCAATAGTAGTAATTTCTACCGTAGGCCGGGTCACATCTTTTTCTAAATTTAGGTTAATCACTACCTCATTACCCATCTGAGCAGTAGCTTCTATTGAGGACATCACCAAAAGTACGGCAAGTAAGAAAATAAGCGACAATGTTTTCATTTGTATAAATTAATATTCTAATTTTCAGCACCTCATGACTCACTCAGACTCTGACAAACCGTGTGGAGCAGGTAATTCTTCTTTTCGTAGTAGTAAATACAGAGCGGCAGCTGTGGCTACCGTTGGTACCCCGACGATGACTCCCAGCGGAATGAATCGTCGGACAGCAAAACGGGTAGTGTAGGCTACGTTTCCAGTCTCATCTTCTATTCTGATCTGATAATCCTGCTTCAGTGGGAGGTTCATTGGTAATTTCACCCTTTCACCTGAACTATCTACCGTACCTCGGTAATACACTAGGCGATTAGTATCTAGTACATGATAATGGTAGTGGGTATCTTCGTCTAATGTCAATACCAACCGCTTCCCCCGCCGGTAGTAGGATTTTTCTAGCGTTATTTCAGGCGAGGGAGCGATTACCGAAACCGATAATCCTATTTTGAGTCCTCCCCGATACCCTTTCCGAAGCTTGGGGAGAGGGTTCCAGAAGATTTTCTTTTGCACGCCCGCCGTAATGCTATCCCCCCAGCTTCCTGCTACATACTCAGTAATGTACTGCGGTTCTCCGTACCGGTCCCGGTAAAAGGGAATCACCCGGTACCACAATCCCGGTTCAGTTTGGCTGAGATCGTAGGTGATGGTGAGTGTATCATCTACCTGTACGTCGGTGATCTGGTAGACTACCGAATCAACAGATTGCTGAGCAAGTGCTAACTTACTCACGAACAAACAAATCAACAGTACTCCACTAATAGTTAGGAAGCGTAGAATTGGCATTGGAAAGCATAGAGTGTTGATGCTAAGTAAAAGTAGCAGATTTACCGAAAAACTCTAGTTGGGAGTGGGATTATTTTTATTTGAGTTTACTGATGAGTAACTTGAGTTAGTGCATGTTCGCAATGCGTACAGGTATTGACCAATGCATTACGAGTGCGTCTCAGCTAGGGAGTGATGTATACTACAGCTCTAGTATCTTGGACTTGATAGCAAAGCGGATGAGTCCGATAGAATTTTTTGCTCCCGTTTTTTCCAGTAGGCTACGGCGGTAGTTTTCTACGGTCCGTACTTTCATATCGATGGTTTTGGCTATTTCACGGGTCGTCTTTTCTTCACAGAGCAGCTTGAGAACCTGTATCTCTTTGGGATTGAAGCGTTCGTATAGCCGGAAGTCATGCACCATTTGGTAGTCGCGCTGCAGCTTTTGGTGCATAATCTCCGAAATACTTTGGTTGTAGTAATTACCGCCCTCGCGTACTCTGATAATCGCTTTTGCGATTTCCTGCCTCTCTGCATCTTTATTAAGAATACCGTTGACACCAATTTGTAGCAGCTCTTCTATAAAAACAGTATCGGTAAAGAACGTCAGCACCAGAATTTTGATGTCGGGAAATGTCCGGGTAAGTTGTTTAGCTGCTTCTATTCCGTCCATTTCAGGCATATACAGATCGAGAATAATCAGGTCGGGCACCTGTTGCTCGACCAGTCGGAGTAATTGGTTGCCATCAGCTGCCTCTCGGCAGTGGTCTTGGGGAAAGTGCTGCTGAAAGAGATGCACTAAACCTTCCCGAAATACTGAATGATCGTCAGCAATAATAATTTCTTTACTCAACATGCACAGGAATCTTTATGGAGACAACATTTTTATTGTCAATATTGGTTTGGTGCAATATACCATTCATCAGGGATATGCGGGTTTCAATATTTAAAATTCCTAAACCATTAAGTTGCGATTGAGCTTTTGCCTCTTCCCAACTGTAAGGGATGCCATCTTCTTCAACGTTGATAATCAATTCGTGAATCTGATCTAGTAGTTTGACGGAGATCATCTTGGAATCTCCGTGTTTAATTGCATTGTTGATTACCTCCTGAATGACCCGGAATATCATCAAAGACGTAGAATCAGGGATAAGTAACAGGTTGGCATTGGTGGTAAAACGGACTTCTCGTTTGTGGGCTAACGACAGTTTTTGACAGTAAGTACGCAGTGTATTAATCAGCCCCATTTTTTGCAGAGGTTGGGGCATGAGATCCTGGGAAATAGCCCGTAAATCTTGAATGGAAGCGGTAAGCAACCCCATACTTTCTTGAATAAGTTTATCGGTATGAGGATTATGCGGAAGGGTTCGAAGTTCGGCTAGGTACAGTTTAATAGTAGAAAGCTGGGCACCCAGGCTATCGTGAATGTCGCGGCTGAGCCGCTCTCGCTCCCGCTCCTGCCCATCAACTAAGGCCTGAAGCATTTTATGCTTCATTTCTACCTGAAGCTGCTGCTCCTTTTGCTTGTGCCGAAGGGATCGTTGCTGGTAGGCGTATACAATAAAGAATATGAAGAATAGTAATAGTCCCACAACACCACTAGCTGCAAAGATTAGGAGAGAGATATTCGTTGCGGACGCGGAAGAAGCCATAGGCCAATGCTAAAGGCTATGTACTTAAACAGGCTGAAGAGGTTGTGCAACAGCCAGTGCGTAATAAAGTACTCATAGCCCTGCTGGGTGATATAATTGCTAAACATAAATGTAATTAAATTACCCGCAAAGTAGAATAGTACACCCGAATTAATCCAGAAAAGAGGGTACCGCTCCAGCGATTCTACCTCCAACCGCTGGAAGGTTTGCCAGTAGAAATATAGCGCAAGTCCAGTAAAAAAGAGTGATGAGATAGTGATTGCTAGACTATCCAATTTTTCAGTACCAGTAATCCATACCATATCTGCTATTTTAAACAAACCAAATGCAATAATCATAAGAACTAACCATTTCTTGATCGTATTATCATAAATAATTGTCCGGAAAAAGAGAGCAAGTATAATAAACTCGCTTAGGGTGTAAATGTGGAGTGAAATTGTGCTTGTGTTACTGAATTTGGGTAAGACAAAAACACTTACTGTATCAATAGATAAGCTAACAGCCAAAAGAAAAATAATATAGAAGTAGGGAAAGTCCTTACTTCTATTATGATATAAACCGATCAGTAACGGAGCAATCGGTAGGAAAATGCTTACATAGCGAGAATAATTAAGAAAGCTATCAGTCATAACGTATTAAAAGCGGAGAACCATACCCATCACTATCACCATCACAGTACGGTGGACAAACCGTTGATCTATCAGCAACCTTGGCAGGGCCGATTTCTATAAAGCGAGCACTACTGACATCAAACTCTATGGTAGGTAGTATTTCCAATTCGTCAACTTCGTTAATTCCCATGTACAGCCATAACCCTTGAGCACCAGGCTCGTTCAGCAGCTCCTGTAACACATCTTGCCCAAAGTAAAAAGCTTTTTGGCTCTTGGGAAATAATTTCTGATAAAAATGGGTAAACATTTGCGCTTGATCCAAACCGACATTCTCGCCATCCTTAGTACTTACGGGTATGTTAGTCGCTTGGCTTTTATCACCGTGCCACAGTGGCGATGCTGAGTTGCAGTCAGTGCAGGAGGTAGTAGCGTGAACAATAGTGCGGTCTAATAGATCAGAACCCGTATCATCTACTCCAGCACCAATTAATTGGTACTCTTGGGCACCATCAAGCCCCAGGTAAAAACGCACACCTAGTGCCGACTTTTGGTCAAGCAGTTGGTTCACGTAGTCAGCTCCGAGAAAGAAAGCCCGCACCTGATTGGGGTACTTTCGTTGGTACTTCAATGTCATGGCTTGGCCTTCGGTTAGCTCGATAATTTCCCCTTCTTCACCAGAAAAGTTTAGCAGGGTAGCCGATGAGCCCTCCAAGCGGGACAGGTCTTGAGTAGGGTCAGTAGACTCCTGGCAAGCGGCAAGAAACAACACCAATAAGGACAGAATTCCTAAATTAAGATACTTCATTTTTGAAAGAAATTAGTGGTTATAAAGTGTGTAGTAATCAACCTTTGATTACCTCTCGCAAAGTATGCCCCACTACTTTCTATTCTGAGGAAGTATGATAATTTGAAGAAAACCCAATCGTATAAATACGCGGAAAATACGTAGTGTTCCCACAAGGGAGATGGAGACAGAACTGTTAATATCCGGCGTTATCCTCAAGTAAGTCTAGACAAAATCAGTATTGGATTTTAAATATCGAGTCAGGATTGACGATTTTTGATTTTAGAAGTATAAGGATGCCGTGGAAATCAAAAAATCGAGAATGAACCCGCCTGCGGAACGGCCAGGTCTGTAACCGTTAATCGGTGTTACTTATTCTTCAATCGAAAACGTAAAGTGAAAGTCAGAAGATAATACCCAATATGATGCCTTGCTTCGCAAAGTTTTGTGCGTCAGACAGCCAAACTGTTAGCGCTCCAGGTGGTGGCGCATGGCAAACTTTACCAACCCTACGGTGTTTTTCACCTTACATTTTTCCAGTAAGCTATTACGATGATTATCTACAGTACGCGGACTCAGGTTGAGTACAGTGGCAATCTCTTTGTTGGTCATCTCCCGGCAAATCATCTTAAGCACTTCAATTTCCCGTTCGGTTAAGGTTCTGAGTTTAGAAAAGTCCCGCTGAAACCGATTTCTTTCTACCAAGTCATTCTGCATCAGTTCTAGGGTGGATTCACTAAAGAAGTGCTTTCCTTTCATGATAGCATTAATTGCCTTACCCATATCTTCTTCATTTTCACCTTTCACCAGCAGCCCGTGTATGCCCAGCGCAACTACTTCCTGCAAAACTTCGGGGCTATCGTGCATGGTGATGACTAGTATTTTAACGTCTTTATTGTAGTTGCGGACGTAGCTGATGGTATCTATCCCATCCATCTCGGGCATTTCCAAATCTACCATGGCAACATCGGGCTGAAAGTGCTTCATAATAGACATCATCTCAGTGCCGTTGGCAACTTCCTTAATTTTTGCGTTGGGAAAAAGAATGCTCAGGTAGTTAGTGATGCCCTGGCGGTACAGCAAGTGATCTTCAGCGACGATAATGTTCATAGTAGATAGAGGGATGGTAGTTAGATTAATATCGATAAATTTAGTCTACCCAGCTTCTGAAAATACTTTACTTACTCTGGGCTTGGCTGTGTAAGGTTATTACTTAATACTTATTTACCAATGTATAAGATAAAGAAAAATATAACTGTAATGAAATATAAATTAAACTAAAGCCCACATATGACTTTGTCATTAAATTTTTCGTTTAAATTTTTACTAAAAAACCTAGACATTATTTAAGCTAAATTGGCAATATAGACGAGCCTTATTGTAGTCTATCTCTTTGTCAAAGGCAGCCTGATGTATGGCGAGCATAATCTGTCGGCCGTTGATAGTGTACCGACTGATAATAGAAGAGAAAGAAAAGAATAGTGTAAAGGGGCACTCTATTGCAAAAGGGTATAGTACTGACTATCCCTGATTTCTTACCGCACAAATATTGAGTAAAAGTAAGTATCCGCAAATTTACGATAAGGCTAAAACTTACATGAGGTAATACTGCAATAATCCTGGATGATCACTGAGTATTTTAGCTCAAAAAAGAGAGAAATATTACATCAACAAAAGCTAATATTCAGAAAAAAATGACCATTATCCCCAATTTATTACATCAGTATATTCCTTTATTGTTTTTTACCATGCCGTTCTCGATGCTAAATAGCACACTGAAACATGGGCTCACGACAAGATGTCTAGCTTCTACCAACACCAATCACTGCACCCACCGAAAATTTTAAGGATATAGAGCCAGGACGTTGATCTTAGTGATCAAATCCAACTTTAGACTGGTTTAGATCCCAACATATTTTAAACTCGGCCGAAGCTGAATAGATTATAGTTTCGGCATATGCCCACGAAGGGAATTTATGTTCAACAGTCGGCTCATAAATTCTCCAGATACAAAAGTAATGTGAAAGTATGTACTAAAATATAACGTAAATAAGCGGTTTTTTACAGAAAAAAATTTCTACTTGCGCATAATAGCGAAAAGTTAATACCCGAATAGAAAGGCTACGATAAAACTGAAGCAAAAAGAGTTGAAGTTAAGTATGTAGCCGTATATTTGTTTACCATCGCTGGATTGTACTATCGCTACCAACCACCCCAGTATTAAGTGATATAACTGTCCACCCTATGCAATATTTTACAACTATCATTCGCAGTTCACTGCTGTCTAAAGTATGTGCTGTCTTGCTCATTACCCTGTTTGCCGAAGTGCAGGCACAAAAAGAACCTTCCGATACGGTTCTGTTTAGCAACAATGGGTTCTATTACCGTACCCCCCCACTTTCGGTAAACCATCTGAACGTAGGAGATATTCTGGCGGCTCCGTACTTACCTAAATCTAATGTCGTTTCGGCCAAACTTACTGACGGCAAGTTGCCCGAAGGATTATCTTTGTTTCCGAACGGCCTAATTGTAGTAAGCCAACAAGACATAGTTCAGGTGGGCGACTATCCACTGACGATTGTTACCCAAGACCAGCAAGAAAATCAAACTACTACCAAACTCACTTTGGAAATTATCGCGGCGAATGATCGGCTCGACCAGGAGGCAATCTACAAGTTAGAGAGTCAACCCATCATTGGGGCACTATCCGAAGGCGAGGTGTTAGCCCGCCCCATAGACCAGGACGGCACTATTAAAATGGCGAAGTGTATTATGGGCGGTCTACCTCCCGGTACTCAACTAACCCCCGACGGCAAAATTGTGGTATCTGACCATAAACTACTGGTACCAAATACCTACAACGCCGGTATTGTCACTATTGACCAATTAGGTGGCGTGACATTTTTCATGGTTACCGTACCCCTGGAAGCCCCCAAAGATGTCAGACAATAATGGCTGGCTGAC
The DNA here is from genome assembly GCA_039198955.1 of Bacteroidota bacterium. Classification (GTDB taxonomy): domain Bacteria; phylum Bacteroidota; class Bacteroidia; order Cytophagales; family Cyclobacteriaceae; genus Tunicatimonas. The sequence goes on along the minus strand of JBCCTI010000005.1, from coordinate 44,785 downwards.
AAACCTTTCCGCGCACTTGTTTTACACAACTACTGATATCAATTCGATTTTTGGCTTTTAGCGAATGTGTACCAAATTCCCCGCACCGCATAGTCTTTATTAATGGTTTACATGGTAAGCTTGGTTGTTATCTTTCCCCATAGCACCTTGTCTTAGGAAGGGACGGGGGTTTTCATATTGATCAGGCTAAGAAAGCGTACTAACTACTCCGTGCTAGTAGTAGTGAGCACTCCATCGGGTCGTCCTCACTACGAAATTTCTAGGACAAAATCTGGTTTCTTACGTATTGGTTAACCCGCTGTATTTCACAGCCTAGAATTAGGTGTAAAATTGGGGCTTTTTCGTGAATGTCAGAAATAAAAACAAACCTTTTCCCTAATCTTAAACACTCACGGTAATTACCATTTTTTTATCATAAAACTATATTCCTCATAAAAAAGTAAAACGCCATCCCTTTTTACCCATATTATTTAAACATATCCCTCCTGAGGACACTTTCTGTCCTGTCTCGATAAGGATATTTTTTTACACCTGCCCACAAAACGGTACATCCTCTTTTCTGCCTAGCAATAGTGCTTGTTACGATTATAGATTAAATATGCATATCATTAGACATTCCAACTTCATCCAAAAATATCAGTTATATGCAAAATGTGTTGCTTGTAGAAGACAATAAAGCCGACGTACGCTTATTTCAGGAGTATTTACGTGATCATAGTCCTAATTTTACCATTTCCAGCACCGATAGCCTGGAAAAGGCCCGTTACCTTGACCAGTCCCTCGCTTCGGAAATTATTGTAGTAGACTTAACCCTACCCGACACCGCTGGTGAAGAAACTGTTACCCTAGCCACCCAGTATTTTCGCGATAAACCCATTATTATTTTAACCGGAATAGATGATCTGGATTTAGCCAAAAAATCAGTAATGAATGGAGTACAGGACTACCTAGTGAAGGGCGAAATCAACCAGACTTCGTTGCGGAGATCATTGCAACATGCCATTGAGCGGCACAAGCTTCTTCAGGAAAATCAACGCCACCAACAAACCCTAGTGCAGCGCAACGAACAGCTCCAGCAGACAAACGACCGACTGGAGCAATTTACTCACATGCTTTCGCATGATATTCGGGGACCGATTGCCAATATCTTGGGACTAGTGCAGCTTAATGAAATGCAACAGGCCCAGCAAATTACGCTTACTGCTGACGTAGAGTTGATGGATCGGATTAAAACCACCGCCACTACCCTCGATCGCCATCTGAATGATATTCTATCCCTGCTCCAGGAGCAAGACTCTTGGGTCATTCAATCTTCTTTACAAAACTGGGAAGCATTATTCCGGGAAGTAACCGTGTTTCTAGATGAAAAGATTCAAAGATCAGAGGCAAGCATTACTACCGACTTTATGGTTTCCGAAATTTTCTATCCACAGTCGGTACTCAAAAGCATTTTAATGAACCTGATGAGCAATGCTATCAAGTACCGCTCACCCGAACGCCCCCTCCAAGTTCACGTAACCACCCAGGAGATCAGTAACGGGGTTTGTGCCCTCTCGATCATTGATAACGGGTTGGGGATTGACCTGAAGAACCACCGGGCGAAACTTTTTATGCCGTTCCGACGGTTTCACCCCGAGGTTGAAGGGAAAGGCGTAGGACTGTACCTCATTCGCAAAATTGTAGAAGACTTAGGCGGCCAAGTTTCAGTAGAAAGCGAAGTAAACGTAGGCACTACCTTTACCTTTGTGCTACCTAGCGTAACTACCGGAGAAGAATCGACCTGACCCTCATGCCCTAAATACCAAAACTATGGCTTATTCTGCCGAATTTCTGGATCAGATACTGTCCAACACTCCCGACCTCATTTATGTATTTGACCTCACTACCAAGAAGAACGTATATCTCAACCAGGAAATTGGCAATTTTTTGGGGTACACCGCAAAAGAAGTCCAGGCTATGGGCGAGCAGTTGCTCCCCGCACTATGCCACCCCGAAGACTTTATTCGTTATCTACAGGAACATTTCCCCGCACTGAAGACATTACCCGATGGCGAAACTACGGAGTTTGCCTACCGCATGCAGCATAAATCTGGTCAGTACAAGTGGTTCTTTTCCCGCGAAAGAGTTATCAAACGCACCTCTGAGGGCGAACCCCAGTGGATTGTTGGCCTTACCCGGGACATTGATCGGAACCTGAAGACCCAGGATCAGCTATTTGCTGCCAAACCAATTCATAAGTCCGCCACTCTTCCCAACGCAAAACATTACCTAAAGCAAGAACTCTACGAGCTAATCGCCTCCGATCATAAGATTTTTGACTTCGTTCAAGAGTCGTCACTAGACGGAATCTGGTACTGGGACTTGGAAAAACAGGAGCACGAGTGGATGAGCCCCAAGCTCTGGAGAACCTTGGGGCACGACCCAGCCGATATGCCCCACGACCCGGCGGCCTGGCAAGACCTAATCTTTCCCGAAGACCTGAAGGTAGCGGAGGACAACTTCTCCCAGCACTTAGCTGACCCCCTGCACCCCTACGATCAGATTGTCCGCTACCGCCATCAGGATGGACGTACTGTATGGATCCGCTGCCGGGGCTTAGCCATTCGGAATGCAGAAGGCAAGGCTATCCGGATGTTAGGTGCCCATATCGACGTATCTTCCCTGAAAGAAAAGGAAAATGAGCTAAAAAAAACCAAACAACTGCTAGAAGAAGTGGGAAGCCTGGCCCAAGTAGGTGGATGGGAGCTCGATTTAGCTACTGAAAAAATAACCTGGACGAAAGCCACTCGCGACATTCATGAAGCACCTCCCGAATTCGAACCAGACCTGACCTCTAGTATCAACTTTTACAAACCGGGGTATAGCCAAGAAACTATCCAGCGAGTGGTAAAGCAAGCGATGGAAAAGGGAACCCCCTACGACGAGGTGCTGCAAATCGTAACATTGCGCGGCAAAGAACGCTGGATACGGGCTATCGGAAAAGCTGAATTCCGCGACGGTGATTGTATACGTCTGTACGGTACATTCCAGGATGTTGACCAACAGGTAAAATCCCAAGACGAGCTTAAAACCTTCAAGCGGTTCTTCAAACAGTCGGGTGACCTAATGGCGGTACTGAACGAAGAAGGCATTTTAGTAGACATTAATCCCTGTTTTGTTACCGCACTCAACACTGGGGGCCAAAGGTTTAGCGGGCGGGAGTTTGTGTCGCTCATCAACCCCAACGACCACGCCAAAGTGCTCGCTCATTTGTTGCCCGTGACTGGGAATAGCCAATTTATGAAGTTTGATGCCCGCCTGATTTCGGGTAGGGTAATTGAATGGCGCATTACCCCCGATACTTATCAATCGCTCTTCTTTGTTATTGGTCGAGATATTACGCAGGAGAAAAAGGCTAGAAAGCAAAAGGCCGAACTCAACAAAAAACTAGCCGAGAGAACGCGCCACCTAGAGCTGATGACCAGTAACATGACCGACCTGGTGTGCTTACACAACCCAGATGGCACCTATATTTACGTGAGCCCTTCCTGCGAGCGAATATTTGGCTATACTGTGGAGGAGCTGATGCCCCTCAGTCCCTATGACCTAATCCACCCCGACGACATTCCACTCGTTCGGGGCAATTTTCACGATCCTCTATTAGATAGTCCTGCCGATAAAATCAATATGCAGGAAAGCGAATACCGTATCCGTAATAAAGATGGTAGCTATCGCTGGGTACGCAGCCGATCGTCTACGGTGGTAGAAAACAATGAGGTAATTGCCCTTACCTCTACTACCCGCGATATTACCGATGAAAAAGAGGTCGCCCGGCAAATAGCTGAAATGGATGACCTGTTGGTCGAGAAAGAACGCTATCTCAAGCTGATGACTGATAACATGACCGACATGGTTTGTCTACACAAACCCAATGGCGACTATCTTCATGTGAGTCCCTCGGTTTACCGCATTACAGGGTATACTCCTGAAGAGCTCGCCGGGCACAGCCCGTACGATTACTTTCATCCTGATGATATACTTACGCTTCAAAAAGAATCAAACCATCCGCTATTAGGCGATTCTGCTGATAATTCGGAAGTGGAGGAGATTGAGTTTCGGTTTCGGAAGAAGAGCGGAGCTTATGTTTGGCTTCACACCACCTCCACTACGGTAGTAGTTGATGGTGAAATAATGGCACTTACCACCGCTTCGCGAGACATTACGGCTAAGAAAATTGCCGAGAGGACATCGCTACGCTACCAGAAGCAACTGCAACGCTCCAACGACGAACTCAAGAACTTTGCTTACATTGCCTCTCATGACTTACAGGAGCCCTTACGGATGATTAGCAGCTACCTACAACTGCTGGAAAGCCGCTATCGGGATAAACTAGACCAAGATGCCCGCGACTTTATCGATTACTCGGTAGACGGGGCCGAGCGCATGAAACGCCTGATTAACGCCCTTTTAGATTATTCGCGGGTAGAACGTCGCTTCGAGCAGCGTCATGAAATTGACCTAAATCAGGTAATTGAAGTAGTGCAGCAAAATTTAGCGGTAAGCTTTCAGGAGCACAATGTGCGTCTTTGCTGCGGGCACTTACCCATTGTGCGGGGAAACGACACCTTAATGATCCAACTCTTCCAAAATTTGATCAGTAATAGTATTAAGTTTAGATCATCAGATAGCGTAAAAATATTCATAAATGTGCAAGAAAAGCCATATTTCTGGCAATTTTCGGTAAAAGATGATGGTATTGGTATAGAAGATAAGTATCAATCCAAAATTTTTACTATCTTTAAAAAACTGAACCCTCACATTAGTGGCACTGGTATTGGACTCGCAGTTGTAAAGAAGGTAGTAGAGCTACATCAGGGGGAAATTTGGATTGAATCAGCGACCGAGCAAGGAACTACCATATTTTTTACCTTATCAAAAGCCCTACACTATGAAAACAATGAGTTTGACCGTCAGAACCCGGTCGGTATTGCTGGTGGAAGATAACCCCGGCGATGCCCGACTTGTGCGGGAGGCACTGAAGGACAGTGCTGAACCACTGGAGATCTCCGTTGCCAGCGATGGTCAGGAAGCCCTGGATATGCTGGAAACCCTACGTCCTGATATTATTCTGCTCGATCTGAACTTACCTAAAGTAGACGGACGGGATGTACTTAAGACAATTAAGGATGATCCCCGACTAAAAAGAATTCCAGTAGTGGTCCTTTCCACTTCCGAATCAGAACTTGACATTAATGATGCTTACGATGCCCACGCGAACTCATACATTGCCAAACCACTAGATTTTGCCGAATTCACTAGTATTGTGCATGATATTCAGCATTACTGGTTAGGTTCTTGCGTAATGGGGCCTACCCGTCTTAATTGACGGACTTTGAATTTACGAACGTATTGTATTGTGCCTCAATCCTCTGAATGACTTTGTATGATGAAAGGTGGCTCTTATAAGCTGTTAGTCGTTGAAGCCAATACGCTAAAAGGCGGTTGGACTACCCAGAAGGTAGTCTGGAAAGATCGTTTTCAGGTTGACCTATTTGAGGATCTTGAACAAGCTGCCCTATCGGCCGCACGCCGTACTTACGACGGGGTAATTATTAGCATTGATTTACTAGACCCAGTAAATAGCAAGCTGCTCAGCCGGGCTTTATATTTATTCGCCAAATTACCCGTTGTTATCTTATCTAGTGTAGAATCCCCGCTCATTGAACAGCGAGTGGTAAAACTAGGCTTTCAGGATTTTCTCGTCGAGGGACAATACGAAGTTTCCCAACTGTACCGTAGCATTGTATGCGCCATAGAACGGAAACGGCTGTTACAATCGCACCATGCCAACCTCTTTGTATCAGAAAACCAATCCAATAAAATACAACAAACCGATCTACTGATCTCAGATCTGATGGCTACCCTTCGTCCTTCAATGCATGAATTAGGATCAGCCATTGACCAGCTCAATGAACCCAATGAGAAAACTGATCCTGATGCAGTACCCTATCTTCCCCTGCTAAAACAGTCTAAGGAAAGCTTGGAAAAGAAGTATATCCGCTTTTTCCATGTGCAACAGAGTCTGAAAACCCTAGACAAGTCGGTTCAGTCGTTTACGTTGCCTCCGGCTGTCGACCTAGTCATGAGAAGCTTTGCTTCAACCCTCGATTTTCTAAAGGCTAAAATCCAGCTAAAAATACTGTGTCATCAGTGGTATGGTTCGGCCGATGTTTTTTGTGAGATTCTATATCAGCTTGTTTCTAATTCAGTCAAGTTCCGATCTAACCGTCGGCAGCTTCACCTTCACGTACGGATAAAGAAACTGCCTAACGGCTATCTGAAGCTTACCGTACTAGACAATGGAATGGGTATTGATCTACAGTACGATAAGGGAAAGGTTTTTCAGCTTTTTTATCAGGAGCACGACCGCGATGCCCGTTCTGGGGACGGGGCAGGGCTATACATTGTTAAAACATTAGTCGATTACTACCACGGCAGTGTAAGTATCAACAGCCGGATCAACAAGGGTAGTTCTATCTCAGTGTACCTGCCTGACTATTTTACCGACTGATTCACTTCTAGTAACTTCTACTGAATACGGTTTCATCCTCGGCTGGTGCCAACCCAGGCAAGTAAAGTAGTCAATCTAAATTTTTGTCATTACTGCGATCCATCTTAGACGGGGCAGCCTTCCAATTGAGAAACAGGCGATAATTACCAAGTACCTTCGTTTACTATACTATTTTCCTTCGGAATGCTCCGCATCCAATAACGCGCTTGTCGTCGCTGATTTTAGTCAACTACCCACAAATGATACAAATATTGATTGTCTAACCCATCCGACAATCCCGAAATGGGAATACCCGCCGGCAGCTTTCCCTAAATGGGAAATATTCCCAAAAAAAGCCTTTTTGAGTGTGTTCACAAATTATTGACTGTCAGTATTTTATAATTAAATATTTACATAATACAAATATTTGTACAGTAAATGATATATAGTATGTGTAAACGCAGGAAATAAATATTAGAGAGATGAATACTATTACAAAATACACTAAGAGCGCACTTCTGGTAACCCTAATCACCGTTGGAATCGCCAGCAATGTTTTTGCTAAACAATACTCTGTATCTACCAAAGAATTAGTTTCGTTTGAGGCAGAAGCTCAAACTGAACAAGTTAACCTGTCGTGGAGCTTAAGTGATTCGGTAGAAGGTCAGACTTACGTGCAACGAGCTGGAATGGACATGCAGTTTGAGACAATTAGTCCCGCTCAGAACAATGAAGATGGTCAATTTGAAGATCAGCAACCTCAATCCGGAATTTCATTCTACCGATTAGTCACTTACTTAGAAGATGGTACAGTAATTTATCATAGGGCAATTACTGTGACTAAATAAGTAATCTCGCGCTTTAGTTTAACTAGATTTATAGATAAAGGAGGTGATCTACTAATAGATCATCTCTTTTCTTTTCTACGGCTACATCCATCCTTGGCCTAGAACTACTATAACTCCTAACGAACTACTGATGTAGCTGATTCTGTTGTATCTTTATTGTTCAACACCTAACATATTATGCCAAATTACACCTTCCGATTGTTAACATTATTCTTTGTATTACTACTATCTTTTACTGCTTGTACTACCTCACCATCCGAAAAAGAGCCTGTAGCCGATGCTAATTTTGTTCGGGATGAATTATCCGTCCAGCACGGACAAGAGTTATTTAACCAACACTGTGCTGCCTGTCATAATTTTCAGGAAACGAATATTGGTCCTAACCTGAGTGGGGTTACTACCGAAGTAGAAAAAGAGTGGCTGGTATCTTTTATTAGCAACGCTCCTAAAATGATAGATGGAGGTGATGACCGGGCACAGGAACTGTATAGAAAATATAATCAGTATATGCCTCCTTTCACTATGCTGAATAGTGAGCAAATTGAACATATTTTAGGGTTTATTCATAAGTTCTCTCAAGGGCAAAAAAAGAGCCGTAACAACCGTCCGGGCGGTATACTAAACCCTGTAGAAAAGAAAATTCCGATGGCTAATCTTCGATTGGTCCTGGAGGAAGTACTAACCGTACCGGCCAGCGATACTACTCCGCCCCTTGCCCGTATCAATAAATTGTTAGCCCTGGGAGGTGGCGAACAGGAGCGTCTGTTTCTACATGATTTGCGAGGAAAACTTTACGAAATTACTGATCGCACTTCAGAAGTATATCTGGATATGAATACTGAGTACCCCGACTTCATTCACATTCCGGGCTACGGAACCGGACTGGGTAGCTTTGCTTTCCACCCTGATTTTGCCAAGAACGGCTTACTGTACACTACTCATACCGAGCCGGATGATGCGGCTCCCGCTGATTTCCCCCTACCCGATAGTATTAAAGTCAAACTTCAGTGGGTGCTGGTAGAATGGAAAGCCGACGACCCCAACGCGGAACAATTCTCCGGTAGTAAGCGGGAATTACTGAGGGTAGATATGGTATCACATGTACATGGCTTTCAGGAGGTTGCTTTTAACCCATTAGTTCAGCCCGGAGACGCTGATTATGGACTACTATACTTAGGTATGGGCGATGGTGGGGCCGGTATGCGTTACCCTTTCCTTTGTGATACTAAAGAACAAATCTGGACAAGTGTATTACGTATTGACCCGCTGGGCAAAAATAGCGCAAATAAACAGTATGGTATTCCGGATGATAACCCATTTGTAGATGATCCAGATGCGATACACGAAGTGTGGGCACGGGGCTTTCGGAATGCCCACCGTATTTCTTGGGACAAAACGGGCTCTGGAAAAATGTTTATCAGCAATATTGGCCAGCACAGTGTAGAAGAAGTAAATTTGGGAGTAGCTGGAGGCGACTACGGCTGGCCTAATCGCGAAGGAATGTTACTGTTTGACCCAATGGCTAATCCTGAGCTAGTATACCCCCTGCCGGAAAATGACTTGGGCTACATTTACCCGGTAGCCCAGTATGACCACGATGAGGGCAACGCCATCTCCGGTGGTTTTGTATACGCGGGAACCGAGGTACCACTGTTGAAAGGTAAGTACGTATTTGGGGATATTCCCCGCGGTAAAATATTCTACTCGGAGGTTGATGAAATGGAACTAGGTCAGCAAGCGCAAGTCTATCGGCTAAGTATTGAATTTAACGGTCGCCCTACCAACCTGGAAGAGCTCACGCAGAGTCGACGGGTTGACCTTCGGTTTGGCACCGATAGTGCTGGGGAGCTTTATCTTTTCACCAAAGCCAACGGAACGTTGTATAAAGTGGTAGACTGCAAAGATATCTCAGCATTAGCGATGATTGATGATTAAGAGTCAGACATTAATCACTAATCATTCTATTCATCATCCAACAAGGTTACAATCCGCTCGTAATCCTGGTCGGTGAGTTCGGAGGCGTAGTCGTAGTGTTTCATTACCTGACGCATAATGCGATCTTGCTGTTGTCCGATTTGTAAGGCTTCGGAGTAACGCATATTAGTGAAGGTTACCATGGTGTAGAGAGGAACCCAGCGGTCGGGAAACCGATGGTGTAGTTCGGCTTCAATCTTCTTACGTTCCAGAAATTCGCGGTCGCCCACCAAATCGCGCATTTCAATAAAATTATGTAAAGCTAGCTCAGCCACTGCGTCGGCGTCGGGCTTACGCAGCTCCTGAAACCGGCTAATCATCTGGTGGTAATCACCGCCGTATTCTTTTAGCAAATCCATAAAAATTCGGCAATCCTCAAACCCGGCATTCATACCTTGACCGTAGAAAGGGACAATGGCGTGAGCAGCATCGCCGATCAGCACATTCTTGCCATAGCGTGACCAAGGGTCACACTTGATAGTAACTAAATCAGAAGTTGGGTTCTGAAAAAATTCTTCGGTGAGTTGAGGCATTATGGTTAATGCGTCGGGAAACCGCTGTTCAAAAAATCGGTTCACTTCAGCCGGAGTAGTCAACTTCGCAAAGGATTCGGCTCCCTGGTAAGCTAGAAACAAGGTGCAAGTAAAACTTTTGTCAGCATTAGGTAGGGCAATCAGCATGTAACCACCTCGGGGCCAGATGTGTAGGGCGCTTGGTTCTAGGGCAAACTCGCCATTATAAGGCGGAATACTCAATTCTTTATAGCCATGCTCAATATACGATTGGCTGTAATTGTAGCGAGGCGTTTTCTGCATGGCTGTCCGCAGCATAGAAAATGCCCCGTCAGCTCCAACTAGTAAGTCAGACTCGGTAAGAAGGCTTTCTTTTGCTTTGAGGTCGTGAATGAGTGCTTGCCCTTGTTTGAGATAGATTTCTTCGCAGCGATGTTCAAACCGCAGTTCAGCCCCGGCTTTTTCTGCTTCATCCACCAATAGTTGGTTCAACCCCAAACGGGATACTGAGTAAATCGCCTGTTCATCGGTGCCATAGGGCTGAAAGGACAGGCGACCGCTTTCGTCGTGCATCATTCTTCCCCGCATGGCAATGGCCTGCGATTGGACTTTTTCCCGTAACCCGGCCTGTTCTAACGCACTCCAGCCCCGGTGGCTCAACGCCAGGTTAATTGATCGTCCTTCTTCCAGCCCAAATTTGCGAGGGTCAGCCCGCTTCTCAAAAAGCTGCACCCGGTAACCTTGCTGAGCTAACAAAGCACTAAGCAATGCCCCGGACAGACCCGCCCCTAAAATCGTTATATTTCCTTTACTCATTGATTTAGTCATTGAATTTTGTAGGAGGAAGAAACACGAAGTTAGAAGGAGTACATTCTATCCTCTGTCTTCCTACTCCCAACTCCGTGCTTCCTATTATCTTTCATATCGCCCGGCAACCCGACTCGTATTTCACCGTTTCGCTCACTATTTCGCTAAAATGATAGGCTTCCGTAAAAGTATTATACAAAGGTGCCGGAGCTACCCGAATAACGCTAGGCTCCCGCCAATCGACAATAATACCGGATTGTGTGAGTTTTTCAAAAACCTGTTTCCCTTGGTCAGCAAAAACTAAGGACAATTGCGCTCCCCGTTCTTCCGAGTCTCGAGGTGTAATTACCGTGATCCGTTTCTGCTCAGGGTCAATCTGGTGAATACATTTTTCTAAGAATTCGGTCAGTTTCAGACTTTTCTCACGGATACGGCTAATACCTGCTTCAGCTATAATTTGTAGGGAAGCCCGTTGGGCCGCTAACGGTACAATGTTGGCGTTACTCAGTTGCCAACCATCGACTCCGTACATCGGTTTAAAACCTGGCTTCATCTGGAAGCGATCTTCCTCCCGATGCCCCCACCACCCAGCTAGACGTAGAATCTCAGTATCGTTAGCGTAACGCTGGTGGACGAAAGCCCCTCCGGTATTGCCTGGCCCCGAATTTAGGTACTTATAGCTGCACCAAACGGCAAAGTCCACATTCCAGTCGTGCAGTTGCATGGGTACATTACCAATGGCGTGAGCCAGATCGTAGCCCGCCTTCGCCCCGGCTTGGTGGGTAGCTTCCGTAATTGTTTTCAGGTCAAAGAACTGTCCGGTATAGTACTGAATACCCGGCAGTAGCACCAATGCCAGCGAATCACGGTGCGCGTCGATACTTTGTACAATATCCTCGGTTCGCAAAGTTTCTTCGCCTGAGCGAGAATGAAGTTCTACCAGTGCATCTTGAGGATCAAAACCGTGCCAGCGGATTTGGCTTTCTACGGCGTAATGATCCGAAGGAAACGCCCCGCCTTCAATAATTATTCGGTACCGCCGGGTGGTTGGTCGGTAAAACGAAGCCATCAGCAGGTGCAGGTTGGTCGTAAGATTATTCATTGCCACGACTTCGCTTTCCTGAGCCCCTACCAACTGGGCAAGCGGTTTTTTCAGCAGCTTGTGGTACGTCCACCAGGGATCGGGTTCGGTAAAATGTCCGTCTACGCCCAATGTGCGCCACTTCTCTAATTCTTTTTCTACTGCATCGGTAGCCGCTTTGGGTTGAAGTCCCAAGGAATTGCCACAAAAGTAGATTTTTTCGTTACCCTGTTCATCCGTAGGAATATGAAACTGGTTACGAAATGATTGTAGTGGATCAGATTGATCGAGGGACTGCGCCTGATTATATAGTTCTTTCATATTTTTATAACTTCATACGCAGCAAAAAGATGATAAAAATATGATGAATCTCGATCTAACCAACAAAAAAGCTGTGGTCTGCGGCAGTACCGATGGTATTGGCAAAGCCTGTGCGATAGAATTGGCGGCTTTGGGCGCTAGTATTACGCTAGTAGCCCGCAACGAAGAAAAACTAAAAAATACTCTGGGTGAACTTGCAACTGATAAGGGACAGCAGCATAATTATCTACGGGTTGACTTTCAGCAACCCGATTATTTAAAGGCTGTCTTGCAAGATTATAGCAGCAGTCAGGATGAAGCTCATATTCTGGTGAATAATACCGGGGGGCCACCTGCTGGCCCGGCTTACCAAGCAGACTTAAACGCTTTCCGCCAAGGGTTTGAGATGCACGTAATCGGTAATCAGATTTTGGTACAAGTCCTGCTACCCAAGATGAAAACGGCGGGCTACGGACGGATTATCAACATTATTTCCACTTCAGTGAAAGAGCCCATTCCCGGGCTAGGAGTTTCTAACACCATTCGGGGTGCAGTAGGCAATTGGGCAAAAACGCTATCCAAAGAATTGGGGCAATACGGAATTACAGTCAACAATATCCTGCCAGGTTCCACCGAAACCGGACGTATCCGAGATTTAATAAAAAATCGGGCAACCAACCAGAATAAAACCCCAGAAGAAATTGAACAGAATATGAAGGAGCAGATCCCGGTAGGGAGGTTTGCTGAGCCAGCCGAGATTGCCTACGCTGTAGCCTTTCTAGCTTCGCCTTCTGCCGATTACATTTCGGGGGTAAACCTGACGGTGGATGGGGGTAAAATGGGCTGCGCTTAGTCAATTTAAAGTTGACAATTGAGAATGGACAGTTAGAATAGCACTAATTGTCCACTTTCCATTGTCAACTATCCATTGAGTTACACGGATATTAGGGTTTTTCCGGCTTCTTTGGGGTTTTTCTTGAGCTTGGCGATGTTGAACACCTTCTGGGTTTTGTACTTGGTATAACTACATTCGTAGTGCTTGATGAGTGTTCCTTCTTTCTCTTCGGTAGGTGACTCAATAATTTCCTCCCGAACTACCCGCAGGGTATAATAACCACAAGTAGGCGACTTTTCAGCGTGTAAATGGCCCTTATACTTTTCAATCTGAGTTTCCCCACTCGCATGGTCAATCCATACGTCGTAGTCTACTGAAAAGATATTTTCTTCGGCTTGTTGCCCTTCGTCCAGGTAGACATCTTCTTCTGATTCACTCAGTAACTTCATCTCATTTCCTGCTTTTGAGTGGCGAGGCTTATACCGCAACTTATGAAGTCGCCCCTCGATAAAGGTAGGATAGTAATATTCCAGATAGTTGTAAATAACTACCCCCACAATCAGCCCGAACATAATTGAGACAAACAGCCCAACAAATACGTACATCCATTCAGTTGCCAGAATAGAAGTAACGTAGCAGGCCCCACCCGCAATGAAGGAAATACTACTATACCATAGTACTTTCTTTTCCTGTTGGTTGATGAAGTCGTACTTAGCTTTGTAATTGCTAGTAGTAGCTAATTTAAACAGCAGATACAGTATAAACAGTACCCCTACTCCAACACATACGAAGGTTCCGTAAAATAGAATTTGCCTGAAAAGTGCGAGAAAATTTTCCATGACCTAATAATTGGTAAGCGTTATTTTTGGGATTGATAGTTATTGACGACACCCCACAAATGTAGATTAAATTTCAATGAAATAGACATATGCAACTCTGCTATCTTCTGGGTTTTCTTACATACTCCACCGGGGGTTTCGTACGTATTAAGATACTAATTAAACGCAAATAAGTAAACTCTTATTACAGAATTAGGACATAATTAAGCTACGTTTAGATTTTATGTGAAAGTTACTGAGCTTCTGTATTCCAGGCAGCAGTAGCCACCGCATTTCCAATCCCCGGTAAGTCATTTAACTGATATTACGCACTGAAAGTAGTAAATTGCCCTATGGAACAAAAGGCTTTATTTGACTTGTACGTAGATTATCTAATTGGTAATTCTGGCGAAGTGACCGCTACCGGGCTTTCGGCTGTTAGTAATGGGGTGGTAAGTCATGATCAAGTTACCCGTTTGCTTAATAGTAACCGGGATGAGTTCACTACACCTGCTTACTGGAAGCGTATCAAACCCCTTATCCGAGAAGTGAATAATCCCGAAGGGGTCATGATTATTGATGATTTTGTTGAGGAAAAACCTCATTCAAAGGAAAATGACCTGATCGCGTATCACTATAGTCATTTGCAAGGTGGCTCTGTAAAAGGCATTAACATTGTGCATCTACTGTATAGTGTAGCGCAGAATGATGAAAGAGTAAATATTCCAGTTGCTTTTGAACTGCTACGCAAAACAGAAGCCCGAATTAACCCAAAAACAGGCAAGAAGCAGCGTTTTAGTCTGGTGAATAAAAACCAGATGGCGCGCGGTCTCCTGCATCGGGCTACCCATCTGAACCACATTCCTTATCGCTATGTATTAGCTGACTCATGGTATGCCAGTGCAGAGAATATGGTATACATCAAACAAAAGCTCAAAAAGGATTTTATTTTTGGGTTGAAGGCCAACCGTCAGGTGGCTTTAAGCAAAGGAGCTCTTCGCCGTAAAGAGTTAGTTCAAGTAACGAATCTACGGTTAGAACCAGGACAGGCTCACCAAATTTGGCTTACGGACGTACCATTCCCCTTAATGCTAGCTAAAGAGGTGTACGTGAATAAAGACCAATCCACGGCTACCCTGTTTCTGGTCACTAGCCAACTAGATTTAAGTTACCAGCAACTGATTTCACTCTACCCGATCCGGTGGAAGATAGAAGAGAGTCACAAGTCCTTGAAGAATAATGCTTCGTTAGCTAACTCACCGACCAAAGTAGTACGTACTCAGGCGAACCATGTATTTGCTTCCTTTTGTGCTCTGGTCAAATTGGAAATGCTAAAGCTAAAGAGTCGGGTCAGTCATTTTGCTATCAAAAAAGTTATCCAGATACAAGCGACCAGAGCAGCGATGAAAGAACTTGATAGATTAACGGCTACTGCGTAACATCAGTCATTTAATATGGATGACAATTTTTTAAAAGTCATATATATTTGATTATCAGACTATTAATATGAACACTTAGGATTAGTTTTCTTGATTTTTCTAGGATTAAGTGAACTGTGACTAAAAGGGATAATAATTTACGCATACCCCACATAGGTAAGTTTTGGTATAGTATCTGATTGATGCTTCCCAGCAGTCTGGGTATATTTGTTGTATGAAAAGTCTCACGCGACAAACCATTATTTATCTAAAGCAGATATTACAGCATTGGTTGCTGGAGTCGTACCAAATGCGCTGGCACAATCAGGTGCTGTACCGTTAACCCCCTGTTTCTACTGGTTTTCTAAAATTTGCTGATCGGCCAACAATTGACTACGTAAGCTAGCATACGCTACGTCTTGCACTGCTACGTCTTGATCAATCGCTAGGGCGGCGGCCGTCGCTGCCGACTGTCCCAATACCATAAAGACGGGTTCCATTCGAATGGAGCCAAATGCAATATGACTAGCCGACAAACATACGGGTATCAATAAGTTACTTGCTTGACTTTGCTTAGGAAGAATAGCCCGGTAGGCAATAGGATACGGTGGGAAGCCCCCGACTTCTACATTGCCTTCGTTCTTCACTTGTCCGTCGTTTACAATCCGTTGGCAGTTGTGAGAATCCATTGTGTAGGCGGCCATACCGATAGGATCTTCTACCACTTCCCGCCCCTGACAATTCGCCTGAGTCATTACGTACTCCCCAATCAAACGTCGGGCTTCGCGCACATAAAGTTGGGGCGACCAGTTTCCATTACTGGTGTATTCGTCTTTAGGATAGCCCCACCGCTTTACTTCTTTCTGCAACTCAATCGGCACACGCGGGTCAGAAGTATAGAAATATAACAATCCCTGCGTGTAGTCACGATGAGCCTCGATGATTTCTTGTCGTTCTTCATAACTAGCTTCGGGGTAGTTATGACTCCAGTTAATCATGTCAGTAGAGAAGCCCCCGCGATTATTGATATCAGTTTTAGCATTAGGCATTTGGCTCCAGATGAAGTACTGGTTGATCTTTCGTTTATCAGGCTGCGCCTCAAACAAGCGAGCTAACAGTTCATAATGGGTAGAATCGTAACTGTCGGGGCGGGAAATCGGCACCTTATTTTCGTCGGCATCGGTCAGGCAGATGCGGAAGTTATAGGCCTGTACCAGCGTATCACCGCTGCCTTGTGGTGCCAGACTACCCGGGCTGACACCCCAAAGCAAACCACTGCTGCTATCGCCGGGAACTATATACGGATCAACCCCATCCGGAAACTGATGTCCATCCAGCAGCTGTACACCGTTATAAGTTTCATCGTATGTGCTATTCGCTTCCCGCCCTACAAAGTAATCTACTCCGGCTGCCGCCAGCAAGTCGCCTTCGTACGTAGCGTCAATGAAGACCTTTCCGGCGTAGGTGGTGCCGCTTTCGGTCGTAATCTGGGTAATTTGGTTATCTGGTTTAGCTACTCCACTGTCCCGGTTCAGTCGCTCGTTCATTACTACCTCAACAGTAGCGTCGGCTAACATTTGCTGGTACACTTGTAGGGCTGCTGAAGGCTCAAACGTCCACATGGCGTCTTCGCCCTCTTCAGTACGGGTCTGCCCCCCATCCATATAATCAGCCTGATCCTGCCATTGCCAGCTTTCAGGAGTACGGTAGTGCTCACGGATATTTTGGTAAAACTCCCGGGAAATTCCACCAATGGCCTGTTTGTTACCAATATCGGTTTGACCTAAACCACCCGTGGTTAGGCCACCTAAACGACCGGAAGGTTCAATCAGTATCACTGATTTGCCTAAACGGGATGCTTGGATAGCTGCGGTAATACCTCCGGAAGTTCCGCCGTAGACGACAATATCGTATTCATTTTCGGGCGACTCTGAGGGTGAAGTAGAACAAGCCGTTAAAAGTACTACAAGCAGTAATATGAGCGGGATTTTCATTTAGTAGCGAGGTAATAGGTTACTTACATTGACACTTGGTTATTCTATAAAAATAGAGCAAATAGACGTATTACTTAATATCTCTCTCAACACATTTTGATAAAAATTTTACGATGTGTACTTTTTAATTAAAAAAAATGAACATTTTTTAATTAAAAATATTAACTATATATTGAATAATACAGCCTTAATTATTATTTTTTATTATAAATAAAATTGCTTTTTTATAAAAAAAGCCGTTTCGGTCGTTAAGGCAAAAATTTCATTCTGTATTTTCAGTAAAAAGTGCTAAACAAAAATATTCTAATATGTTTATTATATAAACCAATATAATCAAACAGTATGAAAACTTTATTCCTTGCAGACATCGTCGAGATACCTGTCGACGATCCCGTGGCTTTCACCTTTTTCACAGGTTACATGGCCATGTTTGCGGCTTCCATTTTTTTCTTTTTTGAAAGAGGTCGTGTAGATGGTAAGTGGAAACTATCACTTCTGATCTCAGGACTCATCACTGGAATCGCTGCCGTACATTACTATTACATGAGAGACTACTACACCGTTACCGGAGAAAATCCTACTGTCCTTCGATATATCGACTGGACGTTGACTGTTCCTTTGATGTGTGTTGAGTTCTACCTTTTGCTTCGCCCAGCGGGGGCTAAGGTGGGATTGATGTGGAGATTTATTGCTGCTGCCGTACTGATGTTGGTAGCAGGTTACATCGGCGAAGGTTTCTACCGCGATAATGGTCCTATGAATATCTTGTGGGGATTCATTTCTACCGTAGGTTGGGCAGTTATTATCTATGAAGTCTGGTTCGGTTCGGCCAAGGCGTTGGCCAGCAAGTCTGAAAGTGCTGTGGTGAAGAAAGGATTTAGGAATTTGGCATTGTTTGCGCTCATTGGCTGGGGTATTTACCCTATCGGGTATATGCTACTTCCTGGTAACTTCCTATCTTTCACTGGTATAGATACGTCCAACATGGATTTGGTCTATAACATCGGTGATGCAGTTAATAAGATTGGCTTTGGATTAGTGGTATATGCTGTTGCAATAGGATCCAGCAAAAGTGATGTTTCTACCTACGACGAGCGAGCTACGGTTAACGCTTGATCTTTAACCAACTAACTTGGGAAACGCACTGTGTATACAGTGCGTTTTTTATTTGAGTATATCCTGATAAATTAATCTTTTAACTCTTTTACTTCGATAAGTGAACTATGATACCGTGCTTCTTTCCATTCTTCACCCACCTTTTTCCAGATGATTGTAGCAATCACTGAAAATCGCATTCGCTTATCTCCCGCAATAAACATTTGATCAAAATCGACCACACTATAGCCCATCTCGCTGGTCTGCTCGGCTTCATAATTAGTAATCTCCGACCAAGTTTGTGCGTGCATCTGGTCTAAAGTCTTAAATAGTCCGGTAAACCACTTTTCCCAACCAGCCCGGTCGCGAATAATTTCTGAACCACCTTCAGTATTAATATCAACAATACCGTAGTCATCATCACAAATTTGAGCCAATCGGTCAAAGTGATGATCTCGCACACAATTTAACATCTCAAGGGTGAGATCGAAAAAGGGCTTTTGTTGCACCTCTTCTGGATAACTAGGAGTCTTAGCTATTGATGTACTCATAGATTAATGATTATTTAGTGATGGTAATACTACTAACCAATCAGGCTCATTGTTTATGGTTGAACAACTAGGAAAAAGAGCAGTATTTTCTACCTTTCCTGATGCCCTTGAGTTCGGTTACGGGTGAATATTTAGTGGTTAGTTACTGTTTGACCGCTGTTCAAGATTTCAGCTAGTTGCTTCGCCATTTCTTGAGCTACTACTGGATGTTCAGGCAATACATCATTGGTCTCTGCCTCATCTACCGAGAGGTCGTACAACTGAGGAGGCTGATCGTTTTCCCCTTCAACGTATTTCCACTTGCCTTGCCGCAATCCGTAAGTATTGTTACTAGCCTTCACAATAACTGATTTACGAATGCCTTCGCCTTCGCCTAATAGCAGAGGAAGTAGATTATAGCTGTCCTGGGCTGAGTTCTCCGGTAAATCATAATCTACTACTGCGGCTAAGGTAGCCAGCACATCGTTCAGTGCGAACAAATCTCGACTAACTGATTCAGCGGAAAAGTGATTGGGCCAACGAGCGATAAACGGAGTTCGTACCCCGCCTTCCCAGACCGTCCATTTGGTACCGCGTAATTTCCCGTTAGGGTGATGTACTTTATCGTAAGACTGACCTTCTAGCTGGGTATCTGGATTATTTTGGGCATTTTCCAGGCTCATCCCTTTAGCAGTCATCGTAAACTGAGATCCATTATCGCTGGCAAAAAGTACAATAGTATTATCGGTAAAGGCTAGACTATCTAGCGCATCCAGAATTTTTCCTACGTAATAATCCAGTTCGTGCACGTAATCGCCGTAGAGCCCGGCCTCGGTAGTATTCTGAAAAGGTTCACTCACCGCCAATGGAATGTGGGGCACGTAGGGGGCAAAGTATAGGAAAAAAGGGGCGTTAGTCGATGCTTGCTTTTTTAAAAACTCTAGTGTGTGGCCAGTAATAAACGGGGTATACTCTTCTAACGTATATTTGGGCAGTTTTTCAACATTGGGAGTAGCTTCAGTAGTGTAAAGATCGTGATCGATCACTGCCGCGACTTTGTTATTCTCTAAAATCCAGCACTCACTAGCACAACTGAAGCCCAGCCAGTAATCAAATCCATGATCGAGTGGGCCATCAGTAACCGGTCTACTCAGATCTAGGTTAGCTCCATTACTATCGGCCCGAAACTTTCCGTAACCAGCGGGTTTCTTCTCATCTAATGTAGGAAAGGTAGTCCCCAGATGCCATTTCCCAAACCCAGCGGTGGTGTAGCCTGTATTTTGTAGCATCTCGGGCAATGTTACTATACCATCTTCTATTAATGAAGGTTCATAATTAGCCATGACCCCGTTCTTCTTCCAACTACGAAAAGAGTAGCGTCCGGTCATCAAAGAATATCGGGACGGAGAACACACCGCTACTGGGCAATAGGCATTGGTCAAACGAATACCTTCAGAAGCTAGCCGATCTAGGTTAGGGGTTGGTATAAGCGAGGCCGAATTATAGGATTGTAAATCACCATAACCTAGGTCATCAGCGAGGATAATGACAACATTAGGAAGCAAAGACGAGGGAGGTGCCCCCGACAAACTTAGACTACCTAAAAAAACGATAAACAGGTTGCGGATTCTTGACTTTGTTCTGATAGGCATGGTGGTTTAATAAATAGTCTCACGCCAGTGAATATAACCCAAGGTATAGTGACATCCAACCAGAATAGGATCAATCGTTACTTTTCCTAGCTTCAGTTTTAGGATGTTCTAATCGTAAAAAATATCATAATCAATTTCTTATAATAAGAATATTATACTTATTTAGCGATATGAGCCAGCGAATTAATGAGAAACTATCTATATTAGCCGATGCCGCCAAATATGATGTAAGCTGTGCTTCTAGCGGTAGCTACCGGAAAAATACCAAAGATGGTTTGGGGAATTCGCAGGGAATGGGGATTTGCCACACCTACACCCAGGATGGTCGCTGCGTTTCTTTGCTTAAGATTCTACTGACCAATTACTGCATCTTTGACTGTGCCTACTGCGTAAGTCGCCAATCTAACGATGTAAAACGAGCTGCGTTTACGGTGCAGGAGGTGGTTGATCTGACCATCAACTTTTACAAGCGAAACTATATTGAGGGTCTATTTCTTAGCTCAGGGATTTTCAAAAATGCAGATTATACGATGGAGCGGCTGGTGCGTATTGCCAAAAAGTTGCGTACCGAACATAAGTTCAACGGCTATATCCACTTAAAAGCGATTCCCGGAGCAGACGATGAGTTAATCCACCAAGCAGGTTTGTACGCTGATCGGTTGAGCGTCAATCTGGAAATTCCTTCGGAAAAAAGTCTAAAAAAAGTAGCTCCCGAAAAAGATTATCCTTCCGCCTATCGACCGATGAATTTTCTGGCTAAATCCATTACGGGTTATCGCGAAGAAAAAAAGACGCTACGATCCACCCCCACGTTTGCGC
This sequence comes from Bacteroidota bacterium, assembly GCA_039198955.1. Classification (GTDB taxonomy): domain Bacteria; phylum Bacteroidota; class Bacteroidia; order Cytophagales; family Cyclobacteriaceae; genus Tunicatimonas. The sequence goes on along the minus strand of JBCCTI010000005.1, from coordinate 23,573 downwards.
CAGGTGGACAAAGTACTCAGTTGGTGGTTGGGGCAACTCCGGAGAAAGATTACCACATTTTACATCTGGCAAATAGTTTGTACCAGCAGCAGCAACTGCGCCGGGTGTACTATTCGGGCTACGTGCCGATCAGCGACGACCAGCGGTTACCCGTGCTGCATAGTCCGCCGCTAATTCGCGAAAACCGCTTGTATCAGGCCGACTGGCTACTCCGTAGCTACGGATTTAGCGTAGACGAACTAGTTGATACCCAACACCCTGACCTTGATCAAGAAGTGGATCCTAAACTGGGTTATGCATTGCGGAATCCCGAACAATTTCCGGTAGATGTGAATACTGCTCCCTACGAACTGATTCTTCGCATTCCCGGCATTGGAGTAAAATCAGCGCAGAAGATTGTACAAGCCCGGCAATTCGGTAAACTACGGAGCGAGCACCTACAGAAAATTGGTATTGTCTGGAAACGTGCCCGCTATTTTCTGACTACCGTCGACCCTGATTTTCGCTGGCTTGGCTTTCATCCAGAGCATTTGAGGCAGCGTATTTTAAGTGAGCAAACCCGTCCGAAGTACTCACCTCAACTTAGCTTATTTGGTTAGAGCAATGGTATACACTTACGATGGATCGTTTGACGGACTACTATCAGTAATTTTTGAAAGTTATCGGTTAAAAACCTCAGCAGAGGAAATTGTGGAGGAAAGCTGCTTCCAACCCGGACTATTCGGCAAACCTACGTTTGTTTCTACCAATCAAGTACACAGTAAGCGGGTGAAGCAAGGGGTAAGAAAACGATGCGGAGAACAAACGACAGAAACCCTGTATCACGTTTTTCTCTCAGAACAACCGCAGATAGAAATGCTGATTTATCGCTTCGTTCGTTTGGCAGTGGCGAGTACGGAAAATGTGATGAGCAACTTCCGGGAACCTATTGTGCTAAAGATTCACCGTATTCAGAAGCAAATTCATCGCGAGGTGCACCGCATGCACGCCTTTGTTCGATTTCAGCAAACTAAGGATAATTTATACGCAGCTTTAGTTAATCCTGATTTTAATGTATTACCGCTGTTACCGCCCCACTTCACCCAACGCTACCCAATGTTTCGCTGGCTGATTTATGACACTAAACGAAACTACGGTCTTTACTACGAACCTGCATCTGATTCTAAAGAAAGCCAATCGCCATCTATTCGTTTTGTCACTTTAGATTCATCATCTCCTCAACATTTATCGCCTCAACTACTTACCGATGCTGAACAAGATTACCAAAGCCTCTGGCAGACCTATTTTCATAGCGTAAACATTCCTGAACGACGTAATGACAAACTACATATCCAGCACGTGCCCCGCCGCTATTGGAAGTATTTGGTTGAGAAACAGGATAATCATTGAAAAGATATATGATTAGTGAGGCAAGTAGAAGCAGGTCACTCCCCTTTTTTATCATGTCCGATTTTTACAGTGAAGCTTTCTGAGAAATTCCGTATATTTTTCGCTAAACCGGGTGACATTGCTGAGTAACAGCCACTAATAGTTACTACGCCTGCCTATGAAAGCTAACGAGATTATAACCCGTATCCGAGAGGGTGATGAAAGGGTCATCAGCCAAACGTACCGTCGCTACCGTGAAGAGTTTATTCGGTGGATGAAGAAGAAGTACGCTAGTTCTGACGAAGAAGGCCGAGATTATTATCAGGAGGCTTTCTGTCGGTTTCTCATTCAGGTTCAGAGCGGAAAACTTACCCACATTACCTCCACTATTAAGACCTATCTCTTCGGAATAGGCAGGAACGTTTTTGGTGAGCAGCAGCGGAAAAATACCCGCTTTGATCGAGAAATAGACGAAGAAAAGATAGCTGATCACTACGAACTGAAATTGCAAAAAGAAGAAAAAGAAATAGAATATCAGCTAATAGAAAGTAACCTAGAGAAACTAGATAAAAAAACGCAGGACCTTATACTCATGTTCTATTACCAAAATCGGTCGATGGAGTATATTGCTGAAAAGCTGAATTACAAAAATGCGGCTTCGGCAAAAAACCAGAAGTATAAATGCATAATCAAGCTTAGAAAGACACTGGAGTCATATAAGATAAGAAGAGCAGGTAGATGAAAGAAATAGACCACATACTGATACAGCGGTACCTAGATGGCGATTTAACGGAAAAAGAGAAGGTAGAAGTGGAAAGTCAACTTCACCTTCCGTCGATACAAGAGTACTTGGAAGCGCACCAAACTGTTACCAAAGGAATTCAACAGTACGGTGAAGCCCAAGCCCGCCGACAGGTACAGCAACTCGAGGCTGAAGCAGTACAAGAAGAAACCAACGTACCCAGTACGACAAAATGGCTATTGAGAGGTGTGGCCGCCTCGCTATTACTGCTAATGGTAGCTTTTCCCCTGTATTGGTTTCAGGATGAGCAACGCAATGGTCGTATATTTAATGAGCACTACCAGGCTTACCAAGCATTGGGAGGGGCAACCCGCGGCGAGAGCGATGCCGATTTACTACTGCCCCAGGCATTTACCGCTTACCATGAGCAAGACTACGCTCAGGCTATTGAGTTGTTTATTGAGGTGAGTACTCAGGAAGACCGACCCTACGTTTGGCTGTATTTGGGAAATGCCTACCTTAGTAACGAGCAGCCCGCCGAGGCTGTAAAAGCATTACAACGAGTATTAGAATACCCCGACGTGAACCGGAAAACCGAACTACGTGCTCACTGGGATTTAGGCTTAGCCTACCTGAAACTAAACAACGAAGATTCGGCTCGCCGTCACTTCGAGATACTGCAAGACACCGAAGACTACGGCGAAAGAGTCCAAAAGATATTACAATCAATTTACTAACCTTTAAACCTTTAAATTATGCCCCGTGGATCTGGACGAGTTTTAAGCGCTGAACCCGAATCTTTAAAAAGGATTCATGTGTTCAAACAAAAAGATTCAGCTTTTAAGAGTAGAAATTTACTTAATAAAGTAAAAATAGAAGACATGCAATCCCTTTTAGATAATGATTTAGATATTCATTTCGATGAGGAAAAGAAGAATACTATCTTAAAAAATAATGCTGCACATAATAAAATACGGTTTGGAAATGTAGACAAGAATAGGGCTACCCCTCACATTGATGGTATTCTTCAGGCAGATGATTCGGGCGAATTACTCTATTTTATTGCTTTAGAAGATGATAAGTTTGAGGGTAGTATTAATGAAATTGAAGAGGGCTGTAAAGTTGAGTTTGACGATGAATATCATGGTGTATGCGAAGTTATTTTACATAAAAGAGAACAGCATAAGAAAATAGTAGGTGATATTGAACTGAGAGAACCAGTAATTGTAAGATATGTTAGAGTCACAAAAATCGTAGAACCAGTTACTCCTAGACCATATTTTCGAGCATAAAACAGACTATGTTAACTGCTCTTACTCTAAGTATTTTGTTACCTACTTGTATATGGCCTGCTAAAACTTGAGTTTGACCATATACCAGTACTTTACTATACTCGATCTTACATTTGTAGAGTAAACAGTCCAATATAGAGTACCTAAGCTTAGCATTACTAGCAGTATCACTATTACTATATAATCGCCATTTAGTGTGTTGGGATATTTGAGATTTGACTTGCCCATAGGTACTATGCTTGCCCAGCACTGTGGATGAGTATATAGGCCTTCTTCAAGTAGTGCTAATTTGGTTCTTCGTACCGCTTCGTTTATTGAATAATGTTCTAGACGATCATATATGCCCTGGATCAATTGCTCAGTTATAATGTCATTTACCTGCCACAGTGACATCATAACTGACTTGCAACCAGCATACACAAAACTTCGGGCTAGACTGAAGTTTCCTTCGCCTACATAGTGCTTACCCATTCCAGATTCACAGGCACTCAATAGCAGTATCTGAGCCTTTAAGGGTATATCGTACAGCTCATACAGATAAAGAATACCATCCTCTTTCTCACTCGGGTAGAAAATAAATTTAGAGGCAAAAGGGTTTTCAGTATCAGCTATTCCATGAGTTGCTATGTGAAGAATATCAGCTTCTGGTGCGTGTTGTTTAAACTGCGCCTCAGTTGCCTTAGCATTTAGGAACATCTTAGTCTGCGGAAACTTTTCCTTCATGTAGCGAACTTCTCGCTCAGCCCCTCCTAACGGCAAATACTGCTGCTTCCAGGGCAGATTTTCAAAATTCTTGATACCAAAGGCAGTTACGGTTGGCTTTTTATCAGCTGTTTCTGCTTTATCATTATGTTCACCAAATGCAATACTTAAGGAAAACTCGTATGAAATGTTGTACTGCCTGATTAAGTATGGTAATCGTTCGTACCTGATGTCATTCTGATTAGTTTCTACTGTAGAAGTAATCAGACTCTCAAAAGGGATAGCAGTTAAGTTTCCATCGGGTACAATAGTAAGATACTTAATATTAGTAGTATCACCGAATAATAGAGGCTCTAACAACAATCGGTATAGTGTATAAGCACTTTCCTGAAACTGAAGAAACTTTGCGTAGGAGGGATCACCTACTACATCATTAACCAATACATCCTGATACTTTATAATGGCTTCCCTAAGTGTAGTCATATCCTCAACTCGATGTATTTTTACTTTGTCTGATGCGATTAGTAAAGCATACACAGCCGAATCTCCCCAAAAATAGGAAACTACTGGTTGGTGAGGAGGTATATACTTTCTAAAAGTGTCTAATTGAACCGTCATATCCTCATAAGCTATATTATAGTAGCTAGGGTAATGAGTCTGAATATACTCATTTAAAGATTCTAATTCCCGTAGTATATTAGCGTTCTCTATTTGCAATTCAGCAACAGTTGAAGATGCCGATGAATCTCGCTCGGCATCGATAAGTCTAGATTGATAATAGGCTAATTGTGCCTGTAGAGACTGGTATGATTTTTTCAGAGAATCAGGTAGTATACGCTGACTTCTTTCTGCCTGATGAATAGACTCTAACAGTACCATCGCTTTACTTTTCTCTGTAAAATGAAATATCCACTGCAATAATGAATCTGTAGGATTACTCCGAAATAATTGATAGCTACTAGCAATTGCTTGTTCATAAGTTTTCTTATGATCGCTTGATAATGTTAACTTTGAGCCTTCTGTTGAGAAATTTTTTCTGCTCAAATCCATATACCGATCAAAAGTTATAAAGTAAGGTAAAGCTTGAGCTAAATATTCTTGATTACAGGACTGTTCGTATTGTTCAGATAGTGCATCAGTTATACCAATTACTGCCTCTTGTATTGTGATCAAATCATCGCCAGTTTGGATAAGTATACTGTTATTATTAGTATCTTTTTGGCTAATTCTTGCATTCACTAAAGCTTGCTGATAATAGTATTTTGCACTATCTATTTGTTGGTTCATTGCAAAGGCTCGCCCTAAGTCAACATACAGAGTAGCTAGTTGTGTGTGATGACTGTCAAAAATCGTTTCTTTTATTTTTTTGCTTTTGCGAAGATTTCTAAACGCGTAATCAGACTCCCCTTTCTTACGGTACGCATTTCCCAGGAATTGATAGCTATTTGCTAAATTAATAAGTGCGGGTTGATACTTTAAAGCCAACTCAGCATAATAAATTGTGCTATCATATTTCCCCTGTTGAAAGTAATACTCTGCCTGATTGTTGTAATGCAGTGATATTCCTTGAACTATTCTTTTCTCCTTTGCTAACTCAATAGCTTTTCTATTATAAGATAAAGCTATTGCTATACTATCCATACTATAATAAATACTGCCAAGCACACTGTTGGCAAGTATTACATTTCCATAACTTCGCTCCACCATATTTTCGTAACCCTGTAGCACTCTATACCCATAGGCTAATGCTTTATCAAAGTCGCCTTTAAGACGATAGACGTAGGTTAGATGATAGAGGCAATTTACACGAGTGCGACTTTGATCACCTCGTCTTTCTCTAATATTAAGTGCCTGCTCATGATATGGTTCTGACGCATAAGGATTTTGCAGATTGTATAGGTAAACTCGTCCTATTTGGTCTAGATCCTCAGCTACTTCTAAATGGGCTTCCCCATAATATTTTTGCTTTAGTCTTAATGACTCTTTGAAGTATTTTATTGCAGCACTGAATTCGCGTTGCGCCTTAGCCAATCTAGCTTTCGTGTACCAAGTCAATGCATCTAAAGTATCATTCTCTATTTGTTCCTTGTCGAGAATCAATTGAGCACTATCCAGATAGATTTTGGCTTGGTGATGAGTAGCGGTATCGGAGATACAAAAAGATGCCAGCTTGGTCAGTACATAAGCCAGATTTGAGTTATCATTTTCTCGCCTAAAATCACCTTTAGCCAGCTCATAATATTCAATGGCTTGTTCAATATTCTCTTGGGCTTCTTGCTGTTGGGCTAGTGTTAGATACTCTTTTCCGGTTTTAACTGTATCAGGCAGAGTAGTTGCATGAGCGCAAAAGGAGAGACAGCAAAGAAGCAGTAATGTCTCAATATACTGCATAGGTTGATAGTTTTAGGGAAGATAGAAAATTTGAAGTTATTTTTCTGGGTTAGGGAGACAAATTGACGAGAAAAGATATAAAAAGGTGTAAATCCCAGCGAGTAGCCGTCAAAATAAAACGATTACCCTGCCAAACAATACTATTTAAATATAACCCTTCTTAAAGTTTAGCTAAAAGCCAGAATGATATCAAGGGTAAATTATTTAGATAAAATATTCTTAAAAAAAGTATTTTTTACTTTTTAAAAATATATATTTGCGATACGCTATCAAACCTTACCACTATGACACTTGAATCATCTTCTGAGTTGGGGATTAGATTACAAAAGTTACCTCAACTATCAGGGGATGTTTTTACCGACCGCCCCGATTTGAATGAATACGTACTTACCCACTCTTCTTCCTGCTACTTTATTAAAGTAAAGGGCGAAAGTATGGAGTCACTAAATATTCACGACGGTGACCTTCTGGTAGTAGATCGTAGCCTTTCACCCAAGGATAAAGATTTAGTAATTGCCACCGAAAATGAAGAATTTAGATTAATGCAGGCTTCAGCGTATAACGCTCAGCAGTATTCCTTAGACTACGAGTTGGCAAATATCGTGCAGCCTCAGCCTGTGCAGGTGTGGGGGGTAATTACGCATGTTATTCACCACTGCCGTTAGCTAGTAATTAGCCTTTTCCATCTCTTGTAACTTTGTAGGGATTCCGTAGCTTTATGGTTAAGCAACCTACAATCTTATGAAACCACTACTTTCTTTACTGATTCTCATTATCACTACGGCTGGTTGTGCCCTGGCGCAAACTATGGAGGGCGGTTGGAAACTTAAAAGTGCGGATGGGCAACCGCTCGCCGGAGTAGAAATGATTGCTATTTGCCAAGACGGTTACTTTATGTTTGGGCAGTACCAATCCGACGGAAGCTTCATTAGTGCGGGTGGCGGTGGATACGAGTTAGCCGACGGTAAGCTGAACCTTCTCTACGATTTTTTTACAGACGACGCCTCTCAAGTACGAAGCCCTATCGTTTATTCCGCTCAATTGACTGATAGTCAGCTTACCCTGAAAAATACTCCTAACGGCACTCAAGTTTGGGAACGCTTGAGCGAAGAAACTACGCCGCTGACGGGTGTTTGGCGATTTGCTACCCGGGTAGATGAAGAAGGAAACGAAGGCGAACGCCGACGGGCTGGCCCCCGAATGACGATTAAGATCCTGTCAGGAAACCGCTTTCAGTGGGCGGCGTTTAACTACGCTACTAAAGAATTTAGAGGTACCGGGGGTGGCACCTACCAAACTACTGAAGGTGGTAAGTATACCGAAAATATTGAATTCTTCTCCCGCGACGATAGCCGAGTAGGAGCTGCCCTTTCGTTTCAATATAGCCGCACTAACGACGACTGGTATCATAAGGGACTGAACAGTAAAGGTGAACCGATGCACGAAGTCTGGACGAAAGGGGTCGAGAATTAGTTGCTACAATCGATTGGCGATAAACACCCCACCCAAAATTGCTCCCATCCCCAGAAAATGCTGATAGTTTAGCGACTCACCATCGATGAAGCCCCACAGAATGGCTATCACTGGCACCAGGTAGGTAACGGAGGCGGCAAATACAGGGGAGCGAAGTTGTACTAACTTATTAAAAATGATAAGTGCCAATGCCGTACCCACTACCCCTAGTGTGACAATTGCCAAAAACGGCCACCACACCTGTTGCTGCTCCAGCGTAGGGAGAAAGGAAGAATAACCAAACAAGTATCCAGCAGCAATGGGTAACATCAATACCAAAGAAACTGCGGTAATGGTTTGAGGGGTAAGATCGTAAGTATAGCGCTTGATAATATTGGAGCTAAAGCCGTAACAAACTGTAGCCCCTACCACCAGTAAAGAGTAGGCGTTGAATCCTGTTGATGATTCTACCGAACCAGCCAAAATGAGCAAAACAGTTCCGACTAGCCCCATCAATAAGCCCAGAATTTGCTTGCGAACGATAGACTGATGAAAAAATACTGCGCCAACCACCAATACATTCAGGGGAGTAACTGCATTGATAATCCCGGTGGCGGAGCTACTGAGTTGGGTTTGTGCCCAGGCAAATAAAAATGCGGGAATCAGACTTCCCAGAAAACCGATGACAATTAATACGGTCCAATGACGGCGATTTAGTTGAGGGAAGCCCGTAATTGCTACGGGAAGTAAAAATGCACCAGCCGCTACAATGCGTAGCGCGCCAACTTCACTTCCTGAAAAAGCAGTTAGACCTCGTTTTATCAAGATGAAGGAACTTCCCCAAATCAGAGAAAGTAAAATCAAGGCTCCCCAAGCGACTACATCAGAGTTTTGAGCCAAGCGTGACTTCATCCGACAGTGACCGCTTCGTAGTATCCGGCGAACTTCTCGGCTACCTCATCTAGTGTCTCAGAAACTTCGGTAAAAGTGGGTAGCTCTACCAACCGCTGACGATAGGGTTTGAAGTGGGAAATTCCTCGGAAGTAGTTGGTGTAGTGGCGGCGCATTTCGTAAATACCCTTGCGCTCCCCCTTCCACTGTACTGAAAACTCCAGGTGCTCTCGGGCAACTTGTACCCGTTCTTCCAGCGTAGGCGGAGCTAGTTTCTCCCCCGTTCGGAAAAAGTGCTTGATCTCCCGAAATATCCAGGGGTAGCCGATGGCGGCCCGCCCAATCATAATGCCATCTACTCCGTAGCGGTGACGATACTCTAGGGCTTTTTCTGGCGAATCAATATCCCCATTACCAAAAATAGGAATATGAATATCCGGGTGATTTTTTACTTCAGCGATTGGGTTCCAGTCAGCTACGCCCTTGTACATCTGCTTGCGGGTACGTCCGTGAATGGTCAGTGCCTGAATGCCGACATCTTGCAGTCGTTGGGCTACTTCCACGATTTTAATAGTTTTCTCATCCCAGCCTAAGCGGGTTTTCACCGTTACTGGCAGTTGTACCCGATTAACAATCTCCCGGGTCATTTCCTGCATCTTGGGTAAATCCAGTAGGATGCCCGCCCCCGCACCCTTGCAGGCGACCTTCTTCACTGGGCACCCATAATTAATATCGACTAACTCTGGCTGAGCTGCTTCAGCAATAGCGGCGGCTTCCCGCATAGAGTCAATCTTATCACCAAAAATTTGGATGCCAATCGGACGCTCGTAATCGTAAATATCCAGCTTCTCTACGCTTTTGGCCGCATCGCGGATGAGCCCCTCGGAGGAGATAAACTCAGTGTACATTATGTCAGCCCCGTTCTTCTTGCAGACTGCTCGAAACGGCGGGTCACTCACATCTTCCATCGGTGCCAGCAATAGTGGAAATTCCCCCAAATCTATCGTTCCAATTTTTACCACAGCCTAATTCAATTTGTGTTACAGTGTTAGGGTGTTCAAGTGTTCAGTTAATTTTAAAAGGATACTCAATACTACTTACTTATATCGGAATGCTCAAAAACATGAGCACCTTAACACATGAACACAATAGATTACAATGAATGAAAGTCAGAAGTTTCGTTAACTTTGCCTTATATGGGCTTTTTACGCATTTAGTAACATAAGTTCTGACAAGAAGTTTAATTGATAGATACTTAAGTTTGTGCTTTGATGGATTTACTGGAGAAGACTGAACCGTCGCTAGTGCAAAAAACTAGCATCATTTCTTCGCTACTTATTTTAGTGGGTTTTGTACTGCTAGGCTCATTCCTGGGGCAATTGGCTGCCTTTATCGGAGTCATGCCTTTGTTTGACTATAGTTCTCAGGGTATCGAGCAAGCCCTAGCTAACCCAGTAGGGTCTCCTAAGGCAAAAACCGCTTGGCTCATCATACAGGCAACTACTTCTATCTTTGCCTTTATTCTTGCCCCACTACTGCACCAGCGAATTATTGACCAACAGCGACCATCGCCTCTCACGGTTCGCTATGAAACTTCTTTGGTCGTTCTGGGGCTAGTATTTTTACTGATGATCTCATTTATGTACGCTAACTCCCTTGTCATTGAGTGGAATATGAACCTAGACTTTAGCCGTTTTTCCCCGGCTTTTGAAGAGTGGGCGAGAGGAAAAGAGGAAGAATTGAAAGAATTAACTGAATATCTTACCCGCTTTGATAGTATTGGGGGTTTACTGATTGGCTTGGTGGTGGTTGCGGTGATACCTGGGGTGGGTGAAGAATTATTATTTCGGGGATTGGTGCAACCCAAACTGCAACAATTATTTGGAAATGCTCACGGAGCCGTCTGGTTATCGGCTTTCTTCTTTAGTGCTATTCACTTACAGTTTTATGGGTTCTTTCCCCGGCTGCTGCTGGGAGCGTTGTTTGGCTATTTATTCTATTGGTCCGGGAATTTATGGTACGCCATTTTTGCCCACTTTGTAAACAATGGTTTTACGCTACTGATGCTATACTTATATCAGCAGGAAGTTATCGATATTGATCTGGAGGCTACTGATGTAGTGGCCTGGCCAGTAGCGGTAGGGGCGACGGTAGTTGGGGTCTTTTTACTGTATCAGTTTCGGCAAATGACTAAGCCCAAGCAACCGTATGGATAGTAAGTGGCAAAAAGTATTTACGACTCAGCAACGTTATCAGGCTGAGATTGTAAAAGCAGTGCTGGATGACCATGACCTGAACCCGGTGCTCATCGACAAGCAAGACCGGGCGTATCATTTTGGCCCCATCGAAATTTACGTGGCACCCGACTGTGTAATTAGTGCCCTGAAAATTATCCACGATGATATCCGCTTTAAGTAGATACAACAATCTAACCCAGCGAATTATCACCGCCACCCTCGGCATTGTGGCTATTGTATTCGCAGTGTATCTCGGTGAGTGGACGTATTTTGCCCTCTTTTTCGGTATCTGCGGACTTACTCAACTAGAGTTCTACAAACTCACCGGACTAGACGGAATGCTGCCTCTCAAATCGGTAGGCACGGCTACCGGACTGTTGCTCTACACTGTTAGTTTTATGGTAGAGCGGGGCACACTTACCCCCGACTATTATTTGCTGGTTTTTCCAGCGATGGCTAGCATCTTTTTTATTAAACTGTATAAGAAGTCTGACAAGAAACCTTTCACCAATATTGCCTTCACCCTCTGCGGTATTATCTACGTAGCCGTACCTTTTGCCCTACTCAATCTGATTGCTTTTTCGGGTAAAACTTACAGCTTCCAAATTGTCCTAGGTATTCTCTCTCTATTTTGGGCCAGCGATACCGGGGCTTATTTTGCTGGGGTGCGTTTTGGCAAGCGACAGCTCTTTGCCCGGGTATCACCTAAGAAGTCCTGGGAGGGAAGCATTGGCGGTGCTGTTACTGCCCTAGTGACTGCGGTACTTATATCGTATTTTTATACTGATTTACCGACTTGGGAGTGGATTGTAGTAGGAGCCATCATTGTAGTTACCGGTACCTACGGCGATCTGGTAGAGTCACTTTTTAAACGCAGTATTGCTATTAAAGATTCTGGAAAAGGGTTGCCCGGTCACGGCGGATTTCTCGACCGTTTCGATGGCCTATTATTAGCGTCTCATTTCATCATCATTTTTTTAAAATTTTTTTGAAAAACCTACGTTGGTTACATTTAATAAAACCAGATTACTAATTTTACACTGTATTTTAGTAAATCTATAATAAGTTAACCACATGTCATACGTAGAGCCAGCCCCGATTAAAGATCGGGAAAATCCGTTTGAATCCATGATGTCGCGCTTTCACATTGCTTCTCAAGCACTGGGTTTAGACGACGAAATATATAACGTTTTAAAAAATCCTGTCAAACAAGTAATAGTTTCCCTACCTATCACCATGGACGATGGCTCTATCCGGGTATTTGAGGGCTATCGGGTTATTCACTCCAATATTCTGGGCCCATCCAAAGGCGGTATTCGCTACGATATGGGAGTGAATATTGACGAGGTAAAAGCCTTAGCCGCCTGGATGACTTGGAAGTGTGCGGTAGTGGATATTCCTTATGGCGGAGCCAAAGGTGGGATTCGTTGTGATCCCAGGAAAATGTCTTCGGGGGAGATTGAGCGACTCACCCGGACATATACTCAGGAAATGTTTAGCATTTTTGGACCCGATCGGGATATTCCCGCTCCCGACATGGGCACTGGCCCTAAGGAAATGGCCTGGATTATGGATGAATACTCCCGGGCTAATGGCATGACAATTAACGCGGTAGTAACTGGAAAGCCTCTGGTGCTGGGGGGATCACTCGGGCGAGCCGAAGCTACTGGGCGAGGCGTGATGGTATCGGCCTTTGCGGCTATGGAGAAGCTAAAAATTAACCCTTATCATTCTACCGTAGCTGTTCAAGGTTTTGGTAACGTTGGTTCGTATGCCGCCCTATTGATGGAAGAGCGGGGTAGCAAGGTACTGGCTATCAGTGATATTTCGGGGGCGTATTATAATCCCAACGGGATTAATATTCAGCAGGCAGTAGAATTTCGCTCAGCCAACGGCGGCACCTTAGCCGGGTTTGCCGGAGGTGAAAAAATTGAGGGCGAAGAGTTACTTACCCTCGAGGTAGATATTCTGATTCCGGCAGCGATGGAAGACGCAATTACGGTGAAAAATGCCGAGCAGATTAACGCCCGCATGATTGTGGAAGGTGCCAACGGTCCTACTTCCGCCCGGGCCGACGATATCATCAACAGCAAAGGGACATTAGTAGTACCCGATATTTTGGCTAATGCCGGTGGAGTAACGGTTTCTTACTTTGAGTGGGTACAAAACCGACTAGGTTATAAATGGACGCGCGACCGGGTAAATCGCCGCTCCGACCGAATCATGCGGGAGTCTTTCGAGCGGGTATATCAAATTGCTATTAAGTACGGCGTATCCATGCGGATTGCCGCTTACATTGTAGCCATTGACAAAGTAGCCAATACCTACAAGTTCCGAGGAGGATTTTAAGAACAGCGATAGGATGAGTGAATGAAAGAATGTTTGAATAATATTTTATTCCATCATTCACTCATTCAAATATTCTCTCAGTAACAAAAGCCGCTTATCTTTGTCGTATAGTTACAACAATGCTTATTATTTATGACTATCCACCAAGAGGGGCGATCACTATTAATGGTTTCGTTGATTATTCTGGCGATACTCAATGTAGCGATTGCCTATTTTTTCCCGGAACAAGCGATTCTACAAACAATTATTCTTATTGGTAGTGCAGTGCTTTACCTGCTACTGTTACAATTTTTTCGTAACCCAAAAATTATCGTAAATCGCGATGAACAGCAGATCTTAGCTCCCGCCGATGGTAAAGTAGTCGTGATTGAGGAAGCTGAAGAACCGGAGTACTTTCAGCAACGCCGGATGCAGGTTTCTATCTTCATGTCACCCATCAACGTTCACGTAAACCGTAACCCGGCTTCGGGACTGGTGAAGTACTTTAAGTATCACGCAGGCAAGTACTTAGTGGCTTGGCACCCTAAATCTAGCACTGATAACGAGCGTACCACAATGGTACTTCAACTACAGGATGGCTTGGAAATACTAGTTCGGCAGATTGCAGGAGCGATGGCCCGCCGGATTAAATGGTACGTAGGTGAAGGCGACAAAGTACAGCAGGGTGAAGAGTTCGGCTTTATTAAGTTTGGCTCCCGGGTTGACATATTTCTACCGCTAGATGCTCAGGTAAAGGTTAGCGTTGGTGATAAGACAAAAGCTGGACGAACGGTTTTAGCTGAGTTACCGAAGGCTTAAAGATCATTTTTCTACCGAAGCCAGCACTAAACGAACCATTTCACCAATCTGGGAAGGTTGTAACCAGCGGGTTACGATTACCATATCGTGTTCATTATCAACTACAATGAAGTTACCACCAAAACCAGCGGCATAGTAAACGGAAGGCGATATACCGTCCCAAGCCCGCTCGCCCCGGTTAAGCCACCACATATAACCGTAGCTTTGGTTGGCAGAAGATGAAGTAGTAGCTTGCTCAATCCAGTCTTCGGAAATAAGTCGCTGACCGTTCCATAAACCTCGCCTCAGAAACAGTAAGCCAAACCGAGCGTGGTCGAGCGTAGAGATAAATACTCCACCGCCGGAATGACCACCACCACTCACTGACTGCATCATGATACCATCTACATTTACAAAGGAATTATCGTAGCCGTACCATCGCCAGGTGGGCGATGCTTCAATTGGATCCATTATTTTTTCCTTTAGCACCATCGGTAGCGGTTTTCGCCAGACTTGCAGCAATGAATAGGCTAGCAGGTTAACCCGCACATCGTTGTATTCAAAGTTGGTTCCAGGGGTTAGTAATTCCCGGTACTTCCAGTCATCCACTCCGCCTTCGCTCGGTGGACGATCCGCCCAATCACTGATACCAAACAGACTACCTGACCAGTCCGAAGATTGATTTAGCAAGTGCTCCCAAGTAATCTGAGCATTATGATCTCCTTCAAATGTACCATCCCATACGTACTGCCCTACTGAATCGTCTACGCTTTGGATTAACCCTTCGTCTACCGCCAACCCCGCTACGGTAGAAAGATAGCTTTTAGTAACGCTGAAAGTCATATCTACCCGCTCTACATCGCCCCATTGGGCAACGATGTAGCCGTTTTTTAAAATAATCCCTGCTGGCTCACCCCGGTCTTTGGTAGGCCCCTTAATTTCGTGGTAGGGCTCACGGGCAAATCCTTTCAGGATAGCTATTTCCAGATCATGATCGCCTTCGTACTCATTGGCCTGGGCAAAATCGACGGCTTGTTGTAGTTGTTCAGCATTTAAACCCATCTGTTGCGGGGGGAGCGCCTCCCAAGTTTGGGAAGCAGGAAAATATGGTTTGGTCTGTGCCCACAGTGAGGCTATACTACCGAATAAAAGGCAGCAAGCCAACGCGTAGAGATGGATCATGTTAGGTTAGTTTATGTTTTGCGAATTTACCTATTGTCGGCTACAGATTAATTTTTACAATATTAATTTGCTAGTGGCCGCTCGTAACTAGCATTCAGAATAACAACTAGACGTTTGTATACGGCTATCGTTTGCTAATCTTGTTAAGAGAAATATTTTTCTGGCGCGTACTTTTGAAGTTTCCTTCTTCAAAGTCGCGCTTTTTACGATGTTTGGTACTGCGACCCTGTACCCGTTCGCGCCACATGCGCCACGAACTAGGTTTCATCTCCCGGCGCATAAGTTTAATTACTTCTTTCTCAGGTAAGCCGAATTGGTCTTCAATAGCATCAAAAGGGGTGCGGTCTTCCCAAGCCATTTCAATTATCCGGTCAATATCACGATCACTTAATTTGGGCATTGGGTTTTAGGGATTGGGAATTAGAGTTTAGGAAATACCTTTATTAAGAAACTATGAGCCTGGTTCAATGTTTAACATCACCAATAACCATTTGCTACTCAGGCAACTTCGCTACCTAATCCCTAAAACCCAGTCCCCAACACCCAAAGATTACATCTGCTCACTGATCATTGCCATCAGCTCGTCATTCATCTTTACGTAAGCGCTATTACCATTTTTCTCGGCTAGTTCCTTAGATTTCTTAGCGGCGGCTAGTGCTGTTTCGTACTTACCATTTTTCTCGTGAATTTTGGCTTGCAAGTGCATTACCCAGTAGCGTTCGCTATTGAGCTCTACCGCTTTATCAATCCACTCCTGAGCTTGCTGCATATCCTTATCAGCATTGTAGTAGTAGTTGGCAGCTGCGTAGTACATATTGGGATCATCGCCCGGATCAG
This sequence comes from Bacteroidota bacterium, assembly GCA_039198955.1. Classification (GTDB taxonomy): domain Bacteria; phylum Bacteroidota; class Bacteroidia; order Cytophagales; family Cyclobacteriaceae; genus Tunicatimonas. Next base: position 7,353 of record JBCCTI010000005.1, on the reverse strand, counting down.
CCATTTGCTCATCAATCTGCACCATTACCTTTTTATCGACATTGGGATCTTCCACCCCGAAAGTCACCATAGTGTTTTCCCAAACTAGATGCACGTCAGCCCCAGTATCCGTCAAGTCCGAGAACATAAACGTTAGGGTCTCAAAAGGCATATCGGTCTTTTTGGCCGGAACAGTAAAGCGGAATACATCCTCGCCTTCATCGTAGTTACCCGTACCACTCTGCTTCACATTCTTGTTAACAATCATCGTCCACTCTTCCTCACCTGGAACGCTAAATAAAGCATACTCACCTTCAGGCAGGGAATTACCTTCAATCATGACTTCATCGCTCACCGTAAGTTTAGTGGCCATGTTAGCTCCGGTACGCCACAGCTTATCGTAGGCTTCCAGTCCACCAAAAATCTTGCGGCCTTTTACCCCCGGTCGAGAGTAAGTGATGGTCACTTCCGCCAGTCCCACTGTCTGGGACACTTCACCCAACGGGCTTGGCTGAGGAGTTGTGATTTGCGCTTCTACTTGCCAAACAATTAGCAGGGCAATTACCATAAGGTACATTTTTCGTTTCATAGTTAATGCAGTTTAAAAGTTACGGGCGCAAAGTTAACGCTTAGGCTATTGAAAACAAGTCCCACATTTTGAAGTGTTAAAGTGTTAGTGTATTACAGTGATAGAGTTCTGAGTTTAGAACCTTAACACTCTAACACACTAACACCGCGCGGTAGCTGCGATAACACTAATCGAGAATATGGATATCTTAGATACTAGCTTTTACCAACGTACTGATGTGCTGAGAATCAGCCAAGAATTATTAGGAAAATATCTATTCACCACTATTGATGGGCAAGTAACTGGCGGAAAAATTGTGGAAACGGAAGCTTACGCCCACCAGAATGATCAAGCCACCCAGATGCACTTGAACCGACGAAACACCCGCACCGACGTAATGCTCCAGTCCGGTGGGGTAGCGTATGTGTACACCGTGTACCGTATTCATCGGATGTTCAATATCATTACCAACGAGGAGGGAAAGCCGGATGCGGTACTGGTTCGGGCAATTGAACCTACGGTAGGCCTGGAGACTATGAAACGGCGACGAGGCATAGCTGATTTGAAACGATTGGCCGCCGGGCCAGGCATGCTAACCAAGGCTTTGGGTGTCAACCCTGACCACTACGGAATTTCACTTACAGGCAAAACTATTTGGCTAGAAGACCGAAATGATACAGTAGCAGAAAACGAAATTATTGCCAGCCCCCGGGTGGGTATTGACTACGCCGGAGAAGATGCCCAGTTACCGTGGCGATTTCGGATTAAAGACAACCCATGGGTTAGTAAGGCTAAATAATTACCCTTTCCCACTTACCGAGTAAGTGTAGCTCTGTAGCTCTGGTCAAACCAATCATTCGCGAACTCCGTATCATTATCTACCAATCTATACCATTATGATGAACCGTATTCTCTGTCCGGTTGATTTTTCTGAGTGTTCGCTCAACGCCCTAGAGTTTGCTGCTAAAATAGGGGCTACCCACCGGGCTTCGCTTACGTTGATCCACGTGTTTACCGAAAAAGAGTTTGGCGAAGCTTTAAGTAGCGAGAAGCTACCTGATCAGTACAAGCAGTCAGATATAGATAATTTGGTGGGGTATGCCGAAGACCTACTCCAGCAGCTATCTAGAGAAGTATTGCGAATAGAAAAGCGGCACGGCTTATCCGACTGTAATTATCACTTTGCCTATGGGCCACTCGAGCAACAAATTACCGATCACGCCCGGATCAATCAGTACTCTATGATAGTGATGGGTACTTCGGGGGTAAAAGATATTTTTGAAGAATACGTCGGCAGCAACACGGTGAAAACTATTGAGCATGCTTCCTGCCCAGTGCTTTGTGTACCTACTGAGGCAACGTATCAGAAGCCAAAGAAAGTAATGTACGCCACCAATTACCAGGAAGAAGATACCGAAGCCTTAGCCCGGCTGGGTTTATTCGCGGAACCCTTCGGGGCTGAATTGCACGTAGTGCACCTGTGTCATCATAAGAGTTTGAGCCAAAAGGCAACTCACCAAGCATTCCAAAGAAAGATTACGGAAGCCCTGCCGGACACCAATTTATTATTTGAAGAACTAGAATATGAGGAAGATGTCGCCCACGGTATTGATCAGTACGCCATTGAACAAAATATGGATATGGTAGCTTTGCTGTACCATCGGCAAAATCTTCTCGAGCGCTGGCTAGAAGGCAGCACGGTAAGAGATATTTCTTACTTTGCTACTTACCCTTTACTGGTCTACCGGGAGGTGATCTAAATCTAAACTCAAATGAAAATACTTATCATCGGTGGAACTGGCTTTATTGGTCGGCCCCTGGTCGATAAATTATACAGGCATCATGAGTTATTTGTAATCCACAGATCTAGTGTACCTAAGACTAAAGCTTACACCTCAATCCAGACTCATCGAAAAAACTTACCGACACTACGGTCAACATTTGCCAAAATAAAACCGGAAATCGTCATTGATATTATCCCTTACTTCGCTCAAGACGCGTGGGATGTAGTTCAGACATTTTCGGGAATCAGTCAGCAGATTATTGCTTTGAGTAGCGGTGACGTGTACCGAGCTTATGAAATTTTTAGAGATGGATTGGCAGTACCTGATAATACACCTGCTACTGAAGAAGCACCACTGAGACGCAATTTATTTCCATACCGGGGCATTGAACCTGAAAATTTTCTATTTGAGCATTACGATAAGATATTAGTAGAAAAAATACTGCTCAGTCAGAGTAAGATAAAAAGCGTAATTCTGAGGTTAGGAGCAGTCTACGGAGCATATGATAGCCAAAGAAAGCTTAAAGACTATATTCAGCCAATGATAGTTGGAAAAGAAAAATTAGTTATCGATCCAGCTAAGGCTCAGTGGAGGTGGACCAGCGTTTTTGTGCGAGAAGTCGTGAATGCGATTCAGCTAGCTGTTGAAAAGACTGGTGGTTCTGAACATGAAGTATTCAACGTTGGGGAACAGACTGCTTTGACGCAGCTTGAACTGCTGATGAAACTGAAGGAGCTGACTGAGTGGAAGGGAAGGATAGAGATTAGACCTAATCGAGGCGACAAGCTTAACTATCAGCAACACTTGCTACTAAACACTGATAAAATTAGAAGTAAAATAGGTTACGTAGAGCAACACAACTTGGAACAAGGCTTAACTGAGACAATAGAATTTGAGACTGATACGATAAGAACCTAACGAAAGGCACATTACTTTTACCATTTAAAACCCATATCCAATCAATTAGTTGACAAGCTCATGAAAATAGGCGACAAAGTCCGCACTTTGCGGGGCAACGAAGAAGGGGTAATTACTCGCTTTCTGGAGAAAAACTTAGTTGAGATTGAAATAGAAGATGGCTTTGGTATTCCTGTACTGCGGAGCGAGTTGGTGGTGATTGCTGCTGAGGAAGAGAGCTATTTTGAAAAACCTGAACCCACTCCAGCCCGCTCCATGGCGGATGAAAATATCACTAAAACAAAGCAGCAAGGCATCTATTTAGCTCACGTAGCCATCAACGACCAACAGCTCTCGCTGCACTTGATCAACGCCACTGATTTCGAGATACCATTTTCAGTGGGCGAAGAATTTCAGGACAGTTATAAAGGAATCAATGCTGGACTACTTTCTCCCCAAAGCACGGCCAAACTGAAAAATGTAAAAGTAGCTGAATTTGATAATTGGCCTACGCTGATTGTCCAACTCATCTTTCATCGGGATGGCTACTTTACCCTGCGTGAACCGTTACAACGGCGTATTCATTTCAAAGCAAACTCTTTTTTTAAAAGTAAGTCTACCGCCCCGGTGCTGAATAAATCGGCCTTTGTTTTTCGGGTAGATGAGCAGATGGGCAAGCCCCTCGATCCAGAAAAGCTGAAAGAACGGATGTTTGCCCCTAAAGGAGATGATACGGCTACCAACAGTATACTCCGCCTGGAACGCCCCCCTCGGGAAGTAGATCTGCACATCGAGGAACTTACCCCTAATTACGACGACCTGAGCAACCCTGAGATGCTAGAGCTTCAGCTAACAACCTTTGAGGAGAAATTAGATCAGGCTATCGCTACGGGCATGGACGAGATTACCTTCATTCATGGGGTAGGTAGTGGATTATTGCGCGATACTATCCATAAGCGGTTATCTAGAATGAATAACATCAACTATTTTCAGGATGCTATGCGCGAAAAATTTGGCTACGGAGCCACCCGCGTTCGAATAAAATAGCCAACCTCATCGTTAGAGCAGTTGATAATTCATATTGGATAGTGAAAAATGTGGACTGTTCCACAGCGGCTGTCGACCGCCGACTGTGGACTAAGAATGTTATGCGAAGTATCGTACTGATGCTGATGGGGATAGCAATAAGTGGGCACTCAGTTGCCCAAAGTCGGCTAGATACCACCCAGGTGATTACCTACTACGATTCGGCCCAGACTATTCCGAAGGCTAAGTATTTTATTCTGGATAATGACAGTACTCGGGCCCACGGCGACTATGTGCGTTATTTTCCCGATGGTAGTGTTTCGGCCCGCGGGGTGTTCGATAATGGCAAAATGATTGGTACCTTTCAGGAGTTTTACCCCAACGGGGCCGTGCAACGGTTAATTCCGTATCAGGATGGAAAAAAAGAAGGCGCGGTAGTCGTACTCACTCCTGATGGTGATACCCTGCAAACGGCTAATTTTGCCGGTGATAAAATGGAGGGCGAGCTTCGCGTATACCACGAAGATGGCTCACTCAAAAATAAAACCAGCTTCATCAACGATAAGCCTGACGGGCTGATTGAGTCTTTCTACCCCAACGGAAACCTCCGGGAACAGCTTACCTACGCACAAGGTAAACAACAAGGTCCAGTGCGCCAGTTTTACGAAGACGGCACGCTCCGTAACGAAGGCACTTACCTAAATTCAAGTCTGGAAGGTCCGTACACCGAATACTACCCGAGTGGTAAGAAAGCCAGCGAGACTACCTTTCAGCAGGGGCAACGTCACGGCCTTTCCCGCTCCTACACCGCTGATGGTCAGTTGGTAATAGAAGAAACTTACGAAAACGGCTTTTTAGAAGGAAAAGTCCGCTACTTTTATCCGGATGGTACCCTGAAAGCCGAAGGATTGTACCAAAACGGAAAACCGAAGGGGGAACACCGGGAGTATTTTTCCAATGGTAAGCTTCAGCAACGCACCGATTATCAACGAGACACTACAGTGATTGAGGCGTATTATCGCGATAAGCAACTAAAAAATATTCAGCGGAAGGTTGATGGAAAGCCTGCCGGACGCTGGCAATCTTATTTTCCAGACGGGCAATTACAAGAAGACCTCTTCTACCGAGCCGGACAACTTAACGACACTGCTACCTACTACCACAAAAACGGAAGTATACAAAAAACGGAAGTGTACAAAAACGGTCGCCGCACTCAAACCACCAAGACCTACTACATTTCGGGTCAGTTAGAAAGTGAAATGGAGTACTACGCGGGAGTGCGTCAAGGTGATTACCAGTCATACCACGAAAACGGTCAACTGAAAGAGGAAGGTCAATATAATGGCAACGAGCCCTCCGGCACCTGGAAGTTTTACGATGAAGAGGGTGAAATGATTAGAAAAGAGAAGAAGTGATAATTTCCCCTTAGAAAGTCTCATTTAGTTTTCCTTACCTTCTAAACCTGTGACTTACTTTCGTGTTTAGTAACTGTAAAAATTATCAGAACTTAAACCTAAGCACCGTTATCCATGATTTTTATTGACATTAACCAGGAACAAATACCTGCTTTAGGGCTGGGCACCTTTGGACTTAATGGGCAAAATTGCCGTACCTCCGTAGCCGACGCCATTAGCCTGGGCTACCGTCATATTGATACTGCCAAAATGTACGAAAATGAGCAAGACGTGGGCGCAGGTATTCAGGATGCCTTAGTAGATCGTGACGATTTGTTTGTAACCACTAAAATCTGGCATACTGACCTAAGCCGCGCAGGTATCACAGCAGGGTTGGAAGACAGCTTGCAAAAGCTACAAATGGATTACGTCAACCTCACTCTAATTCACTGGCCTTCCGATGATATGGATTTGCGGGAATGTTTAGACACACTGATGGAACTACAGCAGCAAAGTAAAACCCGTTTGATTGGCGTAAGTAACTTCCCCGCTTCTTTGCTACAGGAAGCAAAATCAATGGCTCCTATCGTATGTAATCAAGTGGAGTATCATCCGTACTTGGGACAGAACAAGGTACTCAATGTACTTCGCGAACATCAGATGATGCTAACGGCTTACTGTCCCATTGCTAAGGGAGAGGTGCTAAACGACCATCAACTTATTGATCTAGGAAAAAAATACGGAAAATCACCTATTCAGATTACGCTACGCTGGTTGGTGCAGCAGGAAAACGTAGCCGCCATTCCGAAGTCGGGTAGCTCTAAGCACCGGGCGAGTAATTTCGATATCTTTGACTTCTCGTTGACTGATGAAGAGATGGCAGACGTTCATGCTTTGAGCCGCAACCATCGGCTGATTAACCCTGACTTTGCCCCAGTTTGGGATAACTAAAACCAGTAGCAATATTACGGCACTAATACTAAGAGACTTTTTAGAGGAATCTATTTTAGGAATAGGAGTAACAGTAAACCATCTTGAGATGGCTGCAAAAATATATCCTATATGAGTGAATATAAATGCAGAGAAATACTTTACAAAACTCAGTTATCAATCATAGAGCGACCAACAACTGAGTTTTCTTTTTCACGGAGAAGGGCATTATCTAGCAAAAGTACTTTATCCTTTTTAAGCTATTTGACTGTGACTATCTTTAGCTAGTGAATGCTGTGCTCATCCTCCGGAGCATTAATATATGCTATACTTTTATTAATACTTCATTTGGAGTAGTTAACCATGCTTTAGCTTCTTCTTCACTTTTAAAGTGACCAAATTCTATCCCTCCTAAAATATCTTTTAAATTGTTTTTAGCAGATAATTCAGTAAAGTAGCTAGGAGAGTGAAGGTGAGCAAACATCTTTAAGCCTGCTTCCTTCATAGCGGGAATCCAGACCTCACCCAACCATTTCTCAACCGGAGGCCAGGGGCCTGTTTGTTTACGATTATCGTTTAGCAATATACTTTTTCCCGACTGCTCAATAAAATCTACTATCTTCCGACAAGCTGTTTTGGAAGCTTCTACTTCGTTAACGTACCCAATCCATTCTACATAAATAAATTCTTCTGAGGGTAAAGCAGAAATGGTACAAAATACAACGCCTTTAGAGTTTTTAATACTTACAGTGTTCATACGATAAACAATATAAAT
>JBCCTI010000004.1:0-167411 GCA_039198955.1 Bacteroidota bacterium | reverse complement strand
TACCATTTTTTACGATCTTAGTGCTTTGGCAATGGGGACAGGTAGTCATGTTATTTAGATTTTGGTCAATCCAATAATACGATTTACTGCTTCGTTGCCAAATTTTTAATTTTCTCATCCTTATTTAAAGTACACTACCAAGATAGTAAAGGAAAGATAAAATGTGAAATATGAAACTTGGAAGGCTGGAAGTTAGAGGACGGAATCTAGAAGTCGGAAATTAGAGGCTAGAAATTGGTGGAAATTGCTTCGCAAAAATTGGGGGTGGCTGTCGTGCAGTTAAAAATGAAGAAATGAGTGATGCTACTCACTTTTTGTGGTCTCCGCCTGTAAGACAAGCACTATTGATAATCAGCAATCAAGCAATCACATCTTGTAGACTGCCAACCGTAGACTGAAGGCTAAAAGAAAAAAAGCGGGTATCGCACCGCTACGACCGCCTACCCTTGCTCCATTCCTGGCCTGGGGGAGTTCAGCAGGAGCTGGTCGTACCCGCAATGCAAAGGTAGAAGAATTCTATGGTTTGTCAAAAAGTGATGGGTCAGGATTTTCTCCCCTCTAGTTATCCCAAATTGCAAATAGATGTCGAATTTATGGTTCATTTCTTCGATAGGCTAAGGCGGTGGATTGCCTAAGAATAACGTTACCTATAACGAAAGACTACCTGATCACCTTACGAATACTTATTAAGTCGATATTTGAGTACTAGATTGGTTATCTATTCTTGCAAATCATGTCCAGTATTCATATAAAGTTGAGTAACTTTGAGCACCAGATCTTAGAATAAATCTGGGGATTAACACCTAAATAGTGAGAGAGAATGAGAAAGATAGAGTACTATGTAGCCGTGTCATTAGATGGATATATTGCTGGGCTTAATGAAAGCATTGAGTTATTTGCTACCGAAGGCCCCCTGGTTGATCAATATACGCAGGATTTGCAGGAATACGACACCGTCATTATGGGGCGAAAGACTTATGAATTTGGCTATAAGTACGGCTTGCCACCGGGGCAGCCTGCCTACCCCCATATGCACCATTATATTTTTTCTAACTCACTGAAATTCGAGAACCCCCACGAACGAGTAACGGTTATGAAGCAAGATTTATCGGAAGTCCAGAAGTTGAAGGAAAAGGAAGGGAGCAGCATTTACCTCTGCGGCGGTGGGGTATTTGCGGGATGGCTGTTAGAAAATAAACTCCTCGATAGGGTAAAGTTAAAGCTTAATCCCATCATCTTAGGGAGAGGCACTCCCCTGTTTGGCAACTCCCCGATCGCGATGAAACTTCATCAAACCAACGTTAAGGAGTTTGACGATGGTCTATCGCTCCGCACGTATGATGTACACTACTGACTCCAGGAATTAACTAACCGCTGAGACTGGACAATTGTCAAATAATTTCCTGGATCGTTTTTTACAACAGTAACCGTGATTTTCAATTATCCACTATTACCATTCAACTAAAATATGTTAGAGACATTTTTTGAGAACCTATCCAGGAATTTTAACCGCATTTTTGAAAATAACACCCCGGAAGATTATCTAGTTGCCTTAGGCATCATTTTACTGGGTATCATCATTACCCGGATTATACGAAGCATTGTCATTCGGCAACTGAGGAAGCTAACCAAGGTCACTGATACTGATATTGATGATTACATTGTTGATAGTATCAGCCGCTTTGGTGTACCAGTCTTATACTTCATTTCAGTATACATCGGTATTAAATCACTTACCCTGACCGAAACAACTAACGAGGCTATTCGGGTGGCTGCGCTGGTATTCATCACATTTTTTAGTGTGCGGTTTATTTCCTCAGTAGTGATGATGCTGCTCCGCTCCTACATTCGCCAGCAGGAGAATGGTGAAGAAAAAGTAAAGCAAATGCGGGGTATTGCGTTGATCTTAAACATCCTTATCTGGGGTGCGGGACTGCTCATCCTACTGGATAACTTAGGAGTGGATGTAACCGCCCTAATCGCTGGTTTAGGTATTGGCGGTATTGCCATTGCCCTGGCTGCTCAAAATATTCTGGGTGACCTCTTTAACTACTTTGTGATTTTCTTCGACCGTCCGTTCGAGATTGGTGATTTCATTATTGTAGATGATAAGTTGGGTACGATAGAGGCTATCGGAATTAAAACTACCCGAGTGAAAAGTCTGTCAGGTGAGCAACTGGTATTTTCCAATAGCGACCTTACCAGCTCTCGGATTCATAACTACAAGCGGATGCAAACCCGCCGGATTGTATTTGGGGTAGGGGTAGTATACCAGACCCCGTTTGAAAAGGTGAAGGCAATTCCCGAAATACTGAAGCAAGCAGTAGAAACCCAGGAGCTAGCTACGTTTGACCGCGCCCATTTCAAAGCCTACGGCGATTCTAGCCTTAACTACGAAGTGGTATACATCGTCCAGTCCGCTGATTTTAACGTTTACATGAATGTACAGCAGGCCATCAACTTTGAAATATTTGCTGAATTCCAAAAGCAAGGTATTGACTTTGCCTATCCTACCCGTACTTTGTATATGGCGGGTCAAGGTGAGGAAGAGAATACAAATCCCTACGAATCCTGATAATATTTTCCATAGCCTATATTAAGACAAGCTGACCAATAATTACGGTTGTACCACGGTAAGTAAAGCCCTATCTTAGCTTAGTTGCAACTGATTGAAAAGCATATCTATGACCAATAAACAAGCCGGGCGTATTTTGATTATTGACGATGATATAGATGTACTGCACTCGGCCCGGATATTTTTGAAACAGTACTTTGAGCAAGTTGATACCCAGGAAGACCCTACCCAGGTTAATTCGCTTATCTCTCAAAATCACTACCACGCAGTGTTGCTGGACATGAACTTTCGGCGAGGCGAGCACGATGGAAGAGAAGGATTATACTGGCTAGAGCGCATTCGGGAGATTGACCCGGAGACCGGGGTTATTTTAATTACTGCCTACGGCGATATTGAGCTAGCGGTAGAAGCCATGCGCCTGGGTGCGGCTAATTTTGTGCTCAAACCCTGGAAGAACCAAAAGTTATTGGAAGCGATAGAAACTGCTTTAAGCCAGCGGCAGGTAAAAAAGAAGCGAGTAGCAACTGTCTCTTCAGCTACGCCTAAAATGGTCGGTCAGTCCGAGGCTATCCGGCAAGTGTTTCAACTCATCAGCAAAGTAGCCCCTACCGATGCGAACATATTGATTTTAGGTGAAAATGGTACCGGTAAAGATTTAGTGGCACAGGCAATCCACCAGCAATCTACCCGAAAAAACCAACCTTTGGTGCGGGTAGATGTTGGGGCACTCACACCTACACTATTTGAGAGCGAATTGTTCGGCCATGTGAAAGGAGCGTTTACTGATGCCTATCAGGATAAAGCTGGTAAATTTGAGCAAGCCTCGGGGGGAACGTTATTTTTAGACGAAATCGGAAACCTGATTTTAACCCAGCAAGCCAAGTTGCTGTCGGTACTGCAAACCCGAAAAGTCAGTCGGATTGGCTCTAATCAGGAAACTTCACTAGATATTCGGCTGATTTGCGCTACTAACCAGCCCATCAGCGGAGCTTCAGTAGATCAAGAACTCGCCTTTCGTCAGGATTTACTCTACCGCATTAATACCGTAGAAGTTCAGATTCCCTCTCTGCGGGAACGCGTTGATGATATTCCTTTGCTGGCGCAGTATTTTCTGGAGCAGTATGCTGACAAGTACCAGAAAAGCGTGTCTTCTACGCCCGATAAGACCATTACTTACCTGATGGGTTATTCCTGGCCGGGCAATATACGGGAACTACAACACGCTATTGAGCGAGCCGTAATCTTGAGTAATAAGGCGGAGCTACTACCTGAAGATTTTAATCTCGGCGAGGCAATCAATTTATCTGCGGATGAAGAACCGCCCAAAACGCTAGACGAAAATGAGCGAAACTTCATTAAACAAGCACTAGATCGGCATCAGGGTAACATCACGCATACGGCTAAGGAACTCGGCATTACCCGAACCGCCCTCTACCGCCGATTGGAAAAGTTTGATCTGTGAACATACAAATATGGACAATACTCAACAAAATACACTGCAAAAGTTCCTCAAAACTATATTAAGCGATACGGGCTATCTAGAGGTAAATTGGCTTTTAAAGCCCTGATTTTCTGATTGGGTATGATAACCGCAGCAGTGTTAGGGTGTTCATGTGTTCGGGTAACTTACAAAAGAAATTTCTGAGTTGAATCAACAGTCATGGACACATTTCCACAACAGCATAAATACAAGAATACATCTCAGAACCTTAAAACTACATTATCATGATCCTAAAGCGCTTCTCGGTATTAGTTATTATACGAGTAGCCTTATTACTAGCTACCCTCATCGGGTTTGCACTGATCTTTGGTCGAGCTGACCTATTTTTTAATCAGATTATTTTAGGTAGCCTGATTCTCATTCAGGTATACGAACTGGTTCGCTTCGTTACCCAGACCAATGCCGAGTTAGCCAAATTTCTACTATCTATAAAATACTCTGATTTCACTATTAATTTTTCTCGTAGTAACCATTCCGCATTCAAGGTCTTACACCCGGCTATGCAGGAGATTATGGAGGCGTATCAACAGGTAAAAATTGAAAAAGAAGCTCAGTATCAGTACTTACGTTTACTGGTCAAGCACCTGAAAGTGGGAATTATCTCGGTGAAAGACGAAGATGAAATCACGCTAATGAATCCTCCGGCTTTAGCACTGCTTAAAACCGACGCTTACCACCACTGGAAAAATATTCAGACAAACCGTCCTCAACTTTCTCAAGCAGTAGAAAGTATGCAAGACGGAGAAAGCCGTTTGGTAGAATTGTCAATTTTGGGGGAGCTGCGACGATTATCGGTACAATTAAGCCGAGTGCGCTTACTGAACGAATCGTACCAGATTATCACGCTGCACGATATCGAGGATGAAATTAACCGAAGCGAAACCAAAGCCTACCATAAACTCATTCGGATTCTCACCCACGAGATTATGAACTCAGTAACCCCAATTTCTTCTTTGTCAGAAACCCTGCTGATGATGCTCGAGGATAAGCCAGGCACAATAAAGCCAAAGGAGCAGCTTGGTGATGATTATCTCGAGGAGTTAGCCTACTCATTACGTACCATCCAGAAGCGAACTGATGGATTACTTTCGTTTGTAGAGGATTACCGTCGCCTGACTAAAGTTCCGCAGCCCCAACCTCAATTACTAGTAGTGGAATCGCTCTTCAGTAGTGTTAGTCAGTTGATGCGAGGGGAGCTTGAAAAGACAGGAATTGATCTAAAAACCCAATGCGAGACACAGGACTTATCAGTTTTTGCCGACCAACGGCAACTGGAACAAGTACTTATTAACCTGCTAACCAATAGTATCCAGGCAGTAGCTCACCAAGAAAATCCCAGCATTATTCTTCGGGCATCTCAGCAAAACGATAAAACTATACTGGAGGTAGCTGATAATGGCCCAGGCATTCCGGATAATAAGCTAGACCAGATTTTTATTCCTTTCTTTTCTACCAAAGAGAAAGGCTCTGGAATTGGGCTGAGCCTCTCTCAACATATTATGGCATTGCACCGGGGCAGTATCCGGGTACAATCCCAGCCTAGTTTAGAGACAGTCTTCTCCCTAGCTTTTCCAAATACAACCGATATTCCTCTCGAATTTGTAAACTCATGAGAAGCCGAACACTCAGTTTATTCGTCGGAGTACTGATCGTTAGCACTACTTCTGCTCAGACATTGGATAATCCACTTTTCGTATTCAACAACGGGCTAAGCGATAGTGTATACACTACAATACAAGAACAGGTGCAGTTGCTGCTGAACCATGGTTATCCCGGCATGGAAAAGCAAGGGCTAGACAATTTTGAGGAAGTATATCAAGCTATTCAAAAGAATAATTTGCAACTGTACACTATCTACGCCAATATCAATCTAGATAACCCTAAGCAGCCCTATGACTCCCAACTGATTAATGTATTCGAGCAAATTGCCGGAACAAATGCCATGCCTTGGTTCTACATCACCAGCCAGCAGTACCCTCCCTCCTCATCAGAATATGACTCAGTAGCAGTTCCCATCTTGCAGCAGTTGGCAGACGTTGCACATCAGTACGGGATTCGGGTCATGCTGTATCCGCACCGCAATTTCTGGATTGAGTCCGTAGAAGATGCTATTCGGGTAGCTAAAAAGGTAAACCGACGGAATTTCGGCATGACGTTTAATCTGTGCCATTACCTAGCAAACTGCTACTCCCGAGGGCAAGACCCCATGAGCCAACTGCCGACGCTAGCAAAAGCAGCAGAACCATACTTATTTGCCATCAGTCTAAATGGTGCCGATATCGTACCTGCCGATACAAATGATATCTGGGCTTCATTTATTCAACCATTAGGTGAAGGAGACTTTAATACCTATGCCTTTCTGAAGACGTTTTTAGACTTAGGTTTTGATGGGCCTATCGGCTTGCAGTGTTATAGCATTGACCGAGATAAAGCCGTCCACTTGCAGCAATCCCGACAAACATGGCGGAAATTTCAGCAAAAATATGCGGAGGAAAAGTAACGAAAACTTAAAGTGGCATTACCACAAGTGTAACCTCGGGATAGTATCTTTGGTTTTGGTGAAAAAATGGAAGACTCATCAGTCCAATCAATCGTAGATAAAATATTTGCCAAGTACGAGAATTTCGGAAACAACGCCTACAGGGAATCTGTCAGCTTAATAGAGCACATGGTGTAAAGTGCTCAGCTAGTCGTACAAGAGGGCTACGGCGATGAAGCGATTATAGCCGCATTCTTGCACGATATTGGCCACTCTCTAGAAGATATGGCAGATGAACCAATGGGGAATTTGGGAACCCAACAACACGATAAGCTGGGCGGGAATTATCTGCGGCAATAGGGTTTTCCTGAACGAGTCGCTCAATTAGTAGAAAGCCACGTGGCAGCTGAGCGTTACCTGACTTTCTGTACCAACTATTACGAAACTTTATCCCATGCCAGCAAGTAAACTTTATAGTATCAAGAGGAACCGATGAGCACTGAAGAAGCCCAAAAGTTTGAGAAAGACGAATCATTTGACCTAAAAATCAGAATGTGCCGCTGGAATGATGAAGCCAAAGTGCCTGACCAACCAATTGAAGATTTAAGCTACTACCGTAAAATGTGCCTTCACTGTCTCAATCAAACGCAAAGAAACCCATCTTGAAGGCTCTACCTAGTCTTTAAAGGCAATACAGATTATTTTTTCACCAATGTTAATTGGAGGGGTACTCGTCTTGTATAATATTATGCCCGATGACCGGGCAGTGAACTCAACAAGCACATCCCCAAATTCGTTTTTGATAACTCCAACAATATCACCCTTATTTACTCTTTCTCCAGCAGAATAGTCACTAAAAAAGACCCCTTTGTCATCCAGAATATCGACACGAATATTATACTTTGAAGGGTATTTACCTTTACTATGATGAAAAAATTAACCTTTTTCCCTACACAATCCCGATATGCGCTATGGCGTCTCCTTGGTGATGGATAGGATTATTATTTAAACCGATGACGTAACCGGTAGCGGGGGATTTGATGGGTTCTTTAAAATCACCGAAGGGATCAGTCATATAACCCATAAGTTGGTTCTTTTTTACTTCAACTCCGTTCTTAACCGAGCACTGAAAGATGCCCGACGTCCGTGCCCGCACCCAGGAAGAACGGCTCACTAAGTGATTAGAATAGGTTGGCTCCGGGGCTTCAGCATCCGTAATTCCTAAATATCTCATCAAGCGAATAGTACCATTGATACCCTGCTGAATAGCATTTTCATCAAAGCGGGCTGATTCGCCGCCTTCGTATACCAGTATCCTTTTTCCCTGTCGGGCCGCAGTTTGTCGCAAGGATTTAGGACGGTACTTGGCATGCAGCGTAAAAGGCGCATTGAAGGCTTGGGCTAGTTTCTGGTTCTGTGCATCGTTCATCATGCAGCGAATCTGCGGAAAATTACTACGGTCAGCCCCACCCGTATGGAAGTCTACCCCCACATCAATCTTGGGAATAATATCTTTGGTGAGATAATACGCCACTCTCGAGGCTAATGATCCATTTTTGTTACCGGGAAATGAACGGTTTACATCTTTGCCGTCGGGTACGTAGCGGGAGAAATTGATAAAACCGTAAATATTAATGATTGGAATACAGATAACGGTTCCCCGGATTGGTTGGTGCAAATTTTGCTCAACAATGCGACGAACAATCTCTACTCCATTGATTTCGTCGCCGTGTAATCCACCCATTAGCAGTAGTACTGGCCCGGTTTGTTTGGCTCGCGCAATAGTAATATAAATATCGATAGGAGAACGGGACGGAAGTCGCGAGATATTTACTTCTACCTTATGAGTTTCCCCCCGGGGAATGTCTACTCCGTTGAAGATCATACTAGTTGCTAAAGCTTATTTAGTGATGCTGTAAGTAAAGTGCTTTCTAGCTGAAGTAGTTGGAAAAGTAGGCGGAAGGCAGAAGACAGTAATTGGCTCCGGCTCACTGCTTACTGCCTCCCGGATCCAATCTACTACTTGCTGAACCTACTATGAATTGTTAAGCTTTCACCTTGTCCTTCGGCAATCTTTTCTTGGAGGCGGTCTGTTCAATGTACTCAATAATCTTTCCGGCCACGTCTACTCCAGTGGCCTTTTCAATACCTTCTAGTCCGGGTGATGAGTTAACCTCCAGTACCATCGGCCCACGTTTTGACTGAAGCATGTCTACCCCGGCAATAGCCAAGCCCATACATTTGGCCGCTTTCAGGGCAGTCTCCCGCTCGGCTTTGCTAAGCTTAAAAACACTTGCCTGACCACCTCGGTGCAAATTGGAACGAAACTCCCCTTCTTTACCCTGTCGCTTCATGGCCCCCACTACTTTTCCGTTAACAATAAAGACCCGAATATCAGCTCCGCCCGCCTCTTCAATAAATTCTTGCAGTATCACTCGGGTATTCAGACTTTCAAAAGCTTCTACTACTGAGGTAGCCGCTTTATCAGTTTCAGCTAGCACCACACCCAGCCCCTGAGTACCTTCCAACAACTTAATCACTACCGGGGCCTGACCAATATGCTTCAACACCTTATTCTCTTCCTTGCTAAAATTAGTAAAAGCCGTCTTGGGAATCCCCACTTCTGAGCGCGACAGAATTTGCAGGCTGCGGAGTTTATCCCGCGAACGAGTAATCGCTAATGAATCTACGGCACTGAAAACTTTCATCATCTCAAATTGGCGGACGACAGCCGTACCGTAAAAGGTTACCGAGGCCCCAATTCGGGGAATGACCGCGTCAATATCGTTCAGCCGTTTGCCTTGATAATAAATAAACGGACCTTTGTCGTCCATTACAATATCACACTTAAGATGGTCAACTACTAAAGCTTCGTGCCCTTTTTGCTCAATAGCTTCTACCAATCGCTTAGTTGAGTAGAGTTTGGGATTTCGGGATAATACCGCAATTTTCATAGGTGTTAGGTTTTAAGTTTAAAAGACAAATCTACTTTACGAACGTCAACGAGAAACCGTTTCGCTAAAAATTTTCTTCCTAAAAGTACTGGATATTTCATTTCTTGCCGATCGGTTAGCGAAAACTCGACTGATCTTTTTTTATTAAATATAATTACCTTGGTGGTGATTGTGTAACGATGTTCGGCTTGCCCAGTGGAGCTTTTCACCACTTTATCACTAAAGTCTTTTACCAACAGTGGCTGATCGTCGTATTCAGGATGAGAAGGGTCAAGCACCTTGAATGATAATAGTTGCTGACCATCCCGCTCAATAACTTCCACGTGATGGCAATGCAAGGCACAACCGTAAGCTCCCGTATCTACTTTAGCATCAATATCATAAAAGCCCAACTCAGGCAAATCTATTTTATCCTTCCGACCAATGGTAACCATATCAATTAGCAATAAATAAAGTCATGAAACAAGAAAGCTACTTTTGGGCACGATGCAAGCATTTAGTTTGAAAAAATTACAACTTGTTGTGGCGAATGATAATGGATGAATAATGATTGATAGTGTGTACAGCCCCATTTATCAATAGTCATTCATCATTATTCATTAATCACTATTCCTTATCTATGCACTACACTGCTTTTCGCCTCCATATTGTTTTTCGTCTAGTACTCATTATCGGGCTGGGGTACGCTACTGTTTATGTACTTACCCAAACCCACTTCTGGCTTGTTTCAATCTGGATTACGCTAGCCGTTATCATACTGACTGCTGATTTATTGCGCTTTGTTGAGCGCTCGCACCGGGAACTAGAAAGCTTAGTAACCGCCATTCGCCAAGGAGACTTTACCAATACTTATCAGCGGAAACGTTACGGAACCGGAGAACTGTTAGCCCACTCTTACAACCAGTTAGTGGCTACCTACCAACAGTTGCGACAGGAAAAAGAAAGCAACCATCAGTATTTACAGAATGTGGTGGAACACGTACCGATAGCACTTATCGGATTAAACCAACAGCAGGAAATCACACTGCTAAATCCGGCGGCTGAGCAACTCTTACAAAACCCTGTCCTCCGCAATTTATCGGATGTTCAACTGATGGACGATAATTTATACCATCACGTAGATCGGTTGGAGGCTGGGCAGCGGGTAATGGTTAAGTTGGTAAGAAATGATCGGTTGATGCAGTTAGCTATACAAGCTACTGAGTTCTATCTGCAAGGGACGTACTACAAACTAATTTCCCTACAAGACTTGCGGCGAGAACTGGAAGAGCAAGAGTTAGCATCTTGGCAAAAGCTGATTCGGGTACTAACCCACGAGATTATGAATTCGGTGATTCCTATTGCTAACCTCAGCAGAATGGTTCGGCAGACATTGTTACAGACTCAACAAGCCACTTCTTTACAACTACAAACCCTAAGTAAAGAAGATAGTCAGGATTTACTGGAAAGTTTGCAAGTGATAGAAGAACGTAGCCAGGGATTAGCCAGTTTCGTGAAAGCCTACCGAAGCATTACTCAAGTAGCCCAGCCTCACTTTCGGGAGGTCAAAATAGCGGAACTAGCGCAACGAGTGCATAGCTTGTTTGCCCCTAACCTAGAAAAACAAGGCATCCAGTGGACGCAAGCGATCACTCCCGCAACATTAACCCTTACGCTTGATCTGGAACTTATCGAGCAAGTATTGATTAATGTGGTAAAAAATGCCATTGAGGCACTAAATGAAGTTACTACCCCCCGCATTACGCTACATGCGTATTGTACTGATGAGAACGAAGGAATTATTGAAATAACTGATAATGGCCCGGGCATTCGACCCGAAGTTATCGAGCAAATATTTGTTCCCTTTTTCACTACTAAGTCCGGTGGGTCAGGGATTGGACTGAGTTTATCGCAGCAGATTATGCGACTGCACCAAGGTATCATTTCAGTCCGATCCACCAGTGGCGAGGGCACAGCATTCGTACTGCATTTCTAAAAAAATCAGTATACTTGTGTAGTACTCATTCTAAACAACCTGAAACCGATGATCAGATTTACCTTGTTGCTCGCTTTGCTATTCATTTTAACCAACTGCCAACGCCCAGCTGAGCAAGAAGCCCCCCCTGAGTGGCAGCCTCAAGCTGTTTCTATCACGACCCAATGGTCGGAAGACGTTTCGCCCAATAGTGTATACCAGGAATATCCTCGTCCTCAGATGGCCCGGGAGCAGTGGCTGAACCTGAATGGACTGTGGGAGTACGCCATTACGGATAAGGAAGGTGGAATGCCTACTGAATACCAAGGCAGTATTCTGGTTCCCTTCCCTATTGAGTCAGCTCTTTCGGGCGTGCAGAAAATGGTGCAGCCCAATCAGAAACTATGGTACCGCCGAACTTTTACCGTTCCCGAGGACTGGTCAGGAGAAAAACTATTACTACATTTTGGGGCGGTAGACTGGGAAGCGACCATTTATGTAAATGGACAGAAGGTTGGCGAGCACCGGGGTGGTTACGATCCTTTTACCTTTGAGGTGAGTAAGGCTACGTCGGCCGCCAATGAGCACGAATTAATTGTAGAAGTTTGGGACCCGACTGATGAGGGTAAACAGCCCACCGGAAAACAGACCTTGAATCCCCGGGGGATCTGGTACACCCCCACTACGGGTATTTGGCAAACAGTCTGGCTCGAGCCCGTCCCGTATTCTTACATTCAACGTATTAAACTCATTCCTGATATTGATGAAGAAATGTTAACTGTTGAAGTACAAACCAACGATGAATCTACCGCAGCTAATATCCGATTAACGGCTATCGACGGTGGACAAACAGTTGCTACTCAAGAAGGTAACGAAAACCTTCCCATCAGTTTATCAATTCCCGCTCCCAAACTCTGGTCACCCGAATCCCCCTTTCTTTACGACTTAACCGTTGAGTTAACCGACGCTGATGGCAATGGAGTAGATCAGGTACAGAGCTACTTCGGAATGCGAAAGATTTCAGTAGAAAAAGCCGACGATGGTTACAATCGCTTGTTTCTAAATAACGAACCTTTATTCCAACTCGGGCCACTTGACCAAGGCTTTTGGCCCGATGGTTTGTACACGGCCCCATCAGACGATGCGTTGAAGTACGACGTAGAGATGACTAAAAAGATGGGATTCAATATGGCGCGAAAGCACGTGAAGGTAGAACCCGCCCGTTGGTACTATTGGTGCGACAAATTGGGTTTACTCGTTTGGCAAGATATGCCCAGTGGCGAAGAACGGGTACGCCGCAATGGCGAGGAGATTCAGCGAACTACCGAATCAGCCGAACAGTTTGAAGTCGAACTAACTGAACTGATTGACGATTTTTATAATCACCCGTCAATTGTGATGTGGGTCATTTTTAACGAAGGCTGGGGACAGTACGAAACTGCCCGACTAACCGAGTGGGCGCAGGAATATGATCCTACCCGGCTGATTAATCCGGCTAGCGGATGGTTAGACGTAGGAAATGGGGTTGGTGATGTAAATGATATGCATAAGTACCCCGGACCGGGAATGCCTGAATTAGAAGATACTCGAGTAGCGGTACTGGGTGAGTTCGGTGGGCAGGCTTTAGTGGTTCCCGACCACCTCTGGGTGACCGATTTGTCCAAAGCCCCCACCCACTTTAAAACGTCTACCTCAGCCGATAGCCTTTTGATGGCGTACAGTAGTCTTTACATTCCGTTAGATTCACTTAAAGAAGAAGGGTTAGCAGCCGCAGTCTACACCCAAACTACTGACGTAGAATCAGAAGTAAATGGACTAATGACCTACGACCGGGCGGTCGTCAAAATGGATTTGGATACGCTACAAGCAATTCACGGGAAGTTGTATGAGTAGACTTATGGTGGCACGCCATTGGGCAATTGTACTACATTGTCTAGTCTCAGTGGCTTGTTCATCAACTAAAACTATCTCCCAGAACGAATCAATCTCCATTCACCTAAACCAAAAACAGGTAAATATTAAGAAGGGATTTAGGTTATCGAGAGCCAAAGCAGCTTCTGAACCTTATTTAAATTTGGAAGTGAATGATTCAGTTCTGGTTGATAATCTAGCTAAGAGCGATAATCTTCAAATTATCTTAGCCCGGGGTAGTCGCCTGATTACTTCATTTCAAACCGAATATGATATTCCTTACCGTTTGGAATTCAAGACAGGTTCTCTGTTTAGTCAGGCAAAGATCGGCGATCGCTTGATATTTTATGCACAAGATTTTGTTCTGTGTACTCTACCTATCATTCGCTGACCAGGAAGAGTAGATCGCCAGACCAGCTTCAATAGTATTGCAGTGGGCATCCACAATATCAGCCATGCGTTCAGAATAGCCTCCGCCCATCGTAGTCACTACTGGAATACCGCTCTGAAAACAATGTTCAAATACTAATTCATCGCGACGGCGGCAACCAGCTTTGGTCAAGACCAGTTTACCCAGCCTGTCAGTTACTAGCACGTCTACCCCCGACTGGTAAAAGACAAGTTGAGGCTGCTGACGCTCAAGTAGCTTTGGTAAAGCATCTTCCAAAAGCTTTAGATATTCATTGTCATTCGTACCCGTGGGCAGGGCGATATCCCAGTCCGAATGTTCTTTCTTGAGGGGGTAGTTGTCCTTTCCGTGCATACTGAACGTAAAAACTGCTGGATCATTCTGAAAAATAAAAGCGTTACCATTACCCTGATGAACATCCAAGTCGATAACCAAGATGCGTTCTACCAATCCTTGGGCGAGTAACCGTCTACTGGCGATGGCAATATCATTGAGGGTACTAAAGCCTTCTCCCCGATCAGGATAAGCATGATGCGTTCCTCCCGCCAGATTTACTCCTAGTCCGGTTTGCAATGCAGCTTCCGCAGCGGCGATGGTCCCGGCTACACTATTCCGAGCCCGATTCACCGATGTTTCCGTATTGGGTAATCCAATTCGGCGTACCATACGGGGTAGCAAGGTCTGGGTTTTGACAGCTTGCCAGTACTCAGGTGTATGTACTCGCAAAATATCTTCCTCTGAACACACGCCTGGATCAGTAATTTGTTCTCTTTGGATAATTCCCTGATACAACAACTGCTCCTTCACCAAAATGTACTTATCAATCGGAAAGCGATGATTTTTCGGAAGAGCATACAGATGCTTATCAGAGAAAAAAATGGGAATAGTAGTCTGATCCAATGTTAATGCATGATGATTAATGACTAATGAGGAATGAGAGTGCTTGACAACGATCATTCTTCATGGGCTATCATTCATTCTCTTCACTCTTGATCTAAGTTGATGGTAAGTGCGCCTTTTAGCGGAACAGAGTGAAAAGGAATATGTTTTTCCTCGGCTTGTTCACTGAGTCTTTGAGTGGTGTAATACGAATTGGTGGCATCAATAATTAGCTGATCGTAGTAGAAATACTTATCGAGTTGATCCAGATTGCGTACTGCATCATTCGCCACAATTACATAGTCGACCGAAATTGGCTGTGCAGGTTTGTTGAGAAGTTTTTCTTCTACCAAAGCCAATACTTTACCTTGATATTGAAGCAAAGTAACCCCATGAGTTGAACGATAAAGAAATCCCGCATCATCACTATCGCCTACTAGCTGGGTACGTATCCCCTTCTGAATATGGTTGGGGAGAATATGATATTCGGCATCATCATTCCAACTGCCCCAGTGATGGTTGTTGAATCCCTGAGTGAAATCCAGGTGGGTTTCTGCTTTGGTGTGATACACGGTAAAACTCACCTCGTTGCTCTGCTGATAATTACGAACCACTTGCCCTATCATGACTAACCCCATCGCCAGCACTGAGAGTGAGAGATAACGTAGTTTCCGGTAGTGGAATAGAGCCAGCAGGAACACCATCGCAAAATATAGCAACCAGGTTTGTGAGGGTGAAGTATAAACCTGTTCAATCGTACTTCCGGGGAGCTGTTGCACCAGGCAAACTATAAAGTTAATTGCCAAAATCAGCCACTCTAACAACACTCCCACTCCTGTTGCCAGTACCGGAAAGGTGAAACCCAGCAGCACTGTTGTCAGACCAAGTGGTAGCATCGCCAGTGCTCCTAAAATCACTACTACGTTAGGCAACCAGAAGTACACGGGAAACTGATGGAAATAATACAAACTCAATGGGAAAGTAGCGATCTGTGCGGCCAGAGAAACGGCAGTAATTCCCCAAAACCAATTTAGTAACCCATTGCTAGGTTGCCACCAAGCGACAATCTTTGGCTGAAGATAAACAATACCAAACACGGCTAAATACGAAAGCTGGAAGCCGACTGAATACATTAGATACGGATTTGCCCATAGTAGAACAAATGCCGAGCACGCTAGCGTATTATAAATGCTGGATTGTCGGTTTAAGGCTTTTCCGATAATGACAAAAGAAAACATCACCGCTGCTCGTTGCACCGAAGGCGAGAATCCAGTGAGAGCCGCGTAGCCCCACAGTACTGAAACACTGATTACGGTATGAACTACTACCCCTGCTTTTGGTAGCCCCAGTAAAGGCTTCAGTAAGAAATTGACAATTAGGTAGATAATACCAACGTGTAAACCCGATACTGCGAGTACGTGCATTGCCCCGGCGGCAGCGTAGGCAGTCTGTATATCCTTCTCCAGATGACTTTTTTGTCCTAGAGTAATTGCCAAAGCGATACCCTGTGCCTCCGGGTTACGTACATACGTGAGTAATATTTCCTGACAGCGGTTACGTAACTCTTCCGTCCAGCCCCGCCAGGAAAAAGCATTATTTGATTGAAGAATGACCCAATGATCAGCAGGTAAATACTGTTGGTGGTAAATTCCCTGATAAGCGAGAAATTGACGATAATCGAACTCGCCCGGATTTTTAGGGGGTTCTACCCTATCGGGAAGACCTTTTACCAGGATACGATCTCCAAACCGTAGCAATTGACAGCTATCGGCTTGGGGCTGATACGCTACGATCCGCCCCGAACAAATAAATGTTTGCTCGCCCGATGCCACCACCTGCTCTACTTCCAAATAGACCCGGTACGAATTTTTTCTAGGTTCGGGTTGGCTCGCCACCTGAGCGGTATAGTAGTTGACTGAATCAGTTTGGTGTAGCAAGTGATCTGGTACATTGGCTGTATCGTGCTGTTGTGCCCTGATGATGCCAAGTAATACCAAAGCCATCATCGCCAACAGGCCTCCCCAGGAGTGGTAGCGAGAGAAAGCAGATTTGGGAAGAAAAAAAGTAAGTCCGGTGTAGACGAGAAAAACCAATGCTAACCCGATGGCAGCCCCTGTAACATTTACGTAATGAGCTACCCCAATCCCTAGCATCAGAAAAGGGGTGAAACGCAAGAACGGATACGGTGCCCAACGGAACATTGGATAAAATTACCGCCAATCTTCCCACTTTACCGACCGAAAATTGCCTAAGCCGTATTCTGTAAGATTATGCTGATTTTTTTATTCGGTTTCTGTCACCGACTCTAGCTCGTTAGTCGAAGACGGCGAATCATTGGGATATCCATAAGCGATACGACGGAAGCAAAAATACTGAAGATTATGTTTGTTGCCCGTAGAAGAAGTGAAGCCCCAGATTACTTCAGTACTACCATTAAAAATGTCCTCGATGAGGTTCTGATTTCCTTGGTAAACAATCGTATTGTCCAGCCGGACGATGATTTCGTAGGTTTCAGGGTTCCAGCTAAACCGGAAGTTATGCATCTGGTCGTCTTCCAGATTGAATTGCTGGTCATCATTGTTCCAATATTCAGTATGGTAACTACTGCCGTTTACCAAGTAAGCTACATGATCGCTGAAAGGATCATTCTGGAACTCGTTCTGATAGGTGTCAAATTCTACCGCTATTGACGGGGCAATGAAATTGCCTGATGCAAAATTAGGGTTAAACCGCCCGTAACCTAAGCCCTCCCCAAAAGTGCCAAATGCCTGGAATTCCCGAGGGTCGTCGTGAATGACGAAGGTAATGCCATCCGCCCCTAGGTCATCTTTGTTACCTAAATAAATATCAAACTCAATCTCGAAGTATTCGCGCAAATCTAGCTTATTGGTGCTGTAGGCAATTCCCTCGGCGTAGCGTTCATTTGGGGTTAGCAAAATGCAGCCTGAGGGCATGTAGTCAGCCGTACCTAGCAGTTCAAACTGAGCCATGGCCGAATGGCTTGCCATAATTGTCAAGAGAAGAATACTATATCGGTACATAGGTCGGTAGTGAATAGATTACTTAGCAGTAAGTTACTGAATATTTGATTAATAAAACAGCCTTTTTGTTTCAACTATTCGTGATAGATATTAAACAATTTGGAACCTTATTGGCTTGTATTAATATAATCAATTTCTGTTTTTTAGATTTAAACTTTTTAAAGAATGGCACAAGAAGAAACCAAGACCTGGCCCGAGTTAGCGATTGGCCTGTATGATAAACTGACCGGAAGGAACGCTGAAATTACGTACGAGTTTGATGACTTTGATCTGTATGTTCCCAGTAAAGCAAGTGGTAATGGCTCAGCCGACCACGCACACTGGAAGATGAACGGAACTATCCGGGTTCGTACTACGGATAATAAAGATGCATAACAAGTAAATAGGGGAACAGTCATGGTCATGCTGTCTCCCTTTATTTTTTCAACTTTTCTCGTTTGCAGTATGGCGTCAGCAACTTTCCCCAAGCATATTCAGGTACTAGCCGATCTTACTATTGCTAACACAAATGGTGATATCCGGGTAGAAAATGACCGAGATGGAAGTTTAGTTGTTAGCTTTTCCGATAAACGGCCGTTTTTCGACCTACTGAAGGTTCAACTACCCCAGCAGGCTAACTGGAAGGCTTTGGTTGAGGCAAACCGATCATTTTATCAGAATAATCAGCCCTTTATTGTTAAAGTAGAAGGTCGCACTTGGATCACTTTAGGAAAATCATCCCTTCCTCGTATTAACTACCGCCGACTGGCACCTCCTTACGTTTCTAGTAATCCTTCCCTAAAGAATGGGCTTTACCTCGCTGGGTCAGCCTTGGGGGCGGCCTTGCTTTACGCCGTTTTTAGAAAACGAAATTGAACCCGGCCCTCGCATTGATCACCTTGGCGTTACCTACATTCACTAGAGCTAGCACATTATCTGTTGCTGCGTACAATTGAAAACCTCTCAGCCCGGTAGTCAAAGACAGGGCTGCACCTAAGTTGTTATACGAACGATTTTGCATTGAATACGTAGCGGCTGCCTGTAGCCATCGGCCCACGTCTTGCCGAATACCTAACGCAACCCCTCGGCGAAACGATTGATAAAAATCTGAATACAGGGTAGCTGATGCTGTAGTCCGAGTGGCCAACTGGTAATTACCTGTCAGGTAAACTTGAGTAGGTAAGCCAGTGATATACCGGGCTGACTCCTCTTCAATCTCAAAAATATCGGCAATAGAATCAGTGATTTGGGTAACGTCTATATCAAACCCTTCGGTGAGAAGATTATCATTATCTATCCCGGTGAAGGTAAATTCACCGTCTGAAGTGTAGGTCTTGGTATCATCTCCCCAGTTAATCATTCCTAAATTAACCACTGAAGCCGCAAAAGAAATCTGATCGTTAAGCTGGTAGGTTCCTCCCAAATCAATTCCAAAACCCCGGTTTTGCATATTATAAACATAGGCTTCCTGATCTTCATCTAAATAGGTAGTTCCTGCCGTATTCACCCGAACATTAGCTTGAGTAGTTAGAGCGTATAATTCTTGCTCGGTACCCGTCGTCAACGAAACATCAGCGTACTGAGTCTGGATATTTCCTAATCCGAACAAGGCTTTAATCCGGGTTCCTACCACAAGCTTATCCTCTTCCAAGAAAGATCGGTTAAAGCCCGCCCCAAATTCCCGGTAGTGAATGGCGTCGGTTTCAAAATTGCCAAACTGTAGAGTTTGTCCGGGCAAGTTTCCTTCTACCGCGATCTGGAAAATACTGCCATCGTAACGTTGACGCCCGTGAATGTGCTCAGTGGCATTAAGGGAGAAACGGTTTTTTCCTACTTTAAATGATAGGGCAAACATATCAATATTAGCACTAAAGTGCAGATAATCCCTTCCGTTCAAATCCAGGTTATCGTATAACTGCCCTAAGTCTAGCACTCGTTCTCCAGTTTCATCTTCTTCAATGTTAGCTGCTAGTTGATTATAAGTGAAACCCGAATTTTTAAGTGACAGATGATACGAAGAAGCTATTGAAACACTGATAGTATTTCGGGATCGAAGAGCAGGGTTGGTGTGGGTCGATTGAAATACATTATTCATTAAGTGAAGCGTCAGCTCTTGCTGAGCAAATCCGGGCGAGGCAAGAAGTAAAAGCGACAGAGAAATGGTATAAACGTACTTATTTTTCATGGTGAAGTAGTTCAGATCGAGATCAATTTGAAGAATCGATGGCCGCCTTTATTTGGGTAGCCAGACTGAAGCGGATAGAGTAAAAAGAGTAAAGCTTAACCCGGTTGTTATTCTGATCACTTACACTGTTAAATTCAGCGCGAACTAGCAGATGGCTGGCATCCCGAATGCTCTCGAATTTTTCTCGGTCAATTGAGGCCGAAATGGGCAAATCGGTATTAGCGGGCTTAGTTTCCCCGGTAGCTGAGTTGATGATCTCGGCGGCAACTAAAAACTTATCTTCCCCCTCAAACAAGCGAATTTGTTCACCTTCACTATCTTCAATAATATTTCCCTCGGTATCTAGGAAGAAAACTTGTAAATCAGCATCGATGGGAAAGTCATTCTCGGTTTTCAGCAACAGCTTTAGTTCTTCTACGTCTTCCAATTCAGAAAATGACACCTCAATTGAGTCCTCTAGGGTTATGTCAAACCCAGCATCTAGCGGTAATTCTAGGTTAAGATCTACCCCAATCTGGCTCTCGCTACTAATAAAGCTAGTATCCGTTGGGCTACTATTTAGCCCGAACCCAAACCCAAAAGCTACCGCAGTTGGGATATTGGCAAATGCGTCGTCAATATTTGAGCTTTCATCATTTACGTCATAGATGCCCGTGGCTGGTTCGGGAGCTCGTTGCTCTAAATAAGGAAAACTAAAGCCTCCACTGAAAAAATCGTAGCCATCGGCGTCTTGCAACCGCACCACAGTACCATCAACCCGCCGAATGAACAGTCGACTAAAATCCGCTGAAATGGGGACGCCGTAAGAGTTTGAGAACGATAGTGACATATCCGGATTGGTGGCTATTGTACCATTAACTACCCCACTCAAAGCAGGAATGTCTAAGGTATCAGCCCCAACAGGCACTCGTATGTCAGTAAAATTTCCCGACAGATAATCAAACTCTAATCCGTTGAGGGCAAATCCAAATGTGAGTTCATCACTTGAGCTGATCGGCTGACCTGAACCTACAATGCTTACTTGCAAACGATAGCCTACTTCACCATCTTTCAGATTGATCTCGTAATTTGACAAATCAACTACCTGCTCGCTCATGCCGGAACTGTTCCAGTAGCGTAAGATAAAGTTCAGCGTTAGAGCTTCACCCTCGGGATCAATAATATTAGGAAAAGAAGCTTCTATCTCTAAGTCATGCTGATAATCAGATCGCATAGTTACCTTTAGATTTCCCCGGTTACTTTCAATATTATAGATTGTTAAATTATTCAGGTCAAACGGGATGGAACCTTCAAAAGTAGCGGGTGGGGTTTCGGTAAGCGAGAATCCGGGGGCATCTAGCCCTAGCGAGTATGAATCGGAAAATTGCTGATTGGGTATTTTAGGAAAGAATTCCCTTACTGCCTCAGACTGTATACTGCTTTGGTAGAACAAACTGTACGAGTCATCGGCATTTTTTTGCAGAGTACCAGTCTCTTCATCGGCCTGCAACATATCTTCTATCGTCAGCGTAGTGTTAAAGAGTGGTAGTGATACCTGCGAAGAGGGGGCTTTGACCTCCACATCACTAAAGTCTTCATCGGGCAAACAGCCACTCATTCCTAACATCCCTACCAAACCAATACTGATTGTAAGGGCGATTCTCGACTTCTTAATCATAACCTGTTTTATTGTAAGAAAACCTGTCAGCAAGAAGCCAGAATTGCTGGTAAAAAAGTAACCCTTCGCCTTTATTACCGTACCTGAGTGCGTTTCATCTAAAAATTATTAACAATACAATATTTGTTTGAATATTTTTTATAAAAATTATCCTAAACCTTTCAAATAGGCTACAAGTTTCTTTGATAAACAGTTGATTATCAAAATTTTGTGGAAAAGTAGCCTCGGTCTAGTAACTTATATAAATTACGACCCTCGCCTACCTAGCTATGATAACTATTACGGACGTAAGCAAAAAGTACGGAAATAAGTGGGTAATT
This sequence comes from Bacteroidota bacterium, assembly GCA_039198955.1. Taxonomy (GTDB): domain Bacteria; phylum Bacteroidota; class Bacteroidia; order Cytophagales; family Cyclobacteriaceae; genus Tunicatimonas. The sequence continues at coordinate 145,567 of JBCCTI010000004.1, read as the reverse complement.
GACGGCATTTCCTTACAAGTAGACCGAGGGAAAACCCTGGTTTTGTTAGGAACCAGTGGATCGGGAAAGACCACTCTGCTAAAGATGATTAACTATCTTATCGCTCCTACCTCCGGCACTATTTACGTCAACAACAGAAATGTAGCCGAAAGTGATCCCGCTCAGCTCCGCCGATCTATTGGGTACGTAATTCAGCAAGTGGGCTTATTTCCCCACTACACCAACCGTCGCAATATTGAGCTTACCCTCAGACTCAATAACTGGCCGGAAAGCCGTCGACGATCCCGCAGTCAGGAATTGCTTCAACTCGTTGGCCTAAGTGAAGCCGATGGCGAGCGTTACCCTCAGGAGTTGAGTGGCGGACAGCAGCAGCGAGTGGGCATAGCCCGGGCATTAGCTAATGATCCCCCCATCATTTTAATGGATGAACCTTTCGGGGCACTAGATCCTATTACTAAACAAAGCCTGATTCTAGAGCTCGTTGCCAAGCAGCTCTTCAAAGATAAAACCGTAGTGATTGTAACCCACGATGTGTTTGAGGCCATTACATTAGGAGATACTATCTGCTTGCTAGATAAAGGACAAATACAGCAACTCGGTACTCCAAAAGAATTATTATTTCACCCGGCTTCACAGTTCGTGAAAGAGTTTTTTGATTCCCAACGCCTTCGTTTGGAGATGCAGATTGTACGTCTCTCCGAAGTTTATCCTCTGCTAGAATCAGAGACTACCGAGGCAAAGAATACCGTTAAGATTAGGTTAGAGCGAAGTGTCTGGGAAGCGTTAGAAATAATTGAACGTAAAAACCTATCGCAAATAGCTGTTGGCAACGATAATAGTACATCATCTCCAAAAACCACTACCCCAGCCTTACTGGTTGAAGCATTTTACGTATTCAAGCATGATTATCTCACTCAGGTAACCGGGTAATATCGTTCAGAACGAAGGCATCCTCCGTGATAAACATATTGCTCTCATTCCCTGACCGATCTCGGATCACCACCCCAATTTTTATACTATCGTTCCGGAATAATGGCTTAAAAACCAGGGATTGAGCGAAGTGGGTAATCGTTCCTACCCGGGGCTTATCGTTAGAAAAGTCGTCTTTTAAAGGGGGGAAACGCCCGCCTAGTGGCGGTCGGCAACCCGAAATCTGAGGATTACAGAAGTCTACTTCTTGAAAAGTACCATCTGATTCCCGGCGAAAAATTGTGACTTCAAAGTTTCTAACAAAGGGATTCTGTACTACTTGTATAGTGTCAAAGATTGTATCAGTCCCTACGATTATTGGATTTAGTCCGCTAGGCGTAGCCCAGTCACAACAGTTGAATGGTGGGTTATCGGGATTGGTTGCGTCAAATGTAATAGGTTCCCCTTGACTATCCCTAATTATCTCAAATGGGGTGATAAACTCTTGTTCCCGAGCCGAGATACCCAAATCGCCGTCGCCGTCAGTAAAGGCAACAGATATGACTAACGAGTCAGACCCTCCGGCGACATCTACAAAATAAATTTCCTCAATTGCAGTAATTTCAGGGATATCCGAAAACTCTCCCTCATCTACGCAGGCGGCGAAACCCATTAGTAGGAAGATAACACCAAACAAATAAAAGCTAGGTTTCATATAACCGTGCATATCAATGATTTTTATCTTCCAATATAACGGGATTGAATTGGTTTTTGATATAAGTTCTACTTTAATCAGATACAGAAGAGGTTGAAAATATTATTCAGCCTACATTAGAATGAATTATTGGGGCTGATTAAACAAGAATATCTAAAAAATCAGACCTCTCACAACACTGATAGAAGCACTCTATCTATTGAAAGTAATCATTTCACTCAGGCAGCCGAGTAATTTCATTGAGGGTGAATGCATCTTCTTTGATAAACATATTGCTCTCATTCCCTGAGCGATCCCGAATCACCACCCCGATTTTCAAGCTATCATTACGAAATAGTGATTTAAAGCTTCTTGAGCTAGCAAAATGGGTAATTGTTCCTACTCGGGGATTATCATTAGAAAAATTATCTTTCAATGGGGAGAAACGTCCCCCTAAGGGTGGGCGACATAATTCTCTACGAAAGTTGAGCTCCTCATATTCACCGCCTTCTTGGCGAATGAAAATCGTGACCTCAAAGTTGGTAACAAAAGGGTTTCGCTTTACGAGAATAGTATCTGTAATTGTCTCCCCATCAATTACAGGATTAGTTAAGTCTGCCGGAAATGTATAATCCTCGCAATTGAACTCGGGTAGATCATTGTAAGAACCTAGCTTAACAAGTGCACCATCCCTTCTTGGTAAAGGCAACTCAAATGGTCCAAAACGATCGTTATCTAACTCACGACTTGATAACCCTAGATCTCCGTCACCATCGGTAAAAGCAACAGAAACTACTAAAGAATCGAAACCTCCTTGGACATCCACGAAATATAAATCCTCAATAGCGGTAATAACCGGTGCTTCCTCGTATTCAGGCTCGCTGAAACAGGCTGATAGCCCCATCATTAGGAAAAGCGAGCCGAATAAGTAAAAGCTGAACTTCATAGTAACTGCAACAGTGAATTTTTGTGTCTTTATAACGCGATTGAGTTGGTTTTTGATATAAGCTACGCTACTTTTCTTAATGAATTTTTCTACTCCGTTTAAACGCAAATTACTACAGTCTGGCCCCGAGTCTTTTGAAGAATTAGCATTAGAGCTTTTTCACTGGCAAGCCCAACAAAACCCCGTTTACCGAACGTACCTATCCTATCTGAAAATCAATCCGGCAGCTATCAATAAAATTGAGCAAGTTCCTTGCTTGCCCATTGAGTTTTTCAAATATCACCGAGTATTAAGCGACAATCAAGCTAAGGTGGAACAGGTTTTTGAAAGTAGTGGAACCAGCGGTCAGGTACGAAGCAAACATTTTGTATCTGATTTAGCATGGTACCATACCATTTGCGAACGGGGGTTCTATCAGCAGTGGGGTAAAATCCAAGACTACCATATTTTTGCCTTGCTTCCATCCTACCTAGAACGGAAGAATGCTTCATTAGTATCTATGGCTGATTACTTCATCCGACAAAGTGATTCGCCCCACGCTGGTTTTTACCTTAATAATCTTCAAAAATTGGTAGATGGAGTAGAAGAAGCCCGGCGGACTGAGGGCAAGGTGCTACTTTTGGGGGTTACTTTTGCTCTCTTAGATTTAGCCGAACAATTTTCTCTCGATTGGCCCGAAGTGATTGTGATGGAAACCGGAGGAATGAAGGGACGGAAAAAAGAGCTCACTCGCGCAGAAGTTCACCAGATAATTAAAGACAAGCTCGGAGTAGTCGTAGTATCCTCGGAATATGGTATGACTGAATTACTCTCCCAGGCCTACGCCCAGCAGTTAGGGGAGTTTTCTACCCCTCATTGGATGAAGATCATGATCCGGGATGTCTACGATCCTTTCGAGTATTTGACCAATGGCCAACAGGGCGGAATCAACATTATCGATCTAGCCAATGTAGACTCTTGCGCTTTTATTGAAACCAAAGATTTAGGTCAATTTACGCGAGATGGAAAATTTGAGGTACTAGGAAGATATGACAATTCAGAAGTGCGGGGCTGTAATATTATGGTATAATTATAATAATTTTTATGTTATTTTTTACATATGTACTATTTTATGTATATTTGTAAAAAAATAAGATAATTATGAAGAAATCAATGTTAATTCTCGCTCTGGCAATAGCCACTGGATTTTATGCTTGCGCCCCCAAATATACTTGTCCGGCCTACTCAGTGAAAGAAGTTAAGCAGGAAAAAACTACTGAGAAGCCCATGTAATAAAAAGATGGTTTAAAGATATTTCGTATACTTTATTCGCCAATTCGGCTCTCCTGAACCAAAACTATATTATACTATACATCGAGAGTACTTACAATTTGGCGAACCCGGTCCTCTGGGGACTGATCCGATACTCCGATTGCATCAAAGTCGCCGCGTAAGGCCTGGAGGATTTGCCGTTCTCGCTGTATTTCTTGCTCAGATCGATATCCTTGATCCCGCAATATCTCTTGCAACTGATTATTCTGGGAGCTTTTTCTCAAGAAGAGCAACCCCGTAGCCAATACCGAAAGGACGAGCCAACGACGGTCGCTCAACCATCCTAGCAGTACTCCACCCAGAGATAGTGCTACCGAACTGGTCTCAATTACTTTTTCCAAGGAGGTCTCCCGATCAATTTGGCTTAATCGATGATTAATAAATTGGGGATGGTGGGCGTAGTACATCAATCGCCGTTGCATTACCAGGTTTTTCTTATTTTCTGCATGATGCTTTTCCGAAATGCCAATTCCGTTATTCTCTAGCATAATCTCTCGGGTTAGGTGTAAAAAATTTCCGGTCAGCAAAGTAACGCAGCTTTCCTCGGAGATTCAACTAAAACTAGGCTTTTCGGGCTAGCTGCACAATTTAGCGTAGGGGCAATGTGAACATTTACGCGAATCATCGGACTGATCAAATGCCACTGTAGGGTCAAACAATTCCAATAGTAAGGTACGCAGATTCTCCGTAAATAGCTGTTGCCAGCGGGCAAAGTCATTCACTGCTTCTTTTCCAATATAGATTCTCGAATCAAACTCTGTATTGAATAAGTCATTCGCATTGATCAGGCCGGGAACAATGTGCCCCGCATTAGAATGCTGCCGATACAAAAGGGCGTAAAACATGGCCTGAAAAGCGGCTTTGTTACGTTTTTTGTTATCCCGGTCAAACATGGCGCTTACATCTTTCACTTGCTTCTCATCCCGTCCAGTTTTATAGTCTAGTACTCTTACCACTCCATCTTTCTGGTCAATGCGATCAATGATGCCACGCAAACTTACTACCGTAGCTTTATCATCTGACTGGTGCACAGTTACTTCCCAAAAGTAGCCCCGCCCCTCGTCCCGCTCTAGACTGATAATGCTAAACGGGGCATACTTTTCATCCATTGCTAAAATCTGCCGGGCCATTTTTAATACGATATCATAAACGATAAGATTTCGCCCTTCCAAGGTAAAATTGGAATCGTCTTTTTGCCCATAATGCTCATGAAATGCTGTTTTTACTGCCCTAACTAATGGTGCCTTTTGAAGCTGATGAATAACTTCTTGGCTGACCATCCGACTTCCCTCGGTAACAACCGATTGGTAGACCAACTCCATCACCCGGTGCAGTAGGTTGCCAAATACGGCCGGATCAACCTCTTCCTGCACCGTATCTGGTTCCTTAAGATCAACAACGTATTTGAAATAGAACCTCAGTCGGCAGTCGAGGTAGGTATTTAATGCCGAGGGGGTAAGACTGCGCTGAGGCGGGCAATCTGGTTGACGGGTATAGCGATACAAACGAGCCATCACATCCGAATTCTTCTCAATAATAACTGGCTGAACCGGAATGGTTTGGACAGGATTACTCAAAGTATTCCGATCTACTATAAAATCCCCCCGTTGATTCGGAAACTGAAACCTACCATCATTCCTAGCATCAGACTCATAGATTAACTGGTACAAAAACCTACTCATTTCTCCCTGCTGATTCACACTATCTTCAGTATTGTACAGTAAGTGTACGTGCTTAGCCCAGTGCAGCAATCGGTAAAAAGTGTAGGCATAGATGGTATCTTGCTCGTCTACCGTAGGCAAGCCAAATCCTCGCCGCAAGTTTCCCGGAATAAAAGTATTGATAGACTCAGATTTAGGATACACGCCTTCGTTGAAGGAAAGGATAATTACGTTGTCAAAATCCAGATTTCGGGTTTCTAATACTCCCATTACTTGCAGTCCTCGCAATGGCTCACCCGTGAACGGCAATCGCAATCCCTGCATTATTTGGCGGAAGATACGCACTAGTAGTTGCGGGGTCAGTGCCAATGTATGTTCTTGGGCTAAGGCTTTCAATCGGTTTACCTGAATAGATAGTTGATAGACTAATTCCTGCTCCAGCAATGGTATGGCTAGTTGTTCACTGGCTGAGTCAGTTTCATCCGTACCCTGGTAAATACGCTGAAGTAATTGTAATAGATAATCGAATGTCTCTTCGGCTTGGGTAATCGGACGAAATACCAGAGAGTACAGCGGATGCTGCTTTAGGTAACCTTCACCCACGTAAACCTGATTTCGCTTTTCAATTTCCCGACTGAAATCGTCCGATGTTTCGGCGGATAAATGCCGTAGGTAAGGGTGTCGTAGTAGGGATAATACTCCGGTATGATAAAACTCATACTGATCGATGGAAGAATTAAATCGTTTTTCTTCCTGAAAGGCCAAAGTAAGCTCGATTAAACTGTAAAGAGCAGTGCTTCTTACCGGATAACCCATCGTAACATTTACCCGCTGGATTTCAGCTGGCAATGAGTGTAATAGGGGGAACAATAAATTCTCATCGGGCAGTACGACTACGGTTTTCTCAGGAACAAACCCCGGCTGCTGGCTGATTTTCTTGAGGACTGCCCCCGCATATTTGGCCTGCCCCACGTGAAGATTGATGCCAACAGCACGAATGCTCCGCTTTGCTTGGGTGGAAAAATGCTGAGGTAACTCAGCCGGGAAAGTTGCTTGCCAGATGGGGTCACGCTGATAGCGGCGAAAATAGGTACCTGCCTCGTGCTGCGGATGGCTGATATAATAATCATCTACATCCCAAAAAACATCAGCGTTCTGCTTGCTAATAAACCATTTGATCAACTTCTCTTCGGCGGAAGCTAGGGCGTGCAAGCCTACAAAAGCCACTTGAGAAAAAGGGGAATCCAGACGCTCAGTCTCAATTCGCTCCGCGATATGGCGCAGCATGAGGCCTTCGTACCCCCAGTTCTTCTCCCGGAGAAAGTGCGTAAACGAGGTATACACCCGATGTAAGATTACCCAGAACCGTAAAAACTGCTCTTTGGAAGAGGTCGGCTCGCCGTGCTGAAAATTTTTCCAGAAACGGGTAATGGCGTGACGCTGCTCATCGGTCAGATAATCGTAGTTCACCTCTAGTTCTTTTAGATCTTTCAGGTTGGCAAACAGGTCGGCGGTCTTAACCAAAGCCTTATCAATCGCATCAAAATCACTCAGCAGCAGATCGCCCCAAAAGTAAAAATGATCAAAGGTTTCAGTACTTTTACTTTCTCGGGTAAATACTTGATAAAGGTGAAATAACAGGGTGAGATGATCGGGGGTACGCAGCCCGGATACTTCAGTTACAAATTCTTCAAAAGTGACAATCTGCGGTGCCCATCCCGATTCTTGTACCTGACGCGCCAACGTATGTTGAAAGAATAGTCCCGCCCGCCGATTGGGAAAAACTACGGTGAGTTGTTCCAAATTAGAACCATACTTCTCCAGGATAGATTGACTAACCTCTTCCAGAAATGTACTCATATATCAAAGATAGAGAAGGGAAATATGAAATGTGAAATGTGGGATGTAAAAAGCTGGAAATATAGTACTGAGAGCTTAGTGCATGGGGCAGGGAGAAGGGGGAGTTAAAAATTAGAAATTGAGATTTGCTGGAATGGTTATAAATCGAAAAATTCCGGTCTCCCCCGGAACAAGTCCGGGGCAGGCTGGTCTCCGGTCTCTGTTCCACAGCGGCCGGTCTCCGAAATAACAACCAGCAATCGAACAATTGAACTATTTAACCAGGATTTCACAAATTCTGATCAACGAGGTAAACGAGGAACCACTTTCGTTTGGTAGGCTCGAACACCATTTTAAAGTAAAATCCGGCATTGGGTGTGTAAATTTCGTCCGTAGCTAGGGTGTCGGTAACCTGCAAGTTGCGCTCGTAAAACGCTGGGTCAAGATCAAATTCCTGAAGCATTATCCAGGTGTTGGGTGTCCACTGGTAGATTGAATCTTGAATATCCGCCGTAACTACCTTTCCTGGTAGCGGAAACTTCACCCGCTTCATTTGAAAGGTACTATCGGTCAGAAAACGTTGGTAAAATGAAGTAAAGTCTTCCGCAGCCTTGCCTATTTTAGCAGATCGGCAAGATGCCATTAGTGTCAATGAGAGTATAAGTAGCGCAAGAACATTTAGATTTCTCATATAGAATTTCCGTTTAAGAAAGTTCTACATGACGAATATTATCGAGAACTTCGGCGATAGCTTTTTGGGTAGACTCAGTCGGTTCGCACAGTGGCAACCTTACTTGAGGCGAGCAGTAGCCCAATTGCTGCATAATCGATTTAATCGGAATCGGGTTGGTTTCTACCATCGTTAACTTCATCAGGGGTAGTAGATTGTAAAATTGCTGCTTACCTGCCCCAAAATTTCCATCTAGACAGTTTTGCACGCAATTGCGGAAGCTCGCGGGTACGCAGTTCGATACGACTGAGATCACTCCGTCACCACCACACGCCATAATGGGTAACGTTAAAGCATCGTCGCCCGAAAGCACACAAAAATCCTCGGGGGTTCGCTGAATCACGCCCATAATCTGAGCCAGATCGCCACTAGCTTCTTTTACCCCGATGATACTTCTATGCTCTAGCAAACGAAGCAAAGTCTCGGTTTCCAAATTGACCGCGGTACGACCTCGAATATTATAGATAATAATCGGTAAGTCAGTAGTGTGAGCCACAGCGGAGAAATGCCGGTACAGTCCTTCTTGGGTTGGCTTATTGTAATAGGGGTTGATCACCAGTTGACCGTCTGCTCCAGCTTCCGCCGCCACTTCGGCAAACTCAATGGTTTCCCGCGTATTATTAGAGCCCGTTCCGTGGATTACCTGACAACGTTTTTTGACCACTTGCACCGACCAGCGGAGAATTTCCCGGTGTTCGTCGTGTGTGAGAGTAGGGCTTTCGCCTGTGGTTCCTACAAATACTAACCCAGTAATGCCAGCCGCAATCTGCTGCTCTACAATCTTTTCAAAAGCTTCCCAGTCAATTTTATTAGAAGGGGTAAATGGAGTAATAATCGCAGTGTAGGTGCCCTGAAAAAGCTTTGCCATTAGAAAAAATTTTTAGCAATTACCGACGACGAAACGTAAATTCCAAATCAGAAGACACCACTCTACCACGAGCGATATGAATTGGTAGGTTATTAGGTCATTGATTGTTAAATTGAAAGATTATTCAATCTTGCCTAACTAGAAGGCAGGTGGCTCAATTATTGAAGATATATCGTTGGTTATTATTACTGCCCACTACGGCCTGCCATTTTCGGCCTATTACTTCGTAATATCGCTCTCAGGCAACCCGTTGAACAGTTACTCTTATTTCCTCAATTATGGAAGATCAAGCTATTTCGTCCGAACTGCTTAAAAAACTAGAGAAATTATCAGCTAGGTACGAAAAAAGCGGACAGAAATTATCGGACTATCTGGATGGTATGATGCACACCCAGTACCTCACCTACTGGGACTACGTGCAACTGGAAACGCTACTGAGCTTACAGCGTCCAAAGACCGATTCAAAAGACGAAATGATTTTCGTGACCTATCATCAAATCACTGAACTGTACTTTAAGCTGATTTTGTGGGAGTTAGACCAACTGACGGATAGCTCAGTCACCGAACCCAAAACTTTTCTAGACAAAGTACAGCGACTTAACCGCTACTTCCAGCAGTTGGAAAGCTCATTTTCGGTAATGACCGAGGGAATGGAGCGAAATCAATTTGCCGATTTCCGCATGGCTCTGATGCCCTCCAGTGGTTTTCAGTCGGTACAATATCGGCTTATTGAAATTTCGTCTACTGATGCTATCAACCTAGTGCATCCCGACCATGTGCTGTGGCTTTCTCCCGAATGCACCAACAAGGAGTTTTTAGACCGATTGTACTGGAAAGCCGGATCGAGGGATACTGAGACTGGTAAAAAGAACTTAACCCTGCGGCAGTTTGAAAAGCAGTACGACGAGATGCTGCTAAGTAAGTTAGCCGACTTCCGAGATCGAAATTTGCGCCAGAAGATTCAGCCATTCATTCAGGATAATACCCCTCATTCCCAACAAATTATAGCTGCACTACGCACTTATGATCAGTTGGCCAACGTTTATTGGCCACTAGCCCACTTTAAAGCAGCGGTGCGCTACCTAATCAATGGAAAAGATGCCAAACCCGCCACCGGAGGCACCAACTGGCGTAAATATTTACCCCCCCGCTACCAGCGAATCACCTTCTTCCCAGAACTCTGGACTGACGAGGAAAAAGAGAACTGGGGAAAATCTTGGGTCTTGAAGAACATTCCAAGCGACAAACAATAGTAATGATTAATGACTGATGAGATACTCATCAACCATTATTCACTAATCATAATTTCTATGCAACTTACCTTATTCCAAGCCGATGCTTTTACGTCGAACGTATTTGGAGGGAATCCCGCTGCGGTTTGCCCGCTTACTGAGTGGATTCCAGACGATTTGATGCAGGCGATTGCTGCCGAGAATAATCTGGCGGAGACTGCCTTTTTCGTGAAGCAAGGCGATAAGTTCGGTTTGCGCTGGTTTACTCCGGTAGCCGAGGTCGACTTGTGCGGTCATGCTACGCTGGCCACGGCTCACATTATGTACACTGAACTAGGTCATACTGCTGCTAAAATCCTGTTTGATACCCGCAGTGGCATACTTGAAGTAAAAAAGCATGAGTCAGGTTATACTATGAATTTTCCAACGGATGTACTTACCCCAGTTGAAGCACCGGAGGAAATTACCAGTGGACTTGGGCTTACTCCCAAAGCAACTTTCCGGGGTAAGACCGACTACTTGGTTGTGATAGAATCCCAAGAACAGCTAGAACAACTAACCCCTGATTTTCGGATATTGGCACAAGGCAAAGTACAGGGTACCATTGTAACCGCCCCGGGAAATGAGGTAGATTTTGTCTCCCGCTGTTTCTACCCACAGTACGGCATTGATGAAGATCCAGTAACTGGGTCGGCTCATACCACCCTTACCCCCTACTGGGCGAAGCAACTTAACAAAAACGAACTAACTGCTCAGCAACTCTCTTTCCGCAAGGGCGACTTAGTTTGCATTCACCACGGCGACCGCACCGAGCTTATTGGCCAAGCGGTGACCTATTTGCGAGGGGAAATTTGGGTGTAGCTTTTGACTTTCTTTTATTACCGTTTTCGGCGAAAAGTGACCCTTGGCAAATTTTTTAATCGTTAGCTGCTCTCCATAATGGTCCTACCGCCAAAAGTAAAATCACTACGTTAAAAATCGCATTGGATGAATTGTCAGACGCAATTGACCCGGCACTATCCAGCACAAACCACGATAAAATACCTGTTAATACGCTTCGTCGTACAAACTCCGGAGCTTTATCGTAGACCCAAACCGAGAGGCACCAAATCATAACTCCCCAACCGAGGAGGAACCCACCTGTCAGTGCTGACAAAAAGCGGGTAGTAGGCTCGGCATATGTCTGTACCCCATCCAAAGGCCAGCTCAGAAAATCTAAAGTCCAGCGGGCAAAACCTTCGGTTTTGGGCATAGTTCCCAAGAAAAAAACTGGACCAAACGATCCCACCACGAAGGCCGTAATTTTCAAATAAAACTTGTGAAATCGGTGAGACATAACCCCACCCTCGTTCTTATTCAATACTTGTTCCATCTTGATGTGTTTTTGGTACACACCAAAGCTAGGGGCAATTCAGAAGAAGTTTTAGACGCCTCCGTCTATCGTCATCGTTGAGTTATTCTTTTTGAATTCCCGTACCAACGTTTTCAACTCTTGGAAGTAATTACTCAACCACGGCTCGCTCAGCGTCTCATCGGTAATCTGGAGATAAAAATTTTCCAGACTGAGTTGCAGCACCAAACCCGCGAGATAAGAATTCTCTTTCAGCTCAATAATTTCCGACCACACCCCGAGAATAGCCGGAACCGCAATTTTATTGGTTTGCTCAAAGCACTGTTCAAACGCCGGGTTTTCCCGGTGGATTCGCAGTTGTCGGCTAAAGAGTAAATCCACTTTGTACTTAACCAATACGGCTATCAAATCTTCCAACGTAGCGCAATTTGCTTCTTCAACGGCAATTTCCTGCGTCTGCTTCGGATGGTACTGCAACAAGAATTCGGTGAACACTTCTAAATCGGCAAAATGATGATAAAAGGAAGATTTGTTCTTGCCAATACTTTTTGCCAGCCGTTCCACCTTCAGTCCCTGCGGACCTTCGTAGGCAAAAACTTTATATCCCAGTTCAACCCAGGGCTGTTGTACCGTTTTCATACGATTTCTAGTTAGGCGTTTGGTTTTTAATCCAGAGTGAGTTGCAGGAATCGTATATCCAACCATTTGTCAAACTTGTATCCAACTTCTTTGAAAGTTCCCACTTCCTCAAACCCAAATTTTTTATGAAACTCAAAGCTCTGTTGGTTTGAACTATCTACCCCAGCGATCATCACATGAAAACCATTTTCTTTAGCTAGCTCAATAAGTTTGGTTAGAAGTTGTTTGCCAACTCCGTTGGCTCGGGATTCATGACTGACATAAACCGAGTGTTCTACAGTGAACTGATAGGCCGGCCGAGCCCGGAAGGTACCGTAAGTGCCAAAGCCAACAACCCTACCGCCATATTCTGCTACTATTACAGGGAACCCATTGGCCTGTTTTTGCTCAAACCACTCTAGTTGCTGCGTTGGTGTCCTTTTTTTGTATTCATAAATTACCGTAGAATTTAGAATTTCGTGGTTTACGATTTCTAGAATCCTGTCTACGTCCTTGGTTTCCGCATTTCGTACTACTACTTCCACAATTTTTGTTTAATGAACTACAACAGTTTGAGTGAGCGCCCCCTCCCATCTGTTAATGCATTAGCTGTATTAATATACCAATCACTCCGATCCCTAGGCACAAGGGAGAAAAGATTCTTGAGTCGGCTCTCGCAAATTCAGTATTCTTTACTCTTTTGAAAAAGCCAACGTAGTTAAATTCTCCAAGGGCCCGCAAGATAAAAATAGTAGGAACAAACCAGTACCCGTAAGTTGCTACCCAGTTTGGAACTTGAACGGTTATAAGTCCCGATCTTATGAGATAAAGCATTCCGAATGAAGATAATACCAGCCCTACCAGTAGGGTTGCAAATTTGGGAGTGCGAAGAACTTGAGTCCCATTGTCATTGGTAGGAACCGCCTGTTTCAACCCCCAGTAACCTCCAAAAAGCCAGTAGAAGTGAAGTCCACCTAGTGCTGTGAATACCACAAATAAAATTACTGAGAGAATCATAACCATCATACGTTGGGGATTTGAAAAATTTGTTCAGATTGCTTTCTATTGAATGCAGGTGGGGTCAATTGCATCAATTGGTTGCGGATTCCGATCAGAATTGGATTAGATAAATGGGCTATTTTTCCGAGCACCCAACTCGCTTTTACTACTTGATGCGCTTTGGGAAGCCTAATTTTTTGAAACTCGCTAAATGCCTTAGTCACATCATTTTGAGCTAAACACTTGGCCAGGATATACGCATCTTCAATTGCTTGACAAGCGCCTTGCCCCATATTTGGAGTTGTGGCGTGAGCTGCATCACCAATGAGACAGACGTTTTCTTGATGCCAAGTCTTGGTTGGTTTTAAATCAGCTATTTCTGCGGTATTTATCCGCTCTTTTTTGGTTGAAGAAACTATGCCTCTAATGACTGAATGATACTTGTCAAAGTACTTTTCAATATTATTTACAGTAAATTCCTTTTTGTGATTTCTGAAGGACTTTAAAGCGTACCAATACACTTTATTTTCGGCTATTTGAACAAATCCGAAGCGGTCTGCCTTTCCCCAAGCTTCATTGAGTTCTTTTTTGTATCTGATTGGCAATTTGAATTCAGTCACTCCTCGCCAGCAAACTTGCTTGGCGTTTCGTACTGTATTGTGTGGAAACAGCTTTTGTCGCACCATTGAGCGTATTCCATCGGCACCAATCAGGATTGTTGATTGAATTTGTTTTCCATTTTTAAATCTCAATAGACATCCGCTATCATTTGGCTCAATACTATCCAGTGCGTGATTTAGTTGAATTTCTGTTAACGGTAAATTGTCCATCAAAATTTGTTGCAACACTCCTCGATGAATGGCAATATTCTTAACCCCGTACTTTTTCTCAAAATAAGCTAAGTCGATACTAGAAATTGGTTGAAGGTTAGCCTTGGTTATGTTCATAGAAGAAATGTGATTCCCCTGTTCTTCAATTACTTTTCTAAGCCCTAATTTCTCGTAAATCTGCATGGCGTTATTAGCTAAAATAATACCCGCCCCAACTGGCTCTATTTTTTCAGCTTGCTCAAAAATTCTTGTTTTAATTCCCTGCTGCCCGAGTGCGATAGCGGCCGTCAAACCTCCTATTCCCGCTCCAATAATATCTATTGTCATAACTAATACGTGCTGTTTAGTACAAATGTACTAAAACAAATTTTAAATTAGTACTGTTGTACTAAAATTATATCTTCATGGGGGACAATGTCTACTCAACAAAAAATTTTAGAAGCATCTTTGCAGCTATTTAATGACCGGGGAATTTCAACGGTATCTTTGCGAGATATTGCCGATGAGGTAGGGATTAGTGTGGGAAACCTACAGTACCATTTTAAAAAACGAGAAGATATTATTGAGGCACTCTACTTTGAGCTGGTAGGAAAAATAGACAGCGTGTTTTCTTTAAAGACTGATGATTTATTACAATCAGCATTAAACGTTTTAGTAGAAGTTTTTACCATACTCTACGAGTACCACTTCTTTTTATTAGACTTCACCACCATTACTCGGAAGAACCGGAAGATAAAGAGTCACTATGCTGAACTCTCGAGACGAAGGGAGGAAGCGTTTTTAAAAGCAGTAGATGATCTTATTGAGAATGGCTTTTTTCGGGAAGAGTTGCTGAAAAATGAATATCAAAGCTTATTCAAAAGAATAGAAGTAATCAGTAATTTTTGGTTTTCTTCTATCTTAATTCAGGCTGATGTTTTGTCAGAATCGTCCATTGAGGAATACTCGTTATTGATAAGCCAAAGCATTTATCCATACCTAACTGATGAAGCTAAAAGTCAGTACGCTACAATATTTCCTTCTCAGTTAATCTGATTAGTGGTAAATAATTGATAAAGGTAATATCGACCGGTGCAGAGTCCAGTACTGGTCTTGTTTGTTTTGAGTCTTCAAGTTGCAAAAAGAGTGCTTGGAGCATTTAACTTCCAATTGCTTCTCAACAAGGCTAGACACTGTATATTGTTGGCTGCCGTATTTTTACTTATCTATTCCTGTTGGTCTTACTACGAAGTGTTGAGTTGGGTCTTTCCGGTTATCAAGTAATCGCCAATGTTCTATAAATTCATCGTCTTCTGAATACCTACCTATTGAGTTCATGGGAAATACTTGCAGTTTTAACCCCAGCTTAAATCTCAATTCAAACCCTCCATATTCGTCTGCTTTTACTAAAGTCACCTCTAGATTAAAGTCACCAATTAGACTGTTTAACAATAAGTCTCTAAGATCTCCTTTGTAGTCACGAATTTCCTCGTTCCAAAGGTAAGTTACAGATCGATGGAGATCTCTACTCCCTATTAGTATTTGACGCTCATTGATGATTCTCCAATCACACTGCAGATGAATACCGAACTGGCCTATATTTAAGGATTCATTGTCAAATTGCTTTTGCTTTACCCCGAATTTAAGGCATTCCATGTTCATATTTCGACTCGTATCAGTCAACCGCAATCCTTTCAATTCGGATAGTCTATTCTCTATTTCCTTTTTCATTTCTATGGAAGGCAAAAAGCGCATAGCAGAGACTGACCCACTACTATAATCCGCATATTATAAGGTTATGAAATTGAGGAGTGGGGCAGAATCGGCGATGGTGGCTATTTTTGATCTTGATCGGGCTAGTTCTAAAATTCTTCCTTTGGTCTCGATGGCTTAGGTCGATCGCCCCGGAAGCTTCTACGCGAACTAATCCCGCTTACCCGCTGCGTATTATCCCGGTACGTACCTTGAATGTTTTGAATCTGATCGCCTCGCATACTTACCACTACATATTTCTTCTCTTTGTGTACGCTTCGGCTTGTCCCTTGGGTACCTATCGTTTTTCCCCCTCTATTCTTTTTACTCATCTCGGAAACCCACAGCGGTTTATTGGATATCCACAGATTTCCGGGTGCCCCTTCGATTTTAGTTCGGTTTTCCCGGTTCTGTAGCCAGTTAATCTCGGGCTTACTCAGTGCTGAGCTAATCAGTTCATCTCCTCCGTCAGTAGTTCTTCCCGTACTGTTATTACTAGCCAGACGATCATCTCTTAATCTTTTGGTCTTGCCAGACCCGGTCTGGCGAGACCCGGACTGGCGAGACCCGGTTGATTTAATCTTCTTCACTTCTTGCATGGTTATATAGGTTATTGGTATAGAAAAGTTAACAAAATTATGAATTTTTTACCAATAAAGTCTTGGTTGTTGTATTTTTTAAAGTACTGGGCTATTAGTTAGTAGCCAACAATGCTCCTTTCGTTCGGCATTTTCTACTAAAATTGTAAATTGGGGCAAAAAAATGCTTATGCAACGAAGAATATTTATCAGACGATCATCTCTGGCAATTGCTGGAACCGGGCTATTCGGCTACGCCTGCTCTTCCAATACCACCCAAAATGAAGTAGCCAGCGATGAGAATACATCTACGGTAGAAACGGCTACCGAACCCTTGTACCAACTATCGCTAGCGCAGTGGTCACTGAACAAATCCTTATTCAACCCGGCGATGCTAACGATGCCGTGGCCTGAACGGGCCAAACTCTACGATACCGACTACCAGCGAGTGATTGCCAATAGTAAACTTACCAACCTACAATTTCCGCAGAAAGCCCGGGACCTGGGGTTTGAGAGAATAGAGTTTGTCAACCAGTTCTTTTACGATAAATCCGAAGATACCCAGTACCTATCTGATCTTAAACAGGCTTGTACTGATGCCGGAGTGCAGGCCCTACTAATTATGTGCGACCGCGAAGGCGAGTTAGGAAACCCTGATGAGGCCGAGCGGATGAAAGCAATAGAGAATCACTATAAGTGGGTAGATGCCGCCAAATACCTGGGATGCCACTCTATCCGGGTAAATGCTCAGAGCAGCGGAAGCTACGAAGAACAACAAAAACTAGCAGCCGACGGCCTCGCTAAACTGGGTGAATACGCGGCCAGTGCGGGTATTGACGTGCTGGTAGAAAATCACGGGGGGCTATCTAGCAATGGCGAATGGTTAGCGGGGGTGATGAAAATGGTGGCAAATGACCGGGTAGGCACTCTACCTGATTTCGGCAACTTCTGCCTCAAACGGGACTACCCGACTGCTGAGAATCCTGACCCTATCTGCGAAGAGGAATACAACCGCTACCAGGGAGTGGAAGAATTAATGCCCTACGCCAAAGCCGTAAGTGCTAAAACTCACGATTTTAATGAGCAAGGCGAAGAAATTCACACTGATTACGAAAAAATGATCCGAATTATGCTCGATGCTGGCTATCGGGGCTTTGTAGGAGTAGAATACGAAGGGGACAATTTGGAACAGGAGGAAGGTATTATTAAAACTCGGGAGTTACTGGAGAAGGTGCGAAATGACCTTGCTTCCGAGTACCAGTCCTGAGCCCTGTTTTCGCTTTTAAGCAAACCTTCTCAAGTTTCTTTGTGAACGGCTCTCAGGAGATATGGCTGAGTAAGTCAAACAGAAGAGAATATTGGTTATATTAATCAGATGCTACTATCAAGCAGAAAATCAACGTTTTCATTGGCCTTCATTAAGCTCAGTATTTGGCTGCTTACTGGATGTTTCTTAACTCAGTGTCATTCTTCCGAAACTGAAAAAAGTAATTACCCAAAAGTACTAGACCCAAACCTCTCGTTAGATTTGGTAGCGGAGAGTCCGCAGATTATAACTCCCATTGGGTTGGCTATTGACGAAGAGGATCAACTCTACGTACTGGAATCCCACACCCACTCCCCCCCTAGCGACTACGATGGTCCTGCTTTTGACCAGATAAAAAAGGGGGTTGACCAAGATAAAGATGGCATCCCTGAAACCTGGATTGTCTATGCCGACAGCATCAACGACGGTATGAATCTGGCATTTGGGGCGGAGAATACGCTTTTCCTGGTTGAGAAAGATGGTGTGTTCTCTTTTCGGGATACGGATAATGACGGAGTAAGCAATGAAAAGAGCCGTTTACTGCAAATGATAACTCCCGAAAGCGTCTACGACCACGCTGGGATTCTGGGTATCACCCACTCCCCTGATGGCTGGTTATACGTTTCGCGAGGAAATACGGGTGGAATAAAATGGCGGATAGAAGGTACCGATGGCTCTTCTATCAGCGGTTATGGCGACGGTGGCAATGTTCTACGCTGTCGCCCCGACGGTAGTCAGGTAGAAGAAGTAGCCACCGGGTTCTGGAACCCGTTCGATCTGAAATTTTCTAAGGAAGGGCGGTTGTTGTTGGTGGATAATGATCCGGATAGCCGGGGACCAAACCGCTTGATAGATATAACCTTCGGAGGTGACTACGGTTATCAATCACTGTACGGGGGTAGTGGTATTCATCCGTTTTTGGCTTGGAACGGCGAACTGCCGGGTACCCTGCCTTACGCCGCAGGCTTGGGAGAAGCTCCTTCTGGGCTTATTGACGCTAGCTTTACCAGCTTTCCGAGTGAGTACGGAGGAAATATGATCTGCACTATTTGGGAAGAAAATAATCTGGTGCGGGTTCCGCTGCAATCTTCTCAAAGTACCGTAACCGGCGTGCCTAAACCAATTTTACAGGGCGACAGCACTTTTCACCCGGTAGCGTTGGCAACCAATAGCCGAGGCGATTTATATGTCACTGACTGGGTAGTACGGCAATATCCTAATCACGGTCAGGGCAGAATCTGGCGGCTACGCTCAGAGGGAAATCGACCCTTAGCTACTCCGCTCACTGAACTAGAAGTTAACAATGGCCCCTTCAATGCCCGAATTACCTCGAGAGATACCGAAGAGCTAGTGCAAGCCTTGTCTTCCGAAGATATTTTTGTTCGGGCCAATGCCCGCTACGAGTTACAAGATTCCCAATATTTTTCAACAGTATTGAAACTGGCGCAGCAAACTACTGCCCCTCTCCGACGAGAGGCAGTACTTATCGCTGTAGAATCTCCAGAACCACTGCCTTCCGACTTATTACGAAAGTTGCTGAAGGATTCCGACGAAGCGGTGAAGCGAATGGCGTTGATTTACACCGCTCAGCGTTCCCGGGACGATGTGTATTCGGACATAGAAGGTTTACTTGCTGACGGCGATATTCCCCCGTCTTTGTTTGAAACCTATTTAGCTACCTTACGCCACCTACAACCTAACTTTCTCAAGGCCTACCGCAGTCAGTCGGAACCAAAATCAAAAGCACTAAAGCGAGAATTACCACCGGGTTATTTGCTATCGCTCATTGAGAATACTCAAATTAATGAAGAGATCCGAGCAACAGCACTGTCTTACTTAGATGATATTCGATCTGTGATTCCTCTTCTACTCTCATCACTACCGACGGCTGCCCCAACCATGCAATCATCTATCTTGCAAGCCGTCCGCACTGTTAGAAATGATTCCATAGCCCAAGCCTTAGTACAGTTCGCTTTAAGTGAGCAAGCAGACCCAACGGTACGGGGCGAGGCCGTAGTCGCCCTAGAGTATCAGTCTGGAACGTTTTGTAATGAAATTACTCAACTGTTATCTGAAGATAACCCAATTTTAGCCGAAACCGCTGTCAGTTATCTTTGTCGATGTCGAAAGGAGGATGTAGAAAGTAGCGTAGTTCAGTTTGCCTCCAGTCATGCAGCTGCCCAAGCCCGCTGGCAACTTTGCCGCGCCGAAAACTCCGATACAGGTCGTCCTGTTTCCGATGAGCAATGGTATCAATCAGTAAATGATAGCGGCGATCCACTTCGGGGCAAGCTAGTTTTCCAGTCGATAACTGCTCAGTGCCAGAATTGTCACCAAGTAGATGGCTGGGGAAGTAACTACGGTCCCGACTTGTCCAACATCGGCAGCAGCAAGTCAGCTCAGCAGTTAGCGATGGCTATCTTGGAACCATCCGCCGAAATGGCCCCCGAGTGGCAAGGCTGGTTTGTCACCGATAAAAATGGAACTACGCACTTGGGCCGTCAGATTGACGTTGGGTACAGCAACGTAGAATTAATGGCCACTACCGGCGAATTTATCACCTACGAACAACCCCAGGATTACGGTCTAGCATCCGCCTCTTTGATGCCCGAAGGGTTGGAAAATAGAATGACCGCCTCCGAATTCAATGATCTGATTGCCTACTTAACCTCCTTGAAGTAATATGCCTACCCACCTCAATCGTCGCGATTTTGTAAAAAACTCCGTACTACTCACCGGACTCGGCCTTAGCACCTCTTCGCCTCTCCCGAGCATTTCGCCGGAAAAAATGGGAGTAGAACTCGCTATTGCCACCATTTGCCTGGATGGTTTTGGGGATGAGTTTTTTGAACCGGCATTCAAAATCATTCCGCAAACCCCCATCCGAAACGTAGAGTTCAACGTGTGGTATCCCCGCTCACTGAGTCCAGCAGGCATTGATAGTATTCGGGAACGTTGCTATCTGCACGGCCTAAAGCCTATATCGCTTCAGGGTAGTTCATTCGGGGGAAACGCCTCCAAAGATACTTCTCACAAACTATGGTTGATGGAAAAGGCAAAAGCACTAGGCTGCCGTCGGGTAAAATTTACCGGAGCCAAGCGAGGTGAGCAAGGTGGGCTGGATACCGTTATTGAAGTACTTAAAGAATTGGCTCCCGCTGCCGAGGAGATGGACGTGCTGGTTACTGTGGAAAATCACGCCAATAACAATATTGAAAATATTGAAGATTACGAAAAAATCTTCGCAGCCGTAGACTCATCGCACGTGGGTATGTGCCTGGATATGGGGCACTTCGATGGAGCTGGCGTGAGCAACTTCGATGTCATTGAGAAGTTTCATAGCAAGATTAACCACATCGACCTCAAAGATGTAGTGGCCTTTGGCACGTACAAAAGTGTTCCCTACGGTGAGGGAGTAACTAAGGGAGAAGAAATCATTCAAGCTTTGATCGACAAAGGCTACAATGGTTACGTGGTCATTGAGCAAGCCCCGCCCAAAGACGGCTTGGAATTGGTACAGGAAATGACCCGTATTTACAATCAGTTTACCGAATTTGAGAAAAAAGCCTGAGTGGTACATTTTATCGTTTAACAATTTCCCAATTTTCTTAATATTGCCAACTCAATTAGAGTACGGTCTTGCTATTAGTATTTATCTCCCTTTACCTGCTGTTGACGATCCTGATTGGAGTCATTTCGTCCCGATGGATAAAAAATAGTCGCGATTTTGTGTTGGCCGGGCGGCGACTTCCACTCGTGCTGGCTGCCTCGGCTTTGTTTGCAACCTGGTTTGGTTCTGAGACGGTGCTGGGAGCTTCTTCTGAGTTTGCCGAACACGGGTTGCTAGGGGTTATTGAAGACCCCTTTGGTGCTGCCTTGTGTTTACTACTAGTAGGGTTGCTGGTAGCCCGACCGCTCTACCGAATGAATATTCTCACCTTTTGTGATTTTTACCGCGACCGCTTCGGGCCGAGGGTAGAACTGCTGTCTAGCCTCTGTATGGTTCCTTCCTACTTCGGGTGGATTGCGGCCCAGTTGGTGGCCTTGGGCATTTTGTTCCAGGCAGTAGTGGGAATTCCGACCTTAGCGGGTATCTGGATTGGCACGGGAGTCGTTCTCATCTACACCTACATTGGCGGAATGTGGGCCATTTCTATCACCGATTTCATTCAAACCATCGTTATCATCGCCGGACTGTTATTTCTAGCAATTGACCTGGGAAACTCGGCCGGAGGATTCAAAACGGTGATTGCTAATACCCCAGAAGGCTTTTTTCAGGCAGTGCCCAACCCTAACTTCATTGACTCGGCCCACTATTTTGCCGCTTGGATTACAATCGGGTTAGGGTCTATCCCACAGCAGGATGTTTTTCAACGGGTAATGGCCGCTCGTTCGGAGAAGATTGCAGTGCAGGCATCTTATTTGGGTGCTGGGATGTATCTCACCGTCGGATTTATTCCACTGTTTATTGGTTTATGTGCGGTACAGGTATACCCCTCAATGTTGACATCGGTTTCAGATACACAATTGATGCTACCCATGATAGTGATCCAGCATACGGGTACTGGTCTTCAGATTTTGTTCTTTGGGGCATTACTCTCCGCTATTATGAGCACTACCAGCGGGGCAATACTGGCCCCGGCTACTATCTTAGCCGAAAATATTATCAAACCCCGCTGGCGCATTCAAAATGATACTCAATTGTTACGGGCACTGAGAGGCTCGGTAATTGCCGTCGCAGTGGCTTCAACCGTAATGGCTTCGCTTAAAACCAATATTTACGATTTGGTAGCTTTGTCGTCTATCCTCAGCTTGGTTTCATTATTTGTCCCGCTGATGGCTGGACTATACTGGAAGAAAGCCAATGAAATGAGTGCTATACTCTCCATCAGCTTGGGATTACTAGGTTGGGTTATCTTTGAATATCTGATAGATTCGGAAATTCCCAGCCTATTAGGGGGATTAGGGTCAAGTATCTTTGGCTTACTTATCGGTGGTAGTATTAACAGTGAAAAAGCCATCGGATAAAAAAGTTAAAAGAAGGCTAGTACATTTATCCCAGGATAGTAAATGCGGAGGTATTACCCAAACTCACCATAGTTTTAATTCCAAACAAAGTATTGACTATGCATCCTTAGAAATTCCAGAGGCTTCCTGTCGTGATAAGCAAAAAAAGCGAAGCACCTTCCCAGATGCTCCGCCTCTCACTTGAATTAATAACTTACCTGAGTAAGTATTAGTTACTTGCTTCTTCCACTTCGCCTTCTACTTTCTCCATCGCGCCTTCTACCTCATCGCCCAACTCGTTGAAGGTATTACTTACGTCACTCTTTATTTCGTTCCAGTTATCAGCAGTAGAGCTTTCTAGTTTTTCTAGGTCAGCCTTCAATTCATCAATGCTTTCTTGATACTCAGCCTTAGCTTCGTCTGAGGCACTTTCCATTTCCTGCTCCAGCTTGGTGATCTTGTCGCTCAACTTAGCCTCCCATTCCTCTTGCTCAGCCTCCCAGTTGGCAGCAACTTTCTCAATTTCGTTACCAGCATCTTCAAGAGCGTCACCTGCTTCATTAGCAGCTTCTTCCATTGCGTCACCGGCTTCGTTAGCTTGGTTTTGAGCAGAATCGCAGGCAGTAAATATTGCTAGTGAGAATGTACCTGCAAAAAAGTAAGCTGTGATTGTCTTGAAATTCGTTTTCATGGTTCTAGTTAATTAAATGTAAAAAAATTAGTTCTAACGTAGATTAATTGGCCGAATGACCATTTTCGTGATGAAGGATCATCTCCGAAAGCTTTTCTCCACCCTTTATTCCAAAGTCCAATGTACGGATAGGGAATGGAATGACGATACCATTTTGATCGTAAGCCTTTTGAATAGCAACGATCGCGTCGCTTTGTGCCTGTAAATAGTCAGGCTGTTTGGGCGTTTTAGACCAGAAGCGAACTGAGAAGTTGATGGAACTCCCACCAAACTCGTTGTAGAATAAAGTTACGTCCCGGCTTTTGTCGATGCTATCTAGCCGACTGATGGTATCAATAGTAATCTTCTTCACCTTCTCTAAGTCATCACCGTAAGAAACTCCTACCGCCAAATCCACTCGACGATCTTTGGTACGAGTGTAGTTGATGACTGGGTTTTCGAAAAGGTTTTTATTAGGCATGAGTACTTCCAGCCCCTGAAATGTCTCGATAGTCGTCACTCTTAGACTGATGTCTTTCACTGTTCCAAAGTAATCGCCATTTTCAATAATATCACCGATTTTAAACGGTTGGCGAATTGCTATAATTACTCCAGAAATAAAGTTGGCAGCAATGTCCTGAAAGGCGAAACCTAGTGCCAGACCAATCACCCCAACCCCAGCCAGTAGTGTGGCAACCGTCTTCTCTTGCCCGATGACACTTAGGGCGATAAACACACCGATAGCGACGACCGCTATGTTCAAAACAGTAACAAACAAGTTGTTGACTGCTTCATTGGGTGACACCTTACTCAACAGCTTGCTAGCTCCTCGGCGAACGAGTTTAGCAATCAAAAAGAATAAAATGACTACTACTACCGCGACTGCCAGATTGGGCAAATTAGAAATAAATGCAGTTACCCACTCCTCAATTTTATCAGTAACCAGTTGAAGTGGACTTTGAAGATCAATATTCATAAATAGGTTTATCGTGATTCAAAAAAACAGCGCGAGTGAAAAAAATGGTAAAAAGTTGTAGTCTCAATCCGATACCTTCCAGATATAGTTTTTAACTCCTCTCTAGCTCAAAAAAAATAGAAGGTCTTTCAAAAAGTATTACGCTGTATTACTTAAGAGATTCAATCAACTGTTAGAAGTTAATGTATCTCTTTTTCTTCTTGGCCTGCTTCAACGACTTCTGGCTACGTTTAGAGTATTCATCAATAGCCTGACTTACTGAATCTAGTAAATTGTAGATACCTTCGTTGACCGATTTCTCTACGTCGCCCCGAACGCGTCCACCTTCTTTGCTAATACGCTTACGGGTGTTGTCGCCTTTGTCGGGTGCCATAAGTACACCAGCTGCGATCCCAGCTAATGCCCCAGCAATGATTCCTGATAATAATCTCATAAGATCAAAAAAGTTTTAAGGTTTTATCCACTTATACGAAAATCCTGTGCCAGGTTTCACATAAATTTAACTTTCTGCAATTTCAGGCAAAAAAAGCAGTTTCCAAGCCTCAGATGCCATATTCATTGAATTATTTACGGGGCGAAGTACCATTTTTTCGGGAAAAATTTTCCCCGCTTTGGGGAAGGCTAGCCTTTTTCCCTCAATGGCTTTGGGTAAGTATCAGAAACACATCCGATTTGGACAAATTACTAGTTACAACCCTCCCGAACCTTTTGTTTTCAGGACAGTTAGAAATGAGTTACTTGTCTACTAACAAATCATTAAACCATGAGCCTATTAGGAAAAATCAGAGAAAATTTTGAGGACGAAGACCAATTAAATGGTTGGATAATTGGTGGGGTCACTTTGATAAGCGCCATGGTCGTTCGCCGTATTATTGAGTTCGGCTGGAAACAGGCCACTCACCAAGAGCCGCCTAAAGATCTGTCTGATCAGGAAGTATCGCTCCAGCAGGCTCTCGTCTGGACACTGATAATGGGTATCACCTCTAGTCTGGTAAAGCTACTTATTCGTCGTAACATAACGTTCAATGATTAGAACTCAATCAAGATGTTAACAGAAAAGTAATTTAACAGGCGTACTACCTTCAATTGGTACATCCTTGTTTTCTAGCGAAACACCTGTTAAATATTCTTATTTTGGTTTAGGGAAAGCAACAATAAACGTAGTACCCGTTCCCTCTTCGCTATTTACCGAGATCTTTGCCTGGTGGCTGTTGATAATATTCTGGGTAGAGGTAAGCCCAAGCCCCATTCCACCCCGCTTTCCGGTATGAAATGCATCAAATAGTTTATCCAAGTCAGCTTCGGCTATTCCCCGGCCATTATCTTCTACAGCAACATATTCCTGCTCATTGTCCTGCCAGGTTCTTACGGTGATCTTCCCCGAACCAGGCTCTACGGCTTCTATCGCGTTATTTACAATATTGAGCAGTGCCATCACTAACTTATCCCGATCGAGAGGCAGCTTAGGTAGTTTGCGATCAAGCTGATGCTCAACCTCAACTTCTTGTAGTTTTATCCGGTCAGCCGAAATCTCTAGTGTTTTCTCTACCACATCGTTAAGTAAACCTGGTTTTAACGATAATTGAGAAGGTTTAGAAGAATTAAGCATTGCTGTAATCAGCTCATTGATACGCTGGGTATTCCGACGAATAATATCCAGGTATACCGTGAGATCATCCCGGTCAGCAACTTCAGCACTAAACTGCTCCAGCGACAGGTTGATGTTTGTAAGTGGATTGCGAACCTCGTGAGCGATACTGCGGGCAATGTTCGCGGTCATCATCATCTTCTCCAGGCGGATTAGCTCCTGCTGTACTTTCTTTTTCTCCGAAATATCAGTGATGACCCCTTGGTACCCCAGTAAGTTTTGTTCAGGATCAACCAAGCGGGCAGCAGAGAGGTTACAGGCAACAGATCGACCGTTTTTATGCCTAAGCTCAGTCTCAAAATCAACAACCATCCCTTCGGTAGTGAGCCTTTGGTACAGATGAGGATAATGTTTGGGATCAACCAACAGTTCGCCGAGCGATAGTTTTTGCAGTTCGGCGAGGGGGTAACCAAAAAGCTCTTCCATAGCAGTGTTGGCATCCACAAACAAATCTTCCCGATTGGTAGTGTAAATAGCATTAACGGACTGCTCAAACAGTGCCCGGTACTTTTGCTCTTGGGTGAATAGTCGCTGTACAATCTGGGCATTTTTGATAGCATACCGAATGCTACGCTCAATGGTCATGGTATCCAAACCATCTTTCACCAAGTAGTCAGCCGCGCCCATCTGCATGGCCTGGTAATCTATCTCCGCAAAACCTTTCCCAGTGAGGAGAATGATGGGGCCACGAATACCTTGATCTATCCCAACTTGAAGCAAATCTAGCCCACTTTTTTCGCCCAGACGATAATCGATCAGATAGACGTCAAAATTATCTTGTTTCAGCTTCCCGAGGGCATCATCGTAATTATCTATCCAAGAGACTGAGAAATCGGTGGTTTTTATTTCCGAAAGTAGATCCCGAGTGATGATGTAATCGTCCTCATCATCATCTACCAATAATATCTTTATGTTCTCTTTTTGCATAGAATAAAAGCACTACCTAAGTCGCTCTGGTTCAATTGTGGTTACTGGTACTCAGCTATTTTTTTTATTGGGCAGCTCCACAATACTAAACCAGTAATTCCCGATAGCCCGAGTAACTTCCACTAAGTCTTCAAAAGTGACTGGCTTGGTGATAAACGAACTTACCCCTAAGTCATAGGTTTTAAAAATATCTTCTTCCGCTTTGGAAGTGGTAAGAACAATTACCGGAATGTGTTTAAACTTTGGATGAGACTTAATTTCTGCTAGTGCTTCCCGTCCATCTTTGCGGGGCATATTTAGGTCTAATAAAATCAACCCTGGCTCGGGAGCATTATTGTCAGAAAATTTCCCGCGCTGATGTAAGTAGTCCATTAGCTCTTCTCCATCTTCCACAAAATGCAAATCGTTGGCCAGACTGTTTTCTTCAAAGGCGTCTTTGGTCAAAATACGATCATCGGGGTCGTCATCGGCCATCAGAATGGTAATTGTTTTCATTGCTGGCTTGCTCATGACATTGTGGTTTGCTGTTGCGGTAGAATAATATGAAATGAAGAACCCTCCCCTACCCGACTGGTTGCGTAAATGTCGCCCTGGTGGTTGTCGATAATTTTACGGCAGATAGCCAAGCCGATGCCCGTACCGGGGTACTGGTTTCGTCCGTGCAGGCGCTGAAAGATATTAAAAATACGATCGAGGTATTTTTCTTCAAACCCAATTCCATTATCCTGCACCGTAATTTTGTAATAATCAGTAAGCTGATTGGCTAGGTTAGTCTGCTCGGCCGAAAGTAGAATAGCTTGAATAGCAATGCGTGGTAGCACTCCTTCTCTTTTAAATTTAATAGCGTTACTCAGCAAATTCTGAAAAAGCTGGCGCAATTGAGTAGCCTCGCCTTCAACTGTAGGCAGTTCACCAACCTCAACCTTGGCACCTGACTCTTCAATGGTAGTTTCTAGGTCGTCTACTACCGTATCTAATAATTTGTTTAAATCAACTGGCTCAAAGCCGTTCTGGATGCGGCCCACCCGCGAGTATTTCAACAGGTCGTCGATGAGTGTCTGCATTCGTCCGGCAGCCCCCTGCATCCGCTCAAAATAATCTTGGCCGGTATCATCCAGCTTGTCGGCATAGCGGGTGGCAATGCGGTCGCCGAAAGCCCTTATCTTACGAAGGGGTTCCTGAAGGTCATGAGAGGCTACGTAAGCAAACTGCTCCAGACTTTCTTTAGCACTTTCCAGCGCATAAAGTTTGTTGCGTAGTTCGTCTTCAGAAAGGTTAAATATACCGATGTCTTCGGCAACAATCAGACACCCAAAAGCAACACTTCCGTGGTCATATACTGGAACATAGGACAAACGATATACTGTATCTTCTTCGGATACTTCTTCGCGTATGGTTTCCCCTTTAAAGCTTTGCTGGCATTTTTTTCTGATTGGCTCAAATTCATCAGCCGCTAGCTCCTTGTTCAAGGACGTACTAACTGATACTGCTGAATGGATTCCTAGAGCTTTTAAAGGGTTGCCTTTACTAATTTGTACCTCAAACGCCCGGTTGACTAGCAGTAAGTCCAGATTGCTGGGCAACGTTCGTACGATGGCCTGATACAAACCCTCATTACGTGATTTCTCTTCTACAATTTGCCTGTATTCACTAATGTCGGTAAACTGAACTATTAAATATTCACCTAAACGGAAGGCGTAGTTTCTGTACCAAGTGTCTATCTCTTCGTTCTGGTAATGAAATTCGGAACGAAAACTTTGCACCCCGTTAATCACGGCAAGATACTGTTGGAATAACTCGCTTCCCCGTAAGTCAGGAAAAGCAGTCAACAGCGTGCTACCCGTAAGCTGATGCCTCTGCTTCTTGATTAGTTGGAGAGCCAACTGATTGATCTGTTCGTACCTGAAATCAGTAACCTCTCCCGACTGATCGTAGACCGGACTAAATACAATAATGCCATTTTCTATTGACTCAAATATATCCTCGAGAATAGCTTTGTCCATAAACTAAAAAATAAAGGGAAAAGACTGGTTTGCCCTCAGAGTGCCGACTAGAGGTCGATATTGTAGGACTTCATCTTATTGTACAGCGTTTTGCGGTCAATTTTTAGTACGCTGGCCGCTTTGGTTTTATTGTATCCAGTTTTCTCCAGCACGCTGATAATGGCATCCCGCTCCGCCAGTTTAGATACTGATTTGAGATTGTCTGCTTCCGATATGATTTCTTCGCTGTCAGTGATATCATCGAAATAGTCAGGGGTCTTGATTTCTTCGGGTAGGCAATCCGAAGTGATAAGTTCGCCTCGGGCTAAAAGCACCGCTCGTTTCACCACATTGTGTAATTCACGCAGATTGCCGTGCCAGTAGTAGGCTTTCATCTTCTGCGTTACCTCATCTTCAAAACCTTCTACCGACTTGTCAAGCTCGCGGTTAGACTTTTCCAGAAAGTATTGAGCGAACAGCTTAATATCGGCTTTGCGATCCCGCAGCGGTGAGAGACTGATCTTAAACTCATTAAAGCGGTGGTAAAGGTCTTCCCGAAACTCGCCGTTCTTTACTGCATCAGACAAATTCTCATTAGTCGCAACAATCAACCGCACATCAATCGGAATATCCTTAGTACTGCCAATCTTCTTGATCTTTCGCTCCTGAATTACCCTGAGTAGTTTTATCTGGTTCTCGTAGGAGAGGTTTCCGATCTCATCTAGAAAAAGTGTACCCTTGTTGGCGGTCTCGAAGCTCCCGGTTTTGTCGCTGACTGCCCCGGTAAAAGCTCCCTTTACGTGCCCAAATAATTCCGATCCTGCTAACTCTTTGGGTAACGCGCCACAGTCAATGGCTACGAATGGAGCACCTTTACGTTTGCTGAAGTTATGGATCTCATTGGCAACAAACTCTTTTCCGGTTCCCGTTTCCCCCTGAATGATTACTGACATATCAGTGGGGGCAATCAGACGAATGTGCTGCATGACCTGTCTTGACTGGGGGCTTTCCCCAATAATAAATCGGGTGGATTTTAGTGCTTTTTTAGGGGTATCTTTCGATTTCTTACTGGAAATAGCCTGCTTGATGGTTAGCAAGATTTCGTCGGGATACAGGGGCTTGGTTACATAGTCGTAGGCACCTAGCTTAATAGCTTTTACCGCCACTTTCACGTCAGAATACCCAGTAATGACGATTATAGCCGCCTCCGGGTTGGTAATCTTTATTCGGGGAATTAGCTCGATACCCGTAGTGTCAGGCAACTTAAAATCGCACAAAATGAGGTCATATGCTTCCTTCTTGGTAATGTCAATAGCAGATTCACCGTTGCTTGCGGTGGCGGTGGTAAATCCGTTCTTAGCTAAAAACTTATCGAGCAACAACCGGATATCCTGGTCGTCATCTACTATTAAAACTTTACTCATTAAGCAGGGCTGAAAAATAGTTATTATCTAAAAAATTAGGCGATGTCTCGCTAAGATAGCTATTTTTTTTCTCTAGTAATAATTCGTAAAGGCGAGGGATGGTTTGAAAATTATCACTAAATATTGAGTTCAGACAGTATCTTAGAAATACTATCCCGGCTGAATGGTTTGGCTATGAAGTGATCAAACGAGGGACTTTGCTTCTGTATCTGCTCCAGAAAGCTTCCGTGGGCACTAATCATCACCACCTTAGACTCCTGATGCTGCTCTTTTATGACTGGAATCAGATGATGCCCCAGTCCATCAGGTAGGTTAAGGTCAAGAAAAATCAGGTCGAAGGGAGGTTCAGCAGAGAGTTTCTGTATGCCATCGTCTAAGGTGTGGGCATAGTCAGTCTGATAGCCCATTTGAGACAACAATGCTGCTAGCAGAAAGCATATTTCTTCCTCGTCGTCAAGTATCAAAATTCGTTTCGCTTTCATCTCCTAGCAGTCAGAAAAATTCGGTTACATGGTAGTTCCAAGGTTGTTGGACATAACATGATAAAAATGATGCCAAGATGTTACTCTATTTGACCCATGGGTTCGCATTTTTAACTTTTGCTGGTTCTGACCGTCTAGCCTAGATTTTTACATAAAAAGAAATATTTATACTCGGAATCGTTTTTTTCCGACTGATGTCCCGAGTCTACACCCGTTGGGGAAAAAAATTCCTGCTTGCGAGACTACGCTCGCCCCAAACACTACTGCTGAATACTTTAGTGGCAAACCATAAAGAACCAAATGAATTTTTATTTTTGCCATCAACACTTTAACAAATCGTCATTATGAAAACTCAGAATTATAACCCTAGCCCGCTGGAGCAGACCTTTGCGCAGATTATTGTTGACTTGAAAGATACCATTCAAGATCAACTTTCGGATTCTAAAATCGTCTACGCCCGGGCTGAGTTGGAGACTGATAATCCCTCGGTATTTTTTACAGTGGAAGACAGCGATGGCGACCAGCACCAGATGGTGATTCGGGTGGTTCAACGTATCGATTAGCTTCTGGGGATAACTGGTATGACTTCGTTCTCGCTCACCACCCAAGAACTAAATTATCTAACCGATACTGACTTCTTATTGGCTAAAGTCGCTATTCAGCAAAAGGCCAATCAGTTACTTGCCACTACCCAACTTCAGCTTAAAGAGTATATCACAAACCAAGCTCCTGCTTTTCCAGAAGTAGTACTAACTGAGGGCGGTAAAATTTCGCGGGGTGAGAATTACCAGCAGTTACCGTACTACGTGCTGGACTATCCGCGCTTGCTTAGCCAAAACGACGTTTTTAACTTACGCACTATGATTTGGTGGGGGCATGAGTTAAGTATTTCTTGGCATCTGGCAGGCCATTCGCTCAGTCATTTTCGCCCTAGACTAGAGAGTCAGTGGGCAACTATAAAACACTTAGGTTGGCACGTTTGCGTGGGTGATGATCCGTGGCAATATCACCGCCACCCCGCCTACTTCCAGTCAACTCTAGAACTCGATTTTGGGGAACCGAATTGGAGAAGATGGCTAGGGCAACGGTCGTTTTGCAAGTTTGCTGTTTTTTTCTCACTTTCTGATTGGAATCGCCTACCTACCCAAGCCGTTACTTTTTTAGACCAAATTGTGACATTACTGGATTTATAACGTTATCTACCTAAACCGAACACAATCAATTAATCACCATCGATGAAATACATACTTTTTTACCTAACCTGCCTGCTGACTATCAACCTAGCCTTTGCCCAAGAAAATGTTCCTCCTATTGATAGCCTTAAAGGACGCGGAGAGCTGGTAGACGGGGTGCGGGAAGGCCGCTGGCTGTTCTTCGACCAACAGGGCCAGGTGGTGCAGCGGGGCGAGTTTGAGAATGGTAAGCAAACCGGACGCTGGCAGTTCTTTAACGACTACGGCGGACTGCTGGGCATAGGCAATTACCAAGATGGTGAGCCCAGCGATGAATGGAAGTTTTACTTTATCAACGGTCAACTCAAGTCCATTAGCTATTTTAAGAATGGGATTCGCGATAGTACCTATCTGGAGTATCATTACAATAGTAAGAAAAGCGTAGAAGGCCAGTATCAGGCAGGAGTGGAAACTGGAGTATGGAAAACGTACTATGAGTCGGGGCGAATTTACTCCGCTGGAAAATACAAAAATGGGTTAAAAGACGGTCTGTGGCGATACTATAACGAAGCCGGAACCCTGGTGGCCGAAGGCTCTTACAAATTAGATTTGGAAGATGGGCAATGGTTCAAGTACCACGATAGCGGACAACTCGAGTCAGTGGGTTCATTTGTGATGGGAGAAGAAGATGGGCTGTGGGGATTATTTTATATCAATGGTCAGCTAACGCAGGAGGAAACTTGGGAGGTTGGGCTGCTGAAAAGTGTGAGTAAATTTTATACTATTACTGGGGATTCCCTGGCAGGAGGCAGCTTGGCCAATGGCTACGGCGAACGGATTACCTACTACCCTACTGGCGAACTGGAATCTAAGGGAAGTTACCAAAACGGGATACCTAATGGTGAGTGGGTATACTACTTCAAAAACGGAACTAAACTTAGCGAAGGCAGCATGCTCAACGGCTTCCGCGCAGGCGAATGGGTGCTCTACTACGACAACGGCAATGTAGAATCTAAAGGTGCTTACGAGCAAGGCGAGAAATCAGGTAGCTGGTCGTACTACAGCCGTTCGGGCAAACTCATAGAAAAGGTCAACCACAAACTTAAAAACGCAGTGGCGGGTGAGTCTTGACTCTTGCGAAAGAATCGTAAGTTAGCGATTAGCACACTATGCATTTTTCTATTAATCAGCCGTTAGCGTGCCCACTATGGAACCTGCTATGTTCTACATGGCTCTAATTTCCTGCATAGGAAGATCATTGGGGTAACCATACGATACCCCAGTGGTTTTGACTTATTCGAGATAATTCCTAACCATAATGATTGATGATATTCGCATTAATCCGCGCCACATAGGCATTAGTCATTATTCATCAATCATTACGTAACGAGTCTACCGGATTAGCCAGCGCGGCTCTGATAGACTGGAAACTTACGGTGAGCATCGCGATCAGGAAGGTAGCTACTATGGCTAGGGCAAAAATCCCAGCCCCAATTTCTATCCGATAGGTGAAGTTCTCTAGCCAGTTCTGCATCACCCACCAAGCCATTGGGGCAGCGATTACGAATGCCAAGATCAACAGGCGGGTGAATTCTTTACCAAACAACCAAAGAATACTTGGTAAGCTAGCTCCCAACACTTTCCGCACTCCTACCTCTTTGGTTTTCTGAGCCGCCATAAATAATACTAAGCCGTACAAGCCCAGGCAACCAATAACAATAGCGATACTGGCAAAAATCTGGATTAGCCGAAAGATCATGTTGTCCGTTTCATAGAATCGGGCAATCTGCTCATCCAGGAAATTGTATTCAAAGATATGATTCGGGAAGACTTCCTTCCAACTCGTTTCAAGCGCTGATAAGGTAGGCGGTAAATTGGCCGGATTAATCTTTACAGCGCAATTATAATACCATTGGGTTGAGGTAGTAATACAAAGCGGGGCAATGGTCTCGTGAAAAGATGTATTATGAAAGTCCTTCACTACTCCCACGATAGTTCCTTCGCTTTTGTTGAGACCGATCCGCATTCTTTTTCCGATTACATCCTCGGGAGAATGCTCTCCAAATCTTTTTACCGCCGTCTCATTGATCAGAAATTCCCGAACCGTATCCGAGGGCAGTAGGTTACGCCCAGCTACCAGTTGTAAATCGAAGGTAGGAACGTACTGATGGTCACCCGCCTTCACGGTAATATCAAAGTTCTCTATTTCGGTACGTGAACCGTAGCGCACCGTCACGCTAGCCCAACCCCCGGAAGCCGGGGCATCACTGCAAAGAGTCAATTTCTCTACGCTGGCGAGCTGCGAAATCTCCGAGTCAAATGTGCTTATGGTTGATTTTTCCCTTTCAGGTACGGTAAGCATCACAATGGCGTCTTTGGTGAAACCCATATCCGCTTGGCGAGAGTAACGCATCTGGTTGGCAATTACGATGGTACCGATGATTAGCAGTTGCGAAATCACAAACTGGGCGACGACCAACCCTCGCCTCAATGAGAAACCGCCCGTGTGTTTTTGGGATAGTTTACCTTTCAAGGCCATAACAGGCTGAAAGCCCGCCATAATTAAACCGGGATAGGAGCCGGAGAGTAAGATTACGACCAGCAGTAGGATAGGCAAAAAGATAAGCAGATAACCATCCTGAAAAATGTTGATCTGAAGCTGAATATCAAGCAGTTGGTTCAAGTAGGGCAGCACTAACTGGGCGAAAGCATAAGCTAATACCAGCCCCAACATTGTGATTAAGGCGGTCTCGGTTATGAACTGCCAGAAAAGCTGCCCTCGTTTGCCTCCTAGTACCTTCCGTACCCCAATCTCTTTAGCCCGGCGAAGAGCCTGGGCAGTGGCCAGGTTGATAAAATTCACACAAGCGGTAATGATTAGAAACAGGCCAATCAAGGACAAAGCCCATAGGTTTTTCTTGGCTATATAGCCTCCCAAATCAGGATTGAAGTGAATATCCGAAATATGCTGAAGTTTGAACTGGTATATCTCAGCGTCCCGTTCATTGTAATATTTTTTAGACAGTTCAGGAAAAGCGTTATTTACCTCAGAAGACCGAATATTAGGTTTTAGCAGCACAAAACAATTCATACCTCCCGCTACCCCCTGCCAACTATCACCGGCCAACCACTCATTGTGATCTTTCAGGTTACTATACGATAAATAGATTTCGTCCCGGCGGTCGGTGTTGATCGGTAAATCCTGTAGAACACCCGTAATTTTAAACTCTAACTTATTTTGTACCCGAATAATCTGATCTATTGGATTTTGATCGCCGAAAAATTTCTCCGCAATCCGCTCGGTAATAATCGCTGTATTGGGTTCGGTTAGGATGGCGTTTTTATCCCCTTGTACCAAAGGAAAATCCAGGATGTCAAAAAAATCGGGTTCTGCAAATGCAACCGTTTCCTTGAACTTTTTATCATCCTCAGCCGATGGAATAGAGACCAGCCAATCTGAGTTACTGTATACCATCGCTATTTTTTCGGCAAAGGTATAGTCATCGCGAAGAGCTTTTCCGATGGGCTGAGGAACACCTTGGTCATAGGCTATTTCTTCCTGGTGAAATTCAGTGGTAACGCGATAAATCCGATCTTTTTCTGCGTGAAAAGTATCAAAACTCAAATGATACTTCACTAGTGCAAAGATCAGGATGGCGCCAGTGATCCCCAGCGTCAGACCCAGAACATTAATCAATGAATAACCTTTATGCTTAAGCAGATTGCGCCAACCGATTTTGAAATAGTTTTGAAACATAGCCGTATGATTTAGAGATTGTGTTCTATAAAAGGGACGGATAAGTCCCGGTCGAAAAAGCTTCACTACATCCTTCGTGAACCCCCACCGAGCTTTCTTGATGCCTTCTTTTTTAAGTCTTCTTTCAAACCGCTCTAACAGATCTCCTTCAATATCTTCCACATACTTCGGGTGGCAATACCAGCGAAAGAAACGGATAGCAAGCTTCGGTGGAAGAAAGGGGCTATTCATTTTTCAAAGAGTCTACTGGGTTCGCTAAAGCGGCTTTGAGGGATTGGAAACTTACGGTGACTAGTGTAATCATTAGTGCCCCTAAACCGGATACTGCAAAAATCCACCAGTTAATATCAGTACGATATTCATAGTTCTGTAACCAGGAATTCAGCACGTAGTAAGCAATAGGAATGGCTATCAGACAGGAAAGCATAACTAATGCCACAAAATCTTTAGACAGTAACTGCCACAATTGGACTACCGAAGCGCCCAATACTTTGCGAATGCCAACTTCTTTTGTGCGTTGCTCAGCTATAAAGGAGGCTACTCCAAACAATCCTAAGCAACTAATCAGTATGGCTAAGAGTCCGAAGAATGTAGTTAATTCTCCTAATTGCTCTTCAGTAGCAAATTTTGCAGCATATTCTTCATCAACAAACGTATAGTCAAATGGGGCAGCCAGAATGACTTTTTTAAACACGGCTTCTATTTGGGGAAGTGCCTCACGCATACTGACCTGAGGGTTTACGCATATATTCATCCAGTTAACCCTACCATTATGTCCTTTAATATAGAACAGCGTTGGCTTGACAGCCGCATAAGGCGATTCCATCACCATGTCTTTGACCACTCCCAGTATTCTATAATCCAGCGGCTTTCGGTCATTCTCCCACCAGTTCCAAGTGATATTCTTGCCTATCGGATCTTCCAAGCCCATATATATTGCGGCTGTTTCATTAATGATCATCCCAGAAGAGTCGCTAGCGAATTCTCGGGAAAAGTCTCGCCCCTCTAAAATACTCCAATCGATCGTTTGGCCATGCTCATGGGTGACGGCCAACGTTCCAAAATTATAGTGTTGGTTGGGGTCTTTTTCTTCCCAGTTAAATCCCCCATTTCCGGATGCCACCTGCGTAACTTTCCCCATCGATCCGGAAACTTCTTCTACCACTCCAGTATTTTTGAGTTCGTTTCTCAGTGTTTCAAATTTTTGATGAAATTCCTCGGTTTTCATTTGCATCATCATGACTCCATTTCGGTTGTAGCCGACCGGACGGTTTTTTCCTAACTGAACCTGTTGATAAATGATAATGGTGCCAATGATCAAAGCAATAGAAACACTAAACTGCACCACGACTAATACTTTACGGGGTAGAGTAGCGTTACGTCCTGGCCAAAAGGAGCCAAGGGCAGCCCCGCCTTTCAGTGCTTTGATCGGCTGAAAAGAAGATAAGAACAAAGCTGGATAACTGCCGGCCAAGAAACCTGTCAACAATATGAATAGCATGCTAAGCAGCCAAAATCCGGGAAGAGACCAAGGGATGATCATTTGTTTGTTGGCTAACTCATTAAACCAGGGTAAGAAGACTACCACCAGAATGATTGCTATCATAAAGGCAAAAATGACCACCAAAAATGATTCGCTAAAGAATTGAGAAACAAGTTGGTGCCGCCGGGAACCAATCGTTTTTCGGATTCCTATTTCTTTCGCTCTTTTTTCTGAACGGGCGGTACTCAGATTCATAAAATTGATGCATGCTAAAAGCAGCACAAACAGCCCGATGGAACCTACTAGCCAAACCATTTGAACGGGACTTATATCAGAAGGGTCAGTGTTGGTTGGAAACAAATGCCATTGACTCATCGGATAGAGAATTAGATGGCGCCCTTGTTGGATAAACCACTCGGCATCAGCTGGGTCATACTCCAGAATATTTCTTATCTTTTCTGAGACTTTGTCGAAAGTAAAAGTAGGAGGAATTGACGCATAAATCTGGATAAAATGATTTCGCCAGTCGTTCAGTACGTTCTCTTCAATCCATTTATTTTCTAAAAGAAACAGATCCCACGGGGCAAAAAACTCAACGTTATAGAACTTACTATTTTTAGGGAAATCTTCGTAAACACCGCTCACCACTACATCCGTTTTGTTGTTCATTCGGATTACCTGGTTGATAGGATCATCATCCCCAAAGAGTGCTTTTGCCTTTGAAACAGAAAGCATAATAGAATGGGTATTTTGTAATCCATTCCTTGAACCCTGCATCATCTGAAAGGTGAATAGTTCCGGGGCATCTTCGTCCACGTAGTAACCATTTCCGGTCAGGCTTTTGTCCGCAGTAGAAAGAATTTGCTCACTATTCCAGGAAATCCTGACAATATGCTCGAAGTCTTCTTGATAGTTCTCAATAAGCTTAGTACCTAATGGATAGACCATAGTAGTGCCGACAAACTTTTCTCCATCATCCATTCCACTGACAGCGATTTGGGCAATTCGGTCATAATTCTCATAGTATTTGTTAAAAGAGAGTTCGTCCCATATCCATAGACCATTAAGGGTTGCCACAGCCATACCTAAGGCCAGGCCACCAATATTAATGAAGGCATAGCCCTTTTGCTTGAGTAGATTGCGCCAGCCAATTTTGAAATAGTTTTGAAACATAGCCGTATGATTTAGAGATTGTGTTCTAGAAAAGGGACGAATAATCCCTGGCCTAAAAAGCCGGATAACATCTTTCGTGAACTCCCACTGCGCTTTCTTTATACCTTTGCTTTCAAGTCTTCGTTCAAAGCGCTCCAGTAGATCCCCCTCAATATCTTCCTGGTAGTTGGGATGACAATACCAGCGGAAGAAACGCAGTAAGAATTTCGGTGGCGAGGGCTTATTCATTTCGCAATGAGTCTACTGGATTGATAAAAGCTGCTTTAGTCGCGTGAAAACTAATGGTTAGTAAAGCAATGAGTAATGTTATAAAACCAGCGAATGCCATTGCGCTCGGCTCAATTTCAATACGATAAGCGAAGTTATCGAGCCAGTTATTCATCAGATACCAGGCAATGGGAGCTGCTATTAGAAAGGCAATCAGCACTAAGAAAGCAAACTCTTTACAAAGAAGAAGTACGATCTGAGCAACAGAAGCTCCCGATACTTTGCGGATACCGATTTCTTTGGTGCGCCGGGTGGCTGCATAAAAGGACAACCCTAGTAGCCCTAAACAAGCGATGAAAATAGCCATACTGGCAAAAACCGTAAAGAGTACGTCTATTTTGGCCTCACGTTCATATTGCTGAGCGATACTTTCATCCAGAAAACTGTAAGAGAAGAGGCCCCCAGGAAAAGCCGTCTCAAATGCTTTTTCAATGTAGAGAAGTGTCTCTTGAATATTCTCTCCAGAAAGCTTTATCCCGGCTTGGGAATAACCTACTGGAATGTTCATCATAACCAGGGGCTTAATTTTTTCCTTCAAAGAGGTTAGGTGGAAGTCTTTTACCACTCCGACAATGGTTCCTTCCACAGGCTCCCACAACCATACTTTTGCTGGTTGACCTAACGCTTCTTCCGGACGTTGATATCCTGCTTCGCGTAGGGTAACTTCATTGATAATACAAGGATAGATTCCGTCTTTGGTTTGTCGGTCTGGGAGCCATTGACCAGCTAGCAACTCTAGCCCATACGTCTGATGATAGTAAGCATCAGTCGGTTTCACCAGAACGTCAAATCCTTCTCGCCCTTCTACACTAAGCGTCGTGCCAAATCCAATATCTTCAGAAGTAGGGGCACCTTTACTGAAGGAAACATTTGAAATATATGCGCTACGTAGCAGTTCATTACGGACGGAAGATAACACCGACATCTCCTGGCTAGGTAAATAAAAGTTCACAATAGCATCTTGGTCAAAGCCTAAGTCCTTCTGATGAAAGTACTTCATTTGTTGGGAGACTATGATCGTTCCGATAATAAGAACTTGGGCAACGATGAACTGAAAAACCACGGTACTTTTGCCCAGAGAAAAATAGCTTTTGCGTTTGGTAATAGAACTAATGTTACCTTTTAAGGCTACTACTGGCTTATAGCTGGCTAATACCACAGCCGGGTATAAGCCTGATAGCACACCTACCACCGTTGTAATGATCAGTATAAAGAATACCAAGTATTTATCGAGATAAAAACGAACCTCAGCGAATTCCAAAAAGGAGTTGATTTCGGGTATGAGCAAAGTGGTTGCCAGAACAGAAAGTGATAAGGCAATAGTAGTTAGCAGTAGGGTTTGTCCTAAAAACTGTGCGATAATTTGCCCTCTATTACTGCCCATTGCTTTGCGAAGCCCTACCTCCCGCGCTCGTTTGATAGCTTGGGCTGTTGTTAAATTGACAAAGTTCGCGCAGGCGATCAGTATAATCAGTAGACCTATAGCAGCCAGTATCCACAGCGTTTCCTTGCTGATGGTATCGGCAGGATTACTGTTCGCCAAACGGGTATCGAAGCGAATATCGTAAACGGTCTGTAGTTGAAAACTTCTCTGTTGAGCTAAATCAGTACCCATGTATTTAGAAACAAAGTCAGGAAGGCGGTTCTCTAATTGCTCAGTACGTACACCGCTGGGTAGTACAATATATGTCATTCCGTGATTAATGTAGTCCCACCTATCAATACCATCATTAGCGTAAGCAGAAAAGGAAATTAGCATAGAGAAGGGCAGATGAGTGTTTTTAGGGACGTCTTTAATGAGGCCAGTCACTGTCAAGAAAACGCTGCTGTCCAGTTCAATGACTTTTCCAAGTGCTTCTTCCCCTTTGAAGTATTTTGCAGCTAGGGTTTGGGTTAGTACGACTGAATTTGGTTGTGAAAGAGCACTCGAGGGGTTTCCACTGATCCAATTGTAATCGAAAACATCGAGAAAGAGGGAATCGGCATATACAATATTTGATTCCTCATAGCGATCCTGACCCACGGTTATAAGCTCACTAAAGCTATAATGTATTTGCGTAACGCTTTCTAGATTAGGAAAATCGGTACGGAGGGCTGCTGCCAGTGGATAGGGGGTATTAGCGTTATAGCCAGTTTCATTTTCGTTCGTAAAAACCGAAACTATTCGGTATAGATGCTCTCCTTTGGTAAGGAAACGGTCAAAGCTTAGCTCAAAGCGTATTAGCAAGAATATGATTAAAGAACTGGCGATTCCCAAGGTCAGTCCAGTAATATTGATCGTTGTAAGACCTTTATGTTTCAAAAGGTTTCGGGTGCCTACTTTAAAGTAGTTTCTAAACATTGCCGTATGATTTAAAGGTGGTGTTCTATAAAAGGGGCGAATAATCCCCAGCCTGAAAAGCCTCACTACATCCTTCGTGAACTTCCAGTAGGCAACTCTCTCTCCTCTTTCTTTTACATTCCGTTCGTATCTTTCCCGTAAATCTCCCTCAATATCCTCCACATAATCTGGATAGCAGTACCAGCGGAAAAAGCGGAGGAGCCATCGAGGAGGTGAAGGATTATCGGGCGAGCTCATGATTGCGGATTAAAAGCGATAGCCGGAATAGCATTCCATAGGGCCAGCCGCTGATCTTTGGCTTCTTCCAGAGCTTGTCGTCCGAAGTTAGTGACGGTAAAAAACCGTTTTCTTTTTCCGCCCCGCACTTTGGTAGCCTCCCCAAATTCAGATGACAGGTAGCCTTTCTTCTCCAGTCGGCGTAGCACCGTCTGTAGTGAGCCAATACTTACTTTGCGGTTTAATCTTTTTTCCATTTCGTCGATAAGTGCCACACCGTAGGCTTCGCCGTACAAAATGGCTACCGTCAGCATGACGATTTCCTCAAATTCACCGAGATGATGTTTGCTCATGGATTTTTATTTACCTTAAATGTAGTTAAAATATTTAAGCCCTCTTACATTAAGCCTAGTTTTTCTCAAAAAATAATCACTATCAGCACTTCTCAGCCCTCTCCTTGAGAGACTTTGAGAAAATTATATCTGCAATTGAATAATAATGCTTGTAATGATATTCTGTCTTAAAGAAACCTCCCCGGATGAGTGATAACGAATTCCGGGGCCTCCCACATGAGATGCCGGAATTC
This sequence comes from Bacteroidota bacterium, assembly GCA_039198955.1. Classification (GTDB taxonomy): domain Bacteria; phylum Bacteroidota; class Bacteroidia; order Cytophagales; family Cyclobacteriaceae; genus Tunicatimonas. The sequence continues at coordinate 103,853 of JBCCTI010000004.1, read as the reverse complement.
GTTATCACTCATCCGCGTGGCGTCCACCGGCAAAAGTATTTCGTCATTAACCTAAGCTATTATGCTATTACAATTACCTAAGGCATCGCGGTCTCTGTAGCCTCTTCATCCTCCGTGGCGATGTAAGGAATGTTATTATCTTGGATGAGTCTATTATAAGATGGAATTGTTTTGTTCATTAACTGCTGAATCTCTGATTGGCGAGTCTGCCATTCAGCCGTTACATCCGTAAAACGCTGTTTCTGCCCGCCCGTCACGGGAGGCACCGATGAATCAATGGTGTTTTTCAAATGCTTTAGATGAGTATCTAGCTGATTGGGAAAGTTGATCACATCTTGAAAGGTCTTTTGCTGCATTTGCACCAGCTTACCTTCTAGCTCGTCAATCGTTTCTAGAATTTCTTCACCAGCTTTCACTATTTCTTCTGCAGTTTCGTCGTCCTTTAATCGGTCGTTCATTGCTTTTGTCAACACTCGCACTTCCTGCATTTTTCGCACCGACTGGTATAAGTCCTTTATTGACTGGTCTAGCTTCTCTAAATGCACTTCCTTTTCAGCCAACTGCAACTCAGTAGCTTCCACTCGGGGGTCTATCAGCACACTAAATGCTTGGGTCAGTGTGTCTTCCCCGTAAGCCAACCGAACCTGGTATTCACCTGGCATTACCCGATAACTCTGCATTCCCTGAAAGGGCATCAGGCCTTTCACTTCTTCATAATCATTTTGGTAGAGATTCCAAACCCAGTGGTTCATCCCCGTTGTCTTAGGTGCTTTCTGTGGTTCTTTTTCGGCATCGCTGGTATACGTGCGAATAACCGAATCGGCTTCGTTCAGAATTTCCAAAGTGAGTGTTAATGAGTCATCTTCTGGCACTTCGTTCAAATAGTAATAAATAGCCACTCCGTTAGCGGGGTTTTCTCCTAAAGCTACGGCAGTAGTATCCCGACCTCCGTCCGTTTTGTAAGTATCGCGCGGTTGGAATAAAAAGGTATTAGCCTCTTTCATTTCTTCGTTGAGTTGATGCAGCGGAGTAAGATCATCCAATATCCAAAAGGCTCGTCCCTGAGTAGCCGCTACCAAATCGTTCTGGTGCACTTGCAGGTCGGTGATTGGCACTACGGGTAAGTTTAGCTGAAAAGGTTGCCACTCTTCTCCCCCGTTAAAGGAGATATACAGTCCGGTTTCCGTTCCGGCGTAGAGTAGATCTTTTCGCTGAGGATCTTCCCGCACTACTCGCACAAATGCTTCCGCTTCTATGCCATCTACCAGTCGTGTCCAGGTAGTACCGTAGTCAGTGGTTTTAAAAACGTGGGGGATAAAATCATTGAATTTGTAGCGGGTAACGGCTAGGTAAGCGGTACCCGGTTCGTGGGGCGAAACTTCAATCATATTAACCAGAGCTTCGCCAACTCCTCCGGGAGTCACATTTTTCCAGTTTTCACCACCATCCTGCGTTACATGAACGAGTCCGTCATCGCTACCTACCCACAGAGTACTGGCATCGTGCGGTGATTCGGCTAAGTAGGCGATGGTATGATAAACTTCACCACCCGCTCCTTCTTTCGTGATGGGTCCACCGCCGTAGTCCAAATTCGTAGTATCGTTTTGGGTTAGATCGGGACTAATTTCTTCCCACTGATTTCCCCGGTTAGATGACTTTAGCACTACATTCCCAGCGTGGTAAATCACCGCGGGATCGTGTTGAGATACTAAAATGGGCGCGTTCCAGTTAAAGCGATACTTAACTTCAGCCGGCTTAGAACCCAGTCCTTGGAAAGCGTAAGCCATCACATCGCGGGTTTCATTACGGCTGGCATCGTACTCCGAAATAATTCCCTGATAACAACCCGCGTAAATATGCTCGGGATTGTCCGGGTCAAACGCCACAAAGGCACTTTCACAGCCACCTACCCGATAAAAGTCTTCCCAGTAAATTCCATTCTTATTCGTCCGGCTGGGGATGGCTACAGTAGAGTTATCCTGCTGCCCACCGTACACGTAATAGGGAAAACGATTATCTACACTGACCCGGTAAAACTGAGCGGTAGGCTGATTTTGCTGAGTCGACCAGCTCTTGCCCCCATCAAAAGAAATATTCGCCCCACCATCGTTGGCATTAACCATATAATCCGGCTGGTTGGGATTAATCCATAAGTCGTGATTATCGCCGTGGGGCGTGGGCACTTGCTCGAAGGTTTTTCCGCCATCAATGGACTTCATGAACGGAGCGTTAAGCACATAGACTACATTCTCATTGGTAGGATGGGCGAAGATGTGCATATAGTACCAGGAGCGTGCCCGCAGTACGCGATCTTCATTAATCAGCTTCCAGGAATTCCCCGCATCATCGGAACGATACAAACCGCCTTGCTCTGATTCAATAATAGCCCACACCCGGTCGGGATTGGCTGGGGACACTACTACTCCAATCTTTCCCATAATGGAATCAGGCAAACCCGTAGTTAATTGTTTCCAGGAATCCCCTCCGTCAGTAGTTTTATAGATACCACTTCCTTCGCCCCCACTTCGAATTTTCCAGGGAGTGCGTTGATGATCCCAAAAGGCAGCGTACATCACCCGAGGGTTAGTCGCATCCATTGCCAGATCACAAGCTCCGCTATTTTCATCTACGAAGAGAGTCTTTTCCCAGCTTTCACCTCCGTTTTGAGTACGATATATTCCTCGATCTTCGGTAGGTGTCCACGGGCTACCCTGTGCGGCTACGTATACCACATCTGAATTTTCGGGATGAATACGCACTTTGGAAATCTGCCGAGTCTTTTCCAGTCCGATGTTTTCCCAGGTTTTTCCAGCGTCAGTGGATTTATAGACCCCATCGCCGTGGGACGTTTTTACACCGCGTACCGGAGCTTCTCCCGTGCCTACGTACAGCACATTGGGATCATCTTGACTAACCGCTACCGAACCGACCGAACCCGTTTTAAAAAATCCATCAGACACATTTTTCCAACTGTGTCCGGCGTTAGTCGTTTTCCAGACTCCGCCACCCGTAGCTCCAAAGTAATAGATCTGAGGCTGGCCAACTACTCCGGTAGCTGTCGTAGATCGCCCACCCCGGAATGGCCCGATATTACGCCAATGTAGAGCGTCATAATACTTTTCATCAAATTGAGCCTTAACTTCGGAAGGTTTGGTCTTCTTTTGCCTTTGAGCCTCGAGCTGATTAATACTCAAAAATGATACCGTTAGGATAAGTAGTAAACGTAGTTGCATAGTGAAGAAGGGTTGGTTTTGTAGTCAAATGAGGTTACAAAATATCAGTTCTTCTCCGAATTACCAATCAACTCTCAGGAATTGTCAGCGGGTACCTCCCGAGCAGTTTCCGGGTTATACTTGATACCACCAAACCCGTAAAGGAAAATAGTACGAGAATAACGAAACACAATAGGTAGTAATAAGATCACCACTGCGGGAACGGTAGTGATGTAGACTATTAAATCTGGATCGCCAAAAAAGTTGTAAAGAATAAAGGCTGTTCCAAGAAGAATTGCCATAGTAAAAGCATAGCTGACGTACATAGCGCCAACGAAAAAACCTGGTTCCCGCTCATACTGTACTCCACAATGAGGACAACTTTTATGCGTAGCAGTAAATTTAGTAGGCTTTTGAAGAAAAGGGTACTGAAAAATATCTCCAGTACGGCAACGAGGACACTTATTGTTGAGGATGGCGGATCCGACGGATTTTTTTTGCATGGGCAGCACGGCTTTGTCTATACCAAAAAAACGCAATGGTGCCAATCACTAGGTAGGGAGCGGCAAATAAGTATAAGATACCAAGATTAAGACCTGAGGCTAGTGATGCCTCTCCATAATTCACATTAGTTTCTACTGTTGCGCGGCACATGGCACATTGAGCCAGTGCTGACTGAATAGTAATCACTAATGTCAAAATGAGTAACGAGAAAAATCGTAGTAAACGCATAGTATCTACTTCTTTTTTCTTAAACAACACCAGATGAAGATGGGTTCTAATCCGGAAAAAGAGTGGGAAGAAACCAAAGCCGAAATACAAACGTTATCCGAAGGAATAAATAATTAGAATCAATGAGTGTTAAAACCCAATCGTATCAAGCGTATCCTACGCTTTTGACCAATCGTCGGGCGATCAACATACTATCCATTGCTATTCCGGTAGCCGTCGCCCTGCTGATCGGCATTCGGCAGAAAGTGCCGCTCGGCGAATGGACTAGCACTTTGCCCCACGTGATTGGTATTATTAATGGGACTACCTCGCTGCTACTTATTGCCGCGGTAGTAGTCATTAAGCAGCAGAAGGTAGAATTGCACCGCAAGCTGATGACAGCCGCTTTTGTACTGGGAGCGATCTTCTTGGTGACCTACATTGTTTATCATATTTCTAATCCTTCCACGTCCTACGGTGGTGAGGGTGCTATACGCTATCTCTACTATTTCCTGCTGATTTCGCATATATTACTATCCATCGTAGTGGTGCGTTACGTGCTGCTAGCTATGTACTACGCGCTCAACAAGCAGTTTGGCGATCACCGACGGATCGTTAAACTAGCATTCCCTATCTGGCTCTACGTATCCGTCACTGGCGTAGCGGTATACCTGATGATTAGTCCGTATTACTGATTGGATACTGGATAGTATCCGGTGGGGTGATGCGCTATCTGCTGCCATTTGATAAATATCAGCCCTGCTAATAATACGATAAGTGTAGCGGAATTTAGCGTATCATTTAGGTGTAGTAAAAAGTAGGTCTACTTGCCTTCGTAGAAGAAAAAAAAGTAGAGAGACTACCAGTGGTATTGCCACTGAAAGCACTCCAATAACAATAAAACTGATTGTCCTGCGCGGTCTTTTCCATTATCTTATTCCTTATTTGCGCTGTATTCCAAGATTCGTATCTCCGCAATAAGGCGATCAATTTCTGAGGCATCTGTTCCTCGATAATACCCTCGGATTCTACCTTGCTGATCTACTAATACCAAAGTTTCGTGCAAAGGAATATTTATCCGAGGTAGTACTAATTCACACTGGAGAAAAGAAGGAAATTGCGTCTCAGTTCCTTCCAGAAAAAGCCACGTAGATTGACTTGAAGCGTACTCTTCCGCTAGATCAGAAAAGGATGGATCGCCAGTTTTTCCGATTAATACCGTCTGTAATGATGTCTGAGACTCTAATACTCCCTGTACCCTGGCCAGTTCTTCTAAAATTGTTCTACAATCTTCGCTGCATTCTGTCGGTAGAATATACACGGCTCGGAGAATATCTGTAAACTCGAGGGATTGAGGCTGATCACCGACTACATTACGCGCCGAAAGGGTACTGACCTGGTGTATTGATTGGCTAGGCTCACATTCTGCTAATGAGTCGATACCAGTTTCGTAATACACCGGAATAGCGTAGTGACTGGTACTGAATAGCTCAAAGAAGAGCACAAAAAAAATCGGTATTGCTAGTAACAAAATTAGCAAACCGATCTTACGGGATTTTTGCATAAATGATCAGTCTATCAGGTACAATGGATAGATCAATTACTTACCAATAATGTTTAAAATTTTAGCTCAAAGATAGAGGTTCCCTCCGCCAGTAAAGCAATAACCAGCCAAATAACGAAAATAGTTGGAATAAGGATTGACCAAATTAGCGTCTTAACTTCCCCTTTAAGGTGCATAAACTCGGCAACAATGTAAAAGGCCTTTACCAGTGTAAGCGCTATAAAGGTAAAGTATAAGAGCACTCCGCGAGGTAGGACATACGCTAGAGCAAATTCTATAGCAGTGACAATAGCCAGTATTCCGGCAATACGCCAAAGCTGATTGATTTTCTTTTGATCTTTCGGTTCAACCTTAACCGTAGTAGCTTCATCTAATTGTGCCATGGGCTATATGTATTAGTACTATTTAATCAAATTAAGTAAAAGAAGGTGAATACGAAAACCCATACTAGGTCTACAAAGTGCCAGTAAAGACCCACTTTCTCCACCATCTCATAATGCCCCCTTCGCTCAAATACTCCCACGGTTGCCTGGTAAAAAATCAAAATATTCAAGATTACTCCACTAAACACGTGAAATCCATGGAAGCCTGTTATGAAGAAGAACAAGTCGGCAAATAGCGGTGGGCCGTACTGGTTCTGCACCAAGTTAGCTCCGTAGAAAATAGAACCATCGGGCATCATTCCACCTTGATCAGTTCCGTGAATAAAGTGTGCCCATTCCCAGGCTTGGCAGCTCAAAAAAGTAATTCCACCAATTACCGTCCACAGCATCCATTTCACCACATCCTTTCTATCCATCCGGTGTCCAGCCTCCACGGCTAGTACCATAGTGACGCTACTCAGAATCAAAATGAAGGTCATAATCCCGACAAAGACCAGTGGTAAGTGTACTCCGTGCAACAGTGGCACTGCGTCAAATACCTTTTCCGGAATGGGCCAATATTCCTGAGAAAAGACAAAATCTTCGGCTAGCCCGTCGTAAGCCGGCCAGGCGTAGCGGATCATTCCGTAGGCGATAAGTAAAGATGAAAAAGTAAAAGCATCAGATAGGAGGAAAAACCACATCATGAGCTTACCGTAGCTGGCATTCAGGGGAGCTACCCCGCCGTTCCAAATACTACCCGTGGTTTTTTCTTCTACGGATGTTGCAGTAGTTGCCATAAGTTTATAGTTGATTCAAAAATTAAATCTGTTGACTAATTTCTACCTATCAATTAGCGATTGAGCAGTAAAAATAGAAATAAATATAGCCAAAGTCCATCTAAAAAGTGCCAATAGGTTACACACATTTCCATCGTGTCCATCCGTTTGCTATGTATTCGGTAACGAAAAGCTTTGACCACTACAACGATTAGGAAAATAACTGCGCTAACAATATGTAGGCCGTGAACCCCACTCAGTACGTATACGAACGACCCCGCTGGATTACCTACAAAAAACACTTCCATATCCACCAACGCCTCCCAAGCCGAGAACTGCCCAATCAGAAAAGCTATTCCTAGAACCAAAGTAGAAATTAAGGCAATTCTTAACTGAGTTATTTGATCTTTTTTGGCCGAAATATAGGCCCAATGCATGCTGATGCTACTTAGCAAAATAACTCCTGAAGTAATTCCGAATAAAGCAGGTAGCTCGAAATCTAGCCAGTTTCCTTCCGCACGACGTACAATGTAGGCACTGGTGAAGGCCGCAAAAATCATCACCACTGTGACAATAAATAGCCATAAAGCAAATTTTTGAGGGTGCATTGACAAAATCGGTTGCGGTTCTTCCCGCAACGTGATCTTATCTAACTCTTCCTCTATCTCTACTGATCTTTCCATTACTTTTCGGTTAAATTTTGTCTAATAAATACGCAATCTGCACTACGGGTAAATAAATAAATGACCCGAACATAATGCGTAGGGCTGTCTTTCGCGAACCGTCCACCATTAAACGGAAAGTTTGCCCCAAAAATAAGACCCCACATACCGTCGCCACAACAGCCGAATATACCCCAGTAATACCAAACATTAGGGGAAGCAAACCCAATGGAATTAGAAATAGGGCGTAGGTCATAATCTGTACTGCTGATTGTATGGTCTGTCCCCCTTTAGATGGCAATAGTTTAAAGCCAGCTTTACGATAGTCCGCATCGGCTACCCAAGCAATTGCCCAGAAGTGAGGAAACTGCCAGATAAACTGAATAGCAAAAATAATCAGAGCTTCGTGGGTGATCGTTCCAGTCACCGCTGTCCAGCCAAGTAACGGGGGTAATGCCCCCGGAACTGCTCCTACCAACACTGCAATGGGCCCAACGCGCTTAAGCGGCGTGTAAACAAAGCTGTAGAGGATAAACGACAGAAAGGCCAAGATCGCAGTGAGCGAGTTAGTAAATTGAATCAACAGCAACATTCCGGCACTGAGACTAATCACTACTAACCCAATCGCTTCGGGAACCTGAATCTGTCCCATGGGTAGCGGCCGATCCTGGGTGCGGGACATTAGCTTATCGTAGTCTCTCTCCAGAATCTGGTTAACAGCTGACGAAGCACCCGATAATAAAAACCCACCCAAGCATAAAAACGCCAGTTGCCCCCAATCAATCTGTCCGGAGGAAGCTAGCGAAAAGCCGAAGCCGGAAGAAAAGGCCACTAACAGGGATAAACGGGCTTTAAAGAGAGCAGCGTATCCCTGAAACCTCTCTCGCCAAGCATTTTGAATCTCTATTCCTTTAGTAACTTGCATATTCCTGAACACCTTTGGTTGAACGGGATTTGCTAGACTGGGAAGTAACCACGTTCATCAACATAAATAGTTGAATCCCGAAGGCTACCGTAGCCAGTAGTAAGTGAACGGGCTGAGCAAAGCGGGGAATTCCAAAATGAGCCATAATTGCCCCGGAGGCTATTTCCAACCCAATCACTATTAATAATACTAAACTCCATCGGGTTAAGTTTCCTTTTAATCCGAAACGCCGATAGAGCGATATTGCCAGCCACAAATGAGCCGCAGTTACGATGTACGATAGGGAACGATGGATTGTAAATATACTCCCCACCGCGTCTATCCAGTGCTGTCTCTGCTCGTCACCCAGCTCTTTAGCTACTATATCTACTGACTCGCGCACCTGGGTACCCATCAGGATTTGCCCCAGCGTAAGTATCAGCAACCCGATCAGAATTGCTTTTAGCTGTACACTGAATGGAGCAATCGAGTGAAGTTGAACTCGGGTTTGGAACACAACGTAGATAAGTAGCCCTACAATTATTAGAGCTAGTAACATATGAAAGGTAATCATACCGGGTAGCAGATTGGTAGACACCACAATGGAACCAACCCAGCCTTGAATACCCACTAGAATGAATGAGCTAAAAGCGACCAATGTAACGCTGCGGTCTGTTTGCCAGTACCTGACCGAAGCCAGAAAAGTAGCGAATATTAACAGACCAATCACCGCTCCAATAAGCCGATTGATATATTCGGTCCAGGTTTTAGCTGCATTAAAATCTGCTTCTATCAGTATAGACTTATCACTTTTGACCCGATTAGCTAGTTCGCTGAACCCAAATGTCTCCAGATAAGTAAGGAACCGCTCATTCTTCTCGGCTCGCTGTTGGGCGTACACCTCCTTATAGTCGGATGGAAGCTGGGTAATATCTGTGGGAGGCACCCAGCTACTAAAGCACTTGGGCCAGTCGGGACAACCCATTCCCGAGCCAGTACTACGAACAATACCACCTACCAGAATGAGCAGATAAACCGCTATAACTGTTGCTAAACTAAGCCTAGAGAGTAATCTGGCACTACTTGGCGTGTGGTTCATCCATTTTTTTGGTCTTTTCCCCTTCCCGTTCAATACCAATCATATCGTTCTCGTAATCTAAGTTAGACTCAGGGGTCTCAGAAAATGGCACAGTTTGCGGGATGTAGTCTTCCACTGAACCTGGCTTGCTGTAGTCATAAGGCCAACGGTATACCGTAGGGATTTCACCCGGCCAGTTGCCGTGACCCGGGACACGAGGCGTGGTCCACTCCAACGTAGTAGATTTCCAGGGGTTTAACGGTGCTAAACGACCTCGAAACATGCTGAAGAAGAAGTTATAAGCGAAAATCAACTGCCCGAAGAATGTGATGATCGCGGCAATGCTGATGAACATATTAAGGTCAGTAAATGCCCCAAATGGATCAAAAGTGGTGAATGAGTAGTACCGTCGCGGGAAACCATTGATGCCGATGTAGTGCATCGGGAAGAACACCATATATACTCCGACAAAGGTGAGCCAGAAATGGACGTAGCCCAGCCCTTTATCCATCATTCTACCGAACATCTTAGGGAACCAGTGGTATACTCCTGCCATCAATCCGAAGAAGGAAGCACTACCCATCACCAAGTGAAAGTGAGCTACTACAAAGTAAGTATCGTGCAGTTGGATATCAATTGCCGAATTACCCAAAAATATTCCCGTCAGACCTCCCGATATGAATACCGAGACCAGTCCAATAGAGAACATCATAGCGGTTGTGAAACGGATATTCCCTCTCCATAATGTTGTCAAGTAGTTAAACACTTTCACCGCCGAAGGAACCGCGATAATTAGGGTTAGGAACATGAAGATTGACCCTAAGAATGGATTTAATCCAGAAACAAACATATGGTGCGCCCATACTACAAAAGATAGAATCGTGATACCCAGCATGGAGCCAATCATGGCTCGATAACCGAAAATAGGCTTTCGGGAATTGGTAGCAATGATCTCCGAGGTAATTCCTAAAGCTGGTAGTAGTACGATATATACTTCGGGGTGACCCAGGAACCAAAATAGGTGCTGGTACAGAATTGGACTTCCCCCAATGTTGGGTAATGCCTCACCGTTGATAAATATCTCCGACAGGTAGAAGCTAGTACCGAAACTACGATCAAACACCAGTAACAAAGCAGCCGCTACCAGCACCGGAAACGAAAGCAACCCAATAATGGCAGTCAAGAAGAATGCCCATATCGTCAGCGGCAAGCGAGCGAATGACATGCCTTTGGTTCGGAGGTTAATAACCGTGGTAATGTAGTTAATACCACCAATTAGGCTAGAAGCAATGAAGAAGACCATAGCGATTAGCCACAGCGTCATTCCCATTCCTGATCCCTTGATCGCTTGCGGTAATGCACTCAGCGGTGGATACACCACCCAACCGCCGCCTGCCGGACCTGTCTCCAGGAAGAGAGAGGCAAACATAATCACACCAGCTATGAAGAAGAACCAGTATGATAACATATTCATAAAGCCAGAGGCCATATCCCGCGCGCCGATCTGCAAGGGAATTAAGAAATTACTAAACGTTCCGCTCAATCCGGCTGTCAATACAAAGAACACCATAATTGTTCCATGCATAGTTACCATCGCTAGATAGAACTCAGGGTCGAGAGTACCTGTTTCGGAGATCCATCCGCCCAACAGAGGCTTTAGGAAGGTCATATCCATATCGGGGAAACCGAGCTGAAGACGAAACAGAATTGATAATAAACCACCAATAAACGCCCAGATAATTCCTGAAATCAGGAATTGCTTGGCAATCATCTTGTGGTCAGTACTAAATACGTAGGTGGTAATAAAGTTACCGTGGTGATGCTCCTCATCGTGCGCGTGGCCCTGCGCATCGTGCTCTACTGCATGCTCAATATTTGCCGTTGCCATGGTTTTATTTTGATGTTATCTTTCGCTTGATTAATCTATCTCTACTATGTCCTGCTCCTCAATACCCGCACTCACCATTGCTAACTCTTTCAAGTCACTAGGTACCTTGGCAAGATAGTCAGGGTTTGTCTCTAAGAAGGTTTTCTTTCCATCCTTCCAAGCTTGGTACTCTTCCGGTTCATCGACTATGAGCCGAAGACGCATAGAAAAATGACCTCGCCCGCATACCTCAGTACAGTATATATTGTAATTGAAGTCGGGATCATCTAGCTCTTCTCGCATCTCCGCAGTAGTCTTAGTTGCTTCAAACCAGAAGCGGGTAGGCATACCGGGAACTGCATCTTGCTTCAACCTGAATTCGGGAACGTATACACTGTGTAATACATCCCTAGCTCTGATCTTAAACAACACCGGTTTTCCTTTGGGAACGTGAATCTCGGTACCCGAAGTAAAGTCGTCAAACGATGCCCGGTCGGTAAAATCTATTCCCGCAGTATTGGTTGCGTCGATCAAACGGTAATCATATTCTCCCAGCTGATTATCAGAACCTGGGTAACGAATCGCCCAACCAAACTGATAGCCCATGACCTCGATCACCTCTGAGTCATCGGGAGCCTTAGCCGTAATATCAGTCCAGGCCTTCCAGCCGGAGAATACTAAAACCGACAACACAATTGCTGGAATCACGGTCCAGATCACCTCCAACTTACTATTGTCAGGATAAAAGAGTGCTCGGTTGGTTTCCTTATACTGATAACGGTAAGAGAAGTAGAATAATAGAATATGGGTAAGAACAAAGATGAACCCGGTCACCGCCATCGTTATCCAGAACAACCGATCAGTCACTACCCCATGCTCAGAGGCAATGGGGATATTATACTTATCAAATTCAGCAACTGAGTACCATACCATCAATGCTCCCATGACAACCAGGAAGACCATGAAAAGTATCCCGTTCACTCTGTTTCCAGTAGAAACGTATTTCCGGTCAGTACCTCTCGCTACATTCAACAATCTGAGAATCCTCAGTATCGTAAAGAGGATCACCAGAAATAGAACTATTCCAACTACTGCTAAAAACTGAATCATATCTAATACTTTAACAATCTACTAAGTATGATGATGTAAACTTTCTTGCAACATAGGATGGTTTCGGGCTACTAGGGGGGCTTTAGCTAGGTTGCCAAGCACCACAAACAGAAAAGCTGCTAAATAAACCATCGCCAATCCAACTTCTAAGAGACCAAAGTTCCCATTATCCTTTAGGACACCAGGAGTTACCATTAAGTAAAAGTCCAACCAGTGCCCAACCAGCACTACAGTACAAACAACCTTAATAATTATTGTGTGTCGCTTGGAATCTCTCGTCATAAAAACCAGAAATGGAAAGAAGAAGTTCAGGACTAAATTGATGAAAAAGATAGGAGAATAGTAGTCGCTACTAAGCCTTTCCACGAAGTAAATGGTTTCCTCAGGAATGTTAGCGTAGTAGATCAGCAAAAACTGGCTAAACCATACATACGCCCAAAAAACGCTAAAAGCAAAGACAAATTTACCTAAGTCGTGCAGGTGGCTGGAGTTAATAATCGTTAGGTATCCCGACTCACGCAGCCGTACTACAATCAAGGTAGTAGCAGCCAAGCCAGACACGAACCAACTAGCAAATACATACCAACCAAACATGGTGCTAAACCAATGGGTGTCAATAGAAAGCACCCAGTCCCAGGCGCAAGTTGAAGAAGTAACTGCAAATAAAATGATAAAAATAGTAGAATACTTCACCATTTTGTAGTAGTAACTTAATCCGCCAAATTTATCCTCAGCTAAGGACGCTTTCCGGATATATTTATAAGCCATAAACCAAATAATGAAATATACAACCATCCGCCCAAGGTAAAACGGTATGTTGAGATAGGCCTGCTTTCCAGCAATAATTGCATCGTAGCGGTGATCAGTTTCATCGTACAGGTAACTGTGTGTCCAGTGGAATAGATTACTGTGCGCCAGCCAAGCCGCTATAAATACCACCAGCATAAGTACTCCTGCGTAAGGCAACCACGCACCAAAGGCTTCGGGAATTCGCTTGATAGTTGCTGACCAGCCCGCTTGGGCGGCGTACTGTAGTGCGGTAAAGAACAAACCAATGATGGCTAATCCGGTAAAGTAGACGTTATTGATCCATAAGTTGGTGAATAGTCGCTCGTACCAATGAAACTCGTGATGCCCTTCGCCCGCATGACCACCGTGTTCAGCAGCTGCCCCTGCCATTTCGGCTTCGTGCCCGTGACCGCCGCCACCCCAAATTATTAGGTACAGCACCCCTAGTACAAACAGAACTGCACCAACCACTCCGATAGTGGTTAGTTGTTTCTTGATTCCGCTGGTAAACTGGAAGTATTCTTCCTGTACAACTTCTGTATTTCCGTGATCTGCCATGCGTTTGTTTTTAATCAGTTACTCCTGTTGTAGAGTTTGCACATACCGAACAATTTTCCAACGGTCAGCAACGTCTATCTGAGAGCCATGGGCATTCATCCGCCCTCTCCCGTGGGTAATGGTATGGAAGATATGTCCCTCGGTCATATTTACGTATCGTCCTTTGTTGTACGCTGGAACCCCTTTGTAGACCACACCCACTGGTCCATTACCTTGTCCATTCTCCCCGTGGCAAGGGTAGCAAAACTTAGTGTACAACGTTTTCCCCTCAACTAAGACCACTTCTGAAGAATCAACTGGGTTTTCGAGAATTCGCGCGGCTAACTCAATGCTATCAGCCGGAATGCGGTAGGGAAGAAAGTCATTCGGATTACGGCGCACCGTGTTGGCGGGGGGAACACGTGAATTCATTTTGTACGGATTGTTGGGGTTAGAGTTATAAAACTCCCCTACTCCATTATCTAGTGAACTCAACCACATCCCCTGCGTGGTATCGGTAATCTGAGTAAGCGGCTCATAAGGGACAGTATGATACATTTGCGGGGCGTACTCCAGCCCCGGAAAGTTGCCTCCAGCATCACATCCGGCTAAAGCCACAATTAAAGTAAGCAGGTAATATATTGAGTATCGCTTCATGTTATTCACTGACCACGCTTTTCATTTACTTCTATAGCTCCGGCTCCTTCTAGTGTCTGCTTAATCTCATCAATGCTAATACTATTTTTGGCCAAATCAATTGCCATAATAAACTTGTCGTCGGTTGCTCTCAAGTCAAACACCTTCGCTTTTCCGTAGGGACGAAGGTCACTGATGATCATAAATACCCCTACCATGCCTAATGCCGACAATAAAACGGTTAGCTCGAAGGTAACCGGAAAGAAGGTAGGAATAGAGCTGTAATTTTTCCCGCCGATGATCATCGGCCAGTCAATATCCATCATATAGAATTGCATGAGCAAAGCCAATGAAGTTCCGAGCATTCCAAACATAAAGGCAGCAATCGGTAGTTTAGAGCGTTTGTAGCCCAGCGCATCCCCCAGACCGTGTACCGGAAAAGGAGTGTAGCACTCGTGGATGCGGATTCCCGACTCCCGTACTTTTGTCACAGCTTTAAGCAATACATCGTCGTCGTCAAAGACTCCAACCAAGAATTTATTTCCTGCAGTCATAGTATTAGTTTTTTGATGCGGTAGGTGCCATCTCTTCCTCAGGAAGCGTAGTAGTACCTGTTTCTTGTACCACCGGTGCCTTCTCCGAAGTAGCCTTAATAATACTCTTTACCTCCGCCATGTTAATCACCGGGAAGAACTTGGCAAACATAAAGAAAAATGTAAAGAACAGCCCGATGGTGAAAATGTAGACTCCCAAGTCGTAAATAGTTGGCTGAAACATCGCCCACGAAGAAGGCAGGTAGTCGCGGTGCAGGGAAGTTACAATAATCACAAAACGCTCAAACCACATTCCAATATTTACGATAATGGATAAAATGAACGTCGCCACAATACTGGTTCTGATCTTCTTAATCCAGAATAGCTGAGGTGAAATCACATTGCAGGTCATCATGGTCCAGTACGCCCACCAGTAGGGGCCGGTTGCCCGGTTTAGGAAAGCGTACTGCTCATATTCTACGCCGGAGTACCATGCCATAAATAACTCAGTAATATAAGCGACCCCCACAACTGATCCCGTTACAATGATGATAATGTTCATCATCTCAATGTGATTGATCGTAATATAATCCTCCAGCTTATATACTTTCCGGGTAATGAGCATTAGGGTGAGTACCATCGCAAAGCCCGAAAAGATCGCCCCGGCTACGAAGTAGGGTGGAAAGATCGTGGTATGCCAACCCGGAATTACCGAAGTCGCAAAGTCAAAGGACACGATGGTATGAACCGAAAGTACCAGCGGGGTACATAAACCAGCTAAAATCAGAGCCACCGCCTCGTAACGCTCCCAAGTACGGGCCGAGCCATTCCAGCCAAACGAAAGTGCGCCGTAGACTGTACGGGAAATAATTCCTTGGGCTCGGTCACGAATGGTAGCAAAATCAGGAATCAAACCGATGTACCAGAAAACCAGTGATACAGTGAAATAGGTACTGATGGCGAACACATCCCACAGCAGCGGTGAGTTGAAGTTTACCCACAACGACCCAAAAGTATTTGGCAGCGGTAAATTCCAGTAAGCTCCCAGCCAAGGACGTCCCATGTGCAGCACGGGAAACATTGCAGCACTTATTACCGCGAAGATTGTCATCGCTTCCGCCGCCCGGTTAATTGACATCCGCCAGCGTTGCCGGAATAGCAGCAGAATCGCTGAAATCAACGTTCCGGCGTGGCCAATACCAACCCACCATACGAAGTTGGTAATATCCCAAGCCCAGCCGATTGTTTTGTTCAGCCCCCACATACCGATCCCATCCCAAAGGGTACGGAATACGGCGTAGAAGCCAACGGTGAGTAGGCCAAGCGATGCAGCAACCGCCAAGAACCAGGTAATAGTGGGTTTCTCTTCTACCCGTCGACAGACGTCTACGGTAACATCGTGAACGGTTTTTCCCCCGGTCACTAAAGGCTTACGTACTGCGGAAGTCACTTCCATAAAAATCGATTTTTAATTATGCGTTAATTTCTTCTTCGGCATCCTTGTTACGAATCTTGGTCATGTACCAGATATTGGGACTCACGCCTATTTCGTGCAGAACATGGTAGGCCCGCCCTTCCTTCTCCTGATTAATCAACTGAGAAACCCGGCTATTGGGATCATTTAGGTCACCAAAAACCATACAATCTACCGGGCAGGCATCGTCACAAGCTGATTTAATATCACCGTCTACCAGTGGCCGACGCTGCTTTTTAGCTTCTAACTTACCGGCCTGAATTCGTTGTACACAGAAGGTACACTTTTCCATCACACCCCGAGCCCGCACGGTTACGTCAGGATTTAGTACCATCTTGCCTAGATCGTCGTTCATCGCCACATTCACGTCGCTAAACTGCTGGTTATCGTGGTACTTAAACCAGTTAAAGCGGCGCACTTTGTAAGGACAGTTATTAGCACAGTAGCGGGTTCCAACACAGCGATTGTAGGTCATTTGGTTAAGCCCTTCACTACTGTGCGTAGTGGCCGCTACTGGACAAACCGTTTCGCAGGGAGCATTGTTACACTGCTGGCACATCATCGGTAAAAAGGTAACCTCGGGATTATCCGATGCAATTTCCAATTTATTGTAATCCGGATCTTCTACCTGTTCTTCATCGCTGCTATAGTAGCGATCAATTCGCAACCAGTGCATTTCCCGGCGGTTAATTACCTCCTGACGCCCCACCACCGGAATGTTATTCTCAGCCTGGCAGGAAACTACGCAGGCTCCGCAACCAATGCAACTATTTAAGTCAATGGCCATGACCCAGTGGTGATTAGGATACCTATGCCCCTTCCAGAGTGAGATATCGGAAGGGTCCTTTGGCCCATCGTGAGATTCGACCTTGAACTCATACCGTCCCGCTTTCGGATCCTCTTTGTATTCCGATAGCAGAGCGTCCTGAATTACCGTTTCTCGACCCATGTAGGTCTGATGGGTCTGAGTTTGAGCAATACGGTACTCCTCATCTAGCAACTCGAGCTGTACGTCGGTATTGTAGTAGGCCGTGTACCCATTCACTTTTGTAGCTAATGGGTAGGCATTCTGCCCCACTTCATCCGCAACCTTGCCTGCTTTAGTTCGCCCGTACCCTAATGCAACGCTGATCGTACCCGGAGCTTGACCCGGTTGAACCAGCACCGGAAGTACGACTGACCTTTCCCCTACGGTCACCCGAGCCTTCTTGGTTTTTCCTTCTCTCATCTTCAGGCCAAACTCCCGAGCCATCCGCTGCGGGATAGCTACGTAATTATCCCAACAAGCCTTTGAGATAGGGTCAGGTAGCTCTTGCAGCCAGGGGTTATTCGCCTGACGCCCAGTACCGATACCCACTTTCTGATAAAGAACTAGCTCCAAGCCTTCGTTACTTCCCGAGTAGTTTTTACTAATGCTGGAGGCAAAAGAGTTAACGTTACCAACGAAAGAAGCTGCTGAACTATTTTCACTACTGTCTTCCCCCTGGTTGAGCGGTCGAGGCAATGCCTCCAGTATTCCTTCGTACAGAGCCTGATCCCAGAATATGTCAAAATTGATCGCATCACCCTGCGTAATGAAGATCGCGTCCCGCCAGCTGTTTCGCAAGTACGTGTAATAATCAGTTTCAGGACTATCTGCCCACGTAAGGAAGGTGCTTTGAGCCTGACGAGTATTAAAGATGGGCGTAATTGTCGGCTGCATCAGACTTAACTGACCTCGCCGCGGCATAGCGTCGTTCCAAGACTCTAAGAAATGATGATCAGGAGCGACGTGGGTAGACAATGCCGCCGTCTCATCCAATCGGTCGGAGGTGGAAACAGCTATATCAGTATTGGACAATGCTTGCCCTAACTCTTCCCCTTGGTAGAAGTCATAAATCGGGTTACAGTTATAGAAGATAATTCCCTTCAGTTGACCCTCGGTGATTTGGCTGACCACCTGCTCCATCGCGCGGTCATTTCCCTTACGGTAATAAGCCGGATTATCTATATCCAGCGTTTTACCGTAGTTACCCAACAGGTTATTGATAGCGTTGATCATTCCCTGCACAGCAGGATCGTTAGAACCAGATACTACCAGTGACTTACCCCGGGCTTTTAGCAGATCGTTAGCAGCTTTTTCCAAAAACTTCACCTCACCCGCATCCGGGGCGTTTACCCGGCTACCACCCACCTTTGATGCTATCAAATTGTACAGTTGAGCGACCGCCGCCCCATCCTGAGAGGGTTTGATCTGGGAGCGGTAATCGGCATTGGCACCAGTGAGCGATAGAGCCGACTCAAACTGATAGTGGCGCGACATGGTGGGGTTAGCCTCGGTAGGCTTTCGGGTCTTGACAAACTGGCTGGAGTAGGTAGTGGGGGCAATCCAGGTTCCCAGAAAATCTGCCCCAAAACTTACCACCACATCAGCCTTCTCAAAGTTATAGGTAGGCAAGGCTGCCTTCCCAAACGAAGCCTCATTGGCGGCCAACATACCATCAGCCGACACGGGGTCGTACTGAATGTGCTTCATGCCGGGGTAGGCTGCCAACAGTTCATCAATCGCATTTTGCGTAGTCGGACTGAGGATGGTATAACTGACCAACGCCATGTTTCCACCTCGGCTCAACTTTTTCTTTACATCCGCATCTAGTTGTTCCCAAGACGTAGGCTCGCCATTCATCAATGGCCCCTGAAGCCGCTGCTTATCGTAGAGAGACAGCACCGAAGCCTGCACCTGAGCACTAGTGGCTCCGTAAGTCACTGCCGAACGGGTATTTCCCGCAATTTTAATCGGTCTACCCTCACGAGTTTTCACTACGATGCTGCAATAGTCTCCCCCATCTATGAAGGTAGAAGCGTAGTAATTGGGGATAGATGGATCGACATCAACCGGTTTTACCACGTAAGGAATTGCTTTTCGGATCGGAGCTTCGCAGGCAGCCAATGTGGCCGCACTAATACCAAAGCCCATCATCTTCAGAAAGTCGCGTCGGGAATTAGAGCCACCACCCGATTGCTCTTCCATGGGCAAGTACTCCGGAAACTCTTTGTCGGCGTGCTTTACAAATTCAGAATCGTTTCTCAACTCCTCTAACCCTTTCCAGTATCGCTTCTTTGCTTGTTTCATAGATAATAAACCGTCAAGGTGACGTCTGTATTTTTATATATCTCTTTAGTAATGGCATTTAGAGCATTCCAGTCCACCGATATCTTCTACCCTCATCGGTTCTTTCGGGTTCTCAGAATTATGTAGCTCCAGTAGTTTGTCGTAGTAAGCATTACCTTCGGCATTTACCTGAGTTTCGCGGTGACAGTTGATACACCAACCCATTGTCAGTTCCGAGGCCTGGTACACCACCTCCATCTCTTGAATTTCACCGTGACAGGTCTGGCACTCCAAACCTCCTACATTTACGTGCTGGGCGTGGTTGAAGTAGGCTAGATCCGGTAGGTTATGGATCCGTACCCACTCTATCGGCTTCTGGTTGTCACCGTAGGTTTGGGTTTCGGGATCAAAGTCAATCGCCGCGTAAATTTTCTGAATCTGGGGCGATTCCGTTTTTATCTGCTGATGACAGTTCATACAGATATTGGCCGAAGGAATATTGGCCGACTTAGCTTTCATCACTCCAGTATGGCAGTACTGACACTCTATTTCGTATTGTCCGGCGTGCAAAGCGTGAGAAAACGGAATGGGCTGCGTAGGCTGATAGCCCTGCTGTACCCCTACTGAGTATAAACCATCTAGTACTAGCTTTACGGTAATTGCCAGGAAGATGAAAAGCATGATTCCGATGAATGGACGACTTTTGGCAACTTTCTGCACATCTACCTTTTGGTTGACAATCTCCCGGTCGGCATCGTCCAAATCCTGCTTCTGGTTCAAGAAGCGGGTCAACAACGAGATGATTAGTACTAGCACCAGTAGAATCAGCACCAATACTATCAGAAGACCAACAATAATTGCGGTTAGGTAGCTGGATGGAATACCACTACCGCCGCCACTTGCAACTTGACTATCACCACCACCGCCACCATCGTCAGTGGTTTCAGCTTGAACTGGCGCAGCTGCCTCGGCCTTGATGTAGCCGATAACATTCAGAATTTGCTCATCCGAGTAGTCGGTAAAGGCGGGCATTAGGGTTTTGTTGTACTCGTTGTACAAGTTTACCGCGTACTCATTACCACCTTGAATTACCTTCTGGGAATTTTTGATAAAAGACACCAGCGTTCCCAGATCATCCCATCGTGTTTCAACTCCTGCCAAAGCAGGTCCAACCACTTGCTGGTTGATAGCATGGCAAACGGTACAGTTGTTATTGAAGATGCTCTCCCCTTCAGCAATAGCTTCGGGACTAGAAGGGATACCACTTCCATCATCACCTCCTGTACTATCACCTCCCGATGCATCAGCAGTGAGGGTAGAGTCAGCCGGTGCATCCTGAGCAGACAAAGTAGACCAAGAAAACGTGAGAAAAATAAGTGAGACTGAAAGACAAGATAAAAAAGTAAATCTTCGGAAGTTCGAGCAACAATCATTCATCATGATCCCTTGTTTAAATCATCACAAAAGTAATACGGGAATACTTATATTCAAACACATTTGGTTCAATTTGGGTTTGGTGGTGTAATGTTTGTTTGGCTTGTGCTAAGAAATTGATAGTCAGAGACTTAATTTGTGATTTTTACCGCTTTTCCCTAATTTAGAAAGTGTATAAATAAGCAAGCGATGGAACCAGATACCCGGTACTTGGGTGGGTTGTCATGAAATTGGCTAAAAAGGAAAGCCCACTAGGAAATGGGCTAAAGAGGTAGCGAGCGGATTCGAACCGCTGTAAGAGGTTTTGCAGACCTCTGCCTAGCCACTCGGCCACGCTACCTTGCAGTGTAAAGCTACTAGTTTTTCGTACCTCATCAAAGCAGAACGGGGATAATCCCCCTCTGCTGATGCCTTGTACTATTTTCCCGATTTTTCTTCCTGTTTCATCTGTTCTTTCAGATTAGATAGGGCTTCTAGATCACCAAGGGTTGACCGCTCTGCTTCAGAGGTGTTGTTGCTCGAGGAAGATGGACGGGATGATTTGGGGGCAGATTTCTTAACTTCCACCTCGCGATAAGTAGCTGTATGCGAAAGCACAATTCGCTTATCATCTTTAGAGAAGTCCACGACTCGGAAGTCTAGTGCTTCACCCATTTCGGGATCAGAACCGTCTTCCTTCAACAGATGCTTATTGCCAGAAAAACCTTCAATTCCGTACTGAAGCTCTACTAAAGCCCCTTTATCCATCTTGGTAGTAATCGTTCCTTTATGCACTGACCCTACTGGGAACAGATCGGCGAAGGTATCCCACGGGTTCTCCTCCATTTGCTTGTGCCCCAAGGCTAGACGTCGATTATCCACGTCTAACTCCAGAACCTTTACTTGTAACTCTTCACCCACCTTCACAAACTCGGATGGGTGCTTAATTTTCTTGGTCCAGCTCAAGTCCGAAACGTGTACTAGGCCATCGATGCCTTCCTCTAGTTCCAAGAACAACCCAAAGTTAGTCAGGTTACGAACAATACCCGTATGCGTGGTCCCAATGGCGTACTTAACTAGTACATCGTCTTTGGTCCACGGATCTTCGGTCAGTTGCTTGATGCCCAGCGACATTTTACGATCTTCACGATCTAAGGTCAATACCATTGCATCCAGTTCGTCGCCAATATTGATAAAATCCTGGGGGTTACGCAGGTGCTGCGACCAGGACATCTCAGATACGTGAATAAGTCCTTCTACTCCCGGCATAATTTCCAGGAATGCGCCATAGTCGGCCACATTAACAATCTTGCCATGAACCTTGCTACCCACCTGAATTTCTTCGGCCAGCGAATCCCACGGATGAGGGGTCAGTTGCTTCATCCCCAGTGAAATACGCTTCTTTTGATCGTCGAAGTCTAGTACTACCACATTCACTTTCTGATCGAGGTTCAACACTTCTTCTGGGTGATTGATACGACCCCAAGAAATATCGGTAATGTGTAATAGTCCGTCTACACCACCCAGATCGATAAATACTCCGAAGTTGGTCATATTCTTGATAACCCCTTCGAGTACCTGCCCTTTCTCTAGATTGTTTAGGATACGGGCTTTTTGCTCTTCCAGGTCTTTCTCAATCAGTACTTTGTGGGAAACTACTACGTTGTCGTTAGCATAGTTGATCTTCACCACTTTTACTTCCATCTTCTTACCAACAAAGACATCGAAATCGCGGATCGGCTTCACATCAATTTGCGAACCGGGTAAGAATGCTTCTACTCCGTAAATATCGCAGATCAAACCACCTTTAGTCCGCCGCTTCACCGTTCCTTCAATGACGTCGTCGTTCTCCAACGCACTAGTAATTCTTTCCCAAGCGCGGACAATTTTCGCCTTCTTGCGAGAGAGGATTAACTGCCCCCGTTTGTCTTCTTGTTCTTCAATGTATACTTCTACTTCGTCGCCAACCTTCATATCTTCCAGGTCGCGAAATTCAGAAATAGAAACTAAGCCATCCGACTTAAATCCAATATTTAAAATAACATCACGATCATTAATACCTACTACGGTACCCGTTACTACTTCTTTCTCATTAATTTGAGTAAGGGTGTCGTCGTACATCTCAGCCATGCGGGCCTTTTCCTCTTCCGAGTAATCTTCGCCAAAACCTTTGGTATCAACCTGATCCCAATTAAAGTCTTCTTGTACTTGCGTATCTGCCATAAAATATAGTTTGCTCGTGGTACACACTCAACGTAGAGCAATTAGCTGAGTGGTTTAATTAGACATGAATAGAATATTTACTAGAACTTCCTTACGAAAGAAGGTACTCTAAAAGTTTCGCAAAATTACGATTTTTATTCTTTGCAGCAAGCGACGCCGGAAAATAGTCCACAGCTTTGATTCGACAGTCCACAGTCGATGGTCGACAGTTCTCAGTTAACAGTTTACGATTTCCAGTCCGTGGTTAACCTCCTAATACTGTAAACTACTGTCAATTATCTGTGGACTATAGACTGTTGACTATCGACCAGAAAGAGATTGCTCCCGGATCAATTTGAATTCCGACCCATCTTTCCACTCGGGGAAGGCTTCCTCGTTACTGAGGCGATGACCTATCGCCAATAAAAGCTGGGCGTCCTGCACCATACCTGCCATATTCCATTCGCCCTCAATATACTCATCCGAAGGCTGATGATAATCGCGCCGAGTCCATTCATCCATTTTAGCCTGGGTCCACTCTACTCCTTTTTCCGCTTGTTCGTACACGCCGCTAGCGTAGAGAGCCGGAATACCCACTTTAGCAAAGTTGAAGTGGTCGGAGCGGAAAAAGTAGCCTTTTTCCGCGTTAGGGTCGGGTATTACGTACCGCCCTTGTGCCTGGGCAGCGGTTTCTGCATAATCATCCAGTTCAGATTGTCCGTAACCTACAATCGTTAAATCCTTCATCGGCCCCCGAAAGTGAATACCATCCATATTAATATTAGCTACTGTCTGATTGACCGGATAAATCGGATTTTCGGCGTAATAAGCTGAGCCAAGTAAACCCTGTTCTTCAGCCGTCACCGCTAAAAATACGACCGTTCGTTCGGGGGCTTCCGCGAGCTGGCCGAAAGCATCAGCAATCTCTAACATGGCGGCGGTACCACTGGCATTGTCTAGCGCTCCATTATAAATGGAATCCCCTGCTACCGGCTTGCCAATACCAAGATGATCCCAGTGAGCAGAATAAACAATGTATTCGTCAGGACGTTTGCTGCCCGTTCGTTTAGCAATTACGTTTTGAGAAGTAGCTTCCTGATAAGCCACATCTAAATTGAGGTCAACGGTCAATCCCATCGGAATAGGTTGAAAATCCGGTTTACGGGCTTGCCCCAGGTAGTTCTCGATACCAGCCATTTGCATCATTTGCTGAGCGGCGGCCTGGGAAAACCATCCTTCAAAAGCACAACGCGACTGGTTACCATCTTCCGATTTCAAGTAAAGAGCTTTACCCGTCCAACTACTTTGCACTACATTCCAGGCGTAACCTGCCGGAGCCGTATTGTGAATAATGATGACCCCTTCGGCTCCTTGCCGGGCCGCTTCTTCGTATTTATACGTCCACCGACCGTAGTACGTCATAGTGTTCCCTTTGAAGAAAGTGCTATCGGTGGTGCCAAAGCCGGGGTCATTGACCAGTACCACCGCAGTTTTTCCGGTCATATCTACTCCCTCATAATCATTCCAGTCGTATTCAGGAGCTACAATTCCGAACCCACAAAATACCAGTTCTGAATTACTCACTTCTACACGATCGATTACCCGGCGGGTCAGGGCTACGAAGTCCTCCCGATACTTTAACTCAACAGTTTCATTACCACCTTTAACGGGGATAGTTTCTTGGGGAAGTGCATCAATTTCTACCAGCGGGACCGCCTGGAAATAGCTGTCACCATTACCCGGTTCCAACCCGAAAGTATTAAATGCATTTTCGAGATATTCAATAGTTTTCTTTTCCCCTTTGGAAAAAGGCATACGTCCTCCAAAATCATCGGATGCCAGCGTGCGGATGTGCTGCCGCAAATCTGGCTCGGTAATGGTTCGACTTAGTAGTAAATCGTCGCTATTCTTCTCATTTTCAGGGCTACACCCAGCAATTATTACTAGCGTAATTAGCACCAATGATCGGCTTGGCAACAAGTAAGTGAGGTAACAAATATCTAAATAGTGCATTTCTATTAATTTATAATATAATTTTTCACCTCTAGTGAAGCAGTTTTTCTTACATCCGACAGGTTTTGCAGCTTTCTTAGTGGTAAAAATACAATGTTGGGGTTTCAATTGCACTGAAAACAAGAACAATTGTCTATAAGCATGAATGTGAATAAAATATTTTACTGGATGGCAACGGTACTATCGATGAGTATAATCAATAGTATCTGTCTTGGCTCGGCCTATCCGACTAGCCATTTTGTCAATGATACCGAACCCGAAAAAATAATGCCCGGTACCTACTTGGTTGTCGGGGTATTTGAATACGAAGATAATGCTAAAAATTTTACGGGATATGTGGAGAACCAGGGACTCCCTGCCCAATATGCATTTTATCCCCGCTCGGGCTATTTTTACGTATATACTATCTCGTCATCTTCCGTTGAGCAGGTGAAAAATGCTCGCGAGGAACTACGTAACCACCAGGAGTTTAACGATGCGTGGGTATTCATAGCTAAAGATGGAAAAACGACGAATACAGCTACAAAGTCGGTCACGCCTCAGAGTGATACCCCTGAGGAATTGACCATGGTTCAGAAAATTACTGAAACTGACTTTAGCACCCCAGCAATTCCTTCAACTGAGGTTGTTGGACTTGAAGAGAAGGAAGATAGCAGGGAAAGAAAAAGTGAGGATCTCAATCAGCAACCAACGATGTTCGTCAAGTTCAACACCTTTCAATATACGGACAAAAAATCGGTTGCTTCCTCAGTGAAAATTGTGGAGGGGGCTCGTTCCAGAAATGTAGGTGAGGTTGCTACTGGCGATGTATTTACTATTGATAAGAGTACGGTACTAGATAGTGCCCTTCAAATTATCCCCTACGCTATAGGTTACCAGAAAGTCCAATTTGACCTTCCGCTGAATATTACCCCAACCGACTCAGCTTGGCAACTTACTCGATACGAAGGGGACACTCTGGTAATGAATATGCCACTGCAACGTCTCAAAAAAGGGGACATCCAGATTATGTTTAACACCTACTTTTACGGTAATTCGTCGGTGATGCGGGAGCGCTCCCGCTATGAGATTGATCAGTTAGTTAAAATGCTGGAAGAAAAACCCAGTATGCGTATTAAACTACATGGTCATACTAATGGAACCGGGCGAGGATTTATCTACGAATTTTCTCCCGAGTCAAAAAACTTCTTTGACCTGATTCAGAATAAAGAGCATAAGAAAAAAGGAATAAGCTCTACCAAACTATCCGCTTTACGGACCGAAACAATTAAAGCTTATCTGGAGCATAAAGGAATCTCAGGCGACCGGATTGAAACCGAGGGATGGGGGGGTAAAAAAATGCTCTATCCCGAAGATTCACAATTGTCGAAAAATAACATTCGGGTAGAGATTGAGATTTTGAGCGAATAGGCGGTTACTAGTGCTTGGTTAAGTTTCGATTTTAAAGAATAGTCTGTTTCAGGTTATCTTAACTTATAACCTGTTAACCTGAAACTATTCACCAGATGTGATAAAGCAATCCAGATCTGATCTAGCCGGATGGCTTCTCCCTCACCATTAAACTTGACAAAGTACCAGTAACATACTGGAAGACCTCTCATTGCCCCGCAATTTACATGTGTGCCCAAACCATCCATAGTAAAAAGAGGGTATGTACGACAGCCAAACTTACTTTGAAAAGTGGCTTCATTGATAGTCTTTAATTCAACAAAATTAATGAAACCACCGCAGAGGGAATCAAAAAACCGTATAACCATTCTTCTGAACTGAAGATGAGCCAACTATTTGAAAAACTTTGGACTCTCTCTGAATGTGAATCAAACTGATTAAAGACATAGATCCAGAGAGCTACGTAGTAGATGTTTAGTAGAGCCATAAACAGTACGAAAATTATTTTAGGCAGCTTGAAGTCGTCAACTGCTATGTTTGAGGCTTTTTTCAATGCAAGACTGTTCTGTCTGAATAATTTAAGTCTTGTTAAAAAACGTAATCAGTCAGGGTGAGATTTTGAGCGAATAAGGCGGTCTAATTTCTATACTAATTCAACATGGGTTAAAAATTAGTTATGGAAAAATACGAAGCTGGTTTCGTTACAGGAATTGTACATCTCATAAGTCTCATCGTCAACTTTATACAAATATACCCCTTCCCCTTCGGCAAACATATTCAAATATTTATCAATGTTTGCCTCATTGAAAACTCCAGTAGTATCCTGCAAGAGCGTAAATGTAGAGTCGTAGGCTAATTGTAGCTGATTTCCATCCAATGTTGGTGTAAATTCCCGCAGTGCCCGAGTAACTGTACCATTTTCGTTTACGATAAAGAAACCTAGCGCATAGAACGGATCATTAACAGATTCTTCGTAGTACAGCAACATCGCCAATGAACCCTCCACGTCAGTGTTCACCTGATCGCCTATTGAGCGACCGTTCTGGAAGATGTTATCATTCAAGCAGAAATAAAAATCGACCTGCTCCAGCACATTAGCTCCCAGAGGGTCAAACAATGTATTCTCCAGTATTGTCGGTGCTGAGTCAATCGACGTACTAAAACGGTTAGCAGTCAAAACAGTGTCGCAAAGGTTGTAAGTGAAGTTGCTGATAGAACCAAACTGAATAGCCGAAATATCTAACTGCTGACCAAAATAGTTCTCTGTTAGCGGTTCTTCAAGAATAATTTCATTTTCCCGAATAATGTAGGGGGAAGTGAAGTCAATCTCTCTGCCATTGCCTGTTCCATCAGGTGAAACAAAGTTAAAACTAACAGTGCGAAGAAATTCATTAAATGAAAGGTAAAAAGTAAGATCCTGATTTTGGTAATCAAGACGATAAATGGAGGAAAAGAGGGTTGGTATGGCTTCTCTATTTAGAAATGTACTCAAATCACTAGATAATTCCCTACCTAGCAGATTGACGTCTTCAGCACTGGCCGGTTGAAATACCAACGTAGTAGGGGAAGAAGGGTCAGTTTTACTGCGAAAAACCAGATCACCATCGGGAGTTTCGTTGACATAGTCAAACTCGTATTCCGCCAAAAACGAAGCATTGTTTTGTTCATAAAGAAAGCTGAAGAAAGAATAATTCTCAAAAATGAGTTCTAGCCCTAAGGAATTATCTACCCGGTAAGTAATCGTTTGATCAAAGAAATTCTCTTCGCCAAACTGGAAATCGGTGCGAATGCGTAGGTCATCACCTTCCTCAAAATCGAGTAAAACGACATAGGTTCCCGACTCTTGAACTGGCTGATACCGCAACACCCATCCATTAGGTGGAGCGGTAAGTTGACTTTCTAAGGTAGAAATAGCTTCGGCAACCCGCTCGTCAGCACTTTTCTCGAAGATTGACTCATGCTCACGACAAGCCAGTAATGACCCTACGAGTACCGTCAGTATAAATAATTGTTTCATCTTAAAATTTCTCTTGTATCCGGGCCCGAACTTCCAGTAAATCAACTCCCGTATTCTGGGTATGATGATCAATAACCGTGTTAAATTTTTGTCGGATCAGGGCGCGTCCTTCATTTCGTTCTATACATGCCTGATCGGTACAGTCATCAGCCTGATCAATGAAAGTTTCGAAGAAATCGTCATCAAACAGTATGTGGGCAACCGTTTCAGCGTAGTCTTCATTAAATGAACTGGTAGCATAAGGTGAGACATAACCTCGTTGCAGAGCTTCTTCGTCCGTCAATGTGAACCAAGAACCCGGCGATGTGTAACCTCGGGGGGAAATCTGCTGGAAGTTGGCCGGTAGATTATACCGCTGATGAACGATATGGGCAAACTCGTGGTAGATAGTCCTTAACTGACGTATTACCCAAACCGGGTCAGTATCATCTACATTGTTCACTTCAGTAAGCGTGATCCGAGCTCCTGACTCAGCTAGCCCTAAGGTAACGGTTCCATCATCGTTAAAAATAAATGAGCCAATGAGCACAATCTCACCCGGAACATGGGCTTTAAAGAACTCTTCTCCATTTTCTACCTGAAGATAAGGCTCGATCCAGAATTCCAGCAGGAAGTCGAGCGCTTCCCGCACTAATTCGCGCCGGGGCGGGGCTACCCGATTGGCCGGATCGACGTAGCGGTCCACAAATCGATAGCGCACCGCTATCCCGTACTTGTCCAGAAACTCGGTCTGGATAAACTGGTCGAGCGGATCATCGGAAAGTTCTACTTGGATAATTTCTTTATCAACTGGGTCTTCTTGATAGCAAGATCCGCTAATCAGAAAAACCAGGGCAAATAGTAGTGCATTTAGTATTTTCATGGTATAACTAAAGTTTAACGGGGATTAGACGATAAACCACCTACATCCTGAGCTGCCTGGGGTATCTGCAGCACTTTGCGGTTGTCGTCTTCCGCCAGTGTGATTGTTGCCCCGTCTTGTAAAGTATGGGTAACTTCCAGCTCATAGCGCTTTATATCAAACCAACGTAATCCTTCGTGAACAAATTCCTTAGGGCGCTCTACCTGATATAAGTAGAGTATCATAGCCAGACGGGTATCGTTGGTACCAATAAAGTTTTCAATTGTCTCAAAATCAACGGTTACCGGAACGTTGTACCGCTTGTCGAGCAAAGTCTGTAGATCGGCAAGTGCTTCATCTAACTGCCCCAGCAAGGCATAGCTTTCGGCGCGATTCAGTAGGACTTCCTCGCCCCGGAGGGGGATAGCGATCGTATAATTAAACCCGACATTGGAGGTAAGGCTACTGCGCTCAAACAAAAACTCAAACCGGGTAGCAGTAAGGCCATTATCGCCCCGCACAAAGGCTGGATCTTCCCGCAGGTCAGTAGCATCGAATGGGTTGCTGCCGAAAATTCTTCCTTGATATATGTCGTCATCAGGCCAAAAACCCACGTTCAGAGGGAAGTTCGTCAGTTTTCGCATGAGCAACAGGTTACTCGGTTCACTGGGCGAAGTGTAAAGCCGGATGTAATCTTCCGTGTTGATCCTCTCATTCAATAATGCCTGAATGTCACGTACGAATAAGCTAGGGTCACTGCCCAGCATCTGGCTACTAAAGTCGACACAACGCTGGTAATCACCTTTGAATAGGTAAAATCGGGATGCAAACGCTAGTGATGCATTGCGGGTAAAGTGATATTTACCGGAGTTGGCGTAGAAGGAACCGTCGACCAGATCCAGTCCAGCCAGCATATCCTCTTCTACCTGATCGTACACCTCTTGCACTGAGGCCCGCTCGTACTCAGCGATAAAATTAGATTCGGGTCGCATTACGTAGGGAACTCCCGGGTCGCTGCTAGCAGTAGCCTCATCGTAATGCTTAGCAAATAAGTTGACCAGCATAAAGTGACCGTAGGCGCGGGTCATCAAGGCTTCTCCTTTTACCGCATCACGACGCCGTTCATCGCCGGGTAGCTGGTCCACTACAGCCAGTACCTCATTCGCATGGGAAATAGCTTCATAAGTAGTATTCCAAAAATATGTCGGAGAATCTTGAAAGATAAAATCTACATCTTGCCAAGTATACGCTTGGTTGTGCTGATCTTCCTTAATTGTACCTCGGGTGAATGTTACCATGTCGCCCATCCATTCCACAAAATTATAACTACCCGTAGAGTAGGCATTGGTCAGCAACTGAGCCGCCTTATCCAAAGTATTAAGCTCCACCCGATTATCGGGATTTTCCTCTAAATAGTTATCGCAGTTTGTCAGTAGCAATGTGGTTAATACAAAGACAATAGTTCTTAGTCTATAGCCCACAATCCACGATTCTCTCGCAATACACTGTGGACTATTGACCGTGGACTGCCGACTAATACTTTTTATATTTCTCATCTCAGATTTCATATTTTCCTAGAATCCAATATTAAGAGCAACAGTTACTTGCCGGGGCTGAGGGAAAGCCACCCCTCCTGCGGCAAAGAACTCGGGGTCTTGTCCGTTCAAAGCATCATCCGAATAGAGTAGCAATAAATTCTGTCCTTCTACACTGAGTGAGGCAGTACTAGCTCCGATTTTTTTTACCCAATTCTGGGGCATATTATACGACAGGCGAACGGTCTTGAGCCGGACGTGGGTTCCATCAGCTACCCGTACGGTACTCTTGTTATACAAATCGTAAGCGTTACGGAACGGCGCGGCCCCATCCCCCTGAACAACCTGTCTATCCAAAATTACTGGGATATCGGTGAACTCTTCATCGCCCGGAACAACCCAACGATCCACAAAATCGCGGGAGAAGGAACTGAAGTCAGTGTAATTGGGGGCAAAACCGTCGTTAAGCCGAATCTTATATCCGAATCTGTAGGATAGAAGCACATTGAGTGACCAGTTTTTGTACGTAACTATGTTGGTAAATCCACCCGCACCCTGCGGCTCAGCCGAGCCTTCGTAATTCAAGACCTTATCTAAACTGTCACGCTGCTGAAGATCGTAGTCATACACCACCTCCCCATTCAGGTCAAAGAAAGTAGGAATTCCCCGTCTATCTAATCCGGCAAACCTAGTAGAATAAATACCCCGGCGCGCTCCGTTTAGTACGGCTGCCCCTTGGGCCGAGATAGCGTCGGCAAAGCGAGGATTGAAATCAAAACGGGTGATAACATCCGGCACGTAGCTAATGTTAAAATTGGTGCGCCATGAGAAGTTTTCGTTGTAATAGTTGAGCGTATTGATGGTAAACTCAAAGCCCTGTGAGCTCATATCAGCAAAGTTACCGAGTTTAAACGCCTGACCACCAATACCACTGGTCTCCAGCAGCCCAATCAGGTCAAAGGAGTTTCGCTCGAAGTAATCCACTGTTCCCGTAATACGATCATTCATGATCCCAAAGTCTACTCCCACGTTGAATTCAAAGAGCTTTTCCCAAGTCAGATCCTGGTTTTCCAGGTCTTGTATGAATAGGAAACTTTCTGTATCAGTAGGACGCAGTGTAACGTCAGACTGAAGGTTGAGCAGCGCACTCACATTGGGGCCCAAGTTGGCCGAGAGCCCGTAGGTACCTCGTAGCTTAAGGGAGCTAATGATTGACGGTAGTGTAAAAAAGGTTTCTTGATCTATATTCCAGGCCCCACTCACGTTCCAGGTTGGTAGGTAGCGAGCTGCCTGGCTTTTTCCCAAACGATTGGAGCCGTCGTAGCGTATAGTACCATTAACCACGTAGCGGTCACCGTACGAATAGCCCGCGTTTAGGAATAATCCGGTAAAACGATCTCGGTCTTCGGATAGCGAAAAGAATTCTACCCCCTGTCGATTCAGAAACTCAATAATATCGGGGTCAGTGTTCACCACTCCTCCATTTTCGTATACTACTCCAATACCATCGGCACTGCGGGAGGAGCGGTCAGTATACCTAATTTCCTGCCCTGCCAACACATTTACGTCATGCTTTAACCCAAAAGTCTCCGACCACTCTATACTATTTCGGATGTAGAAGTTAAGCAGGTCATTTTCGTCCAGAAAGTTAAAGCCACCCTCCGGCAATACCACTTTGGGCTGGGAGCCCGGCTCATCAGGATCTTGAAAAAGCAATCGGTTCGATTCCTGAATGAATTGGGTACCATCGGCTCGATAGGCTTCTGCCTGATTAGAGCGCTCGTGAACGATATGCTCTCGGTTAGTGGCCGCATATCGCCCCTGAATAGTGCTGCGAACCGTTAAATTATCTAAAATGTTGAAGTTCAGATCAGTCTGAGCTGAAATATCAGCCACTCGCACATTGATAAAATTCAGGCTTAGTTCCTCAAGGATATTGAAAGGGGCAAAGTTTCTTCGGAAAAACTCCAAGTTTCCATCGTTATCGTAAGGGCGAATGGATCGACTGGTATTAATAGCGTAACTAAACGGATTAATGTCAAAATCCCGTTGGAAGCGTCCGGTGATGGGGTCAAAGTTACGGTTAGTAGAGCCCGGAATCTTTTGGTCGCGGTAGCTAGCGTTTAGCTTGAGATCCATATTAAAGCGATCCGAAATAAAGAAGCTATTACGGGCGGTTCCCGCAAAGCGACTTACTCCATCGGCGATGGTTTGTCCGTTATCATTCAGATAGCTGAAGGAGTAATAGCTATTGTAATTTTCATTCCCCGCCGTCAAGCTTACCGAATGCTGCTGCTGAAGCGAGACATCGCGGTAGAGGACATCAAACCAATCGGTGTTGGCATTTTCGTACTGGTTCAGAAACTCTTCATTTAGCGTCCCATTAGGTCCCCAGCCAATCTCATGCTCTGAAATGAGGGCAAACATTTTACCGAGTGACCCGTAGTTCTGCGCCCGTACTGAGGTAGCAATGTCAATATTACCCTTTTCGTACATTTCGCGGTAAATGGACATTTCATCCCCGGAGTTGAGGATATCAAACTGACCGTAGCCCGGTCGTAGCCGGAAGGAATAATTGCCCGAATAATTAACCCGAAGCTTCCCACTTCTACCCCGTTTGGTGGTAATGACAATCACCCCGTTCTTGGCCCGGGTTCCGTACAAAGCGGTTGCCGATGCATCGCGTAGTACCTGAAAAGAAGCAATATCGTCTGGATTGAGTCCAGCAACAGAAGAAGCCAGTACGGTATTGGGATTTCCAGTAATAATATCGTCGGCACTTACATTGGTCAGGTCTTCTAGAATTACTCCGTCTACTACCCACAGAGGCTGGTTATCTCCGTTAATAGAGGTATTTCCCCGGATTCGGATACGGGGCGCAGTTCCAAAAGTGCCCGATACATTTTCTACCGTTACCCCGGCTACTTGCCCTTCTAGCATCCGGCTGGCATCTACCATCCCGGGGGCGCGGATATCGGCCATTTCAATGCGGGACGCCGATCCAGTGAAGAGCTTGCGTTCTACTTCCTGAAACCCAGTAACTACTACCTCGCTCAACTCCTGCACATCTTCTTGCAGATTTACATCCAGAGAAGATTGCCCATTGATGGGTACTTCCAGGGGATTGAATCCAATAAACGAGAAAATAAGGGTATCGCTGGCGCCACCCGCCAACCGAAAGTTTCCATCAATATCGGTGATGGTTCCCCGGTTCGTACCTTTCAAAGTTACGTTCACCCCCGGCAGTGTTGAATTATCGCTGGCTGAGGTTACCTGGCCCGTGATGGTAATTTCCTGGGCGTAACTATTAAAAAGAGAGAACGATAAAAGAATAAAGACTAATAGTAAAGATTTATTCATATACGCGATAATTGTTTCTCAATGGTAGTTTCAATTCTAGCTAATTCTTAAGGATCAGGGTTGTTTTCCAGATCAGGTTTAACAAGGCTAAAATACGTTTTTATGGTCAAAATACTAGCTACTGGATCAACTCAGTGTTCACAATCAGCATCCCCTCAATTGCGGGATTTTTTCTTCTTGGTAATTCAGTAGCCAAGCAGGACTCTTCATCACTTTTATGATATGATTAGTTTAGTCTATAGCGAGTGGCTAGTAATGTCGTATTATTTCTGGCGGTGCTAATTGATTCACATAACTTCCGCTAAAAAAGGCGACCGAACCTGGGCATATGCTACCTTAAACAACTTTTAACCATTGTTTTTTCCGTAACGGACAATATCTTAGTTTAGTATACTCCTATTAAGCAGAACTACTTCCTTTTTGTTCGGGTAGATCACTGATCTCCAAAGTCGGTTCTTTCCAAATAGATTGAAGTCACGGTAACGACATTCGGTACTCGATTTTTTATAAAGAAAGCAACTTTTTAATATTTTATTTGGAAGTTTCCCAAACTACTGGCAAAAAGTGTATATTGAGCCTTTTATAACCCTTTTTTCTTTTTACTTTACTATGCGAAAAATGTACTCTGCCCAATGGGCCACTTGGTTATTACTACCCTTACTGGCGTTTGTTGTTTCCTGTAATAATGATGATGAAGATGGCGATCCACCCCGCCCTGATGAAAACTTATTAGAAGTACTGACTCAAACTGAGGGTTTAGATAGTTTAGCGTCTTTTATTGGTGGCGGGCTAGCCAATCGCCTCGCGACCACCGAACACACGATTTTTGCTCCTAATAACGAAGCCTTTGCCACACTGCTAGAAACTATCCGATTGCAGTCAGCGCAGGAACTTTCTAACGAGCTTCTTTCCGACATCATATTTTACCACTTAGTGCCCAATGCTACCTACGAATCGGACGAGATTGATTCAGCCCTGACAACTTTTAATCTAGCGCAAATTTTCCCGACTCCAGAGGGCGATTCTATCCGCCTAAACGCCGCTACACAGCTTAGCCCCACCTACGTTGTGACGGCTGACCTACAAGCCAGCAATGGGGTTATTCACGTGATAAACGAAGTATTACTACCCCCCTCGATCACTACTGGGGACGCAACTACCCCTAGTATCGCCTCTACTTTTGGTACAGTAGGTGGGTTAACTGCTACTGTAGAGCTCCCTGACCTTGGGGGTGTGACTACCATAAATAATCTTTTCATTAGTCGTGGATACCGATCTTTGTTGACCGGAACTAATCCTAATACATTTTTGACCCCAATAAACGGGGCATTTAATAACTTCTTCTTTACCTCTCAGGAGAATGCAGAGAACACTATAGACTATCACATAATAGAAGGGAACACCGACTTTACCAGTGGGCGAACAATTAATACACTGCTAGGTCAACCTATCTATGTCACCTTTATTGACAACGCCCTCTTTCTCAATGGCATTCTCTCTCTTGATCTAGGATTTACTGCTAATAACGGACGCATTGTACATTTATTAGGGGTTCTTCGTCCAGCTGAACCAATAGCTGATGTGGTCGATTTTGCGGATGAATTAAGCGGCGCATCTTTTACTATTTTCCAAACTGCTTTAGAGGAAAGCGGGGCTGATCTTGGTGCTGATAAAACTATTTTTATGCCTACCGATGCGGCCTTCGAGGCGGCGGGTATTGTGGTTTCTATTGACAGTGCTGCCCGGCTTGATCCAGCTTTTCTAGCCAATGTACTGCAAACCCATGTGTTTGAAGGAATTAATTTTAGTTCGGACGTAGCTGCTGCCGAATCAGTCTCTACTACTGCGCTCAATGGAACACCGCTTACCATTACCTTGGTGCCCGGAGTGGACGGCGCCACTATCACGGTAGACGATGCTAACACTGAAACAGAAATCGCCAATGTGGTAGATTTCGATTATCTCACCACTAGCGGAGTTGTCCACGTCATTGATCAAGTACTACTGCCCACTCCCTAAATTTATAATACAAAAGCCCTTATAACAGAAAAGCCACCCTCTTCCGAGGGTGGCTTTTCTATTGCTGGACTGCTAAGATAGGTAAGCTCTGTCTAAAGAATATTTCTTGCTGCTTACAACTCATCTAATAAACCTTGGGCATTGGCTGCGTATTCCCCTTGTAGGTCTACTACCTGCTGTAAAGTAGCTTTGGCAGCATCGGGCTGATTACGAGCCAGCCGGGATAAACTTATGTACCACAGAGCAGGCTCGTAAAATGCTCCTTCTGAATCAGACAGTAAAGTTTGCAAAGTTGTTTCAGCCTGAGTAGGCCGCTGAATGCCCAGATAACTTACTCCTAAGTAAAACTGGTAAGCATTATCCACTGATGCTTCTTGGGTCAATAGGGCAATTGCTTGCTCGTAGTTACCTTGCTCATAGTAGTACATAGCCTGCCCAGCAGCATCGGTGGGCACTCCCTCTGAACGCTCCAGGGGATTCACCACATTAGGGTAGGGCTGGTAGTAAGCAGTATACATTTGCTGCGAAGAGCCTCCGGGACTTAGCAGCCAAACGGCTACCAACACCAACCCAAAAGAAGCAGCCGTAGCCAGAGCAAAATAGAGCGGCCTAGCCTCCTTTTTTTGCTTCTCACTGGGATTTCCCCGATGCACATTTAGCGGAACAGTCGCAGGCTCTTCCGATTGTTGTAACTGCCTTTTGAGAGTTTCGGAGCCAAACAAACCAATACCCTCCACAATGTCCTGCTGCAGCTTTACTTCTTCTTGTAAACTTTCATCTTCGTTTAACAAATTCTCAAAGGCTTGCCGCTCTTCCGCATCCATTTCTTCCCGAAGGTAACGGTCAAACTTACCGTCATTCTGAGGTTCTTGATTCATAACTGATGTAGATAAAGTAGATAACGAATTTTATACTTAATAAGATTCGTGTGCACTTAGTAAACAAATATGAATTTTTTTTTCTGATCATAACGTTTTGCGAAGGAGATTTGTGTAACGATTGTACATTACAAGAGAGCTTTGACCAGTAAATAACTCCTCTATGCAGCATCTCGTGATGATTACTCTGGACTAGTAGAACTAAGCCAATGCCAAAAAGATTAGGTGTGTGCCTGCTTTTACTTTTGATGGGTGCTTTCCCCGGTTATGGTCAAAAGAAATCGCAAAAAGCACCAATAAGCTGGTTCCTATCAGCCGAAATATTGACCAAATCGCAATTAGATCAGGCCCAATTCACCGATTCCCTATCGGGAAGTCTAGAGGCTAAATCTTACTACTACGTGAGAGTCGCGACGTTAGACTCAATGCGTTGGGAGACCCCTCATTTACTTTGTGATAGTTTTTGGGAGGTAGAACTCGTACTGGGAGACAGCCTAGTATCTGTTCGGGACGCTGGCTCGGTGCTAAACATACTTCCGCTGGTATTTCAAGTGCCCACTGAAGTAAATGATACTCCATACTTCTACCTCCGATGCTTTAATTACCCAGAGAGAAGCTTTCCCTGGTTCGGTTTCTACTGGGTCAACGACGATTACGTAGCCAGTGAGTTCGGTAGTTTATCTCATCTATCTATTCTTGAGTATGTACTGCCTAATGCCCTCTGCACCGGACTGATTGTATCATTTATTGTTTTCTTCGGGGCACTATATCTCGCTAATCCCCGCCAGAAAGTATACCTTCATTACACTTTGTACCTGATTCCGCTAGCAATTTACCTATTTCACCGTTCAACCTATGTTACATATTCACTACTCCCCGAGCTTACAGTGTCCATCCCTTTTTGGTTCGTATTTGTTGATTTTCCGATACAGGTGGTGTTTCACGTAGCTTACATCATCTTCACTTTTACTTTTTTGGATGCTAAGAATCATTATCCACTGTACTACCGAGTAGGCCAGGTGGTTGCTTTTATCGGATCGGTATATTTCGTCCTCTTTACAGTGGGTATGTATATTGAGCCGTATGCGGCTTGGTGGGTTCGTTCTTTTCAGCTAGAGCGACTCGTAATCAGCTTATTTAGCTTCTGGGCAAACATCTACGTGATTCGGCACAGCAAAGAAAAAATTGGCTTCATTGTCGCCACTGGCTCGTTGATTTTCTTAGCAGGGGCTTGGGGTGCCTTCTTTGGTCACATGAACTGGATGCGCTTGGGGTCGTCTGTAGAGGTAATCTTTTTTTCGTTAGGTATCGGCTACAAAATCCGGCTGGAGCGACGGGAGAGAGAACAGATTAAGTCTAAGCTCATTGACCAGCTCCGCGAAACCGAGCAACTACAAAAGCAGTACAGCACGCAGTTGGAAAAAGAAGTAAAAAGTCGCTCGGCCGAACTGGTGGAAAAAACCCGGCAGGTAGAAGAGGAGAAGAAGCAAAAGATGAAGGCGAAGTTGGAAGGTAAAGTTGAGGAGATGAAGATGGTAGCTATGCGCTCGCAGATGAACCCCCACTTTCTGTTTAATTCGCTCAACTCTATTCGCCACCTAATTATCAAAGGCCAGACTACCGAAGCCTACGATTATCTATCAGATTTTGCCGTGTTGATGCGAGCGGTGCTAGAAAACGCCGAACAAGAAGCCATTTCATTGACTGAAGAACTGATGGTAATAGAAAAGTACATCACCTTAGAAAAGCTGCGCTTCCGGGAAGATTTCCACTTTCGCCTATCGGTGCAATCGGGCGTTGATCCGAATCAGGTTTTGATACCTCCGCTGCTGATCCAACCTTTTCTGGAAAACGCCATCGTTCACGGACTGACCCCGAAGGCCTCCGACCGGACTTTGATTCTGGCAGTTAAACGCCGGGAGGAATATCTGCTGGTTGAAATTGACGATAATGGCGTAGGCCGGAATCAAGTCAATAATTTGCAACCGGGAAAAAACCCGATGGCGACTCGCATCGCTCGGGAACGACTGGATTTATTCATTAACCACCGTATTGACCGACCCGACCAAAAGAGTTACATTGACATCGTAGATAAAAAGGATAACCAGGGTAAGTCAATGGGAACTACTGTTCAACTGGTACTTCCTTTAACCTTCGCCAATGAAACTGAAAGCAATTATCGTAGATGACGAGCCACACAGCATTGAAACTCTGTGTTTTGACTTAGAAAGATGTGCTAAAGACAAGCTAGAAGTAGTTGGCACCTTCGACCAAATAAAAACCGCTCTTCAACAGATTCCTAGACTACAGCCGGACGTTCTTTTCACCGATATTGACATGCCGTACATCAGCGGAATTGAGGGAGTGAGTATGATGCCGTGGTCCCAAGTAAAGGTGGTGTTCGTTACCGCTCATAAAAAGTTTGCTATCGATGCCATAAAGGTTAGGGCCTATGACTATCTACTCAAGCCCATTCAACTCATGGAGCTCAATCAGCTCGTGGATAAAATTCATCAAGAGTCCCTTGAGGAGTTCCTCGAGACCTCGCGTCAGGAAAATCAAACCCAACGCATTGGTGTCCCCACCAGTGAAGGCATTGAGCTACTCGATCATTCGGATATTTTGTTCGTAAAAGCCGAAAGTAACTACAGCGTCTTTTACCTAAAGGGAAATAGGCAAATAACCCTCGGGAAAACCCTTAAGTACTTCCAGGAGAAATTACCCGTTTCTTTCATTCGTATCCACCAATCTTACTTGGTCAATACCCAAAAAATTAAAAAATATCTAAGAAGGGATGGGGGTGCCCTGCTTCTTGAGGAAGATCACCTGCTGCCCATCTCCAAATCCTACCTCGAAAGCGTAAAGGCAATTATTGATAGGCTGAGCTAGTCGTATCCCTTACATCTTAATTTCTATTCCTTCAGAATACTCATCGACTTAGGGTATACACTCATTAGGGTAGGGCACAGGATAACTTATCATTGATATACTGTGCATCTTCAGCTATCATTAGATATTATTCTGATAATTTGTTAGTTGCTTCTGGTAGTTATTCTTAGGTTATGCAATCCGCCAGCAATCCACAGTAGACGTACGATGAATAAAGTGAACAAAGGCGATTTGATGGGCAAAATTCTGAGCTTACTGTTTCTTCTGTGCACTCTAACAGAGGTGCGCGCCCAGGTAATTCCATCCCTCGATTCAAGTACCTTCCGAAACGTTATCTACGCTGAGTTGGGGGGACGTTTTCTTCTAGGAGGTGGGGTACAATACGAGCGAGCCCTTACCCTGACGAAGAGTTGTTCACTACTGCTCGGGGTAGGAGTAGGTAGCTCCTCCCGTCTGGATAGGGCTTTTGCTAACTGGCCTATCATTGTACCAATTTCGGGGGCACTTTCACTGGGAAAGCAACGGGGACGATTGGAAGTAGGGTTCAGCCGCCTGCTGGTGAAGAAGACTTTTTACGAAGACCCTAACGACGAAATATACGGCATACTACCGATGGCCGGTTATTTGGGCTACCGTCAGTTGCCATCGCCCACCCGGCGATTGTTTTTCAAAATAGACCTCTTGGTATATCCATCAGCCTTCTATCCACTTCCTTTTCTGGGCGGAGGGGTTGGGTACGCCTTCTAACCTTCGGATACCACTCATCATTAGCGGGGACAATTTTACCCTCAATCTTGGTTCCTTTAGAATACTCATCGATATAGGCCAAATACTCATTGTACTGGTCAATAGAATAATTGGTTATTGATAGGTTGCCTTTCTTTCAGTAAACTTACGAGAGAATTCAGTCCACAACTGGATGGCTCAGTACTGCTAATGTCATATGATCGTAAACTGCATCGTTGAGTAACCTTACTCTAGCATTCAATATAGCTCAGTTTCCCCACACCCTTCCAACCACACATAAGGCATGGCCTGATGCTTACCATCGATGCTGTGAAAAGCTAACCATGGGCCAGTCACGATTCTCAGTAGTTTACCCGGTACACCTCGTGGCTTTATTATGGCGGATAAATAGGGCGGAAAAATTTTACGTACCTTGTTTACCTCAGCTTAATTTCTGGCATTAATAAACAAAACCAAACTATATAATTCAAATTTAAACCCATGATGAACCCATTGAACAAGATTTATCAATTAAGCTGCCTACTGCTGATCGCTTTAGTAGTAGGAGTGAGTGCTTGTAAAACCGAAGACGATCCCGAACCGGTAGGTGAGCCCCCCGTAGCCGATGCAGGATCTGACTTAGATGCTGCGGTCAGCAGTTCAGTCACTCTCGATGGCACCGGCTCTTCTGACCCCGAAAGCCAGCCCCTCACCTACGCCTGGGCCCTTACCACCCGTCCCGATGGTAGTAGTGCCTCGGTCACTAGTGCTACTCAGGCAACAACAACTTTCATCCCTGACGTAGAAGGAACCTACGTAGCTACTCTCACCGTCACTGACCCAGACGGTAACACCGATACCGACGATGCCACAATTACCGCCACTGAAGCACTAGGCGAGCCACCTGTGGTGTTTGTTGTGGACGAAGATGGTCGCCCCATCAGTGAAGATGCTGAAAACAATACGGTGACCGTTGGCACCCCATTTTTCCTAGATGGTAGTAACACCATTGATCCCGATACAGATAGCGACGACTTAACCTTTACTTGGGAAATTACCGAAGAGCCCAGCGGAAGTAGTGCTGCGGTGGTAAATTCAACGGAGGATGACCCTGATGAAGCCAACTTCATTCCAGACATAATCGGGGAATACACTATTCGCCTCACGGTGACTGATCCCGAGGGTAACAGTACTTCGGTGGAAGTAGAAATTGTAGCCGATGCCAACCCGGTAACAGTTGACCAAAGTATTACGGTGGCCACTACTTGGCCTAATGTATTTGATAATCCTGATTTACCAGACTATAAGGTAGTGGCTGATATTTCGGTACAAGAGGAGTTGATCATCGCTCCTGGCGTAAAAGTGATTTTTGAACCAAATCGTGGATTAACTATCACGGGCAACAGCGGCGCGTTATCGGCAATTGGAAAAGCGGATAGCCTGATTGTATTTACCGCCGAGGACTCTACCAATGGTTGGGATGGCATTGTGTTCTTCAATGATAACTCTCAAAACGAATTCAACTATGCCGACATCTCTTACGGAGGCAATACCAACTTTGGATCGGGAGTATTACCGGCAAATATCGGCGTTGAGGCGGGAGATGGAGTAACAATCACCAACTCCACTATCTCCAATAGCTTCAACTACGGTGTATATATTGAAAGTGGTGGCAAACTACGCGCTTTTACCAATAATACTGTATCTGACAACAATAACAACCCAGTTGCTCTACCCATAAATCAGGTTGGAAACCTAGATAATAACAGCACTTATTCTGGTAACACTGACAATACCGTGGAGATTCTGACCACAGTCTTAAATGAAGACGAAGAAGTTCTCGTGCCCGCTCTTTCCAATAACACTTCTTACTTTGTATCAGGTCGGCTGGATGTTGATAGTGGCCTAAAAATCGAGGCTGGTGCTTCGCTTGAATTTGATACCGATGCCTTTATTGAAGTAAGTGATGGTGATGGTTACCTCAATGCTATTGGTACCGAAATAGATAGTATTGTCTTCACTGCTCGCGAACAAGCTGATGGATGGGGAGGTATTGTATTTTTCACTGCCAATAGCCGTAATTCACTGGCCTACACCCGAGTTTCCTACGGAGGTAATCGCAACTTCGGTTCAGGAGTAAGCTCAGCAAACATAGGCGTAGAGGCTGGGGATGATGTCAGAATCACCAACTCCACCATCGCTAACAGCGTAGGTGATTATGGAATCTACATAGAGTCAGGGGGGACGATTGAAGAATTCGGTCAGAATACTTTTACCAACAACGATGGCTTCCCGATAGGAATACCTATTGCGACCGCAGGTGTTCTCGATGCAGCTTCTAGTTTCAGTGCCAATGGAGATAATAGTGTTGAGATTTTTGCATCTACTCTAGGTAGTAATAATGACCCTCAGACGCTACCTGCCTTTGCCGATGGAACTCCTTACTACATCAGTGGTAGACTAGATATTGACAACGATCTAACCATTAAACCTGGGGCTAACTTTGAGTTTAATAGAGACGTCCGAGTTGAAGTAAGTGGTAGCGATGGTTCTCTTTCGGCCGTAGGCACCATGGATAGCGTAATTACAATGACTGCCCGTGACCAGGGAGATGGATGGCTCGGTATTGTATTTTTCACCAACACGGTGAATAACAAGTTAAACTACGTGAATATGTCTTACGGCGGACAAGATGGGTTTGGCTCCGGTGTTGAAGCTGCCATGGTAGGAGTTGAGGCTGGCGATAAGGTAGCCGTTTCTAATAGCACCTTCACTAATAGCTTTGGCTACGGTATCTTTGTAGAGTCTGGTGCTGAACTTACCGATAGTGATGGAAATGATTTAACTACAACTGCAGAAGTAGAAGCGGCTGGAAATACTTTCTCAGACAACGCTGTAGGAGCTACTAATCTTCCTTAAATAAAAGCTGGAGAGAGTCTCCACGCTCTCTCCCATTTCCCTCATTGAAAAATAAACCTATAAAAGTATTAACTGATTAAACTCACAAAACCATGAAAAAACTATGTACAATCATCGCAATACTAGCTACATTTAGCTTCTCAGCCCAAGCCCAAAGTACCGTCCGGGTAGGCGGTGGAGGAGGCGACCTAGCTTACGAAAAGGGCACTAATATTCTAAATATAGGATTAGGACTAGGCCGGGGTGTTCGCTCGTATAACCGCCGTAGTTTAGGTTATAATTTTGGCTATACTGGCATTGGGGCTTCGCTTAATGCATCTTACGAAGTTGGCTTTCACGAGTACTTCAGTGCTGGTGTCTATGGCGGGATTGGTCGCTACACCACAATCTGGGATTGGAACGTTACAGCTATTGGGGCTGGGGTTCGAGGATCATTTCACTATGTTGCCCTGGCAAACGAAGCACTTGATTTAGGGCTAAACGAAGATAAACTTGATCTATACA
The DNA here is from genome assembly GCA_039198955.1 of Bacteroidota bacterium. Classification (GTDB taxonomy): domain Bacteria; phylum Bacteroidota; class Bacteroidia; order Cytophagales; family Cyclobacteriaceae; genus Tunicatimonas. The sequence goes on along the minus strand of JBCCTI010000004.1, from coordinate 59,839 downwards.
TTTCGGTAGTGCTCGGAGCAGAAGTTATCTCGACCAACATTGACGATGAGTTTTTCGGAGATGATAGAGTTAGCGGAACCTATATTGATTTTGGCACCATATTAGGTGGGCGCTATATGCTGAATGAACGGTTTGGGGTATATACCGAACTAGGCTATGGTGCACTATCAGTTTGGACGATAGGGCTTACTGTAGGTATGTAAAGGGAGGATCAGAAATTAGAAACTAGAAGTTGGAGAGCAAATGCTAGACAGTATGGGTTTCTAACTTTTAGTTTCCAACTTCTAGTCCAATATCTGGATATTTCTACTCTAACTCTTCAACCAACCACAGAACGAAGAATACTGTACCTACCAACCATGATATTGATGCTAATATCCAAATAAAAGGAATTAAAACACCTAGAATACTAAGTATTAGTCCAAGTCCCCAAAATAAGATTGCTTTTCTCAAATAGGGGTCTAGATCATCCAGAAAATTTTCAGAGTTAGGTGAGGTAGCTTTCCACTCCTTGGTCAGCTCTCGGATTTCGCGACGAATCTCTTTTCGCTTGCTTCTGGCTTCCTCACGGGTCAAAGATTGATCTTTAGCTGAAGCGGCGATATCTGATATTCTTTCAACCCGGTTAGCCAATTGAGTTTGACCACTTTCCTTCAACTTTGTGGTCAGCTTCTGTTTAGCATCAGCCATCAACTTGTTAGTACTCCTGTACTTCTTTAGTTCAGGCTTGATAGAGGCCAATAGTTCCTCATCGGTTGGGCTGAGGGAAGCTATTTTCTCAGGTGCAGCCGACGGTTGGGCTACCGTAGTTGACTGAACCGGACGTGGCTGCTGCTTAAAATAGTATTTGTTTCCGTAAGCGACCTTGCTGGACTGACATCCAGAAAATATGAAGGTAGTGGCTAGAAGTAGCGTTCCCATCCAGAGAATTGATTTAATGTACATAGTGATAGGTTTAGTTAGAGAATACCTCCAATATAAATATATCCCGCTTACAAAACCAAGCCATTATTTCATTCTCAGAACGAATTCCTTCAAAATTTCGGATATAGCTATCGTTTTTTCGTATTAAGTCATTTTTAAAGAACACAAGAAACTTAATAGATTATGTCTCAACTATTGTTGTACTTTACATTGTGTATGAATACTAACGGCTGAGAGCAAAGAAAGCTAGATTATAATCAGCTAACATCTCTAGGATAGCCACTAATAAGAACATATGTAACCGTATACTTTCAACAAAAGAAGACGGTTGCACCCGCCTTCTTTTACTAAGAGCTGGAGCGCCTATGCTTCCTCTATTAGCCAGATTATAAAGAACACTAATCCAGCAATAATCGATAGAAGACCTAGAACGCCAATAATGGGTATAAACAATAGAATAAGTCCAACACCGAACAAGATCAAAGCCGTTTTTAGCTTTTTATCCATATCATTCACCTCGTTAGGCGACATGGATTTGTACTCCTTCACTAAGGAGCGTACTTCTTTACGGACTTCTTTTCGCTTGGCACGTTTTTCTTTTTTAGTGAACTCCTGCCCATTCATCTCGCTGGCTAATTGGCTCATTCTCGCAGTCTTTTCTTTCAGCTCGGTATTGTCAGTTTTTTCCACCGCAGCCAGAAGTTGCTGCTGCGCTTGTTCAATCAGAGCCTCGGCATCGCGTTCGGATACCATTTCCTGGTTGAGGGAGGTGTAAAGCTCCGCGCCTTGGGGAGTTACTTTCTCAACTTCCTCGAGCATAGAAGCTACCGAAGCTTGATCAATAGACTTAGGAGTTTGTTTGAAGTAATACGAGTTACCAAAAGCAACTTTGCTTGATTGGCAACTAGAAAACATGATTGAGGAGCTTAGAGTGAGTAGTAGTACCCACAGCAGAGGTTTGGTGTGCATAACAGTTAGTTTTTAAATTGAAAATTTTCTAAATATAATGACTTTGCTTAAAATGTATTAACTATTATTTTTATTCTTCTTTAGCCTAGCACTGGAACCGAGTATTTATGCTTAAAATAATATTTTTAATTGAGCTAATATAAAATGTCCTCCCGTAAGTTCATCACAATTTGGGTATTATCATCGTCGTAATCAAATAGTAAATCACCACTTTCCTTAAAAAGTGTAATATAGTTAAGGTCGAATCGCATAAAAGCCTTGCCTACCGTAATGCCGGTGAGCACATCCAGTTGAGAGTTGCCATCTTCAAATCGGCGTAACCGAACCTTCGCCTGGTCCTTAATCCGCATCTTATCAAAATCAACGTTACCCCCCGCTTCGTTGACAATGGTAATGATGCCGCTTTCGTTTTTCATAAACTTCAGTTTCCCAATGTTGGCATACACCTCCGGGCAGTCTTTCCGAAATGCCGGATTGTAGCGATCCAAGGCTTCTTGGGCATTGGTGCCGTGAATTACTGTACCGTTTTTCACAATGCAGTGGACTACGGCAAACAGCCCGGCTATGGTGGGATCGTACTGCTGGGCTTTCAAGCGGTCGCTCTCAGCTTTAAGGGTCTCGACAATATCCAGGGCAAATGAAGCATTGTTTTCCGCTACGCTACGATTTCCTATCGCCACTCCCCGACTACGCCCACCCGATGATATGTTCCCATCGTAGTGCTCGCTAAAATAAATACTCCCACTTTTATCCAGGGCAATGCCCCGTTCGGCTACTGTATTGTCAAATACCAGTGTTTCCATCAGTCGACCTTGCTCGTTGACTTTGGCGACAAAGCCATGCTCCAGATCCGGCTGTTGGGTAGTCACGTCCCGCACCCAGGTAAGTCGTCCATCAAGATTGAATTTAGCGATAAAAAACCCAGTAGTGGTCGTACTTAGGGCTTCCTCTGACCCTAGTTGCAACCGATTCTCGTACCGTCCGGCCAGATACAGTTGCTGACGGGAATCAATCGCCAAGTACTGGCCTACATCATTACCGCTTCCGGTGAGGGACTTTTCCCACAGCACTTTACCATTGGGGGCAAGTTTCGCCAAATAAATATTTTGCCCTTCTTCTACGTCTGGGGAGAGGCGATAGCCCGCAAAGTAGATATAGCCCAGATTATCAGTCACTACGTTATGATGGTTTGCCCCGGGATACACGCCGTTGGTAGATGCAATATCCCAAATCATTTCGGCTAACCACTGTTGGTACGGGTCGCGCAAAGATACTAGCGTGACTTGTTTTTGAGCAAAGCGAGGCATCACCTTACCGATAGGAGCATTTACATAAGTAGGGTCGCAGACCACATAAGCTTCGTTGCCCTGCTCCACGAAATCGCCGTCTACCCCCGACAAACCCACTGCCATCGCTACGTGACCGGGGTACTGTAACCCCACTACCTTCAAGCCCAGCAGTTGGCGTACCAGATACGCAAACAGTGCCGAACGGTCTTCACAATCAGAGGCGGCAAAATGAAGGACTTCTTCGGGAAAGAAATACTTCTCCCGCCCAAACTGAGCCTGATCGAGCTGATAGTCAAAAGCGGTTTGTACGAAGCGAAGCAGTAAGCCAACTGCATCGGGTGAGGCCCGATCTTGCAGCAACGGTTGAAACTGCAAAATCAGGGATTCCTTCGCTTCGCGGGACAAGGTAGACTCCAGCTTCACTCGTAGGTCTACCTCGGGATAATCCTGATAAAAAGCAATCGCCCGGGGGTTGTACGCCAGTGCTACCTCGTACTCATCCCCGCCGTAGCGAAACGAAAAGGTTTTCTCTCGGGGATTCCCACCCAAGCTGAGGGGGTTACGCACCTCCAGATCGAAGGTGAGATCGGCCCCGGCGTAGTCCTGATCGTAGGTATAGATTGAATTTGGGGCATCGCCAATAGCGTAGTACGTCTGCCCGTCAAACTGGTAGTAGGTAGCTGAATACACCGTACAGTTAGTGGGCATCAGCAAGTACAACTTATTATTGGCGTAACCGATCTTAGCCCGGTAGCGGGATTTGTTCAGCAAGAACCAGATAGTAAGCACCGACCGCGAATCATCCGACGAATACAGTTGCCCCGTAAACTGCTGCACTAACTGATAGTATCCCCAGTCGTTTAGGTTGAAGTGGTTCTTGTAGTGATACAGCTTATGAATCAGGTCTTTGGTGTAGGTATTACTCAGGGCCACCCAGGCATTGCTAAGAATCTGGGCATCATAACGAGTGGCTTCGGGTAAGCGCAAGCGGGGATCATACGGTAGGGAAACTGCATTTTCGTAAAAAGCCAGCTGTATTCGTTGGGGTGTATACCCCTGCTCATTACCCTCCGCGGGAAGCGGTAGCATCAGGCTGCGTGAGCGTCCTAGTGAGTTAGTAGTAGTGTCCATCTCAATTTTCTGGTCAGGTTGCGATGAACTATCCTGAGGATAGGCCGGAATCACTGTCGGCTTTGGGGCTTCATCAATCCGAAGCCCGCGCGAAAGTTCTACTTCCCGGAACCGCTCCCGGAGCATCTCAGCAAATAGGCTATCGCGTTCGGCAACAAAGCGGGCGAAGTCCTCGATGTACTGTTGCTCAAAGTCCCGCCGCTCCTGTTGCATCGCCTGCATGGCTGAGTCCTGCTCCTGCTTAAACTGCTCCAGAGTTTGGGCAAGACCCGGCATCACCAGACTGATACTGAATAGGTATATCAATATAGTTCTCATAGTAATAATAGATATTTGATAAGCTGAGGAACCAAATCTTTGTCCTGTTCCTCGGCGGCTTTGTCGCTAATCTCTGTTCATTGCACATTGCGCCCGGCGCCCGGTTCACTGCAAATTGCTCATTGCTAACTATTCATTGCTCAATTAAGAAGGTTTCTCCATCGTAGTAATCACAAGTCGCTGCTCAGCCCGGTACATAGCATCTGCCTGCTTCATCCCTCGGTTTTTCTGCAAGATACTGCTCAGGTCTTCGGTGATGAAGCGATAGCCACCCACATCCTGCGTGGCTAGTGGCACAAACGGTTCTTCCTGAGCGTTAATTTGCAGCGTTTCAATACCACAGGGAGCATCGGTGCAGTCGCAAATGAAATCATAGGGTAGCTCTTGGGCTTGACCCACCTGATCAGCAGTCAAGTATTGGTCAAAGAAGTGTACCCGTCGGCCATCCGCCAGATGATAGACAAAGCGGACGTGGCAGGGCATATTTACTCGGAAGAACACGTTCATCCGTTCTCCTTCGGTAAAGACTAGAGCTTCATCACCCTTATTCGTCCACACTTCCAGGTCGATGCCGTGATCGGCTACTTCGTAGATTTCCATTTGCTGCTGCTCGGCTGCATTTTGCTCGTAGCGCACCGGAAGGTACGCCAGTTGGGCTGATTCTACCACCGCTACATCCAGTCGGGCGGTAGCCATGCTGATAATCTGCTGACCAAACACATCTTTGACGAATACACTTAAATGTAACTGATCACCCGACACTTCGTAAGTGCCCCGCACCGTATAGCGCATACTGGGGTTGCCTTGATTAAACTGCACATCATCCAGCCGCATAGTCTGCCAACTGCCGTACCGAATCATTTCTTGCTCCAGACGGTCGCGAAAGAAGTAGGAGAACGAACTTGCCATCTCCGACTCGCGGTACAGTAAAGGTGAAACTACTACCCTTTGTAAAGGCTCATCTAGCGACTGCCTAAGCTGATACACTAGTCCGTAGGCCAGATCATCCAGGGAGTTAGCTTGCTCGCTAATAAGTTGATGCAGGGCGTTTTCAATGTCAGCCAAGGCTACCGAGGGGGGCAATGGCTCCCCAGTGGGTTGCAAACTGAGCAATACCGCCCGCCAGGGGGCTTGCTGGGTGAGTAGGGTACGACACTGAAGCAATTGTTGTTCAGCCTCAGCTTTCTGTCCGCTTTCAGCGTAACGCTGCGCCTGAGTAAACCGCTGCTGTAGCTGCTGATTTGCCTCGTTTAGTTTTCGCTGGTAGTTAGCAATTACCTCCGGGCGGGAGGCGTACACCCAGGTATAGAACAGCTTCTGTTTGCGGTCGTGATAAGTTTCCTTCTGTAGGCCTACCACTTCCAACTGGCTATTGGCCGTCACCATCGCTTGATACGATGACGAAAACTCCTGCCCTGCTTGCTGCTTAAAGCTTTCGCTGGCCGACTGAATCCGAACCCGCACTTGCTCGGCTAGATCCTTTTGGGCGGCGGCGTAAGCCTGTCGGGCAATAGCGGCTTCCGAAGAATCCTTATGCCAGGTAGCGATGCCCAGCCCGGTAAGGTACTTTGCCTGCGGAAAGCGAGACGAAGTACCCTTGCCCTTTACCCAGTCGGGTTGGGCGTAGAGGGTAGCGGAAATAAGCCAGCAGAGAAGGAAGATACGCGTGAACATAGTGGTAATAGTTAGCATAACTAATGATTGATGACCGCGCCACGCGGTAGGCGCAGTGGCCGCTAATGACTGGTTGTTCATTAATCATCGATCATCAATCATTAGTCATTACTCATTAATTCCGCGCCTGATCCTGCTGAAGCTGCTGCATCTCTTGCTCAAAGATTTCGCGAAACTTCTTGCGGTCGTACTCAATCTTGAGCTTGGTATCTTCGGACATTCCTCCGCCTGTGGCACCTTCCATCGCGTGGATGAAGTCGTCCCGCTTCAGGGTCATGGCCACGTGGGCTTCGTATACCATCTGGTTATTCTGCTGCACCTCGTACATCTTCTGATCATCGACCATTACATTGTTCAGTGACTGATCTACCAGGTTGCGGGTTAGCTCTTCGAACTTAGAGTTGTAGGCTAAACCCACAGTATCCTCCGATGAGTCGTACTGCTCGCGGTAGCGCTCTACGGCCGACTTTACTGTGGTCTCTACCTGCTGGGCAATAAAGGTGCGGGCATCGAGCCGGGCTTGCTCCAGGGCAAATCCCTGATCGGGGCTTTTTCCCATACCTACCCCGCGAAAGGCCTCTTTATCGCTGAGGTGGTCGGCAAAGGGAATAGTAATCTCGGTGCGTTGCACCGACGATTGAGGGGCTTTAGAGCCACAACTTGCCAGATAGAGGGTAGTAACAAGTCCGAACAAGGTGTAGCGAAGGAAAAGAGACATACTTTTCATAAGTGAAATAAAGTTAAGTAATTGGTAAAACATAGTGGATGAAGTGTCATTCACTTGTTTATGCCAAGTGTAGAGTAAAGGTTAATGAAAATTATCTCGAAAATTAAAAAATTTTTTTGGAACAACTGACGTATATGCGGTAAATTTAGGGTCGTTTTAGGAAAGTTCTCATATAAAATTGCTGATCGTCCTAAAATAATTAGATCTATCATTAACCTTAACCAAGTATTGAGTATAGAAGGGTAAGCTGTTTTGTCTAACCTAAATACCGACGATCTTACTATGTGGTACCGATACATTCTTCTGACTTCTCTGGCAATACTGAATACCTTTCAGCTCTTCGCCCAAAGAAAATACGATGACTTTACCGCTGCTCAGCGTACTGATGTGCTGCTTGAGAATTTCGACAATAACCTGAATGGTTGGTTTGTTGGCTACGAGCGTAAGGGGCGACGGGAAGCTAAAATAAGAAACGGTCAATACGAATGGCAGTCAAAATCTCCTATGTACGACGAGCACGCTAGCTGGAGTCAGGTTCGCTTCAACGAAAATCGGGATTTCGAGATTGAGACTCGCTTAAAATTTGTGCAGGGTAAACCTAACAAAAGCATTGCCCTATCGTGGGGACGATCCGAACGAGGTAGTTTCTTCTTTGGCTTTAAGGAGAATAAGTTTTACATCAGCCAATGGCGTAAAACATTAGGCCTTGAGCAGTTTGTAAAAGATCGAGCGACGAATTACCTAAATCGGGATGATTATAATACGCTTACTGTTCGGAAGGTTGATCATGCGTACTATTTCTTTGTCAACGAGCAGTTTGTGTATACTATGTCCTTTGAGGACTTCTTTGGCGATAACATCGGGTTTGAGTCTAATAATCTAATCTACGTAGATTATCTGCGGGTTTCGTACCTAGACGAAAGTCCTTCAAATAAAACTACTACCCCACCCGTGGCTAGTTATAATCGCCCTCAATCAAACTCTTCATCTGAGACTGCTAAACAATCCTCACTCCAAAAAACAGAAACATTTACTCAAGATACGAATACTAATTCACCTGTTGATAATTCTCTACCACCATCTGGTTCATCAAACCAGTCAACCGTGGCGGTTCAGGAAAAGGCAGCTCCGTCAAATACTTCACCAACCACAACTACTACCAGTGGTGCGGGTGATAAACCGATCATCACCATTACAGAACCTACGTTGACCCGAGGTTTCAAGCAGATTGCGGTACAAAACATTCGGATTGCGGGAAAAGCTACCGACCGCGACGGTATCCAAGAAGTACTAATCAATAACCAGCCAGCTTGGCTGCGGCCTGACGGGCAATTTAGTTTAGAAGCCCCACTGCATTTGGGAGATAACGAGTTTGCTATCGTTGCTACCGACCGTTACCAGCAGAGCACTACCAGCACATTCTCTATCCGGCGGGAAGCAGCGGCTCAAGAAAAAAGGCTAGCTCTGGTTATCGGTAATAGTGCTTACCAGCAGGGTGGGCAGCTTCGTAATCCGATTAACGATGCTAACGCCATGAAATCTACGCTGGAAGGCCTGGGTTTTACAGTAATGAAGTACGAGAACTTGCAGCAAAATGAGATTAAGCGAGCGATTGATGACTTTGGTCAGCAACTCAAAAACTACGACGTAGGATTATTTTTCTACGCCGGACACGGAGTGCAAGTAAACGGTAGTAATTACTTGATTCCGATAGACGCTCAGTTAGCCAGTGCTTACGATGTAGAATACGACTGCGTGCGCGCCGACCGGGTACTGGCCAAGATGGAAGCCGCTAATTCCCGTACTAATATTGTGATGCTAGATGCTTGCCGGGATAACCCCTTCGAGCGCAGTTGGACCCGCGGCACGCAGGGCAACGGATTAGCGTTTATGAGTGCGCCCCGGGGTTCATTAGTCGCCTACGCTACGGCACCCGGACAAACTGCTTCAGATGGCGGGGGCGAACATGGTATTTATACCGAAGCTCTGCTCAATCACCTAACTACGCCTAACCTCACCATCGAGCAGGTATTTAAGCGGGTACGGGCCACAGTTTCTCAGAAATCGGAAGGAAAACAAATCCCTTGGGAGTCTACTTCGCTTACAGGCGATTTCTACTTTAAGAAGTAGTTGCCTACGGACTTTGGATCCCCTGCGCCCCTTTTTCAAAGGGCCACCATGGCGCGAAATTAAGGGGAATTTCTTAAGTAGACTCAGAATAAGGTTTACCATTTAACAAAGGCCGGTATCACCCTTTACCTCTTAGTAGCTAATCTTACCTAGATATGGGTTATCTAAAAACGCCGGAATTAGACAGTCCAGTAATGCTGACGACTCGTCGACGTGGGAAATGGGCTATCTAGTAATGCAGAAGGCTGGCCGACGCCGGAACTAGCCCGTCGACACTAGCGGACAGGCTGCCGACGCGGGAATTGAATCATTCGTGCCACCGGATAGCTTACTGACGAAGGAGTTAAACAATCACGCTGGATTATAACTGAAAACCCACCAAAACGCACTGTGCCCACTAGTGCCCTCTCTGTTTACCGCAAAAGGGTGGTAAATATTATTACCAGCTTTATAAAATTCATTGCCCGCCCACCTTATAAAGCAGTTTCTAGAAGGAAATACCGCATCTGCGCCACAAAACTATGCCTACATACCCATGTAGGTGACATTTTTTCTACGCCTTCCATTAACCTTATCCCTGCTACCAGGATATTACTTGAGAGCATAGTAGACCACTGTAAAACTGTTCTTCTTTTTCCAAAGGGGTTTCATGTAGCCCTGCGAGAGATGGCGCAATGCTCTCTGAGCAACCCGGATGAAGAAAAGGCGCTGACATTACTTGGTCTTCTACGGTTCTCTCCAATTGATATTAAGAGGAAAAGATATCCTCTTGAATGTACAAAATCGAAAAATTCTACAACCATGAAAGAACCTATTGAAATACTCACTGAGCAAGAGCGCAACGTAGTAAACAGTCTGGCTGAAGGCGAGAGCTACCAGCAAATTGCCGATCAGCTCGGCATATCTATTAATACTGTGCGGTTTCACGTCAAAAATATCTACCGTAAGCTACGGGTACACAGTAAGATAGAAGTGGTAAAACGAGCGGTGCGGGGAGAACTTTAGTAACGGTTAAAAAATTTTTTACCTACATCATTAACCTTCAGTAGTTGCGGGGCATATACTAGTGAAAACAACGAAAAACGCTATTAATCATGCGACGCGACATTCAAAACTTTCTACGACTTATCTTTCTCGCCCTAGCTATCTTGGTTATGAAAACTGTTAGCGGAATCGATGAAACTAGTCAGCAGCAAGCTCGGCCTAATACTGCCGGGGGAGTATCGTCAATCGTTGTATCTGATACTACCAGTCTTAATCACAAAACCTTATATTAGTAGCCGAATTTTCTAACCTAGAATTGACTAAACCTATGTATACTAAAAGATTACTACTCGCTTTCGCCTTCACCCTGGCAATTTTCTCAGCCCAAGCCCAACAGCAACTCGACCGCTTTGAGTACGGCGTACGGATAGGTTTCACCTCAGGTTCGTTGTATAATGCTGACCAAGATGTACAAAATTTATATGGGCTCCGGTCAGGGTTATCCATTGGTGGTCTGGCTAAGCTTCGCTTATCTAGGTGGTTTGCATTACAACCAGAGCTACTGTATTCTCAACAGGGAGCCGTAGACCAGGGATTTGCAGACGTTAGTCGTATAGGCACACAACCTGACCGAATAGTGAGAAATCAGTATTTTCTCGTTCCTCTATTGGTTAAACTATATCCTGCCCGAAAGTTCAACATCCAGATTGGTCCCCAACTCGGTATCTTGTTATCTTCTACAATTGATGGCAACGATAGCCGAAATGAGTTCACCCCAACAGACTTTTCGTTAGCATTTGGAGTAGAATACGAATTTAATCAAGGGCTTTTATTAGGGTTGCGCTTTAGTTATAGCTTAGCTGACATTGATGAAAACAGTACAATATCGAGCCTATCAGGTAATCCACAATTATTACAGAACGGCTACTTCCTGTTTAGTACTGGTTGGCGGTTCTAGTATCGTAAGTAAAAAGTCAGGAGTTCGAGGTGGGAAGGGATAGGTGTTTCTTAGAATCAAGAGAGAAAATATCTTGAATTTATTTCAGGATGGGAAGTAGAAAACTACATCAACTCACAGGAGTTGGAGAATAGCATAGCTTTGTTTTTCCTTACGAATAGCTTACGGCTCCTAACAATAGCTTAACTCCTATAACTCAGCGGTTAAATTGTATCTGTTATGAAGAGAGTGATTCACTTCTGTATTAGTTGGTTACTGTTAAACCTCTCAGGCTGTGCCCCTTCGGGAGACAGGTTAGTACTGCCTGATTCTAGACTGTACGGCACCAATATCACCGTAACTCCCTCAGAGGTTTACCCATTTCTGATACAACTCTTAGCAAAATCCCCCCAAGCCTACCCTCATCAAGATACTAACGTAATTCGTGAAACCGGACTCGCAGTGTGGGTGGCTTATGTCTACCGCCTTCTGCAATCCCAAGCCCAATTAGACGATCCCAACTATTACCTTCACTGGTACGAAGACCATTTATCCTACACCTGTGCCTTCACTTCTATGCAGCAGGAAGAAGGTGCAATCAGCATTCAGTGGGATTACAACCAGGCGGTTTGTAACCGATCTGAAACGCCCCAGTCCGGCTTTTGCACCCTAACTGTTTATCAACAGTCCGGTATGGTACACGCCCGGTTCGAGTACGACCAGATAGCCTTTGGCTCTAAAGTCATTAGTGGTCACCACTCATTTCGGGGTAGTATTTCGCCCAATGGCTTGCTGTATGACATCCGCGAAGCCCTTCACCTGACGCAGTAGATATCCACCCACTTTTACTTCTACTAGCGGTAAACCCATCCGTTTTTGGTAATAATCGTACATAGGTTAGACTTAGCAAGGTCTTTCACTGAATTTTGAGAAAGAAACTACTAGAATTGTATAAACCACAAAAGTACGAATGAAACGCTCTATTATCTTCCTAGTTAGCTTCTTCCTAATCAGTTCATTATCCTACGCCCAGGAAGTAGCCATTGATCTTAGCATTGACCGCTTGTCACCTCGCGCTATTAGCTACTCTCCCGAAACGGATTGGCGATTGACCTTTCGTCCCCTACCAGAAGTAGCCGCTGAGACTTCACCAGAAATTTCGGCTTACAATTGGCAACAGACAGAATATGGAGCAATAGACAGCCAGAAACATCGGTTTTGGAAGATTAAAGAGGCTATCCTCAATGCGCCTGAGTGCCGCCCTCACTTTTTAGTCAAAGAGAATTTACCCCACCGCTGCTCTGGTATACAGCTATCAGATCAGGATAAAGAAACACTAAAGAAGATCATTTTTGATTTGCAGACGGTTTATTAACTGATATATTACTGTGGACTGTGGGTTAGGTAGGTATGGCATAAATGAACTGGAAGAGTATTAAAGACAGCATTTACTTTGAAGATGGCTCTCTGAGAGATATCGTCATTTCCGATTGGTCAATAGAAGCTTGGGAGAAATGGGTTGACCTAGTAAACAGAAAATATAAGCTTGAATTTTATAATGGTCAAACCGAAGAATCAACAGATAAAATTGATTTTCAGATCATAAATCAGTATTGGAAAGGAAAATCAGACCTAGTTAACACTGCCACAATTCACTTAGATCAAGTGATTATAAAATGCTATTTCTTCGATAGTAGGGAATTTGAAAATGATATTCAGCCACAAGAATTTAGATCAATAGCAAACCATTTTAGACTCATTAATTATCTAGTAGATATATCTAACCTGAGTGGCAAGACGGTATTTTTGACAGGAGAAAACTCAACGGATGAAGTGCTTCTCGAAGTAAGCGGAAAACAGGTGAAGTACTTCGCTTGACAAAGCGTGGCCTGTAGTTATGTAGACCATTCATGATGACTATGGAAGCTTTTCTGATATGATTTACAAAAAAAAGCCCACAGGCACAATTGAGGCTTGTAGGCTTATAAAGATTTTATTATAGCCCTCGCTATTCTCGGGAAGTCAGCGGTCGTTCAGTAGCTGCTTCCGCCAAGTCAATCGGATAAGAGTCCTCATTGATTTGTAATATCACCTCATCGCCTCGATTAACTAGTTGAAGGGGGTCAGCAAATATTTCTTGCGGATAGTACACTCGCAGAGTATCATCAACTAGTTGATAGGTAGCCTCGGTGCGGCTTTCGTCTATAATCAACAACGCAGCAGTCACCTGCGAAATATCTTCCGTGACGATGGGATAAGACGAAGTGTAAGTCTCAGTTCCGGCGTAGTTAGGTGCCTCTACCTGTCCTCCGGTAACGGGAGCTTCGGTTTTTGTGGTATCTTCTACTGCGACTGGACTATTACCGTTGGATGTACCAGGTAGGTTAAGAAAAACAACTACAGCGGCCAATACCAATGCCAGTGAGGCCGCAATGGCCCAACGAACCGTCGCCGGACTGCCAAATAGTGGACGAACCGTAGCTTCCTCGCTCTCTTGAGATTCAATCTCTTCTTCAATGGTAGCGCGCTGGGTGGCCAGATTCGCTTTTAGCTGCTCTTTTAGTTGGGCGGCTCCGTAGGCTTGTACTCGCTCGTGGATCAGTTCCCGTAAGCGAACTGCTTGCCGAAACTCATCATCAGAAGCTACTTTCTGTCGGAATTGCGACTCTTCTATTTCGGTGAGATCCTGCTCAAAGTGCCGATCCAGGAGCTCCCGGTCTTCGTTGGTCAAGTTCATACAAGTATTCTTTTAAGGTTTCTTTTTGCGCAGGCATCAATGACTTTTCAATCGTCTGAATACACTGGCGTTTTTTAACTTTTACCGTCTCTTTATTCTTATATCCCAGTTTTTGGGCAATGGTTAACATATCGAGGCGATTAAAATAAAAAAAAGTTAAAATAGCCGCGCAAGGGTCACCCAGGTTACGGAGGATTTCATCCAATGCTCCGCTCAGCTCTTCTAACGGGTCACCCGACTCTTGGGTATCCGCATCGGATACTACGGTCATCATGGGGGCGGGGCGGGTAAGCTTCTTCATCCAGAGATTCCGAGCCGTTCGGTACAGGAATCCGCCGATTTTTCCCTCGCCATCGTAGCGGTAGGCTTCGCTCAGCACTTTTTGGTAAAATATTACCTGAGCTTCGGCAAATACGTCTTCGGCATCTTCAATGGCACCACTGTTGGACAGTACGTACTTGCGTACACTAACAAAATGACGGGTAAGTTGGCTGAGCACTTCGTAATTTCCGGCTTTGATCTGGTCAATTATTTCCTGGTCTTTCATCGTACCACAGAGGTTGCAGGTTGCACGTTCCTCGCAAAAGTAACATCATTCCTGATAATTAGGAAAACTGACGATTTAGGAAAACGGAGAAAGGAGGACGGAAGAAAGGACGTACAAAGTTCCGTTCTCCATCCTCCGTTTTCCTTTCTCCCTCTACAAAAAAAGAAAGCTACCGCCAGAGAGCAGTAGCCTTCATTGATCTGAGCAATCTCACCGACTAAAAAGACAGGTTAGAGAAGTCTAGGTTGAATGAGGGTAATTTTGATTTTTTGGACTCGTAGCGAGCGGCCGAGCTATTAGAAACTGTCGCTGGAATAAAGAACTGACCTTGCATTTTAAATGGGTTAGATACAACACTGAGCTCTTCATTGACAACCTCTACTTCTACTGCTTGCCCATCAAATGCTACTTGGTATATACCATTTTCGCCAGTAGTACCAATCTGGGTTTGGGCTTCAGCTACTAAGAAGATTCGTCCCCGATCAATGACCATAATGTAAGGGAAAACTTGAGCATCACTAGAGCCTAACGTGTAAGCATACTGACCAGGGCTTAGGGTTCCGGCATTAGTAGCATTGAAAGCAATGGCGGTAATAACTCCTTCAATGTTGTTATCCCCATCGTTATCCCGACTGGCCGCTTCATCAGCGTAGTAGTATTCAGTCAGATAAGCACCCATTTCATTGGGCTGAGCTTCAGTTTCGGCTCCTATATAGAAGGGGAACTCATAATTTCCGTTATCCGAAGAAATTACACCAATGGTCTGAGTGGTTTGACCACTGCCCGGAGTTGTAGGGTTGTCACCTCCACCGGGTGTAGTAGGGTTTCCGCCACCACCTGGGGTTGTGGGATTGCCCCCGGGAGTAGATCCTCCACCACCTAAATCGGGTAATCCAGGATTTGGGTTTTGGGTATCGGGATTAGTGGGTACTGGGTCTTCTGTTTGAGTACAAGCACTGAAGATGACTAGTAGTGCAAAAGCAAATAATTTGGCGAAGCGGAATGCCGCCCAGCGGAATGCCGCCCAGTTGAATAATGAAGTGTTCATGATTTTTTCTTGTTTCTGATAATACATAGTTGATTAAACTTTCGCTTACATATACCAGCAGAATGAAGAAGGTTAATGGCTCATGAAAAAAATTTGGGCAAATACTTTTCGCATACATAAGGAGTAAAAAAACAGCAGGTAAACGAGAAAAAAATTTTTTTGAGAAATTTTAGCGGATCGCATTAACCTTCGGGAAGATGCCTGGATAGTAGGGTGAATTTCATATTAAAAACACCTTGACTAAACTTAAAAAATCATGAAAAATTTAGTAGCTATCATCGTTCTTTTCTTAAGCGTTTCACTAGCCCACGCTCAATCGGAAAACGACAAAAACAAAGTGTACGTTAACCCCAAGATCGGAGTACACTTTGCATCGCTCTCCACCGAAACTGCTGAACAAGGCAGCCGGGTAGGGATGAATATTGGAATGGACTTGCTAATTAAATCCAGCAAGAAAAGCTGGTTCTTCTGGCAACCTGGACTTCATTATTACCGCACCGGTGCCCAACTAGTGCACCAAGGAACTACGCAACAAGAAATAGATAATCAAGTGTACTTTAATACTTTGAAGGCCCCAATCAGCGGCGGAATGTACCTAACCGGATCAGACGGACTGTTACGTATCCGGGTAAATGCAGGGATCACCCCCACCCTACTGCTGGGCGTGCAGGAAAACGAATATGGCCTCAGCCGGGAAGCATTCCGGGGAGCTACTTTGGGAATTAACGGTGGTATCGGTATTGAAGTACTGATTGTGACTCTGGAGCTGAATTACGAACACGGTATCACACCAATGATGACCGGAAATGAAGGCACTAACCAAATGTTCTCAATCTCAGCAGGGCTTCGCTTTTAAACTAATGAATGATGAATAATGATTGGTGGTTAATGACAGATATTAATCATCAATCATTACTCATTAGTCATCAATGCTACTTTTTGCAGGATTCAGCCATATTTTTAAATGCGGCTACTAAGGCGCGGGCTTCTTCAATAGTGTTCGCCAGTAGCTCGACTTCATTTTCGTAACCCTCTACTTCCCCTGCCTCTATTTCCCGAACCAGATCGCGTTGAGCAGTGGTTTTAAGCGTGAGTAAAATACTTTCTCCTTTAGTATCAAACGCAATCTGGCGAGAATTTATATCAGCCATATTCCACTCAAATATTTTCTCCTCTCCATCGTCATCAATCAACGTATAAGTCAGTAAACAACGGTTATCCGAGCCTGGCACTAGTGATTGTTCGTAGCGATCCTCGCCAGCATCTACCGCGCCAACGTTAGACTGAAGGTATTGCAAAGTAGCACCCGGTGTTGGACTATTACCTACTGCCGAGATAAACAAGCTCTGCTGATTATTCTGAGCCAAGGTAACTAGTTGTTGCAGTGCTCCTACCCAGCGACGGGCTTCATCAACACTCGGGGCGCGAATAGTTATTTCGTCGGTAAAGCCTTCCACTACATCATTCTCCAGTTCCTGAATAAGATCACGTTCACCCTCAGTCTGAAGCTCAATCAACACCTCACTGCCTTTGGTGTCAAAATCAATAGTTCGGAGGTTAATATCGGCCGGATTCACCAGATACGTTATTTCATCTCCTTCGCTGGCTTCCACTACTTGGTAACGAAATTGTTGGGTGGCTGCTTCGTAGCTCACTGACTGTTCGTAGGCCTCCTTGTCCAATACAACCTCGCCAATCTGGCTAGACAGAAACGACACCGTCTGATCTATGCTAGGGTCAGCTACTCCCGGTAGAAATGAGGCATCGTACCTTTGCTCCGCTTGAGCGATCAGGCTTTTAAGGGCTTTTTCTAATACCCTTGCCTGCTCGATATCGGTAGCGATAATCACTAATTCGTGCTCGTAGTCGTCTAATTCACCATTTTCAAAGGTTTGAATTAAGTCGCGTCCGCCAATGGTTTCCAGCATAACTATCACCTGGCCTTTTTCGGTATCAAAAGAAACGCTCTGTTCATTGAAATCAGCCATGTTGGCTACGTAGCGGAAAAGCTCGCCCTCACTGGTATCTTCCCGTTCGTAAGTAATGACCGTCGGCAGGGAAATATCATGGGTGAACGTCTGACCAATGGCACCATCCGAGGATTCAACCTCCCCAACTTCTGAAGTGAGAAAACCTAGAGCATCCTCAAACGAAGGGTTCGCCTGCCCGTATACTAAAACCTCCTGGCTGCGCTCCCCACAGTTCTGTACAATTTCCTTAAACGCTCGGACAATTTCGCGGGCATTCTCAATATTCAGGGCATAAAATTCAAAGCTATCGTCGAAGTCGTTGGGTTCGCCATCTTCAAATACTTGTACCAGGTCTTTGCCCCCGCGAACCTCTACTTCTATTACTACTTCCTTGTTACGGGTGTCGAAACTAATTTTGTGTTCATTCAGATCAGCCGCATTGACTTTATATGCCGTTTCCTCCCCATCATCGGTGTCAAAAATCGTAAATGTAAGTAGACAGCTATTGTCAGAGGTATAGGTAAACGACTGCTCGTACAGATCATCTTTGATTTGAACGTCCTGTACCGCCTGCCCTAGTGTACCCCAGGCTGGGGACTGAGCCACTACTGAATTAGCAAGCAAGGTCGCTACCCAAAAGATTGTGAGCTGCTTCATGGGGAATACGAGGTTTACAGAAACTAAATTACAGCCAGATTACCTGATTGAAATCCTGAGGATTTGCTAACAGCGGATGTTGCGGGAATACTCGGAAACCATACTCATAAACACCAGAGAAGGTGATTTTCGCATCTGCTGTATACTTCACCATCGTACCTGTGCCTTCCGGAACTTCCAAATCACCGAGTTCTTTCACTTTCTTTTGGCTCATTCCTTCCTTCAGCACGATGCGGTTTTCACCATTTACCCGACGGGCAATGAGTAGTTCCATGCCAATATCTTCGGGCTTTAACCCTCTGATATCCAGCACAATATCTGCTTTAAAGCTCTCACCCAATGGTAGCGGGTCGTTCGCAAAATCGTAGATAGATTTCTCTATAACCCGAACCTGGTTCCAATCACCCAACATTTTACCTTTCCACTCTGCTAACTCCTTAGCCCCTTTAAAATCAGCCGGGTGAATTTTCTCACGCTGCTCACCCAGTTTCTCGTAAAAACGCTCGAAGTAATCGTCCATCATGCGCTTCATAGTAAACTCAGGGGCAATATGGGCAATGGTATTCTTCATACGCGCCACCCACTTTTCTGATACACCTGCATCGTCCTGATCGTAATAATCAGGAATTAGCTCGTTCTCCAGGATCGCATAAATAGTAGCAGCATCTAACTCGTTTTGTACATCTTGGTTTTCGTAAGCCCGCTCCTCGGGTAATGCCCAGCCAGAATCAGCCCGGTAGCCTTCAGCCCACCAGCCGTCGAGTACGCTAAGATTCAGGGTGCCATTGAGAGTAGCTTTCATGCCACTGGTACCGGAAGCTTCCAACGGGCGGGTAGGTGTGTTGAGCCAAACGTCAACCCCTTTCACCATACGACTAGTTATTTCCATGTCGTAGTCTTCTAGAAATACTACTTTACCCAGAAACTCCGGTCGGCCCGATATTTCTACAATCCGACGAATCAGCTCTTGCCCGCCTGCATCGGCCGGGTGAGCTTTTCCGGCAAAGATGAATTGTACCGGACGATCAGGGTCGTTTACAATCTCGGCCAAACGCTCCACATCCTGAAACAGTAGTTGCGCCCGCTTATACGTAGCAAATCGCCGGGCAAAGCCAAAGATTAGGGTATTTTCGTCGAACGAATTCAGTACCTCGATGGTCTTTCGAGGCGACTCGTGCCGCTCCTGCATACTGCGCTCCAAACGTTTTTTAACGGTATCGATTAACTTCTTCTTTAGCCCCCGCTTTACTCCAACCAAATCGGCATCATCAATACTTCGTACCTTTTCCCAATGTTTAGGATCCGATTGGTTGGCAAGGAAGTTTTTGCCAAAAGATTTTTCGTATAGTTCCCGCAGTTCTTGGGATGTCCAAGTGTAATAATGTACCCCGTTAGTCACGTAACCGATATGCAACTCTTCCGCTTCAAACCCAGGAAACAAAGGTTGAAACATTTTTTGAGAAACGTCACCGTGAATTTTACTTACCCCGTTTACCCCGTGGCTCAAGCTGAGTGCCAGGTGGCTCATGGAGAACTCCTCATCTTTTTTATGTGGATTAATCCGTCCCAACGCCATAAATTTTTCCCATGACATACTCATGGAGTTGGTGTAATTAGACAAATAGGGCCATAGCATTCCTTCGGCAAAACTATCGTGTCCAGCGGGGACCGGGGTATGCGTAGTAAATAATGAAGATGAGCGAATTACTTCTACTGCCTGATCGTAACTCAACCCATCTTTCACGAGCATTCGGAGCCGCTCTAACCCGTTAAAAGCGGCGTGCCCTTCATTGAGATGATAAATATCGGGATTAATGCCTAACGCTTGCAGGGCCCGCATTCCACCGATCCCCAATAGCAACTCTTGCTTTAATCGGTTTTCACGATCCCCTCCGTAGAGATGATGGGTAATCACCCGATCAGCTTCCTGGTTTTCTTCAATATCTGCATCGAGCAGATATAAAGGCATCCGCCCTATCTGAGCTTTCCAAAGTTTAGCGTGCAGTATACGCTCAGGCAGTTCCACCTGAATTTTCACCCAAGTACCTTGCTCATTACGAACCGGTTCAATGGGTAAGTAGGTAAATCGTTGGGGATCATACAGGGCAATTTGCTCGCCGTAGTGCGATAATCCCTGGCGGAAATATCCGTAGCGATATAGCAGTCCGACGGCTACCATATCTACATTTTCATCGCTAGCTTCTTTCAGGTAGTCTCCGGCTAGTACTCCTAAGCCGCCCGAGTAGAGTTTAAGAGATGAATGAAGGCCATACTCCATGCAGAAGTAGCCGATTTTGAGGGAAGAGCGACGCTTGGTTTCGCCCATGTACTTCTTAAACTGCGACTGTACGCGCACGAGGTGCTTCATAAAAGCATCGTCCTTTAACAGTCGCTCGTAGTCCTGATAATCTAGGTTATCAAGTAAAGCAATGGGATTCTGCCTATACTGGCTCCACTGATCTGGGTCAATGCTCTGAAATAGATTGATAGCATCATAATTCCAACACCACCATAAGTTCTTAGAAAGGTCTTCTAACCCCTTCAGCTTCTCCGGGATTTGTGACTGAATGTATAAACGTTTCCAACGAGGTGAAGCCCCGTCATTCATATTCTGAGCGCTCATCTAATTCTAATTTTAGTTTGCTTGTTTAAAAGATTAAGCCAGGCAGCTGCCTGGCGCATATGAAGTAGTCAAAGGGAGACTGGCTGGGTAGCCTTGTCGAATTCTTCTATTAGTTTACCTGCCCGAATAATTTCAGCAACATTCCAGGCTTGGGATATTGCCCCTCGGGGAGCGTGGGGGGCATCGCCATCATATACCTCTGATATACTGCTGATGCCGTGCTCGGGCATGGTTTCTTCAAAGGCACGATAGAGCGATGTTGTATATGATAAAGCTTCGTCCCGCTCGTGCACTTTAAGATAAGCCTCAATATAATGCCCCATCAGCCAAGGCCAAACTGAACCTTGATGGTACGCCTTACGTCGCTGGGTTTGGTTACCCTGGTACGTACCCCGATAATCAGGGTCTTGGGTAGATAAACTCCGTAGCCCGCGGGGGGTTAATAAATGCGTATCTACAATGCTAATGATGCTGCGTATCTGATCATCAGTAAGGGGGGAGAATGGCAAAGAGGCGGCCAATATCTGATTGGGGCGCACCGACCAGTTTTTCTGCTTACGGTCAAGGCTAATAAAATCGGCCAAATAGCCTTTCTCCTTATTCCAAAATGCCTTTTGAAACGACTTTTTTATCTTCTTATCCATACCCTTCCATTCATTGAGTACTTTTTTCCCTTCGGTAGAACGGGGACCAGCAATCTCTAGGGCAAAGCGAACTGCATTGTACCATAAAGCATTTACTTCTACCGGAAATCCAGCTCTTTGGGTAAGGGGCTTACCATCGACATAAGCATCCATCCAGGTGAGGGCTACCCTATCCTCACTGCCCGAGAGAAGTCCATCATCCTGCATCTTAATCTGATACTCAGTGCCGTCGCGATAACTATCCAGAATTTCGCGCACTGCAGTCCCGTAAGTTTTCCAGACGGCCTGGCGGTCGCCCGACCGATAGGTATACTGCTGCAAAGCCCAGAAGAACCACAGCGGAGTATCGATAGCCTCATACGTCACTTCGGAGTCATTATACTTCCAGAACGGAAAAAAAGCACCCTGGCGGTACTTCAACATGGTATCTAGTACTGCTTTAAAGCTCTTCAGGTCATCGTGGATTAAGGACAAGCCCGGAATAGCGATAAAGGCATCCCGCCCACCTCGGCGGTAGCGCTGATAACTCGCAATAATATCGGTACGGTCGTACTTGCGGGCACCCGGAGTGCTGCGGGTTTTCAAAACAAACTGTTTGGCTGATACTGTCAAGCAGTTTTCAAATGAACTACGGGCAGTGCGTTTCCGAGTCTGATTGTTAAACATCCGGAGCAAATTAGCGGCCTTCACAATATCTGGCCCCCCAGTAAACAGCACAATGTCACCCTTAGCCACCTTTACTTCAAAGTAGCCTGGTACGTACAAATCTTCTTGGTAGGGCACACCACGCTCAAAGTCATCGGGATATTCAATATTATAGTACCAGTGTGCCTTAGGGAAAAACGTGCTATTGCTGCCTACCTGCATAAAGAATTTTTGATATTCAGGGTAAGGTTGAAGGCTAATTCCATCTTCAACCTGCGTAATATCAGCCTGAATTTTTTCGTTGGCCCTCATCAGTTCATTAACGTTACGGAAAGCTAGAAACGGGTGCATCCGCAGTACAATATCATGGGGGGCTTTCTCTATGATGTAGCGAACCAGAATACGCTCTTCGTGCTCTACCAGTAAGAACTCCCGGGTAATCACTACATCCTTCATCCGGTAGGTAGATTTAGGAATAGGATCTGCCGAAAAGTCCTTCATGTACACATAGCCGTTGGGGCTATACTCGTTAGGATATTTATGAACACCTAGGTTGAAGGAAGCACCATTCACGATCACTGTTTCATCTAATGAAGACAGTAGTACGTGTACTCCTTCTAGCCCGGGCTGGTGGGCGACCAGCATTCCGTGGTAGCTTTTGGTATTACAACCAACAATAGTTGTAGAAGAGTAGGCACCTGCTTTGTTAGATCGTATAATCTCCTTACTTAAGGAGTAAGAAAGGTCAAGTAGTTGTTTCTTATCAAATTGAATGTAACTCATTCAGGAATTATAGTTTAGTTCGCAGAAAAAAACTCCCATAAATCAGGCGGCAAGATAATGCTTTCAATTAGCCTGACAGACGTTACTAATAATTTTTTTAGAAAAACAATTATTACTGAGTACCATCAACATAACTGATTATATCAGCTATTATAATGAAAAAGTGTACTGATTTTTCAGAACTGCGTTATTCTGTCTTCGCTGATTTAAACTAACAATAACTAGCGAGAAGTTCAAAATAACTAATTATGTTACACAATCGGTGAGAATAGATTAATTTTTTATTAGATATTATTGTTATTTCGTACTTCTTTGCCACCAGTTTTACCCCAGGTCAGTAAATTTGGGCTTCTGATTTATGTTTATGAATCAAGTATCTTCATTCGTATTAGCGGATCAATCGTCGGTAGCTAACCACTTCATGGCTGAGCTGCGCGACTGTCACATACAAGCTGACCGAATGCGGTTTCGGCGTAATATTGAACGTCTGGGAGAAGTGTTAGCCTATGAATTATCGAAAACGCTAGATTACCAGCCCCGAGCGGTAACTACTCCGTTGGGCACCGCCGATATTCCACTACTCTCTCAGCAACCTGTATTGGTATCGGTGCTGCGAGCCGGGCTTCCCTTGCACCTAGGGGTTCTCAACTATTTCGACCGGGCTGATAATGGATTTATTGGTGCCTATCGGCACGATGATACTACGCACCCGTCGGGGTTCACTATTGAACTCGATTACCAGAGTATACCCAACCTTCAGGATCGTCCGCTCATCTTGATTGACCCGATGCTGGCTACTGGACGAACTTTAGTGAAGGTATTCAACCAGTTAGTGACTACAGGGCTTCCCGTCCAAACGCATGTGCTTTCAGCCATTGCGGCCCCGGAGGGTATTTCTTGGCTCCAGCAACAAGCTCAGCAGCCTTACTCCCTCTGGGTGGGGGCTGTCGACATTCAATTAAATGATAAAGCCTATATTATTCCTGGGTTAGGCGACGCGGGTGATTTGGCTTTTGGAAATAAACTATAGCGTATATTCATGATCGTTAATATTGGAATACTCCTTGGTGGACTTGTTATATTGATTGCAGGTGGGGAATTCCTGGTGCGGGGAGCTGTAAGCATTGCTTTGCGCCTAAAAATATCTCCGCTAGTCGTAGGGCTTACTGTGGTTGCTTTTGGCACCTCGGCCCCGGAACTGTTCATTAGTGTTCAGTCAGCCTTGGGGGGCAGTCCCGATATTGCTATGGGTAATGTGGTTGGCTCCAACATCTGTAACTTGGCACTAGTGTTAGGGGTCACCGCTATCATCACCCCTGTACCCGTTCAAAAAGATACTCTACGGATTGACTGGCCCGTAGCGATGGGTAGCTCTCTGCTATTATATGGATTGGTGCAAGGTAACCTGATTAGCTTTTGGGAGGGCATGCTATTCATAGCCTTACTGATCAGTTACACCTCTTTTGTTATTTATAAATCGCGAAAAGAAACCAAGAGCTTAGAAGCCCAAGCTAAAGAGTTAGACGTACCCGCCCAGCCCACTGCTAATGTTTGGCGGGATATTTTATTCTTGGTAATTGGCATTGTAGGTTTAACGCTCGGCTCCAACTGGTTTGTATTTGGAGCTAAAGAGCTGGCTATTGCCCTAGGAGTAAGTGAACGGGTGGTCGGGATTACGGTAGTAGCCTTGGGCACTAGTCTACCGGAGTTAGCCACTGCCATTGTGGCAGCTACAAGAAAGGAGACCGACATTGCGATGGGTAATCTTATTGGTTCCAATATCTTTAACATTCTATCTATACTCGGATTTACCAGTATTATTGCCCAGATTCAGGTGAATGATGTGATTATCCGCTCCGATATGATCTGGATGCTTTTGGTCACTTTTGTAGTCTTCCCCATGATGCTCACCCGCCGAAAGATCAGCAAGGTAGAAGGTAGTATTTTACTGGCCTTCTACTTTTACTATATTTTTTCGGTGATTGACCCAATATAGCCAGGGACTAGGGGCAGGGAGCTAGCAATCTGGCGAGTACTCCCTGCACCTAGCTGCTTTTCATATTTCATACCTCTTATTTCTCATCTTCTATGAAGTTCCTCTACGTTTTTCCCCACCCTGATGATGAAGCTTTTGGCCCAGCGGGGGCTATGCATCGCCAACTGCAACAAGGTCACGAAGTCTACTTGCTCACGCTTACCCGGGGCGGAGCTACTAAACAACGGCACCGGTTAGGACTGAGTATAGAAGAAATGGGTGAGATTCGTTACCAAGAAATGCTAGAAGTAGAAAAGACCTTGGGGCTTAGTGGGATGACGGTCTTAGACCTTCCTGATAGCGGCATGAAGCACATGGACCCGAGAGAAATAGAAAAGGTAGTGATGAACCATATTCGTCAGGTGCAGCCTGATATTCTAGTTTCTTATCCAGTACACGGCATTAGTGGTTTCCACGATCACTTAGTGATGCACGCCGTGGCCAAACAAGTGTTTCTCACCCTGCGTGATGAAGGCGTTCCTTACCTAAAACGGCTAGCTTTTTTCACCATCCCCTATGCCGGAGATGGAACATTTAAGAAAGGCTCCGATTTTATTCTGAAGCAGTCATTACCCGAAGAAATAGACTGTTTGGTGAAACTCAATGAAGCCAACATTGATGCGCTAAAGGAATCATTAGATTGCTACAAAACTTATCAAAAGGTAATTGAGCAAGTACAAGTAAAAGAACTAATTGGCGACGCTATTCACTTTGAAATCTACCAAGAGTCTTTCGATCCACCCTTAACTGACTTAACTGAACAGTTACCCGACTAAGTTTTCTGGTGAACTATCATGGTTTGACCATTCCAGTATTGAATCCTTGAGGAGCTTTTATTATTTTCCGTACAAATTGCTCAATCATGAAAATACCTAGCCAGATCTTGGGATGGTCGTTCATCACGCTTACCGTACTATCCTGCCAATCTCCTGCCCCTTTTTCAGAAGAAGCTCAGCAAGCTCTTGGCACATTACAGGTAACCGATGGATTTACAGTTGAACTGTTTGCCTCTGAGCCTTTAATTGCTGATCCAGTAGTCATGGAGATCGACGAGTACGGACGGCTGTACGTAGTAGAAATGCACGGCTATCCTTTAGATACCGAAGGCTCGGGAAAAATCAAAATCCTTACCGATACCAATAACGATGGATTGCCTGATGAAAGCACTACTTTTGCCGAGGGGCTCATTCTACCTACCGGAATTATGCGCTGGAAAGAAGGTGTGTTGGTGACCGATGCCCCAGATGTTTTGTACCTGGCTGACACTACGGGCGATAACGTGGCTGATGTCCGCGAAGTAGTTCTCACCGGATTTGCCCGATCCAACCCTCAACATAATCTAAACAGTCCAGTGTACGGATTGGATAACTGGATTTATCTAGCCCACGAGGGAACCATTTCTACCAAGTTTTTTCACGAGCAATTCGGTGGTGAAGGCCAGACAGTTACCTTTTCTTCTCACCCCGAAGTGCAGCTCCCAACAAATGCTGACGGTAGAAATGTTCGCTTTCGTCCGGATACCTACGAACTGGAAATGATGTCGGGCGAATCACAATTTGGGCAAACGTTTGATCACTGGGGACATCAGATTTTGACCAGTAATGCGAATCATCTCTTCCACGAGGTGTTAGCGAATCGGTACATTCAGCGTAACCCGGTGCTAGCCATCGCTGATGCTACTGAATATCTACCCACCTATGGCCCGGGGGCTGAGGTTTTTCCTATTACCCAAAATCCCGAGCATCAGCTACTGACTGACGTAGGCACGATTACTTCATCCTGCGGGGTAACCTGGTACTTGGGCGATTTATTTCCTGAAGAGTATCAGCAGGTAACTTTCATAGCCGAACCTGTACATAACCTGGTACACGCCGACCTTATTGAACCAAAGGGGGCAACTTTTGAAGCCAATCGCCTGCTGGAAGAACAAGAGTTTTTGGCATCTACCGATAGCTGGTTTCGTCCAGTAAATTTTTACGTAGGCCCCGATGGAGCCCTCTATGTGATGGACTATTATCGGCAAATTATTGAGCATCCCGAGTGGATGAGCGAAGAAGTGAATCAGTCAGGGGCACTGTACAATGGAACTGACCAAGGAAGAATCTATCGGGTTGTTCCTGAAGGAAAGAATATTGACAAGTTTTTAGATAACCTCAATGTGGGTTCTCTTCCCAGTGAGCAATTGGTGAGCTTATTAGAAAACCCAAACCTATGGTGGCGCAAAACGGCTCAACGCCTTCTGATTGACCGAAGGGCACAGGAAGTAAGAGAGGCTTTGGAAACAATCGTTACCACTAGTAAATCGGCCGTAGGACGGTTACACGCTTTGTGGACGCTAGATGGATTAAATACTCTCAGTGAGCCTATTATCAAACAAGCATTAACGGATGAAGAAGCGGGCATTCGGGAAAATGCCATCAAGCTGGCGGAGATTCATTGGAATGAATTTCCGAATCTGAAAAGCGAATTACTGACTTTACGAAATGATTCTGATGCTAAGGTGCGATTTCAATTGCTTTGCAGTCTAGGTTCGCTAAATGGTCCTGATGCTCAATCAGTAAGTCAAAAGCTACTTGCCGAGGATATTGGTGATAAATGGGTACAGTACGCTGCTCTGAGTTCCCCCCAAGGCAATCAGCACTGGCTAGCCTTTGCCAAGCAGCATCTTACCAACAATCTGAGCAAAGCTGAAGCTTCCTTTGTACAAAAACTGGGAGCTTTAATTGGCCTAAGTGGTAATCCGGATGAGATAGCCGAAGTAATCCAAACTGCTAATCAGGAAAGTAACGATTGGCACGCAACGCTGATGCAGGGGGTAGCCCAGGGCATTAGATACGCTGAAATTACGCCTAGCTCCTTGCTAGCGGAGAAGAAGATGCTTCTAAAAAATGTCCACTCAGGTTGTTCTGCTAATCTGCGACGAGCCAGCTTGAGTCTACTGACCAGCTTAGGTAATCTTCCAACTCAAGAAACTAATTCAGCAGTACAGAGGGCTCAGCAAGCGATTAACTCAACTTCGGCTTCGGATGATTGGCGACAAGATGCCCTCACATTCTTAGGAATCGCTGACCCCGACCGCTATCATAATCAATTCTTATCTGTTCTAAATCCCCAGTACTCTAGCAATCTGCAAAATGAAGCTCTGCAAATGTTGCGCCGTACCGAGGGAGTTGCCCCTTGCCAAAGTCTTCTGACCCGATGGGCATCCTTTACTCCTCAGGTACGGGAGAATGCGGTGAATGTATTTTTAACTGAACCCGAACGTACTCACCTATTGCTAGCTGCTATTCAGCAAAATCAAATCGATCAATCGACCGTAGGCTGGCGACGTACCGTACACTTAATGAACCACGATGATGATAGTATTCGTACTACCGCCCGGCGGGTTTTTGCCGGCAAAAATGCAGATGCAACCCAGATAGATCAATACCAAGCTTACCTAGCAAACCCCGGTAATGTAGAAAACGGACGAACAGTTTTTCAACAGTCGTGCGCCACCTGTCACCAGATGAAAGGGCAAGATGGCAACTCGTTCGGTCCGGATTTATCTACAGTGAAAAACCGTAGCAAAGAAGCTATTTTATACGACATCCTCCTGCCTAACCGCTCTATTGCTGATGGATTTGAATTATGGCAAGTGAAACGCCCCGATGGAACTGAGCAAACCGGCATTATTGCTTCCGAAACCCCCACTACGCTCACACTAACTAACCTTGCTGGAAACAAGTTTACAGTAGATCGTAGCACGATTACCGAATTGAAGGCAGCTTCCTACTCAGCCATGCCCGAAGGACTAGCCAACCAGATTAATGAAAAAGAAATGAATGATTTACTCACTTTCTTGAAACAAATTTAGGTGAGTTCTCCTTATCATTTCTACTTCAGTAGTCACGAGATGCATAACTTTATCTATTATCAACCCCGGCTCAAGACCGGGGTCAACTATCCTCTATGAATTAGCTTATGTTTACTGGAATTATTGAAAATGTTGGTGAGTTAGTTAACATCGTAAGCGAAGGCGAAAATAAACATCTGGAAATATCTAGTAGTCTGGCTTCTGAACTGAAAGTTGACCAAAGCGTAAGCCACAACGGAGTCTGCCTCACAGTTACCGAAGTATTGGGCAATACTTATCGGGTGACTGCCATACAAGAAACGCTTAAACGCAGCAATCTAGGTAACCTTTCTAACGGTGCTAAAATTAACCTAGAGCGTTGTATGCCTGCCAACGGCCGCTTCGATGGACACATTGTTCAAGGCCACGTAGATTTAACCGCTACTTGCACTGAAATTGAAGACCAAGCGGGGAGCTGGCTGTTTCGTTTTTCTTACCAACCGTCTTCCTCCGATCAGCTTTTGGTAGAAAAAGGTTCGGTCACCGTGAACGGGGTGAGCCTAACTTGTTTTGATATTACCGATTCATCGTTTGCCGTAGCCATTATTCCGTATACCTACCAGCACACTAACTTCGGTCAGTTGCGGATTGATGATACCGTAAACCTAGAATTTGATATTATTGGCAAGTACATCAGTCGGATTGTTCGTAGCCAAGCTACCAATTAGCTTTGACTAATGATATCGGTTCGGAAGCACTTTTAGCAATGACTCTCTGAAATATCCGTAAATTCGGCAAAAAAGCATAGCCAATATTGCTCCCAGTAGTCCACCCACAACAATATCCAGCGGGTAGTGTACTCCCACATAGATGCGGCTGTAAGATACTAGCCCGGCCCAAGCAAAACTCCAAACGAAAAGCTGACTCCAATTACGAAGCAGCAACCACATTCCCGTAGCGAAACCGAAAGTGTTGGCAGCATGAGAAGAGGCAAAACCGTACTGTCCCCCGCAACCTTTCACTAGATGAACTTGTTCGGCTATTCCTGGATGGTGGCAGGGACGCAAGCGTTCAAAAAAAGGTTTCATCACACCTGAAGTGAGCTGATCACAAGCAACAATTATCAAGGCTAATAGCAGAACAATTCTTACTCCTTCCCATTTATATTTTACGATCATAGCTCCCACCAGAACCGCGTAAAAAGGAAACCAGGTGTATTTGTTCGTTACCCAGTACATCACTGGATCAAGCCACGAAACGTGCAAACTATTTAGCCACAAGAAGAGCTGTTGGTCGGCCTCTTGAATTACTTCAATCATAGAAAAAATTTGCTAGATCAAAGTAATATCCTAGAATTAAGAAAATGAAGGGGGTAGCTAAAGATATTATAGCCCTAGACCATTTCTGAAGACGAACTGATCGTAAGCATTTTGGAACGCCTGGATTTCGGGCGACAGCTCAATAGCGTATTCGTAACAGGTGAGAGCGTCAGCCAGCAGGTTATTTTGCTCGTAGAAAGAAGCCAGAATCAACTTGTCTAGAGCACTTTCTTCACCAGCAAATACTAACTTCAATTCCTTAAGTTCTTGTTCTATTTGTGCTGATTCGTCGGCAGTCATATGCTTAATTCCATAGCTACTCGATTGAATATCTTTGTGCATTTTCTTTTGAACACTCACAATTAGTAGTCTTTCTGAGGCAATGTCCTCTTGTTCAAAGTCTAGCCAGAGTTTATTGGTATGAGTAGCATCTTTAACCATTAGCACTTCATCAAACATATTCCTAAATACTACCTCATAATCATCGCTTAACTCCTCTTGATCTCTCCAGCGCAATACTACCTCAGGGCTGAATACATCAACCGAATTGGGCAAATACATCTTGAGCGTTTTATTCTCAACCAACCGGGTAGCTTCTTTAGCGTTATTAACTGGGTTGACTACTGATTCAATATAGGAGATAGCGTATTTTTGAGCAACCTCTGAGGGCTGATAGTTCATTCGTTGGTGTAGGCGGGATATTTCATAAGTCCCCGCTTTGACGAAGGGTATTGTCTTACCGCTTTGGTGAACCAAGCCCAAGTATCCCCGCTTCTCAATTTTCACCAGGTACTCTTCATCTAGCTCGATGCCAACCTCAACAGGAAGCCATTCTTTTTCAGTATTAGTACGATAAAACACCTCCCCTTCGTGAGCAAGCACATTAAATGCAAAACCTACATCTTGGCCAGTGACTGTCGTTGAACATAAAGAGGTGAAGAGAATGCAGAATATCAGATTTTTCATAGGCGGACCTGAATAATTGATAAGTAGAAGAGACGTCATCACACTGATATATATCAGACACTACTCATCACAATAAGTCGTTTACTTTTGCTTTGTGGGTAAAAATATCAAATAATAACGTATAGTAAAAAAATACAGATATATTTTACCATTACAATCAATATATTATTCTAAAAGTTCAATTTTTTATGAAATAATCCTGCCATATCAATGTTAATGAGCGAGGTATTCTTGATTTTTGAAAATATTAATGCGATAGATTCCTCATTAATTTACAAATTCTTTCTATTTCTTTCTCATTTTTCTATAAATAGTAAATCTTAGCCAAGAAAATGAGTCGAAAAGTTCATTCAGTTGATCAATATTCCGGTGAGATACGATCAGGTAATCGCTTTGTACTGAGCCAGGCTATCACCTTAGCCGAAAGTACCCGACTAGATGACCAAAAAGTAGCCCAGAAAGTTATTAACTCAGTGCTTCCCCAGACCGGTAACTCGCTGAGGTTAGGGGTTACCGGGGTGCCGGGGGTAGGAAAAAGCACCTTTATCGATCAGTTAGGCATGCAATTGATCCGGCAAAATCATAAGGTGGCAGTACTGAGCGTAGACCCTAGCAGTCAGCAGTCTAGGGGTAGTATTCTGGGGGATAAAACCCGCATGCAGCAGTTAAGTCAACAGGCGGACGCTTACATTCGCCCCTCTGCCACGGGCAACCACTTAGGTGGCGTTGCCCAAAAAACCCGGGAAGCAGTATTACTTTGTGAAGCCGCCGGATACAATGTTATCATTATCGAGACTGTGGGGGTTGGCCAATCAGAAACAATGGTGCGCCACATGACTGATTTTTTTCTACTGATGATGATTGGCGGGGCGGGCGATGAGCTACAGGGCATGAAACGCGGTATTATGGAAATGGCGGATACTATTGCGATTAATAAGGCGGATGGTGAGAATATAAAAGCCGCTCAGCAAGCGCAACGGGATTACCAACAGGCTTTGCATCTTTTTCCCCCAGTACCCGGCAAGCCTTCCCCCGAAGTGATGACTTGCTCCGCCCTCAACAATCAAGGACTTGAAGAGATTTGGGCGCATATTCAGCAATTTATTGCCGAAATAAAAGCTTCGGGACATTTTCAGCGGCAGCGACAACAGCAGCAGTGGGATTGGATGATTGAACTGATTCAATCACAACTCTCCCAGGAATTCTTTCAGCATCCCGCCGTCCGCGATGCCCTGCCTCAAATAAAAGAGGCGGTGCTACAAAGTAAAATCACTGCCCGTGAAGGTGCCGAGCAATTACTCGACCTAGATCGGCATTAGCTCTTAAAAGGTAATTACGGCTAACTCGTCCTCGTATACCCGGTACAATTGGTAGGTATTTCCCGCTTCGGAATACAGCAAGGCAATGTCGCCACTGCTTTCAACGGGACGATTGTTAACTAGTTGCCCCTGTCGATTAAACAAGTACGTAAACTCCTGCACTTTATCAGTAATGGCGATCACCTGACGATCGGTCTCAAAATTATAGTACTGTACCGATAACTCGTTCCGGGCGAGGCCACCGGGGGTGAAATAGGACTGCTCAAACCAGAGTGTCCCATTTTCATCCAAAATGCTAAGCCGCTGATCATCCTGACGGACGAGAATAAAATCTTTTTCCAGCCGATCAGTACAGAGGGTGAAGTGGGCATTGGAAGAGGGACGAACCAACTGTTCCCGCCGGAGTAATTTTCCTTCCAGATTTAAAGAGAGTAACTCTCCTCCTTGAGTAATGGTAGTCAGTTCACTATCGGCAAATGAGTTTCCAGTTTTGATAAATAAGGGGTTTTCGCAAGCCTGGCCTAAGTCTACTGGAAAGCCTGGATAAGGTTCACCCCTGCGGTTCAGCAAGTGCAGTAGGCCATTCTCCAGCAATGCAACTATGCAATCTTTACCCCGAACCCGAAAGTGTTGGGGGGCGGTGGCTAATGGGGCAGTCAACGACAGCGGATTCCAACCAGGCAGGTTATCCCGATCAGCGGTAAACAACCAAAGCTGACCAAGGGGGTCGGTCACCAGGAAGCGATAGTTCCCATCTTGCTCATAATCAAATACTGAAAGAAACTGAACCTGAATATTCTGAGGTAAGTAGAAGGGGTAGCCGTCTACACTATTCCCCGAGCGGTCAACTATATGCATTGCCGAATCGGTAGCCCAAATGTAGTTGGGCGAAGCCGCTCGGGGTAGATCAATTTGAACCACTTCGCCCACCACAGCAGCCAACGACGAATCTGACCACTGTATAGTTGGTTGAGCCGGGTTCAATAGGTGAACTACCTGCCTCTGATCCTGTACCATTACCCGGATTTTCTGGTCTGCCCCCCGTACCACAAATGGCTTAGATGCGATAAGCGTATCTAACCGCTGGCGCTGAGTAGTAATAAAATCGATAGTCGAATTTTGGTCTTCCGCTTGGTACGTCATTATCATACTGGTGTAGTACTCCTCCCCCATCGCACTGAATTGGAGCGCAACTTTATTAAGCTGGTTTATTACCCGCTCATGATCCTTAGCCCACACTGACCACTTAGGCGAAAGCTGATCGATCCAGTTCTTCTGATAGTGGGGCATATCTAGCAGCAATGTTATGTTTGCTGGATTCACCGATCTCTCCAGAAAGCGAAGCTGATACGGGGACTTTCCCCAAGTATTTTCCGTAGCTTGGTCAGAAATTAGCCGTTTCAATGCGTTCAGACTGTTAGACAGTATTAAATAGTCAGTATCATGGTACCAGAAATACTCCGTAGATTCTGTAGAAAAGTTTCCGAGTAGCAAGCCTGGCAGAGCACTATCGTACAGGTTTTGTAAAGTATATCCGGCGTAGGTTTCCTGATAAACTGGTTCATCCGACCCATCAGCAACAGAAGCCATCGCCTCCTCTAAGGCCACCGCATCGGTAATCTCAACAACAATCAGTTGGTCGTAATCCTGACCCGATCGGGTTTCCAACGTGATTACCCCCCACTCACTACCCGCCCAAGAAAACCAGTCAACCACTGAACCACCCGTTTCTTTCTGGAAACGTTGCTGAACTGCCAAAGCCCGAGTACTATCTCGGTTCTGGGATACAAAGTTCGTATACTGACTTACCCAGGAACTAACGTCAGAAAAAGACCACTGCCGAACGGCTGCCGTTCGGTTGGGCAAATAATTACCGATACCAAACGAAGCGGCCGATTGATTGTCAAAAGTAGATAAGTAGTGCGTAGGGTAATACTGGCTACCTAACGAAGCTTCACTAAACCCACTCAATAACCACTGATCGTTTTCAACGGATAAATCTAACATCAAACAGTCGGCCAAGGAATGGGTCAGAAAACCCGGTTGACTGCCCTGGTCGGTGAGAAACACCGAAAAAAAGCGGGACAACTGTTGACCATTGACAGTGATATCTCCCTGATCGCGCTGGGAAAAAGCACGCTGCTTAATCATTCTTCGCCACGATGGTTGCGAGGCATCGGGTTTTCCTAATCGCCGGATCTGGTCTTCTACCAAAAAAGGGGTAAAGCTGCCTACTAGAAAGTTATCAACCCGTATCCAGGAAAAGCGTAGTGGTTTAGGCTGATAGACCCACTCCTGAATGCTTACGCCCTGATACTGTTGACTTTCTATCTTCCACTCCGGCGAAGCTTTTACGCCTTCCACCAGCTTTTTCCAGTCAGCGGGTTCATTAGTCCCTTCCAGGTTGATGTAGAATGAGAAGCCAATATCATCATTTCCTACTACCTGGCAGGCAATGTACAGGGAATGGTTACGGAGAAGAGACAGTAAGGCCGTACTATCGAAGGTACTCAGTCCTGGTGTAAAGGCTTGAATATCGGGAACAGCGGCGATCAGGCGACCTATTGGACTATCCTGCATGTTGGCCCAGTCTTCGGGAAAATGCTGGGAGTGGTAAACCCAGAGAGCCTCTTCGGCTACAAGTTGCCCAATTGGGCGCAAATCCGGTTCTGCGATATATTCGCGATAGCTGTATATTCCACCCGCCAGTACCAGCAGTACACTTAGAATAATACTAATATTCCGTAACACACCTGTTTGTTTATCGCTTTATCTCAAGTAACGAAAAAAACTGCTGTTTTGCTGCCGATGAGGATTAAAAAGCAACTGTATCACTTTTTTTTATCAGCCAAATACTGATTAGGAAGGGTGATGTTAAAGGTGGTACCCCGATTGGGGCGAGAGCTAACCGCTATATTTCCGTTGAGTCGATCTACAGTTTCCTGAACAATATACAGACCTAGCCCAGAACCATCACTACGTTCGGTAGCCCGGTAAAACATTTCAAAAATATGGGAAAGGTGCTCTTCGGCCATGCCAATTCCGTTATCAGCAATTTTAATACTCGCCCGCTTTTTACCTACTTGTACCTGCACCTTAATGCGGGACTTACGGACTCCATAGCGACGGTATTTGAAGGCATTAGAGATAACATTATTTAGTATGACCCGCACTTGCATTAAATCGGATACAAACGGGTAGGGCTGACTGACCCGGGTGCTTATTTCCAGGTTTTTATGGTCTTCCAGATGAAAGAAGTTGCTTATGGTTTGCTCTATTTCTACCATAAAATTTATTTTCACCAGGGGGCGAGGTGCCGTGCGTCGGGCCCGGGAGATGCTTAACAAATTTCCTAGAAAATCGTCTAATCGCTTAATACTTCCTTCAATGAGCTCGACAAACCGATTACGTTCCGCCTCGTTCGTCTCGGTTTGAAGTAAATCCAGTAAGCCCTGCATTGACCGTAGGGGAGCCCGTAGATCATGGGAAGCGTGGTACACAAAGTTATCCAAACCAGCGTTGGTCTGCTCCAGGCTTTTTACTTTTTGCTGAATAAGGGACACATCCTGAACGATAGCCAGGATTTTACCCTGAGTATACTGAGCCGAGAACATCATCCAGGTTTTATCGGGCAACACCTCTAGCATCCGGTTAGTCAGAGTTCCCTGTTCTACCACCTCCCGAATAAACTGAAGCCACTCAGGGGTGCGTTGCCAGGGCACATCGGCCGGCTCTTCGTCGGTAGTGCCCAGCAGCATTAAGGCTTCCGCATTCGCTTCAACAATAGCCCCCGTTTGGGCATCTACTACTAAAAATCCGGCAGGGACCGCCTGCTGAGAAAAAGAAAGCCAGGGGGAAGACGGCTGAGACTGGGTAGAGAAGTTAAGGACAACCATCTTTTCCTCATCACTCACTCCTTCTACGGCTGCTGCAACGTCTACTAAAATAGTGCCACGCTCAGCGTCACTTACCGGAATAGCGGCTTCAATTCGCTTTCCATTCCCGGTTAGTAAAAAGTCGACTATTTTTCGCAACTGGATTTCCCCCTCACCAAACGCCTGGTACACCGCGTGAATAGGTAGACGAAGTGGTTCGGAAGCTTCTTTTTGGGTAATTACCGTAGCAAAGGCCCGGTCAGGCTGCCAGTAGATTTCTTTCATTTGCGCGATCAACTCTATGATATTCCCTTCATCTACCTTTTGGGCAGGCGCACCTTCTGCATTGGCTTGCGGTTTTTCTTCAGTTTTAATAGGTTTCCGTCGAGTGCGTTCCATAGAGCTAGCCCCTTATAAAAGAGACATCCGATATTTTAGCACAAAAGTAAGCGATTATTTTGAATGAATGCAATTATTTATCTGATAGATACATAAAAATTGGCCCAAAAGTGCGAAAAACCCGCAGTTGAATGAGTATCAGCCTCAAGAAAAGTAAAATTCAAAGAGTATTTAGCGTAAGTACACCCCCTCATGTCCTGGCTCAAAAACCACCTCAATATGTTCTTGAAGCGTAGTTGCTAATTCTAAACCAGTGTAGTTGGCCATTACGGGAAACTGGATGTGGCTGCGGTTTACTAATACGGCTATCTCTAACCTACTGATAGGACGTTCCAAAAAGGAAGGTAAACAATAGGCCAGTGTACGCCCCGTATTCAGTACGTCATCTACCAATAAGATGCTTTTTCCATCAAAATCAGTCACCGGAACATTGAATGCCGTATCGGTTTGTTGAGAAGTAAATTTTTCTATTGATACCTCTACCAGACTGAGCGTTCCTTTTTCCCGAGAGAAGTGGCTGATATCGTCTAGTTCGTGGGCGATTAACTCTGCCAAATGGTAGCCCCGATCTAGTACTCCGGCCAAAACAATAGCCTGCTGCTCGAAATTGCGCTCGTAAATTTCGTAGGCAATCCGGGTCACTTTCTGGGCAATTTGTTCATAATCTAGTAGCAAGCGGGGCGATTCAGGCATGATCTCGATAGCTCTATTGTTAATTTGTTGATTTCCATCGGAAAATGGAGGCAGGAGGCTGCCCCAAAGGAGTACGGAAAACGGAAAGTATCTATGTAGTAGTGTGTACAGTAAATCCGTTCTCAGTCCTCCGGACTTTACACTTTTATTGGGTCAGACTCTTCGGGAATAGGGAGGGATTTACTGTCCTTGAAGGTTGACAAAATTACTAAGGACTGTAGGCTGTCTACTACGGTGATTTCGTTTACTTTGTTAAGCATCAACTGCTGGTACGATGCAATGTCTTGGGCAATCACCCGCAGAATAAAATCGCTAGTTCCGGTAACGTGGTGGCACTCAATAATTTCTTCAATCCGGTTGACCGCATCAATAAAAGTACGAATACTCCCCTTATCGTGCCCGGTGAGTTTAATCATCACAAACGTACTGATGCCCAACCCGATCTTCGCCGTGTTGAGTTTAGCGTGGTAGCTATCGATCACCCCGAGGGTTTCCAGTTTTTTTACCCTCTCCAGGGTAGGGGCGGGGGAAAGCCCAATTTCCTTAGAGAGTTGGGCATTGGTAATCTTAGCATTGGTTTGCAGTATTTCCAGTATCTTACGATCTATTTTATCGAGTTTTGGATTATGTGCCATGAGATTCGTCTGTTTAAAAAATTCAAGTAAATATACGCTAATTAGTAAACAAACGCCGAATAAGTCCGTAAATTTCACTATAATTTTGCCGATTTGTCAAAACAATCTAAGGGAAAGTACGGGTTTTGTTCTGCTATATATTCTGAGCAGAATCAGTTACGGCCTCACAATCACCCGCCGACTGATGGTCTGCCCGGCTGCGGTTACTTCTAGGGTGTAGATACCAGCGGGAGTTTGGGAGACATCCAGCACTACAGTGTTCAAGCCTTTTTGAGCATCGGGTAGTTGCTGGGCCAGGATCAACTCGCCCATTGAGCTAATTAACCGCAACTGTACCGCTTCATTTGCTTCCAGCAGTATAGATACTACCACTTCGTCACCCGCTGGATTGGGGAAAGGGGTTTCTACCAACAAAGGGGCAGCCAGAGCCAAGCAAGCCCGGTTGTTGGTGGTGTCTGACTCACTGATCACTCTTAGGTTCTCATCAGCCTCGCTTTCAATGTTTACTTCGGCACAAATATACTCTACCGGGGTGCGCTGGTTACGAATGTCGGTTAGGGTAGTTTGTAGCGGATAATTCAGGCGCTGACCGGGCAATAATGTCTCATCAACCTGCTCCGTGAGGGCAACTACATCACCTAATTGCACCAGCACCGTTAAATCTGATACCGCCAGCGTGCCTTGGTTCTCGATAGATAATACCAACTGCGGAGAAGAACCATCGCTATCCAGCTGTAATAAATCTCCCACGGCTATATCTAATGTAGGGGTTACTACCTCAATAATCTGCCGAGCAGTATCGGTACAACCGATGTCATTTAGGGCGACCAACGCTAATTCGTAAGTACCCAAGGTTTCCAGTGTGAAGGAGGGCGAAACTTCTTCTGAAACCAGTTCTCCGTTGATATGCCACTGCACTTCAGAATAATCAGTAGATAGATTACTAGGGCTAACCATGAACGGCGCCCCACCCGTGAGTTGAACCACTTCAAAGGCTGCCGACGGAGCGGGTTGAATCATAATCGTACTGTCCCAAGAGAAGGTACAACCCGTTTCAGTTTCCAACGTCAAGGTAACCGGAAACTCCCCCGCTTCGGAAAATACTACGGTAGGCGAAGTTTCAAACACGGTTCCCACCGAAGTAACATCCCAAGTGTATTGCGCCGCCTCCCAACCATTCAACCCACTTTGGTTCTCTAGCACAATTGGCTCGCCTACGCAACCCATGGCGGCAGCAAAGCGAACCTGAGGTAAGGCTTGCACCTCAACTGACTGGCTCACCAAAGCATTACAGCCCGAAGAGGCAAAGGTAGTAAGCGACACCTCGTAAATTCCAGGCTCAGCGAACGGATAGGTAATTTCTTCATCGGTAAAGTTCTCACCGTTGACCGTCCAGAGCCGTTGAACGATAATCTCCCCGGCCACCACTGTAGAGTTGTCTTCAAACTGATACAAAAACGGATTGGCCTCGGTAGGGCAAACGCGGTTGGTGGTAAACGCTGGGCTTACCGGACTTTCTACTACAACCTCTTGCGTTGAAGTAGCTGCACACCCCCCACTGGACTGCGTAGTTAGCGATACCGTGTACGTACCCGCACTCGGAAAAGTATAGGACGGATTTCGTACCTCAGATGTACCGCTACCATCGCCAAAATCCCAGTTCCAAGCAATGATATTGGCATTGCTACCCGCCGTAGTAGTATCCGTAAACAAAGTAACTACCCCGGCACAAGCCACATCCGATGTAAAACCAATAGTAGGCTGCTCGAAGACCGTAACGGTTTGGCTGGCTACGTTGGCGCAACCCGATGAGGTGTTCGCGGTTAAAGCAATATTATAGGTACCCGCCTCAGCAAAGGTATACTCCACTGCCTCTGCCGAAAGCGTAGACAGCGAACCACCATCGCCAAAGCTCCACTCATAGTCCGTAATATTATCTCCAGAAGATTGATTTTCTAAGGTGATTACTTCCCCTGCACACAGTTGAACTGGAAGATTAAAACCTACCGTTGGTCCCTGAATCACATTAATAGCTGCCTCAAACGTCTCAGTACAACCCGGAATACTAGCGGCTAACCGTAAGTTTTTATTTCCCCCTTCCTCAAACACCAGACTCGGATTAGCCTCTTCCGACACCAGTTCCCCATCGACCAACCACTGGTAGGTAATGAGACTATCTGCCCCCTTAGTATCAGTTAGATTATTCAAGGCAGTAGCCCCGTTGGTACAGATTTGCCCTGCCGGAAGGGAAAATTCTGGATCAGGAGGCTCGTAAATGGTGATTTCTTTGGTAAGCCGATTACCGCAACCATTATCTGATTCTACAACTAAGGTAACTTCGTAGGTACCCGGAACCATATATTGATGAGCTGTGTTCTGACCCGTAAAATTGCCACCATCGCCAAAATCCCAGATCCATGAGTCTATTGTTTCTTCACTAATAGCTGAAAAATCAACTGTGTTAGCTAAACAATTATTTTTAATACTAGTCAAAATTATAGGAGCTGATGAGTTAGTTACAACAATAGAAAAATTTTCTACTCGGTAATTGCCTTGAGAATCTTGTGATTCATAATAACCGCCGTATATCCCTGAATCTTGAAAATAGATATTTGAAGGGATTATCTCATTGCTGGTTGAAACATTTACCTGACATTCTTTTTCCCAAAAGAAGCGCTGTATTCTTCTTGTTCCTCTATTTACAGCAAACCCATACCAATATCTGTCTTCTACCATCAAGAAATCCCAATTATCAGATAATATTCCAAAATCCCCCAGATTCGTTTGTAAAGGAGTGCTATTCAAATCTTCGCCATAATCTAAACGAATTAAGCCTTCACCATTACTGGTCGTAAGAAATACTGATATGGAATTTCCTTCACGCACTGCTGCTACACCTAGAGGTTTTGTATAAGTACCAGATACCGTAGATTGTTGTGTTGGCAAAGCACCTAAACCTGAGTTATAATCCAGCTTGACCACCTTATTTAGAATAAATGAAGTTACCCATGCGTGCCATACGCCTAAACTATCCTGTAAAAGATCTAAGTCAGCCAGTCGTTGGGTACCACTAACAGTATGAGAAATACCTGAGGGGTTATTAGTAATAGAGTTTCCAAAGTCCAATTGTACTAATAGTCCATTTAGACATCCTATCACTGCATACATTCCTGTATTATCCTGGGCAAGGTCGATTGATAAAGGCTCATTTAGCAGCCCTAAAGTTCCTAAATCCTCAATAGAGGGAGAGGATAAAAAGCCATCATCAAACGTCAATCGATACAAATGACTATTACTAAAATCTACGATAAGACCATACCAGATTTCATTTTCATTAACTATGGCAATGCCCCGGAGGTCTTCCCAGTCAACTTCCAGATTCTGGAATTCATTGATTATCGGTTCATTTCCCAAAGAATCTTTAAAGCAAAGGCTCTTTATTGTCTTCAGATTAGGCTCAGTTACAAACCCATACCATTCCCCTTCATGTTTGGCAAGATCTAGGTAAAATGGTCTGTTAAATGTACGATTTATATTAGCTCCTAAGGGGTTTTCACTCAATTCTTCTGTACAAAAATCCCATTTATGCTGGCTACTGTGCTGTGTATTGTTAGCTACATTAATAGGCTCATTAATGCAAACTGTATCTGAAACTGAAATATCTATAATAGGTTGTGCGGAGATGGTACTCACTACAATGCTTAAAGAAAGTATTGTTAAAACAATTGTAAACCTTACTCCAACACTTCTCTTCATCTACTTTTTTTGTTTTTGCTTATAATCACGTCTTCTATTCATTTTGAAACTGAAACAAATTTGACACTAATAATGAAGCGTAAATTCAGCTTTCATGCTGATAAATAGCTGTTTTTAACTTTTTTATTGTATGATATAGCTTGATAAGTTGAGGCAAAATGTTCTGATTATAAATACTGAAGAGCATAGATTTTGGTGTACCTTTAATAGGTAAATAGCCTACCTTCTCAGAAATGTTGGAAAACTCACTAATTTTCGCTCCTAAAAAATCTGATATTCTTAGCATTGTATTTCCAAATCCCCCTGTTAAGCCTTCGTAAGATATTACTAGAATATTTTCTGATTCTGAGTAATTTTCCCACGCTGAAATATGAAGATCATAAAACTCTCTCGGTGTCATATGGATGTTTCTGAAATACTCTGACACTCGGCTTTCGTACTTCATACCGTTGTGATGCTTTACCTGGTGGATTGCCTTTAAGTGTGGATTAAACATCTCACTGTATCTAGTATCTAAAAATCTATTATAGTCATTTACGTCTAACCCAAAGGTATTTCGCAATTTAAAGACTGATTGAGCTACTTTGTCAAAGTCTCTGTAGAGATAAATATATCCTATACTTGGGTTATCGATATCTACTTCAGATGGTAGTGCATGACCTCCATATACATTTTTATAACTCCCAGATTCAATAAAATTACTATCAATAAGTTCAGCCAAATAATTAGAACCTGAACGTTGATGTGCATAGATGCGGACTTCATTAAACCTTAATTTCGGATCTAAATTATTCATGTTCTACTTTAAGTATTTTCAGTTTTGCAATCGATAAGCAAATTAGAAACTGCATTTTTTCTTCTTTTATATAGAATTTTCTGATATACTTGAAACACAGAATTTGCATATCCCTCTATTAAAAATGTTTGGTTAGCGTACAGAAATGCTTTCTGTCTTATACTACGATATAACTTTCTGGATTTATGTAAAGCTATCATATTTTCAGCTAACTCTTGCGTCGTACTATATAAAAATCCTGTGAATTTGTGCTCTATCAATTCTGGGATCGCCCCTACCTTTCTTCCAATAATCGGAATTCCTCTAATCATAGCCTCTGGAATTACCCTACCCATCCCTTCTTTTTTTGAACATACTAGTAACACATGAATTTTCTTGTATATTTCCTCCTGATTAACTATAAAACCTGTAAATGTAACTCTGTCACTTACATTTAATTTTTCTGCTAACTTCTGCAAATACTCAATATAATCTTGTCTTCCTGTTCCAATAATAAACAAATGGGCATCCGGAATACTATTTATTGTTTGGGAAAAAGCTCTAATAGCTTCTTCCTGCCCTTTATTAGGAAGGATATAGCCTACTATACCAAAATTAGATATAGGTTCTTCACAATCTGAAAATTCTGCTATTTCATTCTTATCAAAGATTCCATTATATATAGTGGTCTGATTGCTTTCTTTACCTCTGACATATTCACTTATACTTTCTGATATATTGATAATGTGATCAGACTTATTTATAAGCCAGCGTTTTCCAGACTCACCAAAGTCATAATGCAAATTATAATCATCGAGCCCAAATTCCCGTATATGCCAAACATGAGGGATATTCAGGTATAATGATGTAAACATCCCCACCGTAATTACAGAACTATTACTATGAAGTATGTCAGGTTCATAGTTTTTCACCAAATGAGCGACTCTTAGGATATTTGTAAGTCTTCTTAAAATGCGAAGTGGCCGTTTAACCTCGCTTAGCCACGTCCGCTCATAAGTACTCCATTCAAAAGGTAAGATAAAGTAGGCAACCCTCCTTTTATTTAGCTCATTTTCAATAGCTCCGCTATCGGGTATAATGGCCATTTTCTGGACTTTATCACCGAGACCATCAATGAGATTAAGAAAAGAACGATTAGCTCCATATAACTCGGAGTAATGCAGAAAGTATAGAACTTTCATTATAAATATTTTGCAAAGATTTGCTTTAATTCCTCACCACCCTTGCTTAAAGAATAATATTTAAAAAGCTTTCTTTGCCCATTTGCAGCAATATCTTCCCTCTCTGCCTCGTTTTTCAAATAATACTTTAGTTTATCAATTAAATCTTTTTCGTTACTGTAAGTAACAAAATCTTCTTCAGGTATGAGGTGCTCTGGATAAACTCCTTCATCTGATAACATAAAACTTCCAACACCCAGAGTCTCAAACACTCTCATATTTCCCTTATATTCTTTTGACATATCACTATGCCTATTAAATACAATTTTGGATTTAGAGATAACTTTTAAAAATTCATGGAGATAAACCGGAGGGCGGTCTACTAAATAGAGAAAAGGGGCGATATATTTTCTCCCAAACCTACCTCTAGGAGCAGATAAATAGTAGTTAACTTTATATTGGGGAAAAAGCTTCCAAAAAACTCTATTTAGCAACTGGTTTCTTTCTACAAACATACGATGATATGAGCCTGCAAAGGAAATGTCTATCTCCTTTTTCTGCTTGCCAATGTTTACGTAAGTCTGAGGATTACAAGAGAACTGTTTCTTTTCTACATTCTTAACTCCATATTTTTCTAAGAGATCTAAATATACTTTGCCATAAGACAAACCAAGATCAAAATGCGATAACTCATTTGACTGTGTAAGTGGTGCTGCACGCCATATAGCTTTTACTTTACATGAAGGAAGAAGTTTAAAA
Source organism: Bacteroidota bacterium (assembly GCA_039198955.1). Lineage (GTDB taxonomy): Bacteria > Bacteroidota > Bacteroidia > Cytophagales > Cyclobacteriaceae > Tunicatimonas. The sequence continues at coordinate 15,555 of JBCCTI010000004.1, read as the reverse complement.
ATATCTCTAGTAAAATAGTCCGGGTTATTTGTGTAGAATATATCTGGTTTGAATTCATCTATTTGTTGGCTAAGAATTTCAAGTTGCCAATCATTCTTCACTTTAAATCCATTTTCTTGCGCCCATCTCTCTTGAAGAATATTTGAATTATATACAATGAGCCGATGATCTTGGTTATTAAAATCAAATCCTAATGCTGTAAATAAAGAGTAGTTCCATAGTTGGTTTATAGCACCTGAGTAAGAACTTACATCAACGTCATATTTATCAATGAGTGTATCAATTACTGATGCACTCATACAAAAGACTGTCCTCATCATCAATTTTTCTTCTGAAAAACAAAAAATTTAGAGTCTCTTTTCCTTGAATATGGATTATCTATCACTCTCATTAGCTCAATATTTTTGTTCAATCCAAGTATATCTTCACTAAACTTTCTATGTTTTAGATGCTGCTGAGCAGCCCCTGTTTTATCTAGATGTACCGAGCGGTCTTCATTAGTCCCAAACACCAAGATATATTTCTTTGACATTCGAACTAGGTGATTAAGATAAAGAGAATACAGGTCATCCTCAATGATATGAAAGATCACCTCCAAGGAGAGAACTAAGTCTGCATTAAAAACACCGAGGTTATCATGAAAAAATTGCGGTTCGTAATAGAAAAATGATTTGTCAGTATCTGTGCTAAATTTACTATAGCACATAGTAATTGCAGTTCTTGATACATCTAGCCCTATGTACTGAGGATAATTAGCGAGAGTCAATTGATTACCATCTCCACACCCTAGTTCAATAACACTTTCAATACTATTTTTCTCCACAAATTGATTAATAATATCTGCCTTAGCAATAGCTTGTTCTCCATATGATCCTGCACCAGAGTTTCCTCCAGTAGCATATCTATGCTCCCAATAGTTAACTGAGCTAAACTTTTCTTTACCTATCACCAGTTTTTTCAGTCTTGTTGTAATCATCTAATTGCATTTAAATAAACTGATATAATCTTTTTCAAATATCTTTCTTGCGAATAATTATATCTTACATGTTCAGAATAACAAGTGTTGTCAGCAAATGCCTCATTGCTGTAAAATAAATCTTTGAGCTTCTCGTAAATTACTTTTTCTGATGCTGGTTCAATCAAATAAGAAAATGTGGTTTCTTTACCAATAACTTCAGGAAGTCCCCCTGTCTTAGTGACAACAACTGGTAGTCCTACCATAATAGCCTCTAATACTGCTATTCCAAAAGATTCCTCCTGCCCAGATTCGGCATCCTTGATTGATGGTTGAAAATACAAATCATGTCTACTCAAAAGCTGAGGTAAATCATGATGAGATACGTAGTCTATGAACGTAACCTGCTTGCTAACTCCCAAATCATTAGAGAGTTGCTGTAATTTATTCTTAAGTGCTCCCTCACCAACAATGGTAAGCTTAGAATCAGGATTTACATTTCTGACAAAACTTGCAAATCCTCTAATCAAATATTCTTGCCCTTTGATTGGGAGTAAGCGGCCTACATTGATTATATGCAATGGGTCGCTGGGTTTTCTATAATTACTCTTTCTTGTAGAAAGAAATTCCCCATCAAAAGTATTATTAAGCACTGTTATATTTTCTTCACTGCATCCTAAATCTTTGAGCTTATTATATAGAAATTTTGATGGCACTGTAAAGTAGCATTCTGAATCTTTTGACATCTTTACAATGCTTTCCCGATACTTATAATCTGAATAAGGAAGCGACACAACATCAGTACCATGCAAACTTGTAATTATTGGCACACCAAGCTTTGTTCCTATACTATTGTATAAATAAACTCCATTCGGGCCAAAATGAGCATGGAGAACGTCAGGCTTATTGCTTGTGGTAGCCCAATCAATATCACTGAAATTTGTAAACCGTCTTTGAAGTTTTGAAAATAGCCCTTTCTTGAAAATCACTTGTACTCTATCAAAGGGGCGTTCCTGAGCGAGTTCTCTTTTCTGAGTAAGTATAGTGTTTTTAAATTCTGGTAATCCTTCCAATAGCCTGATCAACGTGTAAATGAAAGTTTCTGAAGGCCGGGAGAAAGAATATAAATAGTGAATAATATTATACATGAGCATACTCTGATTTTTTTTCAGAAAGCGCCTCTTCCACTAAAGTTACCAGGCTACCATTGTCTATGACAGTTTTAACTACTCCATGCCCCCCCTCTTTAATGGGTGTTAGCTTAATGTTTAGGCTCTTTCTCATCCTCTCAGCATGAGCTTTATCAAGACGATGTGTAGGTGAGTAGTAAATATCTATTTTAGTTTTATAATTATTTTTGCTGTTCAGATATTGCTTCAGGTCAAAGTATTCCTCTATTTTATTTTCATAAGCATAGATACTCTTGATTTCTGTTTTCCATCGCTTATCGGCGTACAATAATCTATGCCATCTATCAATAAATGTTTGGGGAGCAAAAGATATTACCCTATCTACGTTTAACATGGTCCCAAACAAAATAGCAGCATATGCGCCCATTGAATTTCCTAAGAAGCATACTTTTTTATATTGATTTTTACGAATAGAATTTGTGAGAAAATGGATCACTCGATCTACATCATTGATAGACCGGTCAACACCTTTTTGATACCACGCTTGACTAAAATCTCTAAGAAATATTTTATCACAATCTATTTCAGAAATAGAGTTGAAGAATTCAAAGACAGGAATTTCAATTCCCTGACGAACTCCTCCAAATGAAACCAATAAACGACTCTTTCGATTCGAGTCAACCAGGACTCCAATTTTCTTATTTTCTATTTCTTCCCTCGTGATTTTGCTCATATTGTAATTTACTATTATGACATTAACACTGCTTCATGGTATTTTTCTGTTTTTTTCTCCTTACAGTATATATTGTCGTAAACAGCACTTGCATGGTCAAAACTTTTTAGTTCATGTGCTAACGCTGCTATTCTTTTTTGCAGTACTCTTTGGTTACCGCCTAAAAGCCGATCAATTTTCTGGACAGCTTTCTGATATTCTTCTCTATTCAATTGCTGTAAGACATCACCAATATTGTCCCTCACTATTAAATCTGAATCGTCTGAAATATCTTTGGTAATCACGATAGGCAAGCCCATTGCCATATACTCCCCCGTTTTAATTGGTGATCCATATCGCTTAGATGGAACTGGCACAAAAGGAACAATAGCAAAATCACCCAAACCTATGTAAGCTGGGACATCACTATGAGGGACGAATTGCTGAATAATTAATTCAGGTGGAACACTAGCACATAGTGCCCATTTCTCAACCTCATCCCGAGAGTGAGCTGATAATAATAATACTCTAAAGACCTCCCCCCATTGATCATAGCAAGTTCTGAAGAAGTCAAAAACTTCCTGTTTCAGATAAGAACCACCAAATTTTCCCGCATATACACACACTACTTTATCATTGAGTCCAAGTTCGGTAAGTAGTTCTTCGTTCTTGGCTTTCTCAAAATCAAAGAGTGAAAAATTGACACAAGCGGGTTTGCTATAAAATTTTTTCAATTGTACCTCATATTTTTCCTGAGCGTATACTTTCATTTTATCCACACAGCCAATCACTACATCAGCATGCTTGGCTTGCTTTTTTTCCATCGCAAATAATAGCCTGAATGCTGAGCTTTTGTCAGACCATTGTCCAGCTTCCACCATAGGTTCAGCGTGGGGCTCAAAGCTATCTAATACTAAAGATCGCCCAGTAAGCCTCGATAAAATATACCCAATAGCTCCAGCCGGGGTGCACCATGCATGAATAGTATTTATGCTATCATGAAAAATGAGTATAATGAGACGTATTAGTATATATGCCCATTTTACCATCATCTTGATTCCAAAGGGAGAATACTGGAAAGGTTTCCATATAATTCCTTCATGGTATAAACGGCTTGCAATCTGCTGTTTTTCTCGATTGCTGAGTGCATGGGATTTTTGCTCTAGCGTAAATAAATAAATTAGTGAGCCAGGAGGTAATTTTCTTCTGATAATTCTGACATAAGGCAAGGTATATGCCTGTATAAGGGCATCACTAAAACTCCAGTATGTAACTATCAATAAGTTATTAGGATTTATCATCTTTTAACAAAAGAAAACCTTTCCTTCAGTTTCAGGAAGTATGATTCGAAGTAATGAAACGATATATAGGCAACGAACATACTCATCCCAAGAGCCACTATGGTTTCTGTAAAAATTACATGAAATAGCGAGTCGTCCCCTACTAACCCTCGTACCAGTTTTCCCGTCATATAGATCACCGGAAAGTGAAGCATATACAGCCCATAAGTATATCTTCCCCACTGGGTTGGAAAAGAAAGTGAAGACGTTTTTACAGGAGAGTGTCTGGCATAGTTCTGCTCTAGAATAATGAACAGAAAGAAGACTGAGAATACCAATCGTTGGACAGCCCGGGTAAATTGAGATAATGTGCCCCATTCTCCCTTACTGAAAATAAGTATGAACCCGGTTATGTAGATTAGCACTATGTACTGCTTAGGTAACTCTTCAATTTTTTTGATTAGCTCATTATTATAAAAAGCAAGGTACGCTCCCAGTCCTCCTACTGCCATGTCCGAAATACAGCTAAGGGTATCTGTATACCCATTGTTACCTAAGTAGCGCCAAATAAAAGATATTGCGATAATGGTAGTGAAAAGATGTAGTCGTTTTTTTCTAAACAGCAGCCCTAGCAATAAAGGCCAGAAAAGATAAAACTGTTCCTCAATTGCAATAGACCACAGCACACCTAGTATAGCAGTCCCTGGAGGGGTATCATAGTTGTTAATGAAGAAAATATAATACCATATATTCCCATCCAATTCTGGTGACTCCCCCACCAATTGTTTTCCAAGGGGGAATAGCACAAAGCCTATGAAAACAATAGCATAGTATAGAGGCCAAATACGAAAGATTCGCCGAAGGTAGAAGGCCGGGATATGGATCTTTTTGAATTTATCTTCTTCAGCTAGTAAAAGATACGTTATCAAAAAACCACTTAGTACGAAAAAGAAGTTTACTCCGTAAATACCCAAGATATTCCACTGCTTAATCTGCTGATGAATTGGATTGGATAGAATCGCTTTGTTCTCGGAATAAAAACTGTGCGCCAAAAAAACCGAAAAAAAAGCAAAGAAACGAAGCCCGTCTAAGTTAGGAAAAAAGACTCTCGCTTGCTTTTTAAGGACAAACTCTTTTTGTTGTTTCACAATCATCGAGAGACAATTTTAGTAATCAATGATTTACCTAACATTGCTTTTACAGCCAGTAGCACAAACTTAGAATCAAATCGATACTTTATTGCTCGGGTTAGAAAGCGGAAACAATCCCATCGACTATTTTCTAGATAAGCATGTACTGCCCCAAAGTAGTAACTGTTTGCCCAGACACTGTTCTGTTCACCTTTAGAGATCGTCAATTGATTGAGTAAATATTTAGTAGATGCCAGTCGTTTATGCAGTAACTTTCTGTTGCTTTGTCGCATGGAGCGAAACTGATGGTCATTCATTGTAATGGTAATAGCATCTATCACATAAATCTTTCGATGTGTAAGATTTTGGACTAAAAAGATCCAATCTTCAAAGGCGGCGTATTCCCGCATCTCATTGAAGAAGATTAAATCATTCATCAACCGTTTCATACAGAAATTACAGGAGAAAGGATTTCCTGCCAATAAAAGTTTATAATCATAGTAACCGGAATCCAGTGATTGAATATCTGTCTTATACAATTGTTTCCCGTCTGACAACTGATATTTCGTAGCCAGAAAATCCGGGTATTGCTGGCATCTCATTGCATCTGTAAGCACTGACAGGTGATTTGGGTGCATGTTATCATCCGAATCAAAGAAAATCAGATACTCACCTCTAGCGCGTTTCATGCCATAGTTACGAGCAGCACCTCGCTCCCGATTATCCGTATAATAGTAAGATACCCGAGAATGCTTTTCTAAATAGCCTTGAGCTACCTGTCGGGTATCGTCTGTACTCCCGTCGTCTACCAGAATAATCTCGTAATGCTTGTATTCCTGCTTCAGGACACTATCCAGCGTTTCCGGCAGAAATGCAGCCCGATTATAGGTAGGAATAATAATACTAAACATAAGTGCTGAACCTTCTTGCATACTTAATGATAGTATTGTTAAGATAATGAACCCGATTGTATACTGGAAGTAAACGTTGTTGATCAAAGAAGCCTCGTTCGTTCTCTTTTAACCAGCTTAGTAGTGGCTTTACTCGTTTTATGCTAGGTGATTGGTATAAGAAAATAATCTGGAAGTGTAAGAAGTGTAGAAACGACTGGTAGAGAAACTCATCAGTATATGCTTTTGTAAACTCATAAGTGGTTTTCGGCTGATGGTACAGTTGCAAATCCTGCATAAGCTCGAGTATCCTTGAATGAGAATAAATTGAATAGACCACCTTACTGAATATCCACGCCCACTCTTCGGCAAACTTCTCTTTGTCGTTGGTAGACTTACTTTCAGGATGGTAGCGGTAAACTGATAAAAAGTTACTCAGTTGGCAGGGCTTACCCAAATCAAACAGTCGAACCATCAGGTCATAGTCCATACCGTAGTGTAAGGTTTCGTCGAGAAAACCAACTTTTTCCAAGTGGCTTCGCCGAAAAAAAGAAGACGGCTGGGCAAAAGCCATCCCCGCAAGGTATTTATTTGGAAACCCTTCCGGTGAGGTTTTTGCCTCTACCCTTTTCCCATTTGAGTATAGATAGATCGCATCCCCATGCACTAAAGCAACATCTGTATCCTTGGTAAACGCTTCTGCTACCCTTTGTAATGATCCTGGCAGCAATATGTCATCGCTTCCCAACCAGGTGACAATTTCACCAGTAGCTTTTGCAAATCCTTTATTAACAGCATTTGATTGTCCGGTATCCGGTTCACTAACCCAGTATTGGAATTGTTTTTCGTATTTCTCAATAGTGCTTACTGAACTGTCTGTACTCGCCCCATCAATCAATATATATTCTAAATTGGGATAGTTTTGATTGAATACAGACTTAATTGTATCTTCCAGATACTTCCCTTGATTAAGTGAGGGGGTGATAACGGATATTTTGGGCCAATTCATTATAAACCTCTTGCCAATATTCCCAGCCAAGATTTCACTTTAACCGTTCGCAAGCAGCAAAGGTCAAACCAGTTTAGTATGGAGGAGTTGATGTATACATAATCACCAACTTTCCTGCTCTTGTGCATTTGCTTTCCCAAGCAAATAAATTTATTCTTTTTTAAGAAAGCCTCAACTTCTTGTTGTAGATGATATTCTTGATAAAGCTTTTCATTTTCTAATTCTACATGTACTACACTGACCTCATTAATACGATCTCCAAAGCTAGTGATTACTTCAAAAGCAGCCCCTTCCACGTCAATCCACACTGCAATATTAGAAATAGACACCTCGTTTTTGGCTAAAAAGTCCTCAATACGAACAGACTGTACCTCCACTTCTTCTTGCGCCTCGACCCCATCCCTCTTTTTTAGACTAGCTATGCCATCTCTTTGCACATCAGATGTATTGTACAGGTAAAATTTCAGGAAATCAGTTCGATCTGAGACGGCAAAATTAAAAACTTCAATATGATTACTTTCCAGCACCCCTGAATCTTTAATTTTCTGGTAGTTATAGGGGTTTGCTTCAAAAGCCAAAACTCGCGCTCCCGGCAATCCGTCTCTGAATGTTAAAGTATCTTTACCATCTAAGCAACCTATATCCAAGACTAAATTGCTACTACTGTAGTTAGCTGCTTTTAAGAACAGAGTATGTGTAGAGTACTGAAAGTTTAATGTTCTATTCATCCTATAGTAAATTAAGGGAATGCTCCTAACATAGTCGGTTGTATCTTTTTTGTATCTGAATACCATATTATCTAGTGTTCATAATGAACCAGATTTACATATTAATTCCATGTGAGTTCTAGGGATCAGTCCCCAAAAATATTTTTGAGCTTTTGTTGCTCAATCTCATAAGAATAATAATCTTTTACCCTTTGCCAACCCGCTGCCCCCATAGTATTTCTTAGCTCGATATCCTGCGCCAACTTTAAAAAGGCCCTAGCATGTTCATCTATATCACCAGGCTCTACCAAAATTCCAGTTTCATTCTCAACAACTGTTTCTGTCAAAGCACCATTTCTACCAGAAATTACTGGCAAAGATGCAGACATTGCTTCCAGAACACTGACCCCCAAGGCTTCTTCTTGGTTTGATAAAACCCCCGTGCAGTTATGAGCTGTAAATATATCTGCTTCTTGACGCAACCTGTCTCCGGTTATAGCGTCAGTTTCCCCCAAAAAATGGATATCGTCACTATAGGCCGATCTCCTTTTCAGCAAGTCGCAACTAAACATTAAACGCCCATCCCCTGCCATTATTAACTCTGCATTTAGCCCTTCTTTTTTTGCCCTGTCAAAGGCTTGAATAACCAGATCAGGACCTTTAAAATCCACAAACCTTCCTAGATATAGTATCTTGAGTTTACCTTTATTACTTCTAATAGTGGGCGAAGGTGGTGTTGCTACACCATAACTTTTTACAATAATTCTTTCTTCTTTAATCTCAATCTGCTTAAGCTTATTAGCCGTGTAGTGAGAGTTTGCAATAAAGAAAACTTTGTCGCTTAAACTGCGAACCATATCAACATAATCTTCTGGATGTATTAACTCACCTGAACGTTTTTTTCGGTCCCATATTACATCATATCCATGGCAGTGAATATATACTGGTATTTCGGAGGTTTCTATTAGCTTACTTAGGTTTACTACTGAAGTTAAATAATGAATAAATATTTTCTTGATGTTATTTCTCTTTATTACAGAATTCAACCCTCTGTAATTAACATTATTCCCTTGTTGAGTTAGGTTAAGTTTGTTCTTTACTCGCGCCAAAAAAGAACAGTCAAAGAGATTTACAGCAGGAATCTTACCATTGTATTTCTTTTTCGCTGGATTATAGCAAGCAATAGTATTTATTTCATCTTCCATCATATTAATCATACGATGAAGCCACAATTCTGATGGAGAATACCAATTCGGCATTATAAATAGTACACTCATACAGTTAAGACTAATAAACCATGAGCTAATTTTACTAACCTAATATCAACTTACAGTCAATATCTTTCTTTTAATACCACTTAATTTCTCCTTTATAGAATGTATCAAGGGAGTGCCTAAGTCCAAAAGAGCAAATTCTTGAGGCTGACTTTGGGCAATTTGTTTAGAGTTTTCATATGTTCTATTTTTTCTGGCCTGATAATATATAACATCAAAGACATATATCGGCACCCAACTTAAATTAACACCAAGTAACTTTATGTAACGCTGAAGAGTCAAATCATATTGATATAACCCCCCTTCTTGATCACAGTAGATCTTCTTTACAGTTTTATGACCAATTTTCTTCTTATAAATCTCTTTACCATGCTGATGGCAAATACATTCGTCAAAATATGCATTATCAATAATTTTATTTAACCGCCTTATACGGGGTTTTGCTACATCAGATAGTCGCCTAAATACCATCATCATGGTAAACCCATGCCTAGGGTTAACAGTGAAGTTTTTTTTCTTTATCTGATCTAAGTACTCTTGGTTAGAAAACATCTCGATACACAATTTCTGAAATAACTGAATGTAGCCGGGATTACTAACAAAGCCTTGCAATTGATTATTATTATTCATTACAGTATAATCTGTCTCACCATACCTCTCTTCCAATGAATCTAGGTCTGAGAGTATAATTGTATCTGAATCAAATACCCATAGATTTGAAATATTCTGCTCTTGTAAAAATGTGTATAGTACGAACCATTTTAGAAAGTTAAATTTTGTCCAATCTTCACCACCTTTATTTTTATTTATTTTTTCAAACTCAACACCTCCAACTCGACGATACAATTTTTCAAACTGTTTTACTTCATCAGTATCTAAGTAATGTTCAAATAGATAATGCTCAACATCGATGTCTTGATACCTATTGTTACTACTATCTCCAATAAGAATCACTCGCTTTTTAGGATTAAACATTTTTGCAGAGCGCAAAACATGTTTCAAGTAGTATGAATTACCGTAATGAATAAATATAATAGGTGCCTGCATGAAATTTATTTGTCATACTATTATAAGAATTTGCTGTTAATCATAGCAGAGTTTCTTGACTAATGAGCTTCTATCTATTGAAATAATCAGAGCTTTCTCAAGCTGCTTTACAGGATAAAGTCATCATCTGTATAACCAAAATAAGAATTAAAACTTATATTATTTATAGTCTTTGATATTCAGCCATTTGCCTAAACTGAGTGTCAAAAGAGTTTAATTCATCAAATGACCCTTCTTCTTTTACTCTCCCTTGGTCTAAGACAATTATCTTATCCACATTTTTTATAGTTGACAATCTATGAGCAATAAGAATGACCGTCATGGTACCTTTCAATGTATCGATGCTTTCTTGTATAAACTGTTCTGACTTAGAATCCAAAGCCGAAGTTGCTTCATCTAAAATTAATATATCAGGCTGTTTGTATAGCTCCCGAGCAATTGATAAACGTTGTTTCTGCCCACCTGATAGCTTTATGCCCCGCTCACCTATTTGAGTATAATATCCATTGGGTAAAGAAGATATAAATTCGTCACAATAAGCTTGACGGGCTGCTTGCTTCACTTCTTTCTGAACATTTTCATCACTCTCAAACTCTTCTTCCCAAAGAGTAATATTGTTAGCAATGCTGTCGTCAAAAATAACCGTATCCTGAGTCACAAACCCTATTTTATTTCTCCAAGATTGAATATCCAATTCGTTAGCAGGAATACCATCAAAAAGCAATTGTCCTCCCGTAGGTTTAATCAAGAGACTTATTAAATCAGTTAAAGTTGTCTTACCTGCCCCTGATCCTCCTACTAAAGCTATTGTGGAATTTTTAGGAATACTGAATGAAACATCTTTTACAACTTTTTTCTCTCCAAAAGCAAAATCAACATTTTTAAATTCAATAGACTGTTCAAATACTGGTAAGGAAACCTTTCCTCTAGCCTCATGGTGCTGTTCCACTTCATCAAACTCATCAACTACCACATCTAGGCTACCAGCTAAATTCATTATCTGTTGCCATTGCCCTTGTGCTAACATCAGGGTATTGACTGTACGATAAAATAAAATCAACACTACTAACAGTGGTGCCAAAGATTCTCCTAATACATTCACCTGGTAAAACATAATTCCAATCATAAAGGCAATACCCAGCGGTTCCTGTAAAGCCAATAGTATAGCCGTTAACTTTCCTATTTTTAACCGATACTCAGATAGTTTCCTAACACTATTGTTAGTACTTTCTTCCAGATGCGAGAACCTTGCAGTAGCTTGTAAGTACTTGAACGACTGTAAAAGTTGAATCAAAAACTTATTTAATACACCTGTTTCTACTGCATTTAAAACGGATATACGCTTGGTTTCAGAGGTAATTCTTCTTAGCAGGAAAATAATAACTAAACCCGCTATCATAGCCATAGAGGAAAGCTGCCAGTTGAGAAAAAGAGCTAACCCAAGATATACAAGTGCCGTAAGCACTTTTGAGCTAAACTGAGAGTATAGTAGCACAAAATGAGATGCACTCCCTACCTGAGTACTAATTATATTGGTAAAATGCCCGGTGTTTTTGGACACATAATACTGATAATCCAGACTACTGTAATGCCTCAATAACTGCATACGCCATTTGGTAAATAGCCTGGCTCTAATCGAAGCACCCAAATAGCCTTCAAAATACTTAATAACTCCTTTGGCTAAAAAAAGAACACCTATTGCACCAAGCACCCAGTTGAAGGTCGGAGGGATACCCAAAGAAGTAAATATTTTTATAAAAATATCTTGTTTTCCTAACCCACTATCTCCTACCTCGCTGGCTTTTAAAAGAGGGATCAACATGGTAATACCAATCCCATCAGTAGCTGCAACAATTAAAGAAAGCCCCATCAACACATACATACTCCTTCCCGAAAACCTTCTTAGGATATTGAAATAACCCATATACCCTGTCACAAAAGGAACTTTCATAATCAATTAGAGTTTCTCCACTCCCGAGAAGGCCACGATCTCATCAAACTTGATTTTTACCTCCTGCCGCTTCATCCCCAGAATGGTACCATTAAGGTATACATTCTCTCGTCCGGTCAGTTCGGGGTGAAAGCCAGCACCTACCTCAAGTAGCAAGGACACGCGGCCAAATATTTCGTAGCGCCCTCGGGTGGGTTCGGTAATACGGGAGAGAATCTTCAACAGTGTACTCTTGCCCGCCCCGTTGCGCCCAATAATGCCGACGGCTTCACCCCGCTTAATTTCAAAGTTAATGTCTTTTAAGGCCCAGAAAACGGAGTCCGGAGTTACTGCACCCGGTCTCCCGTCTCCAGTTTCCGGTTTTCGGAACATCCGGGACAAGCTCTCGCGGAAGGAACCGGATTTATGGCTACCCAGCTTATATTGCTTGCCTAGGTTTTCTACTCGTATGGCAACGTCGGTCATGGGTGTTAATTTTCCAATTGAGTGAGTACGCTAGTTTATAAAGAATGTACCGCCAGCAATTATGCTTAAATTAATTACAAATACTTCCCCCCATCCTTGCGGTTAATAGTGTAAGATTTACTTGGCATTTATCTTATAAATCTCCTATCTGTTTATCAATCGCTTGATACCCTATTTACCAATCACTTATTTTACTAGCATATGTCTGAAATAATCTCAACTTTTTACTCTGTAACCTGCTACTTCTTTTTAGTTACTTTACTTAGTTTTTAACCTCTAGCCCTCTACCCTGTAGTCCTCGATCATCGTCCACAAACTTAGCCAAAAAACTGAGAAGAAAAACAGTTAGATTTTACAAGTTTAGGCAAAATAGTACCTTCAGCTTAGATGTCAATTTGTCCTATTTATTAAAATATATCAGGAATATTACTATATATTTTCAAGAATCAGGTTGTTTTCTAGCATAATACTGCACTTTCACTCCTAAAAAGCTACATAAGCACAATTTTTTCGTTTCAATTAATATTCATCTGACCTATTTTGAACTTATTTATATTAGCTTTAGGATCCATTAGGCCGCCATTGAGCCTCCTTTGTCCACTGTTGACTTTTCCTTAGCCTCGGGGTGTCTCCCGAAGCTCTTAAGAGTCCCTCAGAAGTCGCGTTTCGTCTTCTTTTCGCCTCCATTGACCTTCCGAAAACCACGCTTGATGCTCTCCAACCTCTAGAAGTACCGGGTTGGACTTCTCCAGGCTTTCACCAACCTTTCGGAGAGCAAACCTAGATTTTCAAGAGGCATTATAATGGCTTGAGAAAATTCCCTACCACGGCTATATCTGCCTCTATACCAGTGTTACAGATAACTGCCCGCAGAACTGTCATATCTTCTTTATTGCCGGAAGGGTAAGCATTCTTTATTCATCTTGATAACTAGAGGCATGTTTTACCTCCTTTTTGAGATATGACAGTTCTATCCACCCACCTACTCAATCTCCAAACTATCTTCTTGGCTGTTACCGCAATTGACCCGATGAAAATTGATGAACCCTTGTCGTCCCCCAAACCAGCTTAAAAGTTCTTCTCTCCTAAGTTTGGTAGGGTTACCATTCAGAATACGCGCGTAAGAGCTCCAGGGATAACTCGTATAATCTGAGTGTACCCGGTGGTGAACTGGATTAAAATGAATATAAGAAACAAGGTTGGCCAAATAGTCGCTGTCGGTCACTTTCTTTCGTCGGAAGGGTTTTTGAAATAGGCTACCTACCCGCTTAGTTTGCTTGTTGATTGATTTCGAGTAGGAAAGAAAAAAGCGACGGAAGCGCTCGCTTACTAACATTTCAGCCGAAGAGTCTACGCCACTAAAATCTTTGTCAGCCTGCTGAAGAATATCATCAGCTGACTTGATACGTACTAAGAGGTGAAAATGGTTGGGCAGCAGACAGAAACAAAAGGTATCCAGATAGCTGGATAAATACTGATCGTATCTTCGGAGGAAATAGCGGTAATTTTCCTGATTATAAAAGACATTTTCCCGATTATTGCCCCGATTGAAGATATGGTAGAAGCAGTCTGGCTCGAGCGGGATCACATCTTTCGCCATATCCCATCGGTTACAGCTAATATGCCTGTTTACACAATATCCGCCATCACCCGCTCTACCCGCTTGAAGTAGAACAAGCCCGAGATTAGCAAGACTGCCACTAGGCTAAAGGAGAGAAAAGCGTACTCGCTAGGTGGGGTTCCACCTAATAAGCACCAACGGAAGCCCTCTACCACTCCTGCCATTGGGTTAAGGTAGTAAATGACCGTTGCCCACTTAGGTAAGTTATCAATGATAGCCGAGGCCGGATAAGCCGTGGGCGTAGCGTACAAGCCGAACTGCACCAGAAACGGTACTACGTGCTGAAAGTCACGGTAGCGGATGGTGAGGGCACTCAGCCAAATACCTACCGATAGAGCCGAAAAGATGGTGAGTAGAATAAAGACTGGAAGAAAAATCAATTGGGGCACCAGTGGATATTGATACACTAGCATCAGTATTGTCATAAACAATAGGGCAATCCCGAAATCGACAAACCCAACAACGGCCTTAGAAAGTGGGATCACTAAGCGGGGAAAATAGATCTTCTTCACCATGCCCTGGGCACTGATAATAGAGTTTCCCGATTCTTTCATCACAAAAGCAAAATATGTCCAGGCCGCCATCCCCGTAATAGCAAACAGCGGATAAGGCACGCCTCCGGTATCAACCTTTACCGCCCGACCGAATACAATTGTAAAGATAGTCAGCGTAGCCAATGGTTGCAGTATCGCCCACAGTAAACCTAAGAAGGTTTGGGCGTAACGCACCCGCAGGTCGCGGTACGCCAAAATGTAAAACAGATCGCGGTAGTGCAATAGCTCTTTTAAGTTGAGCAAGCGCGAGCGTTTTTCTGAATCGACCACAAGATGAACCATGCTGCGAATTACAAATTACCCTCTGACAATAAAAGACAATTTGAGGTTAAATCTTACAAGGGCATTACGGAGACTGGAGATGGGAATCCGGAGACCGAAGAAACAAATAGGGGGAGAATATTATCAGTGACATACTTCCGGTTTCCGGACTCCAGATTCCGGTTTCCGTCAATGGCAGTCACTACACTCTTTACCCTTCGCTTTGTCAAATGCCTCCTTTCCCTCTTTAAAAGCGAACCAGGAGATTCCTAAGGCCCCCATAGAATCCACGTAGGGAATACGAAATAATTCGTACAATCCGCTGGAAACCAAGAGCAGTACCGATAAGTACAAACAGGTTTTGGTACAGTTGGCATCAGCAATAATTGGCTGGGAATTAAGCTTATGCCCGGCTTTCAGTTTATACTTCATCAGAAAGTACATAGAAAGAATAGAGGCCAACGCCACGATAATCCCGACAAATGTAGTTTTCGGCTGATCACCCGCCCAAATGGTAAGTCCCGAGGTCAAGACCATTCCAATAGCTAAAAAGTAAAAGCAGAAACCCG